>REBU01000105.1 GCA_007692585.1 Paracoccaceae bacterium | reverse complement strand
GTGGAGTTGTACAAATGAGCGCGGGCACGCAGAAAATCCCGGTGATCGTGCGGGCGAAAGTGCCCGTGAATGCGTTGGTGACGCGATTTGAGTTTGAACATGCCGAAGGCGGCAGCCTGCCGCCGTTTTCGGGCGGGGCGCATACGGTGGTCGAGATGCAGGACGGCGGTCGCACCCGGATGAACCCCTATTCGCTGATGTCCGACCCGATGGATCCGTCGCATTACGCCATATCAGTGCGCCGCGATGATCAGGGGCGCGGGGGCTCGGTCTTCATGCATGACAAGGTGCAGGTGGGCGACCGGATGGTGATCAGCTTCCCGGTCAACCTGTTCGCGCTGGACCTGACGGCGAAGAAACATCTTATGTTTGCAGGCGGGATCGGGATCACGCCGTTTTTGTCGCAGATCCGGCAGTTGGAGCGGCTCTCGGGCCGGTTCGAGCTGCATTATGCAGTGCGCTCTGCCGCCTTGGCGAGCTACGGTGATGATCTGACCGCGCGCCACCCGGCGCATGTGAAGGTCTATCACGACGACGCGGGGCAGCGCATTCCGTTGGGGGATCTGCTGCGCGGTCAGCCGCCGGGCACGCATCTCTATGTCTGCGGGCCGCGCGGGATGATCGACTGGGTGCGGGGCACGGCCGCGGATCTGGGCTGGCCGGAAGCCGTAGTGCATTACGAGGAATTTCTGGCACCCCAATCGGGGGCGCCTTTCGCGGTGGAACTGGCGGCGTCGGGCAAGACCGTGCAGGTGGGCGAACATGAAAGCCTGCTGGAAGCCATCGAGCGCGCGGGCGTCGATGCGCCTTACCTGTGCCGAGGGGGTGCCTGCGGGCAATGCGAGACGCGTGTGATCCGCCATGACGGCACCATTCTGCACAATGATCACTGGCTCGAAGACGACGCGCGCGCCAGTGGCGAGAAGATCATGCCCTGTGTCAGCCGCTTTGCGGGCAAGACACTGGTGCTCGACCGCTAACGGGGGAATGCCATGACCATCCAGTTCAATGACGAGACCTTCCGCGACGATTACACTTTCCGCAACTCGGAATGGGCGATCAGGCGCTTTCCGTTTCCGTTCCATGAGGACAGCTACATGTATTCGGTCAATATGGAGCAGCATCGCGGCGGGCCTGCGGGGTCCGTGTTTGAAAAGCGTTTCGATGTGGATGAGCACTATATTTCGGAAATGCGCGACCGGGCGCTGGTCCTGGCCGAAGACCCGCTGCGCTGCCAGTCGCTGCCGCATATGACGCTGGCGGGCTGGGACTTGCTGGAACTGATCATGGTCAGCAAATCCGAGGATTACCCGGACCTGTTCGAGCTGCATCGCAAAGGTGACAAATGGCGCTGGATCAACAAGCCCTTGGGCATTGATGACAGTTTCACCTTCATGGACGACGCCAGCCTGCCTTACGGGCCGATGGAATACATCACCCGGCAGGCGCAGGGCGATTACGCGCTGCTCGACCAGCGCGAGAACAACCTGTGGATGGACGCGGGCATGGTCACGACACAGGCCGATTGGTCGCTCGATTTCGACATCGGGATGAATTTCTTCGAATGGCACGCGCCAGTGCCGCTGGCGCATGAAATGGGCGTGTTCAAGCGGGCGCTCAAATTCCTGCTGAACATCCAGCAAGGCAGCCCGGCGCGGCGGCTGAACTGGACGATGACGGTCAATCCGCTGCTGGATACCAGCCCCGAGAATTACCACAAATGGGGCGTGCAGAAGACAACGCTGACGCCCGACAATCTGGGCCGCAAGCAGCATCTGCGGGTGGAATTGCAGACTTTTTACCGCCTGCCGCGCTCGAATGCGCTGGTTTTTCCGATCCGCTGCTATCTGATCGCATTGGAGGATCTGGTGACGGTGCCGAAATGGGGCCGCCGGTTGCACCGGGTGATCCGCGATCTGCCCGAGGAACTGGCGACCTATAAGGGCTTTATCCGCAACCGGCCCATGATTCTGGAGTATCTGGCGCAATATGATGACGGATTGCCCACATCGCCGGGTATCTGGCCGGATCTGGATACCGAACCCCCGCTGCAGAGATAGGTCAGCCGTTTTGCGGATAGGCGATGATCGACAGGTAGCGCGCGGGCAGCTTTTCGAGGCCCTCGGGGCCGTGCGGCGCATCCGCGTCGAAAAACAGCGTGTCGCCGGGGCGCAGATGGTAGAGCCGGTCGCTATGGCGATAGAGAAGCTCGCCTTCGAGCATGTAGATCGTCTCGATACCGCCATGCTGGAAGGTGGGGAAAATATCGGCCTCGGTGCTCAGCGTGATCAGATAGGGTTCGACCATGACGCCGCTGGCATTGGCCCCGATATGGCCGAGCAGGTTGTATTGATGCCCCGCCCGCGTGCCCGCGCGCTCGATTTCCACGCCTTCGCCCGCGCGGGTATGCACCGCCTCGCGATGCTCCTCAAAGCCGCGAAAGAACGAGGTCAGCGGCACGCTGAGCGCATGGGCCAGCGTCTGAAGCGTGGTCAGCGAGGGCGAGGTGTTGCCGTTCTCGATCTTCGACAGCATCCCGATGGACAGGCCCGTGCGGTTGGCCAGTTCGGACACCGTGATGTTTTTCTGCCGCCGGAAGGCGCGGACTTCGCGGCCAATCGCGACTTCAAGGACATTCTCGCGCTCTTCGCGCAGCCGGTGCGGATCCTGATTGAGCCGCGCCTTGCGTTCGCTCACCTCGCTTTGCGTGATCGGCTGTGGCATGATTTCTCCTTGAACCGTGACCCGCAATCCCCATTTCGGGCGAAAGGCGTGCAAGATGTTTCATGAGAGTATAAATCGCAGCACCCGAAATGAAAATATCCATCTGGGGTTTCTGATCCTGCCGGGCTTCCCGATGGCCTGTCTGACCTCGATCATCGAGCCTTTGCGCGCGGCCAATGAGATTTCAGGCCGGGGCGCGTTTCGCTGGACGCTGATCTCCGAGACGGGCGCGCCTGTGGATAGCAGCGCGCTGGTGCGGTTTCACCCGAGCTGCGATCTGGGGTCGGCGCGGGATGTGGATTATCTGATCCTGCTCAGCCCGCCCGATGCCAGTTTCGAGAGCCCGCGCCAGAGTTTTGGGGCGCTGCGCGCGATGGAGCGCCACGGCACGATCCTTGGCGCGATCAGCGGGGGCGTGTTTCCGCTGGCGCGCTCGGGCGTGATGGCCGGGCATGCGACGTCGGTGCATTGGTGCTATGCGGCGGCGTTCGCGGATGAATTCCCGGATCTGGCGATGCGTGACGAGGTGATCACGCTCGACCGGCGGCGGATCACCGTGTCAGGCGCGGCGGCGGCCTTCGATCTGGCATTGATGCTGATCGACAAGCGGCTGGGCGCGGATGTAATGACCGAAGTCGCCTGCTGGTTCCAGCATCCGCTGGTGCGCGGCGAGGGCGTGCGCCAGAAAGTCCCTGCGCCGCGTGTGGCTGTCACTGCCGACATGCTGCCCGAACCGCTTGCGCGGGCGGTGCGGCTGATGTCGGAAAATCTGGACGATCCGATCCATGTGGCGGATATCTGCGAGCAGGTGGGGATTTCGCCGCGGCATCTGGAGCGGCTTTTCAAGAAGGCGACGGGCAAGAGCCCGCTGATCTATTACCGCAACATGCGCATGGCCGCGGCGCGGCAGTTGGTGCTCTATTCCAATCGCTCGATGCGCGAGATTGCGGAAGCGATCGGCTATGCCTCGACCAGTCCCTTTCGCGCGCGCTATGTCGAATGCCACGGGCTGACGCCCGAGGAAGATCGCCGCAAGATCAATATGTTCCGCGTGCGCGACAATGCGCCTCTGCCAAGTTCCCAGCCGCTTACAGTGCCGATTTCGCAGCCGTGACCAGCGCGTGATGCAGGCTCTGCGCCGAGGCGCGCGGGCCGTAGATCGTCAGGCTGTCGGCGTGGCGGATCACATAGCAGCCCAGATGCTCGATCACCGTGCGCCGCGCCTGTGCTGGCTGCATCTGCGCGATGTCAAGATTACTGAGCCGTTCCATCACCGCCACGATCCCGCCGCCGGTCAGATCGAACCGCACCCAGGCGTCGGTCTGGTCGGTCACGCTGGCGCTGCCCCCGCAGGCGGATTTGACGCGCTGGGCGAGGTCAGGCGTGTAGGGGGCCTCGATCAGCCAGATATGCGGGCCGATCCAGAAGGCGCCAAGCTCCGCGCCTTGCACATGCTGCGCGATGCCGGGGGCGGGGCCGCCGAGCAGCCCCGCCAGTGCATCAGCGCAGGCGCGTTCCTGTTCCAGCCGCGCCGCGACCGAAGCCAGCGCCCAGTCCGGGGCCTCAGAGATCGTAAGCGGGCCGATGGTGTCTTGACGCGGGCGCGTTGTTCCCAGCGCGGTCAGGGGGGCCAGATCATGCACGGAGGCGTTCTCCCTCTGGATCAATGAAATGCGCCGAGACGATCTCGACCTCGATATCCTCGCCCGTCAGCGGGCTGACCGCGCGTAAGCTCTCGCCCATGCGCGCCGCGCCGTCCTTCAGAAAGCCGATGGCGATATGGGTTTGCAGGCAGGGCGAATAGCAGGCCGAGGTGACATAGCCCTGATCATTGGCTGCAAGCATCTGCGCGCCCTTGGCCAGAAGATGCGCACCTGCGGGGATACGCGCTTTCGGGTTCTTGGGGCGAAACCCCACGAGCCGCAGCGCGTCAGGCGTGTTCAGCCCCTCGCGCCGTGAGAGCACCGCGCCGATGCTGTCTTTCTTGGTGCTGACCATCCGTCCCATCCCGAGATTGAGCGCCGTGGTCTGGCCATTGAGCTCATTACCTGCCGCGTGGCCCTTCTCGATGCGCATCACGCCAAGCGCTTCCGTGCCATAGGGGGTCAAGTCAAATTCGGCCCCCGCCGCCATGATCCGGCGCATCAGCGCGTCGCCGTAGCGGGTGGGCACCGCGAGTTCATAGGCGAGTTCGCCGGAAAACGAGATGCGGAACAGCCGCGCGGGGCAGCCGTTGCAGACCGTGATCTCGGTGCAGGCCATGAAGGGGAAGGCGTCATTCGAGATATCAAAGCCCGGATCGACGAGCTTTTGCAGCAGCTTGCGGGAATTGGGGCCCGCGATGGCATATTGCGCCCAGGCCTCGGTCGTGGAGATGAGCTGCACATCCATATCCGGCCAGAGGCATTGGCGGGCGAATTCCATGTGGCGATAGACGGCGACAGCATTGGCGGTGGTGGTGGTGACGACGACATGATCCTCGGCCAGACGCGCGGCGGTGCCATCGTCAAAGGCGATGCCGTCTTCGCGCAGCATCAGCCCGTAGCGGACGCGGCCCACGGCAAGCTTGGCAAAGCCGTTGCAATAAATGCGGTTCAGGAATTCGGCGGCATCGCGGCCCTGCACGTCGATCTTGCCGAGCGTCGTCACATCACAGACACCGACCGAGGCGCGGGTGGCCAGCACCTCGCGATCCACTGTCTCGCGCCAGGTCTTTTCGCCCGCGCGGGGGAAATATTGCGCGCGCATCCACAGGCCCACCTCGACAAAGACCGCGCCCTGTTCCGTGGCCCAAGTGTGGCTGGGGGTCAGGCGGCGGGGGCGGAAGTCCTGCCCGGTCGAGCGGCCCGCCAGCGCACCCAGCGCGACGGGCGTGTAGGGCGGGCGGAAGATGGTCGTGCCGGTCTGCGCGATGCTCTGGCCGGTCAGTTCCGCCATGACCGCAAGCCCGCCCATATTCGAGGACTTGCCCTGATCGGTCGCCATGCCGAGCGTGGTGTAGCGTTTGAGATGCTCGACCGCGCGGAAGCCTTCCTGATGGGCGAGTTTCACGTCCTTGACGGTCACATCATTCTGGAAGTCGAGCCAGGCGCGTTTGTCGCCTGTCACATGCCAGAAGGGGGTGATGCGGCTGGGCGTGTCTTCGGTCTGTGGCAGATCGGGGGGCGTGGCGATGCGCCCGAGATCCGCCAGCGCCTGCGTGGCGCGCGCGGCCCCGGTGCTGAGCGCGGCATGGGTGCTGAATTGCCCCTCGGCGGCCCCTGCGACGGACATGCCGGGGGGCAGGTCGGCCGTGGGCACGAAAGCGGCGATGGTGTCATCCCAGCGTGGCCGCCCGCGCTGGTGGCAGCTTAGCGCCAGATTGGGGTTCCAGCCGCCCGAGACGCCGAGCGCGCCGACCTTCAGTTTGCGCGTGCGGCCATTCGCCAGCCGCACGGTGACGCTGTTCAGCCCCAGCCGCCCGGTCGTGTCGATGACCTGCGCGCCTGCGAGACATTCGACACCGGGCAGCGTGGGCGCGTCCGCGCGGGTGTCGATCAGCGCGGCGACGGTGATGCCCTGCGCCATGAGGTCAGCCGCTGTGCGGTGGCCGTCGTCATTGTTGGTGAAGACGGCGACTGTGTCAGCGGGCGCGGCGGCCCAACGGTTCGCATAGCTGCGCAACGCGCCTGCGTTCAGGATGCCGGGGCGGTCATTATTGGCGAAGGCGATGGGGCGCTCCAGCGCGCCGGTCGCGAGGATCGCGCGGCGCGAATAGATCCGCCAGAGGATCTGGCGCGGCTTGCCTTGGGCCGGGCGGGGCAGGTGGTCGCTGACGCGCTCGACCGCGCCATAAATGCCGTGATCGAAGGCCCCGAAAACGGTTGTGCGGGACATGAGCCGGACATTGGGCCGGGTGCTGAGTTCCGCGAGGATCTGCGCGGCCCAGTCGGGGGCGGTCATGTCGGCGATGGCGAAACGCTCGGAATTGAGCTGGCCGCCCATGCGGCTGTCTTCATCAGCCAGGATCACCCGCGCGCCTGCGCGCCCGGCGGTCAGCGCCGCCATCAGCCCGGCAGGGCCTGCGCCGATGATCAGGATATCGCAATGCACAAAGCCCTTGTCATAGGCGTCGGGGTCAGGCTTGGTGGTGATCGCGCCCAGACCTGCGGCGCGGCGGATGAGCGGCTCATAGAGCTTTTCCCAGAAGGCCGCGGGCCACATGAAGGTCTTGTAGTAAAAGCCTGCGGTCAGGAAATTCGACAGCCGGTCATTGATTGCGAGCGCATCAAAGCGCAGGCTCGGCCAGGCGTTTTGCGAAAACGCCTGCAAGCCGTCGAACAGCTCTATGGTGGTGGCGCGGGTGTTGGGTTCCTGCCGCCCGCCGGTGCGCAGCGCGACCAGCGCATTCGGCTCGGCGCTGCCTGCGGTCAGCACGCCGCGCGGGCGGTGGTATTTGAACGACCGCCCCATCAGCCGAACGCCATTGGCCATCAGCGCGGAAGCCAGTGTGTCGCCGGGATGGCCCTTGTAATACTGCCCGTCGAAGCGGAAGCTGAGTTTTTGCGTGCGGTCGATCTGGCCGCCGGACGGGAGCCTCATGCGCTGCGCCCCCGGCTGCGGGCGACGTCGCGGGCGAGCTCGACCGATGTGATTTCATGCGTCAGGGTGTTGCGGGTGACGACGAGCCAGGAGCGGTCGCCCTGTTCGTGAAACCACAATTCGCGATGTTCCCCGGCAGGGTTGTCGCGCAGGTAGGCGTAGTCGTAGAAAGCGGCCTCGGCGCCGTCACTCATGCCATCGGGGCGGTCGATCAGGCGCGCGTCGCCTTTGTAGATGAATTCCTGCGCGTCGCAAGGGCCGAGCAGGGGGTGGTTGATGATCATGGCTGCTCCTGCAAGCGCGGCGCCGGGCGGTCGCGTTGTGTTTGAGTATTTTTGGCGAGAAAATGGGGCATGGCGGCGCTCAGTGCAGATTGGGCTGCGCGCCCATGCCTTTTTCGTCGATCATATAGCCGCGCTGGAAGCGGTCGAAGCGGTAGGCGGTCGCGGTTTCATGGGGCTGATCCGTGGCCAGCAGATGCGCGAAGCACCAGCCTGAGGCAGGCGTGGCCTTGAACCCGCCATAGCACCAGCCGCCGTTGAAATAGAGCCCGTCGATATCGGTGCGGTCGATGATGGGCGAGCCGTCCATGGACATGTCCATGATGCCGCCCCAGAGCCGCAGCAGCCGCACGCGGCCAAGGCCGGGAAAGAGCGCCATGCCGCCTTCGGCCACATCCTCGATCACCGGAAGGTTGCCGCGCTGGGCGTAGGAATTGTAGCCGTCGATATCGCCGCCGAAGACCAGCCCACCCTTGTCGGACTGGCTGCAGTAGAAATGCCCCGCGCCGAACGTGATCACGCCGGGGATCACGGGTTTCAGGCCCTCCGAGACAAAAGCCTGCAGGACATGGGATTCAATCGGCAGGCGCATGCCGGCCATGGCCATCACGCGGCTGGAATTGCCCGCCACCGCCACGCCCACCTTGCCCGCGCCGATGAAGCCGCGCGACGTCTCGACGCCGAGGCATTGGCCGTTTTCGATGCGAAAGCCGGTGACTTCGCAATTCTGGAGGATGTCCACGCCGCGGCTGTCCGCGCCGCGGGCATAGCCCCAGGCGACCGCGTCATGGCGCACTGTGCCGCCGCGCCGTTGCGCGAGCCCGCCCTTGATGGGGAAGCGCGCATCGTCATAGTTCAGGAAAGGGTATTCGCGCTTGAGCTGTGCGACATCGAGCAATTCGGCATCGGCCCCATTGAGGATCATGGCATTCCCGCGCCGGATATAGGCGTCGCGCTGGGCGTCGGTGTGGATCAGGTTCAGAATGCCGCGCTGGCTGACCATCGCGTTATAGTTGAAATCCTGCTCCAGCCCTTCCCAGAGTTTGAGCGAGAATTCGTAGAAAGGTTCATTGCCGTCGAGCAGGTAATTCGAGCGGATGATGGTTGTGTTGCGCCCGACATTGCCGCCGCCGATCCAGCCCTTTTCGATGACCGCGACCTTGTGCTGGCGGAACTGGCTGGCAAGGTAATAGGCCGTCGCCAGACCATGCCCGCCGCCGCCCACGATGACGATATCATAGTGCGGTTGCGGGTCGGGGTCGCGCCAGGCGCTCGTCCAGCCTTTATGGCCGGTCAGGGCCTCTTTGATCACGCGGAAACCGGAATAGCGCATGGCGGTCCTCTTGACTACGCGCCCACTCTAGCCTGTTTTGCAGGCGGTGGCGCGTTGAGAACTGACAGAACCGTCGTCAAATGCGACTCTGCCTGACTATATGCGAGGGCGTGGTTCGCGACGCATGTTTCGCAAGATATTGATAAATAATGGATATGGAAGTTTCACGGCAATTCTCGCCGGATCTGGCGATGCGCAAGCATTTGCGCCCTGCATCGGGTTTGCGCGCGGCGCTCGATCCTGCGACGGGGGCTGTGCAACAGGCGAAACCCTGATCTTGACATGAAATTTGGTTTCCCGCAGTGAAAAATTATTGACAGATCGTGTTTGGCTGGCGCAGCTTTGAGCGGGTCGGGATGCCTGTCGGTTCCGTCGACCACGCCGCCGCCAGAAGGGAATGTCACATGACCATGAAACGAATTGCCATTATCGGCGCAGGCCCTTCGGGCCTGGCACAGTTGCGCGCCTTTCAATCTGCTGCGGAAAAGGGCGAGGTCATCCCCGAGATCGTCTGTTTCGAGAAGCAGGATAATTGGGGCGGGTTGTGGAATTACACCTGGCGCACCGGGCTCGATGAAAATGGCGAGCCGGTGCATTGCTCGATGTATCGCTATCTGTGGTCGAACGGCCCCAAGGAAGGGCTGGAATTCGCCGATTATTCCTTCGAGGAGCATTTCGGCAAGCAGATCGCGTCCTACCCGCCGCGCGCGGTGCTGTTCGACTATATCGAGGGGCGGGTGAAGAAAGCGGGCGTGCGCGACTGGGTGCGGTTCAACACGGCTGTGCGCTGGGTGAGCTATGACGATGACAGCGGGCTGTTCACGGTCACGGTGCATGACCATACGCGCGACCATGTCTATTCCGAGACATTTGACCATGTGATCGTGGCCTCGGGGCATTTTTCGGTGCCGAATGTGCCGCATTACCCAGGTTTCGAGAGCTTTAACGGGCGCGTGCTGCACGCCCATGATTTCCGCGATGCGCGCGAATTTGCGGGCAAGGATATTCTCGTGATGGGCGCGTCCTATTCCGCCGAGGATATCGGCTCGCAATGCTGGAAATACGGCGCGAAATCGGTCACGTCGTGCTACCGCTCGGCGCCGATGGGGTTCAAATGGCCCGAAAACTGGGAAGAAAAGCCCGCGCTGGAGCGGGTCGAGGGCAATACCGGCTATTTCAGCGATGGCAGCACCAAACATCTCGATGCGATCATTCTTTGCACCGGCTACAAGCATTTCTTCAACTTCCTGCCCGATGATCTGCGGCTGAAAACCGCCAATCGGCTGGCGACAGCGGATCTTTATAAAGGGGTGGTCTGGGTGCATAACCCCAAGCTGTTCTATCTGGGGATGCAGGACCAGTGGTTCACCTTCAACATGTTCGACGCCCAAGCCTGGTGGGTGCGCGATGCGATCCTGGGCAAGATCGCGATCCCTGAGGACAAGGCCGTGTTGCTGGCCGATGTCACCGACCGCGTGGCGCGCGAGGATGCGGGGCAGGATACCAAGGACGCGATCCTCTATCAGGCCGATTACATCAAGGAGCTGGTGGCCGAGACAGATTATCCGTCCTTCGATATTGACGGCGCGTCGCAGGCCTTCTTCGAGTGGAAGAAGCACAAGGCCAAGGATATCATGGCGTTTCGGGACAATTCCTACCGTTCGGTCATCACGGGGACCATGGCGCCGGTGCATCACACACCGTGGAAAGATGCGCTTGATGACAGTCTGGAAGTCTATCTGCAGAACTGAGCCTTAGCTGTCGCGCAGGCGGGCTGTGGCCCAGCGGGCGGCGTCGGCCACCGCCGGATCGGGGTCGTTGCAGAGGCGTTGCGCGGGTGCCAAGAGCCGCGCGTCGCCGGAATTGCCGATGGCGTAGAGCACGTTGCGGATGAACCGGTTGCGCCCGATGCGTTTGATGGGCGAGCCTGAGAAGCGGGCGCGGAAGCTGGCATCGTCGAGCGTGGCGAGGTCTGCAAGATCGGGCGCGATCATGCCGTCACGCGCGGCAAGCTTCGCGTCATGCGCAGTGGCCGCGAATTTGTTCCAGGGACAGACGGCCAGACAATCGTCGCAGCCATAGATCCGGTTGCCCAGTTTTGCGCGCAGATCCAGCGGCACCGGGCCGTGATGCTCGATTGTCAGGTAGGAAATGCAGCGCCGCGCGTCGAGCTGGAAGGGCGCGGGGAAAGCGTCGGTCGGGCAGATATCCAGACAGGCGCGGCAGCTGCCGCAATGCTGGGCCTCCGGGGTGTCGGGGGGCAGGTCGAGCGTGGTGAAGATCGCGCCGAGGAAAAACCAGTTGCCCAAGTCCCGCGACAGAAGGTTCGTGTGTTTGCCCTGCCAGCCCAGACCTGCCGCTTCTGCCAGCGGTTTTTCCATGACCGGGGCGGTGTCGACGAAGACCTTGATCTCGCCGCCCGCTTCCGCGATCAGCCAGCGGCCCAGCTGCTTGAGGCGTTTCTTCACCACGTCATGATAATCGCGCCCCAGCGCATAGGCCGAGATCACGCCCCGATCGCGCCAGCCCAGCAGATCGAGCGGGTTATGTTCGGGCGTGTAGCTGAGTGCCAGCATGATGATGCTCTGCGCCTGAGGCCAGAGCGCGTGCGGATCGCCGCGCCAGTGCATGCGCTCGGCCATCCAGCCCATCTGCCCGTGACGCCCATCCGCGACAAAGGCTGCCAGCCGTTCGGGGGCCTGTGGGATGGCATCGGGCCGGGTGATGGCGCAGGCGTCAAAGCCCAGGGCGCGCGCTTCGGCCAGAAGGGCGGATTTCAGATCATCGCGCATGACCGTTACATGGGCCTGAGCGCATCAGAAATCCAGATCGGCATAATGCGCGGGTGGGGGCATACCGGGCAGGGCATCGGCCAGAAGCGTGCGGAAGGCCGGGCGCGATTTGATCTTGGAATACCATTCATGCACGAGGGCGGAGCGCGCCCAATCCACATCGCTGATGTAATCGAGGCAGGAAAGATGCGCCGCCGCCGTGAAATCGGCAAGCGTCATATCCTTGCCCGCGAGCCAACGGCGCTGGCCCAGAAGCCAGTCCATGTAGTCGAGATGGAACTTGATTCGCGCCGACCCCATCTTGATGCGCGCCGAATCCGGGTAGCCGCGCCCCATGAGCTTCTTGTTGACGCGTTCATAAAGCAGGTTCGAGGTCACTTCGACATGGAACTTGTCGTCAAACCATGTGCAGACGCGGCGCATCTCGTAGCGGGCTTCGGGCGCGGGCGGGATCAGCGGGGGCTGCGGCACGGTTTCGTCGAGATATTCGCAAATCGCCTGGCTTTCCGTCAGCACGCGCCCTTCATGGCGCAGGATCGGCACCTTGCCAGCCGGGTTGCGGCGCATGAAATCCTGACTGGGTTCCCAATAGCGTTCCTCGACCAGCTCGACCTCGATGCGCTTTTCGGCGAGCGTCAGCCGGACCTTGCGGCAAAAAGGCGACAGGGGGACATGATACAAACGCGCCATCGGGGATGCACTGCTTTCATTCTTGGGGCTGCTTCCCTCTTGCCAAGCCGGAACGGAAAGTTCAACCGCCCAGACAATTCGCGCGCCCGTCGCGGGCGATTGTTGCCGCTCCGTCCATGATCGAGGCCGCGCGGTTGCGCACAAATTGCGAGGGGTTGGCGGCATTGCGGCTTTTGGGGGCAGGCAGGACGGCAGCGAGGCGCGCGGCCTGAACCGGGGTCAGGTCGGCGGCGGTGGTGCGGAAATAGTGGCGCGCGGCAGCCTCAACGCCGAACACGCCTTCGTCGAATTCCGCGATATTGAGATAGACCTCGACGATGCGGCGCTTGGGCCAGAGCGCTTCGATCATCAGTGTGAAGCCCGATTCCAGCCCTTTGCGCAGAAAATTGCGGCCATGCCAGAGAAACACATTCTTTGCGGTCTGCTGCGTCAGGGTCGAAGCGCCGCGATTGCTGCCCTGTTCGATCACGCGGCGGATCTCATTCATGTCAAAGCCCCAATGCAGGCAGAAATTCGCATCCTCGGCGGCGATGACCGACCGCGCCATGACGGGTGCTATGCGTTCCATCGGCACCCAGTCGCGCTGAATCTCGCCCAGCCGGCGGTATTCCTGAAACATGTAGATGCCACCGGGCGGCGGAACGAAACGATAGAGCCCGACCCAGGCGAAAGCCAGGACCAGCACGATGACAAGGGCCAGAAGCACCTTGCGCCAGAGCCGTTCGAACTGGCCCGCGACGCGGCGCAAAAGCCCGGCTTTGCGCTGCGGCTGACGGGGGGATTTCGGGGATTTCGCGCGTGCCATGGCTTGCTTTAACGCATCATCTTGGCGGCCCGGTCAAGCGACAAAGCCGTGTTTGTCAGCGCGTGGGCACGGGGGTCTCGCCGCGATAATCATAAAAGCCCCGGCCAGTCTTGCGCCCCAGCCAGCCAGCCTCGACATATTTGGTCAGCAGCGGGCAGGGACGGTATTTCGTATCCGCGAGCCCGTCATGGAGCACATTCATGATCGCAAGGCAGGTATCGAGCCCGATGAAATCGGCCAGCTCCAGCGGCCCCATCGGGTGATTGGCCCCGAGTTTGAGCGATTCGTCGATGGATTTTACGGATCCCACACCTTCATAGAGCGTGTAGACGGCCTCGTTGATCATCGGCATCAGGATGCGGTTGACGATGAAGGCGGGGAAATCCTCGGCGCTGGCCGCCGTTTTGCCCAGGGAGTCAACTACGCCGAGCAGGGTTTTGTAGGTGGGCTCGTCGGTCGCGATGCCACGGATCAGTTCGACCAGCTGCATCACCGGTACAGGGTTCATGAAGTGAAACCCCATGAATTTCTCGGGCCTGTCGGTGCGCGAGGCGAGCCGCGTGATCGAGATCGACGATGTATTCGAGGTCAGGATCGTATGCGGCTGGATATGGGGCAGCAGATCCTCGAAAATCGCCTGTTTGACCGTCTCGCGCTCGGTCGCGGCTTCGATGATCAGATCAGCGGGGCCAAGATCGGCCAGCCGCGTCGTGGTGCGGATGCGGTCCATGGCGGCGGCCTTGTCCTCGGGCGACGTGCGACCCTTGGTCACTTGGCGTTCGATATTGCGGTCGATCAGCGCGACCGCTTTTTCAAGCGCGTCCTGCGACACATCCGTGAGCAGCACATCGTAGCCTGACAGCGCGAAGACATGCGCGATGCCGTTGCCCATCTGGCCTGCGCCGACGACCCCGACGGTCCTGATCTGCATGCGCGTGCTCCTTGTGGCTTGCCTGCGCCCGACCATAAGTCCGGGGCCGGGGCTTGTGCAAGTGCGAAAGGGGGCATGTGGCCCGCGCATCTGACGCGATGGGGGGGTCAGCCGCGCGCGGGCCAGAGTTGCTGGGCGATGCCGACAGTTGTGAGATAGAGGCTTGTCACGATCAGCCCCGCCGTTGCGGCCATCGGCTGGTCGAAATTGGTCCAGGCCGCCCAGCCAGCCAGCGCGGTCCAGACCAGGGCTACGGGCAGCGACAGCGCGCGCCAGCGCTCGGTGCGCACGGGATGGATGAATTTCAGCGGTGTGAACATCGCCACGGCCAGAAAGCCCACGATGGCGAGGATCACCCAGAAATCGGGCCGTGTCGCGAAGATCACGACAGCTGCCATGTTCCAGCAGGCGGGAAAGCCCTGAAAGGAATTGTCGCTGGTCTTCATCCGTGTGTCGGCGAAATACAGCACCGAGGTGAAGGTGATCACGATGATCGCGATCCAGCCGGTCCAGCCGGGCAGGAGCCCGGACTGAAACAGCGCGAAGGCCGGGATGAAGACATAGGTCAGATAGTCGATGATCAGGTCCAGAAGCACCCCGTCAATGGTCTTGGCGTGCTTTTTGACATTGTAGCGCCGTGCCAGCGGGCCATCGATCCCATCGACGATGAAGGCCACGACCAGCCACAGGAACATCAGCGCCCAGTCGCCGGTCACCGCCGCAAGCAGTGCGAGCATGGCAAAGACCGCGCCTGTGGCCGTGAACAGATGGACGAAATAGGCTTTCCAGCTTGCGGTCATGTTGGAGCGGGCCTTTGTCGGATTTCAGTGGGGCTTGTGTGTCAGAGCGTGGAGCAGGATGCAATCACTGGCCCGCGCGCGGATGGGCGGCGGCGTAAATCTCCATCAGCCGCGTCGTGTCGACGGCTGTATAAATCTGCGTCGATTGCAGCGAGGCGTGGCCCAGAAGCTCCTGGATCGCCCGCAGATCGCCGCCAGCGGCCAGCAGATGCGTGGCAAAGGAATGGCGCAGCGCATGGGGTGTGGCCGTGGCGGGCAGGCCGAGTTGCAGGCGCGCGGCTTCCATCACCTTGGCGACATGGCGGCGGCTGAGCGGGCCGCCGCGTTTGCCGCGAAAGATCGGCATGTCCGGTTCCACCGGATGCGGGCAGGCGCGCAGATAGGCCGCCACACTGTCGCGCGCGGCGGGCAGGACCGGCACCAGCCGCTCGCGTCCGCCCTTGCCAAGGATGCGCAGGCTGTCGCGCAGGGGCAGGTCGCGCCCGGTCAGCCCCAACGCTTCGGACACGCGCAAGCCGCAGCCGTAAAGCAGCGTGATCACCGCCGCGTCGCGCGCGCCGGTCCAATCGTCGCGGCTTTGCAGCGGGGCCATCGCGATGACATCGCGCGCGGCCTCCACGCTCAGGGGGCGAGGCAGGTTGCGGCTGAATTTTGGCGCGCGGGCCGCCAGGATGGGCGATATGTCGAAGCCTTCGCGCTCGGCCAGCCAGCGCGCGAAGCTTTTCAACGCCGAGAGCTTGCGCGCAAGGCTGCGGCTGCCAAGCCCGCCTGCGCGCTCGGACGCCATCCAGGCGCGCAGATCCGATTGCGTGATCTCTGCGATCTGGCGCAGCCCGCCCGCGCCGCCATGATGGCCAGCGATGAAGCCCAGAAACCCGCGAAGGTCCTGCGCATAGGCCGCGATCGTATGTTCGGAAGCGCCATCGAGCGCGCGCATCCCGTCCAGCCAGGCCGCCAGCGCGTCGCGCATCTGCGCGCTTGGCAAAGCCCGGTTCACGCCAGCCAGCGCCGCATCGACCGCTCGAAAATACCTGCGAAGAAGGACAGAAGGTCGGTGCCCTGTCCGGCCTTGAACATATGCGGGTTGTCCGAAGCCATGACCAGCATGCCACCCATCCGGTGCTGCCCTAGATCGAGCCGCATGCAGGCTTCCGAGCGCAGGTCCGGCGTCTTGGCCGCATAAAGGACTTCGGTCTGCGGGATCATCTGACGCAGCACGACCTGTCTTGTGGTCGGGCCGCGCTCGGTGCTCATATAAGCTTCGATGAAGCCGGGGCGCACGACGCAGACCACATCCGAGATCCGCTCCAGCGCCGGGTCGGGGCCGGCATCGGGGCTTTCCAGCACCAGTTTGATCGCGTCGACATTCAGCACATGGGCCACGTCACTGCCGAGGATATGCAGAAAATCCTCGAATTGCTCGGGGTCGAGCATGCGCAGGATCGCGCGGTGGATCTGGTTGGTGCCCGACAGGTTTTCATAGGCCGCCGCAATCACCGCACGGTGGGTTTCCTCCAGCCGCGCCAGACGGGCTTCCAGCCGTTCCATCGCAAGCCCGCGCATATCCACGATATTGTCGCCCATGCCGCGCTCGCTGGCCGCTACAAGCGTGCGCATCACGTCCTTGTCGTCGAGGATGAGGGTCGGGTCCGCGATAATGCGGTCCCGCACCTCCGTGGCCGCATCGGGCCTTGGGTTGGATGCTGTCATGTCTTGGCCTGTCCGTTTACTGCTCGTTTTTTATCGCTTCGCAAGACTATAGCAAAGGTCACAGGATTTTTTGACCTGTTTTTTCCCAATCCTTCATGAATTGTGCCAGTCCGGCATCGGTCAGCGGGTGGAAGGCCAGTTTGCGGATCACTTCGGGCGGTGCGGTCATCACATCCGCACCGATGCGCGCGACGTCCAGAACATGGTTCACCGACCGGATCGAGGCCGCAAGGATCTGTGTCTCGAACCCGTAATTGTCATAAATTATGCGGATATCCTCGATCAATTCGACCCCGTCGAGCGCGATGTCATCGAGCCGCCCGAGGAAGGGCGAGATGAAGGTCGCGCCTGCCTTTGCCGCCAGAAGTGCCTGATTGGCCGAGAAGCACAGCGTGACATTGACCATCTTGCCCTCGCCCGACAGCACCTTGCAGGCTTTCAGACCGTCCCAGGTCAGCGGCAGCTTGACGGTGATATTGGGTGCGATTTCGGCCAGTTTGCGCCCTTCGGCGATCATCGCACCGGCTTCCAGCGCCACGACTTCAGCGGAAACCGGGCCTTCGACCAGCTCGCAGATTTCGCGCGTGACCTCGATGATGTCGCGGCCTGATTTCAGGATCAGCGAGGGGTTGGTGGTCACGCCATCGACCATGCCCAGCTCGTTCAGCTCTCTGATTGCGCTAACATCGGCGGAATCTACAAAGAATTTCATCGCTCATTTCCTTCGGGTTGCAGACAGTCCTTGCGCGCGTCATACCTGAACGCGCGCCGCGCCGGAACCCCTTTTGCCATGCCCATGACTGACACGCCTGAATTCTTCGACGCAGGCACCCCCTGCGGCGTGCTGACGGCCGAGCCTCTGGGCCGCGTGCTCGACTATCTCGCGCCCGAGGGCGGCGCGTGGCTGGGCGCGTTTGTCGAAGTGCCGCTGGGGCCGCGCCGGGTGGTCGGGGTGGTCTGGGGCGCGGCCGAGGGCACGTTCCCGCGCGAGAAGCTGCGCCGCGTGGGCCGGGTGCTCGACGCCGCGCCGATGCGCGCGGAGCTGCGCGATTTTCTGGCCCGCGTGGCGGAGTATACGCTGACGCCCTTGCCCGCGATGCTGCGACTGGCGACGCGGGTGCCGGATCTGGGGCAGGGCGTGGCCATGCGCAAGCTGCTCTATCCCGGCGATCATTTGCCCGCGCGCATGACGGAGGCGCGCGACAAGGCGCTGGCGGTGTTCGGTGATTTCGGCGGTGCGGGGTTGACCCCCGGCGAGGTGGCGCAGGCGGCGGGCGTCAGTCTGGGCGTGGTGCGCGGGCTGGTGCAGGCGGGCGCGCTGATCGAGCGGCAGGCCCCGCGCGACCAGCCCTATCCGCGTCTGGACCCGGCCCGGCCTGGCCCCGATCTGACTGACGATCAGGCGGCTGCGGCGCAGGCACTCTGCGACGGGCTGCGCAGGGGCGGCTATGGCACGACGCTTCTGCGCGGGGTGACGGGTTCGGGCAAGACCGAGGTCTATCTCGAAGCCGTCGCCGCCTGTCTGGCGCAGGGGCGGCAGGCGCTGGTCCTCTTGCCCGAGATCGCGCTGAGTGCCGAATTCCTGACCCGCGTCGAGGCGCGTTTCGGTGCGCGGCCCGCAGAATGGCATTCCGGCGTGACGCTGAGCGAGCGGCGGCGGTGCTGGCATATGGTGGCGCAAGGCGGCGCGCAGCTTGTGGTCGGGGCGCGCTCGGCGTTGTTTTTGCCCTTCCGCGATCTGGGGCTGATCGTGGTCGATGAGGAGCATGACAGTTCCTACAAGCAGGAAGAGGGCGTGCTCTATCATGCGCGCGACATGGCGGTGCTGCGTGCGGCGATGGCGGGCGCGCAGATCGTGCTGGCCTCGGCCACGCCGTCGCTGGAGACCTGGGTAAATGCGGAAAACGGCAAATATGCGCGGCTGGATCTGGCGGCGCGCTTTGGCGTGAATCCTTTGCCCGAGATGCGCGCGATTGACCTGCGCGCCGAAGAGCTGCCCTCGAACCGCTGGATTTCGCCCACGCTGCAGCGCGCGGTCAGCGCGCGGGTGGCAGCTGGCGAGCAGGCGCTGTTATTCCTGAACCGGCGCGGCTATGCGCCGCTGACCGTGTGTCGTGCTTGCGGCCATCAGATCGGATGCGATGATTGCGACGCGCGGATGGTGGAGCATCGGTTTCTGAAACGGCTGGTCTGCCATCAATGCGGGGCGTCCAAACCGATCCCGCTGACCTGTCCCGCTTGCGGGGTCGAGGACCGGCTGGCCCCGGTCGGCCCCGGCGTCGAGCGGCTGGAGGAAGAAGCCCGCGCGCTCTGGCCTGACGCGCGGGTGGCGGTGCTGTCCTCGGATCTGTTCGGCTCGGCCCGCGCGCTGAAAGAACAGATCGGCGCGATTGCGGGCGGCGAGGCCGATATCATCATCGGCACGCAGATCGTGGCCAAGGGCCATAATTTCCCCGCGCTGACGTTGGTCGGCGTGATTGACGCGGATCTGGGACTTTCAGGCTCGGATCTGCGCGCGGCAGAGCGGGTGTTTCAACTCGTGCGGCAGGTTTCTGGGCGCGCCGGGCGGGCAGAGAAGCCGGGCGTGGCCTTGATCCAGACCAGCCAGCCCGAGCATCCGGTGATCCGCGCGATTCTGTCGGGCGCGGAGGAGGCATTCTGGCAAAGCGAGGCCGCGCAGCGCATCGCCCTTGGCATGCCACCTTTCGGGCGGTTGGCGGGGATCGTGATCTCCGCCCCGGCGCTGGAGCCTGCTTTCGCGCTGGGTCAGGATCTGGTGCGCGCCGACCAGCCTTTGCGGGCTGTGGGCGCGCAGGTTTATGGCCCCGCGCCCGCGCCGATTGCTCGGATTCGCGGCCGCCACCGGGTGCGGCTTCTGGTCAAGGCGCCCAAGGCCGCGCCCTTGCAGGCCGCGATTGCGCAATGGCTCCGGCCGCACAAGTTGAAGGGCGAGTTGCGGCTGAGCGTCGATATTGACCCGCAGAGTTTCTACTGAGCCGTTGTCATTGGCCTGGGCGCGGCTATATTTCAGCTTAACACAAGGAGATTTTGCCATGTTCGGATTTGGCGCTGACAAGACCCGCATGATCCCTGAGGCCGAGGCTCTGCCGGGCCGCCCAAGCCCCATCGCGACCGCGCAGACCCATGCGATTTCGGGCCGCCCGCTTCAAGCCCCTTTGCCCGAGGGCATGGAGGAGGCGATGTTCGGGATGGGCTGTTTCTGGGGCGTCGAGCGGATTTTCTGGCGCGTGCCGGGGGTCTGGCTGAGCATGGTCGGTTATGCCGGCGGCTTCACGCCGAACCCGACCTATGAAGAAGTCTGCACGGGCAAGACCGGCCATAACGAAGTCGTGCGGGTGATCTTCGATCCCGCGCAGATCAGCTATGAGGCGCTGTTGCAGGTGTTCTGGGAAAACCATGATCCGACGCAGGGCATGCGACAGGGCAATGACCGGGGCACGCAATATCGTTCGGGGATTTATTGTTGCGGGCCTGCGCAGCGAGACGCGGCGCAGGCGAGCCGCGTGGCCTATGAAGGGCGGCTGCAGTCCGCGGGATACGGGGTGATCACGACCGAGATCATCGAGGCGCCGGTGTTCTACTTTGCCGAATCCTATCATCAGCAATATCTGCACAAGAACCCACAGGGATATTGTGGCATCGGCGGCACCGGGGTGAGCTGCCCGATTGGCGTAGGCGCCTGACGCCTTGCGCCCTCGGGCGGGGGCACGCGGGGTGTGCCCCCGCGCGAGGGCGCAAGGCGTCGCGGGTTTCCCTTGACCGGGCAGGGCCGCGCCAGTATCGCGGCCCCTGATCCCGCCCAAGGAAGGCCGCCGCCCATGACCACCTTTACTGCCATCACCAAACTCACCTCTGCCGAGGCGGCCTATGCGCTGTCCGAGGCGATGGAAAACATGGACCCTGAGCCCACGGGGGTCGGGGTGTTCGAGATGGAAGACGGCTCTAACCTGTGGGAAGTCGGCGGCTATTTCGTCGAGGAGCCGGACGAGATCGAGCTGATGCTGATGGCGCAGGCTTTCGGCGCGCAGCCTTTCATCGTGTCGGAATTGCCCGAAATCGACTGGGTCGCGAAGGTCCGCCGGGATCTCTCGCCCGTCGAGGCGGGGCGGTTTTTCGTCTATGGCAGTCACGATGCCGACAAGCTGCCCGAGGGGCGTGTTGGGCTGTTGATCGAAGCGTCGATGGCTTTCGGCACCGGCCATCACGGCACGACTCTGGGCTGTCTGCGCGCGCTTGACCGGTTGGACGCGGCCGGATTTCGGGGGCGCAACGTGGTCGATATTGGCTGCGGGACCGCCGTGCTGGCGATGGCGGCTGCGCGGATCTGGCCCGAGCCGGTGCTGGCAAGTGACATTGACGCAGTCGCTGTCGAAGTGGCGACGGTCAATATTGCCGCGAATGATCTGGAAGGGCGCGTGCGCTGTCTGGAGGCCACGGGATTTGATCACCCTGACCTGCAGGCCGCGGCCCCCTATGATCTGGTTTTCGCCAATATCCTGATGGGGCCGCTGATTGCCCTTGCCCCGGACATGGCGCGGGTCACGCGCGCAGGCAGTCATGTGATCCTGTCGGGCCTGCTGGTGGAACAGGCCGCGCAGGTTCTCGCGGCCTATGAGGCGGAAGGCTTCGCGCTGGCGCATCGTGAAGATATCGGTGAATGGGCCACTTTGACGCTGCGTCGATGAATTTGGGCAGACCCGGCCCGCGACTCGTCAAATTTTTGCCTGAATTTTAAATTATTTCGAAAGGGTAGCGAAAGAGAAGCAGTGCAAACTCTGCATCACTCCCTGGAATTGAGGCCGCCCATGACGCCGGAACAGGAACTGGATTTCAAGAAGCGCCGTATGCGCGTGGTGCAAAAGCACCTCAAGAACGATCCAAAGTACCGCAAGATGCGTCGTGCGCGACGATTGGGCCTGATCTCGTCGGTTCTGGGCAGTGTCGTGACGCTCGGTGTCTTCTTGCTCTTGCTCAAGAGCTTCGTGCTGGCGCTGAACGGTCCGCGCGACTATGCCGCGCTGGTTGCGCCGATGGTCGAAGGTCAGGGCGAGTCTTCGGTCGTGGCGCAGCTGCTCGGAGTGGACCCGATCTCGTTGCAGATTGCCGGATTTATTGGCCCTATGTTGCCCAGCGTCACCAATGTCGCAGCATCCACGGTCGAGGCCCCGCGTCCCTGAGGTCAGGCGCGGCCCCTGCAGGCCGCGCGCCGCCATGGTCCAGATCGCTGCGTCACATGCAAAAGCCGCCCCGAACAGGGCGGCTTCATACAATACATGGCAGGGATGTCAGGGTGATCAACTGTTGCGGTTGGCGACAGCGTCGATATCGCTGCGCGCCAGTCCGATATCGGACAATTCGCGGTCGCTGAGCGCGTTCAGCGCATTGCGCGTGATGCGCGCGTCGTTCCACGACCTGAAAGTGGCAAGAAGTGCGCCAGGTGTCAGGCCCTGCAAACCCGACAACACCAGCTCCGTCTGGCTGCGGTGATGTGCAAAATAGGTCATTTCGGCCTCCAAGAAGAAAACTTTTCAAACCGCCGAATTCGTAGGCGATCTGAAGGCAGATATGCTGAAATCATCGCCGCGAGCAGGATGAGTTTTTGCAAAGCCATTATGCATCTGCAGCATAGCCGGTGGTGTGGCCTCGCAGGCTGCGCCTTGCGATTTGCGAGGCGTGCTGCAACCGACCCTTGGCAGATGTTCGCTTTTCGTGCTAACTGTGTGAAGGGCAGATAAAAAAAGAGCTGAACATGCGTGTGATTGGCATTGATCCGGGGCTGCGGAATATGGGCTGGGGCGTGATCGATGTCGACGGCCCGCGCCTGCGCCATGTGGCCAACGGTATCTGTCATTCGCAGCCCGATGGCACTTTGGCCGCGCGGCTGCTCGAACTGCACGCGCAATTGACGCAGGTGATGGTGCGATTCGCGCCCGGCAGCGCCGCGGTGGAACAGACTTTCGTCAACAAGGATGCCGTGGCGACGCTGAAACTTGGCTCGGCGCGTGGGATCGCGCTTCTGGTGCCCGCGCAGGCGGGGCTGGAGGTGGGCGAATACGCGCCCAATGCGGTCAAGAAAGCGGTCGTCGGTGTCGGCAAGGCCGCCAAGGAGCAGGTCGATCACATGGTGCGCATGCAGCTGCCCGGTGTCGAGATCGCGGGGCCCGATGCCGCCGATGCGCTGGCGATTGCCATCTGTCATGCGTTTCACAGCCAGTCGGCGCGCAGCATGATGCTGGCAGGGGGCGGGCGATGATCGGCAAGCTGACGGGCGTGATCGAGATGCGCGGCGCGGATCATGTGCTGCTTGATGTGCGCGGGGTGGGCTATATCGTGCATGTCTCGGAGCGCACGCTGATGGCGCTGCCGGGGCGGGGCGAGGTCGCGGCGCTTTATACGGAGCTGGTCGTGCGCGAGGATCTGATGCAGTTGTTCGGCTTTCCGACGCTCTTGGAAAAGGAATGGCATCGCGTGTTGACTTCGGTGCAGGGCGTGGGGGCGAAAGCATCCATGGCGATCCTTGGCGCGCTCGGGCCCGACGGTGTGTCGCGCGCGATTGCGCTGGGCGATGCGGCGGCCCTGCGCCGCGCGCCCGGTGTCGGGCCGAAACTGGCGCTGCGCATCGCTAATGAGTTGAAGGACAAGGCCCCGGCGCTGATGGCCGTCATGGAAAGCGCGCCTGCGATGCCTGCGCGGACGGCAGATGCAGAGGCCCCTGTGGCTGTTGCCGCTGCGCCGACGATCCCTGCGGCGATGCCTGCCGCCTCGAACGCAGTGTCCGAGGCGATGTCGGCGCTGGCCAATCTCGGCTACGCGCCGTCTGACGCCGCGCGAGCGGTCGCTGAGGCCCAGGCCAATGCGCCTGAGGCGGAAACCCCCGCGCTGATCCGCGACGCGTTGCGGCGTCTCGCACCGAAAGGGTAGACGGCATGACCAGTCCCGACCCCAGCCTGCGTGGCGGCGATCTGCCTGAAGACAATCCCGAGCTGGACCGCGCGTTGCGGCCCCAGAGCCTGGAGGAGTTCATCGGGCAAAAAGAGGCGCGGGCCAATCTGCGCGTGTTCATCCAGTCCGCGCGGATGCGGGGCGAGGCGATGGATCACACGCTGTTCTATGGCCCGCCGGGTCTGGGCAAGACGACGCTGGCGCAGATCATGGCGCGCGAACTCGGTGTCGGGTTTCGGATGACCTCTGGTCCGGTGCTGGCCAAGGCGGGGGATCTGGCGGCGATCCTGACCAATCTCGAAGCGCGCGATGTGCTGTTCATCGATGAAATCCACCGCATGAACCCGGCGGTCGAGGAGGTGCTTTATCCCGCGCTGGAGGATTTCCAGCTCGATCTGGTGATCGGCGAAGGGCCTGCGGCGCGCACAGTGCGCATCGAATTGCAGCCCTTCACGCTGGTTGGTGCCACGACCCGGCTGGGGTTGCTCACGACGCCCCTGCGCGACCGCTTCGGCATCCCGACGCGGCTGCAATTCTACACGGAGGATGAGCTGTGCCTGATCGTCGCGCGCGGGGCGCGGCTTCTGGGCATTGCAGCCGAGGAAGAGGGCGTGCGCGAAGTGGCGCGCCGGGCGCGCGGCACACCGCGCATTGCCGGACGGCTGTTGCGGCGGGTGGTGGATTTCGCGCTGGTCGAAGGCGACGGGCGGCTGACGCAGACGCTGGCGGATGGCGCGTTGACGCGCCTGGGGGTGGATCATCTGGGCCTCGACGGGGCGGATCGGCGCTATCTGTCGCTCTTGGCCGAGAATTACGGCGGCGGGCCTGTGGGCGTCGAAACGATTGCGGCAGCGTTGTCGGAATCGCGCGATGCGATCGAAGAGGTGATTGAACCTTTCCTGCTGCAACAGGGCCTGATCGCGCGCACTCCTCGCGGGCGAATGCTGGCGGCGAAAGCCTGGGCGCATCTGGGGCTGGCCGCCCCCGCTCCGGTAGGGCAGGGGCGGCTGTTCGACCCTTGAGGGGGGGCGGGCAAGTGCGCGGCGCAGAGTTAAGCCGGCCTCCGCCTTGGCGGACAGATGTGCCGTGGCTTTTCTGTCGAAGCGCCCCGGCCATGGGGATGACATGCCAGCATGACCCCCTGTCCCGTTGTGCCATTTCCGCTTTCGCATGGTCAGGCGATCAAAAGTGCTGATCGGGATGCGAACACCACGCCTTCGGGCGCAACAGATGCGCGATGAAAGAGCGCGCGCCGGACACGACCACTGGTGCGGCGGCGCATCCGATGCGCCCACACCGCGCGAGGGGCATCCGGGGCCGCCAGGCTGCGGCCTCTGCGGGCGGCTGGACTGTGCTGCAGAGTGTCCTTTTCGCGACAGCATCGGTCATCCGGCAAGGGGGGGGGCAGGACCCGGTGTCAACCCAAAATGGCGACAGCGCAATGGAAGGAAAGACACCGCTCGCGCAGCTGCAGATTGTCCCGCGGCGAAGCTATCAGGTTGCGGAGAGGATGTGTCGCGAGGGCATTGTCATGCCCACATGTAGCCCCTGAAAACTGACCGATTTGAGTGCGCGCATGACTGCGACCATAGGTCGCAGTTCGTGATTGTCAGAAGGTGATCCATCCGCTAACATGGTTAATGGGAATCGGCATCAAGGGTTAGCACAATGCCAGTAAACGTCAGCTACCCAGGTGTGTATGTAGAAGAAGTTCCAAGTGGCGTAAGGGGAATATCCGGCGTTCCGACCGCCGTTGCTGCCTTTGTGGGACGCGCGGCGCGCGGGCCAGTCAACACTCCGACCATTGTCAACAGTTTCGGGGATTTCGAGCGCTCGTTCGGCGGTCTGTGGGCCGCCTCGACCTTGAGTTTTGCGATCCGGGATTTCTTTCTCAACGGCGGGGGGCAGGCTGTGGTCGTGCGCCTGTTCGCCCCTTTTTTTGCTGACGAGACTGCCCGCGCGGCGGCTGAAGCTTCGGCCACTGCCGAGGCTCAGACGGCGGCTGATGCCATCGTCACTGCCGCCACTGGGGCTGTGGCCGCTGCGACAGCGCCGCAGGATGTCGCGGACGCAGCCCAGGCCGCGCTTGCTGCGGCCGCCGCTGCCGGACCCAGTGCCGCGACTGCCGCAGGCGCTGTGGTTGCGGCTGCGCAGGCCGCGGTGGCCGGGGCCGCGACACCGCAGGATGTGGCCGATGCCGCGACGGCGGCTGTCGCAGGCGCGGTCAGTGCGGTGGCGCAGGCGGCTGCACCGGTCACACGGGCGCGCATCGCGCTCGCGGGGGGGCTGAACCTTGAGGCTGCGAATGGCGGGACCTGGGGCAATGCGCTGCGGGCGCGGGTCGATCACAATGTGGCCGGGGGCGCGGTTGATTTGTTCAACCTGACCATCCGCGACGCATCGACGGGCGCGGTCGAGGTCTTTCGCAATGTCTCGGTTGATGTGAACCATCCGCGCAGGGTGGACCTTGTGCTGGCGAACGGCTCGATGCTGGTGCGCAATTTCGGGCCATTGCCCGGCGCGCGGCCGCCCGATAGCGGCGCAGTGTCGGTGGGGGCGGATCCGTTCTCGGATACGTTATCGACGGGGGTGACGACGCAGGCATCTGACGGGGTCGAGCTGAGCGCCGGGGATTACACCGGGTCGCAAGCCAACAAGACCGGGATCTATGCGCTTGAAGATGCGGATATCTTCAATCTCCTGTGCATCCCGCCCTTCGCGCCCCAGACTGATACGACCAGCGGGGTCTGGACTGTGGCGGCGAGCTATTGTGAACAGCGCCGCGCGCTGCTGATCGTGGACCCGCCGTCAAGCTGGGGCAGCGTCGCGCAGGCTATCAGCGGAATGGCGGCGGGGATCGGCACGGTCAGTCGCAACGCCGCGCTGTTTTTCCCGCGCCTGCGCCAGCCCAACCCCTTGCGCGAGAACCAGATCGAGGCTTTTGCCCCCTGCGGTGCCGTGGCGGGGATCATGGCGCGCACGGACGCCGCGCGTGGGGTCTGGAAAGCGCCGGCTGGGCTTGATGCGACGCTGCGCGGCGTGCCGGGGCTGACGGTGCCGCTGACCGATGCGGAGAACGGGCAGTTGAATCCGCTGGGGATAAACTGCCTGCGTACGCGGCCACCTGCCGGTCGGGTGGTCTGGGGCGCGCGCACCTTGCAAGGCGATGACCGTTTCGCCAGCGAGTGGAAATACATCCCGGTCCGCCGCATGGCGCTAAATATCGAGGAAAGCCTGTATCGCGGGCTGCAATGGGTGGTGTTTGAGCCCAATGACGAACCGCTATGGGCACAGATCCGGCTGAATGTGGGCTCTTACATGAACGGGCTGTTCCGGCAGGGTGCGTTCCAGGGGGCCTCTGCCTCGGAAGCGTTTTTCGTGAAATGTGACAGTGAAACCACGACGCAAGCGGATATTGGTCAGGGTCTGGTGCGGATCAGTGTGGGGTTCGCACCGCTGCGGCCTGCGGAGTTCGTGATCATCCAGCTCCAGCAGATGGCTGGCGAGAGCGTCGGGTAAGGAGGCGATCCCATGGCACAGTTCAGCGTCAATACCAGCCGGTTCGACCCTTACAAGAATTTCAAGTTCCGCCTGAAATGGGAAGGGCGCTATGTGCTCGGTGCCAGCAAAGTCAGCATGCTCAAGCGCACAACGGAAGTGGTCAAACACCGCGAGGGCGGAGATCCTTCGACCAGCCGCAAATCGCCCGGCCGCACTGAGTTCGAGGCCATCAGTGTCGAGCGCGGCGTCACCCATGACCCTGATTTCGAGCAATGGGCCAACAAGGTCTGGAATTACGGCGCAGGGCTCGGGGCGGAAACCAGCCTTGCGGATTTCAGGCGCGACGTGATCCTCGAATTGTATAACGAGGCCGGTCAGCTTGCCATTGCCTACAAGATTTTCCGCTGCTGGGTCAGCGAATTTCAGGCGCTTCCGGATCTTGACGCCAATGCGAATGCTGTGGCGATCCAGATGATCAAGCTTGAGAACGAGGGCTGGGATCGTGACTACGACGTCAAGGAACCGACCGAGACGTCTTTCACCCAACCTGCCTGATCGGGTTTGGGATGCTTGTCTGCCTGCGCACCGGCCCGCGCCGGGGAAGACTGTTTGCGGTGTTCGGGGCTGGGAGACATGCCTGAGGGATCGCCATGCCGCAAATGCCTGACAGCGCTGTGTTGCTCCAGATCGCGGCTGCTCCCCAGCTGAGGCAACCCGACCGCGCGTTGACGCTGTGCCGCGCGCTGGGTCTTGGCGAAAGCGCCGCCGACATGCCGCTGGGCGCGCGCGATGCGGCGTTGATGCGGCTGCGGATCGCGATGTCGGGGCCAGACGTGCCCTGTGTGGATACCTGCCCTTCCTGCAGGACGGAGTTGGAGCTTGTGGCCCCGCTGCCGGACCTTCTGGCGCTGCAGAATGGGGACGTGGTGCCGTTGGTGTTGTCGGATGGGCCATGCGACGCCCGCCCGCTCAGCGCGCGTGATCTGGTCGCTGTGGCCGACCTGCCGCGGCGCGAGGCGCGTGCGCAGCTCGCCCGGGCAGTGGCCGGGCGCGCGGTCGCAGCCGATGACTTGACGACAGTCGAGGACTGGCTGGAGGCGGCAGATCCATTGGCCCATGTGACTTTCGATCTCGCCTGTAGTGCCTGCGGGACAGCATGGTCTCGGGTTTTTGACATCGTCCCCGTGCTCTGGGAGGAACTGCGCGCCAATGCGCGCGGGTTGATTACGGAGATCCACACGCTTGCCAGCGCCTATCACTGGACCGAGGCCGAAATCCTTGCAGTGCCGCCAGAGCGCCGGGCGCTTTATCTCTCGATGGTGGCGCCATGAGCGGGTTGTTCGACCGTCTGCTTGATCGCTGCAACGGTATGGAGACCCCCGTTGCAGCGCAGATCGCGCCGGGCTTTATCCCAGAGATGACAGTCGCGGATGCAGAGCCAGAGCTTGCACCCGATCAGCTTGCACCAAAGGATCGCGTCATGCGCGCGGTGCCGCCACGGCCCCCTGAAGAGCCCTCGCTCGGCGCGCTGTCCGTGTCGATGCCGCAGCCCCTGCCAGAGCGGTTGCGCGAAAGCGAGAACTCTGCCGCACCGCCAGAGCCCCGACCACTGCTCCCGGAACGCGCCGCTGAGAACGGCGTTTTGGCCACCAGCGCCGCCATGCCACCGGCGCTGCGCGAGGCGTCAGAGGAAGCGCGCCCGGCTTCAGTCGCGCCGGCGCCCCACGACCGCGCAGATCTCGACCTTGCCACTGGCCAGCCGTCTGCGACAGTCCCGCGTCGGGTGGCACCGCCCACCCCGAGCCCGAGACGCGACGATCCCCCGGCCGCCCCGTCATCCCATCTGCGGATCGCAACAGATCCTGCCGTGCTTGTGTCCAGACCCGGTGTCGCCGCGTCCCCACCGCAAGTCGCCGCGTCCCCGTTTCGCAGTGCCGCGGCGGCTGCGCCGCGCGCACCGGCTGCACCTGTGCCTTCGTCAGCCGCACCATTTGCCTTGAGGGGGCCAACCGCTGCGCTGCGGGATCTGGCACGCCCGACCGAGCGGGCCGCGCCACCCCCGCCCCCGGTGACGATCCGCATTGACCGGATCGAGATAAACGCCCCCGCGCCAGCTCCGTCCCCCGCGCGCCCGCGCGGTCCGGTGCGGCGCGGGCCGACCCTGTCGCTGGACGCGTATCTCGACCCGCGCAAGGGCCCGTCACGATGAGCACCGCACTGGCCATCGCAGGTGTCACGGCGCTGCTGCGCGATATGCTCGCCAATGCGTTCGCCGCAGCCCCTGTGGCCTCTGCGGTGGGGCCGGTGACGGTCAGCAGCCTGCCACCGGACCGGGTCGATCTGTCGACAGCCGAACCCACGCAGGTCAATGTCTTCCTGCATCAGGTCAGCCGGAACCTTGGCTGGGCGAATATGGACGCGCCGACCCGCGACGCGCGCGGCCAGAGGGTTTCGGCCCCACCGCTGGCGCTGGATCTGCATCTGCTGATCACGGTCTATGGCGCGGCCCCGCTTCTGGCCGAGATCCTGCTGGGCCGGACCGCGCAGCTGTTTCACGAGATCCCGGTGCCAACGCGGGCCATGATTGCGCGGGCACTGTCCCCGGCCGCACCCCCTGCGGGCTGGCCCAGCGGGCTGGATGCAACCGGGCTTGCCGATCAGTTCGAGACGCTGCGCATCACCCCTGAGGCGATGTCGAACGAGGAAATCTCGAAACTCTGGAGCGCGCTGCAGGCACGCTACCGGCCAACGCTTGCCTATCGCGTCACGACTGTACTGATCGACAGTGATCTGACGACCCGAAAGGCGTTGCCGGTGCAGGGTGTCAGTGTCGGGGCGACCGGGCAGGGCCGGCCACGGATCGACGCGGTCCGGGCGCAGGGTGCCGCGCCGGGGCCGGTATTGCCAGGCAGCACGGTCGAGGTGTTGGGCGCGGATTTGGCGGCGGCTGACATGATCCTGCGTCTGGGCCCGGAGGATCTGACCGCGCAGGTGACCCAGCGCCAGCCTGACCGGCTGGTTTTCAATCTTCCCGACCCGCTGCCGACCGGACTGCGCGCCGGGGCGTTGGCGGTGACAGTCGCGCATCGCGCGCCTCTCGGCATGCCGCCAGAGCTGCGCGAGATCGCGGTGTCGACCCCCGCCGTTCTGGTGATCGCGCCCCGCGTGACCGCCGCTTTTGTCGCCAGCGCCTCGCAGGTGCGCGACGGGGTTACGCTGCGGGACGGGACCGTGACCTTGAGTTTTGCCCCTGCGGTCGGGCGTGCGCAGGCGGTGGCGCTGGCGCTCAATGCGGTGGACGGCTCAGGGCTCAGCTACAGCTTTCGCGCGCCGCCCGGCAACGGCTTGCCCGCCACGACTGCCGAGGCTGCATCGGTTGCTGTGGCGATCAGCGCGGTCGTCGCCGGGGCTTATCTGATCCGGGTGCAGGTCGATGCGGCGGAAACGGGGCTGACACAGGCCGCGGATGGCAGCTTCAATGGACCGCAGGTGACGATATGACGCTCATGGCCACAGAGCGGGACGGTTTCGCGGCGCTTCGCGGGCTCTGCGCTGCTGCGCGGGCCAGGCTGGAGGGGGGGGATGCGCCCTTGCCCGACCATCCCCGCCTGCGCGAGATCGTCCATGCCTTCGGCCTGAGCCCTTTCGAGCAGGATATTCTGGTGCTGGCCGCCGGCATCGAGGTGGATGAGGCGCTGGCCCCGGCGCTTAGGCAGCTGGACCCCGAAGAGCGCAGCGTGCTGTCTTTCGCGTTGCCGCTCGCCCGGCTGGAGGGCGCGCATTGGAGTGCGCTCTCGCCGCAAGGGCCGTTGCGGCGGTGGGAATTGATCCGTCTGTCCGACGCACGGCCGCTCGCACGGGCCGAGATCACACTGGATGAGCGCATCCTGCATCATCTCGTGGGGCTGGCGCCGATGGACACCCGGCTGGCCCCGATGCTCACGGCGCTGCCCCGGCCCGAAGCGCTGCCGGAAGCCTTGGCTCAGCACGCGCTGCAGATCTGGCGCGCAACGGCGTCTGCAACCCCGCCACTTGTTGAGATCGACAGCGATGATCCGCGCGATGCGCGTGCCCTTGCCGCCGCCGCGGCGGCGGTGGGCCAGCGTTTTGTCTGGGCGCTGCATGGTCCTGATCTGGGCGCAAGCGCGGTCGAGCGGCGCGGCTTTGCAACGCTGTGGACGCGCGAGGTGGTGCTTGCCGGACGGGCCTTGCTGATTGAGGGCGCGATGCCACACGCTGCGTTGGCTGAGCTGGCCTCCGGGCCGGGCATGCTGATGGTGCACGGATGCGGCGCGGCCAGTGCCTGCGCGCGGCCCCGCCTTCGGGTGCGGCTTGCCCCGATCGCCCCGGCCGAACAGGACTTGCTGTGGCGCGCGCAGCTGGGCCAGCGCGCAGCACGGCTCAACGGGGCGCTGGACGCGGTGACGCGGCATTTCACGCTGGGCTATTCCGATGTCACCGAAGCCGCCCAGGCCGCCGCGCCGCTGCTCGATGCGGCGCCCGAGGCCGCGCGCCAGACTTTGTGGAACGCCGCGCGCGCCGTATCGCGCCCGCGCCTGCGCGATCTTGCGCAAGAGATCGTGTCCGGTGCGGGATGGGATGATCTGATCCTGCCCGAGCGCGAAACCCGCACCCTGCGCGCGATCTGCGCGCAGGTGCGCCAGCGCCAGCGGGTCTATGGACAGATGGGTTTTACCAGCTCTGCAGGCCGCGGCTTGGGGGTCAGTGTGCTGTTTGCCGGACCCTCGGGCGCGGGCAAGACCATGGCGGCGGAAGTGCTGGCCCGCGATCTGGACCTCGATCTGTTCCGCATCGACCTGAGCCAGGTGGTCAGCAAATATATCGGTGAGACGGAGAAGAACCTCGCGGGCGTGTTCGATGCAGCGGAAGACGGGGGCGCGATCCTGCTTTTTGACGAAGCGGATGCGCTATTCGGGAAGCGATCCGAAGTGCGTGACAGTCACGACCGCTACGCCAATATGGAGGTCGCCTATCTGCTTCAGCGGCTGGAAACCTATCGCGGTCTGGCCATCCTGACGACGAATTTCCGCGCGGCGCTGGACAAGGCTTTCGCGCGCAGGCTGCGGTTTGTCGTGGAGTTTCCCTTTCCCGGATATGCCGAACGGTTGCGCATCTGGCAGCGTGCTTTCCCGGCAGGCGCGCGCACCGAGGGGCTGGATCCTGCGTTGCTGGCGAAGCTCTCTGTCGCCGGCGGGGCGATCCGCAACATTGCGCTGACGGCGGCTTTTCTGGCCGCAGAGGCAGACCGTCCGATCCGCATGGCCGATCTCGCCCACGCGGCGGAGGCGGAATGCGCCAAACTCGACAAGACCTTGACCGAGGCCGAGACCGGGGGCTGGACATGACCCGCGCGGCCCTGCAATTCGAGATCGGCGCCGTCGCGCTCAACGGGTTTTCAGCCGGTGACAGCCAGCGCGTTCTGGACGGATTTCGCACCGAACTTGCGCGCGCGGGCCTGTCGGGACCGCCGGTCCTGCCCGAGCGCACAATCCTGACCGCTGCATCTGCGCATGGGCCTGAGCGTATTGGCGCGGCGGCCGCGCGCGCCCTGATCGAGGCACTGGAGCGATGAACGAGGCTGTGCGTCTTCCCTTGCCCGCACCCAGGGCTGAGAGCGCGGAGCCTGTGCTGGCGCACAATGGCGCGCCGGTCACGGTCGCGCTGGGTCTGACGCTCTTGCCGGACAAGACTGCCGCGTTGGAGAGCGCGGGGTTCACCGGGCTCGCCCAGGCGTTGGGGCTTCCTTCCGACCCTGATCTGGTGCAGCTTGATTTGGATCGTCCGGGCCTGCGCGGGCGACTGTCAGCGGGGCGTGTCCAGCTTTGCGACACCAGTCTGCGCGCCAGTCTGCGCGCCGGTGACGGGGCGGCGCGCGCGCTGCTGGCCCATGAATTGACCCATCTCGCCCAGACCCGCGCGCCGGGCCGGGTGTTGCCCCGCGCACGTCTGGCCCTGGCCGAGACAGAAGCGCTGGACGCAGGGCGTCGCGCCGCCGAGGGGCGCGTCTTGCACCGGCCCCGTGCCCGGATCGCGCCCGATACGACCCTGCATGACACCTCGCTCGCGGATCTGGTGCAAACCGAATTCGCCACCGAGATCGCGCGCATCAAGCGCTTGCTGCGCGGTTGGCTTGGCTTCTTGTGGGTCACCGATGGCGCCGTGCGCGAGATGTTCACGCTCGTTGAGGCCGAACCGCTGGAGATCCAGCAGGCCGTGTTTTCGGCGCTGACACCTGATGAGCGCGCGACCCTTGTGGACAATGTCTCGCCGGGCCATTTTGCCCGGTTTCGCAGCGTGATCCTTGCGGCCTTCAGCGTGACCGAGCCCGAGGTGATCATCGGGTCCGGTGCGGATCTGTTTGAAGGGATGGAGTTTTCGGGCCTGACACCGCAGGAGATTGCCTGCCTCGGCACGATTTTCGACATGGGGCTGACCGAGGCGACGCTGACCGCGCTGCGCAGGCATCCGGTGCAGGGCACGCATGTGGCTGAATTACTGGACACGGATCTTCGCGAGCGTGCGCGTGAGCTTTACAATCCAGCCACTGCGGGAACCGCCGCGCGTGACGCGCTGGCGGATCGCAGGCAGGCCCGCGCGGCTGCGATTATGGCGGCGCGCGACGATGCCGGCGGTCTGGCCACGATCACCGCCCTTCACGCCTTGCTGGAAGATCCTGATGACGCGGCCCGGCTGGAAGCGCTGGACCGGCTCGCGGGGCTGATGGGACGGCCACAGATCTTCGAGGGCGTTGTCCACAACTTGCAGCCGCCACGCCATCGGACCGACCTGCTGGACCGGCTGTTGCGCGGCCTCCCGGTGCGCGCGCTGCGCGAGGCCAATGACCGTGGCGCTGCTGGTGGCGTACAATTCACCCGGATCGAGACCTTGTTGCGGGTGGCCAGCCTGCGCCGTCCGGCCGACAATGTCCTGCTGGCGGAAGCGCTGTTGAGTGAATTCTGGATCTTCAACACGATCTCGGCAGAGGAAGCCTTTCTTGCCTGGCACCTGATCAAGACCCTGCCCGATGCCATGCGCGCGGCCCTTCTGGCAGAAAACGGCGATGCGATCGCGCAAAAGATCTCGGGCGCGCTATCGGCCGAGATGCGCGAAGAGCTGGGGATGAATTTCTACCGCGGCGGCGAGGGACGCACGGATCTGGCCTCGATCCAGGCGCAGCTTCTGGACGATGCGCTCTGGCGGGTGGCGACGGCAGGTCGGTTGCGTGGGCTGATCCGTATGGCGGTTGCCGCGGGCGAGGGGGAGTGGGTGTTCCTGCGCAGCCGCGAAGTCCATGATCTGGACCCGGAACGCTACATGGACCCCGACTTCGTGGCGGCCATCGTCACGCCGCTGATGTTGTTCAATTCGGAGCGCCCTGATGGCACGCGGCGCGTCTCATGGTCGCCCGAGGCCACGTCCTGGCAATATAACGGCTTCGGCTCCGGGATTGCGGGAGCGTTCGAGGCCTTCGGCGATCTGATCAGCCTGCTTTATCATAGCCGCGAAGGCGCGGCGCTGGTCGGCAATGTGATGTTCGGGCGCAGCGTCGGCGGACAGGGAATTGACGGCGTATCGCTGCAAAACCTGATGGGCGGCTCCATCATGGGGTTCCGGCTGGCGGAAGGCACCGACCCATCCCTGAGCCAGGAACGGCGCGATGCGCTGGTGGCCGCGCGCGCGGCGGAGCGCGGTGTGAATTACATCGACCGCGCCTATTGGGACCGGCGTCGGGGCGTGCTGGAGCTGGAAGCCCGCGCGCTGGATCTCGCCCGGGTGCGCTATGCGATGGGCGACCTGCTGTTTGCGGCAGAGGGCGGCATGGTCGAGACCCTTGCAATGAGCCTCAATATCGGGACGCGCGAAGGCCACCGGCCCACAAATATGGTGCTCAGCATCGGCCGTCTGGATCTGACCGACACTCTGCTGATCCAGCGCGACGCGATGACGGCGATCAACCGCATCGAGGTCACGGGGCTGAACATCCGCCTTGGCCGCGAAGCGCTGTCGGGCGAGATGCGCGCGGCGGATACGGGCGCGAGGGTGGGCGCGGTGCTGACGGCGCCGTTCAGTTGGTTGCTGCGTCCGCTGGGCTTCATGGTCACCATGGGCGGCCGGGTGGAGGAGATCACCGATGGCCTGACCACTCCGCAGGTGCCGTCGCCACTTGTGGTCAGTTTCGACACGTTGAAGCTGACCGGGCTCACTATGTCCAGCGGGCAGCATGTGGCCGAGGCGAGCCTGGAGAATGTGCGTCTGGGAATTGCGGGCACAGTGGATGATTACCTGAAGATCCTGTTTGAGAGCATGGATGCCAATGTTGGGCAGAAGGTCCGGCTGATGGTCGCGGCGCAGCGCCTGCCGGATGGACCCCAACGCGCGGCCTTGGAGACGCGGGTCGCAGATCTGGCGCAGCGTGTGGCGGCGCTGACAGACCTCTCGCGGCAGATCCTTGACGCGCGCGCTGTGGTCGCGCAACTGGGCGCGCTGGACGATCTGTTGCCAGCGGATCAAGCCCGCCTTGCCGCGGCGCAGGAAGTTCTGGCCCCTTATGCGCAAGGGGGCATGACGCTGGACGCAGGCGCGCTGGTTGTCACCGGGCTGTCAGGCGCGATCAATGGCCATCTGCCGACCTTGACCGATCTGCATGGGCGCGGTGCCGGCTCTGCGGGTCTCCTGGCGTTTCTGATCGATAGTGAAGCGCTGGGCCGGATTGTGCAGGGGCCCGCACATCGCAATGCCACCGCCCCCGCATTGCGGCGCGATCCGGCCGAGTTCCGGCTGGACCTGCCGGATTTCACGCTCGAGGAGGTGACGATCCGGGGCGCGATCCCCAAGCTTTCAGATACGCAGGCCGCTCTGGAGCGCGCGCGCGCAGCGCTGGAGGAGCGCAGTTGGGACCCGCAGCTTGTCGCGGCCAAAGCCGCTGCGCAAGAGCGTCTGGCGGCCACCGAGCGCTATCTGGAACTCGCCCGGGCCGGGGTGACGCATCTGCCGCGCGCGGAGGCGGACGAACTGGCGCGGCTGCGCACCCAGCTTCTGGCCAGCGAGGCCGTCTACCTGCACCATCTGCAAGTCGAAGGTGCCCAGCTTGGGTTCTCGGCCGAAGCTGGCAGCTTGATCCTTGCGGCGCAAGCGTTTCAGGCGACCGGCGATCCGGCGCAAAGCGGCGCGCAGGGGGCCGCGATCCGTGCCGGTGCGTTCAGCCTTGGCAGCGCCGAGGGCCGCAATGTCACCTTGTCGCTCGGTGTGGCCGACGGGTTGCGAGGGTTCGCCGATCTCGAGGCGCGTCTGGCGCGGGTTGGTCTGTCGGGGGCGCAACTGTCGGTGACGGATCTCTTGCATCAGGACATGGCGCTGAGCGCGGACCGGGTCGGGGCAGAGGGGTTCGAGATCGCCCTCGACACCCGCGCGGGCAGGCTGGATGCGCAGGCCGCGACCCTTGGCGTGGACGGGCTGCACGGTCGGGCCAGCCGGGCCTGGGTGGACGCCCAGATTGCAGCGGCGATGGCCAAGCCCGTTGACCAGCGCACCGCCACAGATACCGCCGCAATCGCGGCCTTGCGCGAGGCTCTGGACGTGATCGACGGCTTCGAGCGGCTTCTGGCGCGGCTCGATGCAGAGATCGGTCTGGCCGAGGGCGATGCGCGCGCGCGGTTGGTGGCGCAGCGCGCCGATGTGATCAGCCTGTATCTGCTGTGGGAGAAGCGTTTTGCCGCACGGTCCGGGGTGGTCGAAGATCTGGCGGTTCGGATCACCGGGCTTGGCCCTCTGGGCGAGAGCGGTTTTGACATGGGCGCTGCGCGGGACCGGGGGGTTACCATCGAAGGGACGGGCGGTGCGGACGGACGGCGCCTTTTGCGCCGCCTCTCGCTCAGCGATGCCCGCTTCGGCGCAACGGAGGCCGGGCAGATCGAGGCAGATGAGATGTCGGGCCGTTTCATGGTCTCGAACACCCATATCGCAATCGACAGGTTGACCATCGAGCGGCTGTTTCTGGACCGGTTCGTCATGACCAGCCGGGAAGATGTGCCAGCCGCCGAACATGGCGGCATCCGCATCAGTCAAATCTACTCGAATGGTGCCACGACAGCCACGGGCATTGCCGTCACGGCCGATCTGCATTTCGAGCAGACAGCCGAAGATCCGACCCAATACCGCATGATCCGGGCCGAGCTGGGCCAATTCCGCATCGAGCGGCTGGAAGCAGGCTATCTGGGTTTCGCAAGCACCCATAACGCGCCGGATCCGCTCGCCCCCGATGCACAAGGCCGCTACCAGAGCAGCATTTTCGAGATCGACGGGGGCGCGCTTCTGGGGATCGACGCGTCCGGGCTGTCCATCGCCTTCCCACCGGGCGAGAGAGCGGCTCCGGTCCTGTTGGGTCAGGTGCAGCTTGACCAGATCGACAATGTGCGCGGTCTTGCGATGATGGAGGATGTGCTTGACTTCGGCTCGGCGCAGCTGACGGGTGCCCATCTCTCGATCGCCTTCGTCGAGAATGGCGGACAGATCATCGAACTCGGTCATGCCGTAGAGCTGGCGGATGGCCGCCGCGCGCGCGAAGGGGGGCTGCGGCTGAGTGCGGGAACGGCGCGGATGCCGCAGGGCGAGGTGGATTTCGCAAGTGGCATGATCACTGGCCGGATCGAGAGACAGGGGGATGAAACCCGGCTTGTCGGGGTTGGCATTGCAAGCGCGCAACTGTCGCGTTTCCATTTCCGCGCGGGAGCCCGCGAAATCTTCAGCGCGCGCCCGTTGAATTTGCGCGGAATAACCGTCGATGCAAGTGTCGATACCGGCGAGGAGGGCAATCCGCGGTTGCAGATCGAGACGCTGCGCGTGCGCGAGATCGACGGCGAGGACATCACGATCCGCGATGGGTCGCGAGAGATCGTCATCCGGCAAGACCCGCAGCTGGTGCAGGATGCGATCCTGCTGGGCACGCCGCTGCCCCCGCCCTTGCAGATTGTCGGACTGGCCGTGCGCAACCTTGCCTGGTCCGCGCGCGGCGGGGTTGCGGCCGGCGGGCAGAGCGATGCCGGCACGATCGGACTGGCCAGCGCCCATGCGGCCTTTGGTCTGATCGAGGATGACATGAACCTGGGCGTGCTGGTGGATGCGGCGGGTCTGGAGCTTGCCTTTTTGCGCGATGGCACCCAGCAGTTGGACCTCGCCGATCTGGACGCCCGTGTTGCCGGTCAGATCAATGACAGCCTCACCGTCGATGTCTCTGTGCGCGATCTGGCAGTCCAGGGCGCAGTCCGCACCCGCGACCGGATCATCGTCCCAAATCTGACAATCCCCACGATCACGCTGGACCGGCTGCTGTTCACCAGCGAGCAGATGCGCATAGATGTGCCCGAAACGGGCGGTCGGGTGGTGCTGACCGGCACCACAGCGCATGTCGAATTCGCCCTTGACCCGGACAATGCCGCGCAGCCTGTCGGGGCGGTCGAGATCCACGGGCTCGAAGTGCCCACAACCACGATGCGCGGGATCACGCTGACACTCTACAAGGCGCTGGGTGATCCGGCGCAGGGAACGACGCCGCGCGACCTGATCGTGCGCGCGCCCGAGACGGAGACGGTGATCATGTCGAATCTCAGGTTGCAGCCGCAGCCTGCCGAGACCGCGTTTCGCATCACGCCCGACCCAAGCAACCCCGAGAGCTGGCTGCCGACTGGTCTGGTGCAGATCGATACGATCACCGGCGACGATCTTGCGCTGGACATCACGGGGATGTTGAACGCGACGGCGGATCTTCAGCTTTCGGGGCTGACCTTTGATTTTCTGGCGGCGCAGGGGATGGCCTTCAGCCTGCAAGGGCTGACCGCAACCAACATCATCGGGACCGCAGGAGAGGCTGGCGAGCATGTTTTCGATTTGACCGAGGCAGGGGCCGCAGGCTTCGGCGCTCCGAATGCGGGTATCGGGCTCAATGTCCTGTCGCGCAATCGCGATGGGACGGTCACGCTGGACAGCGGTGTTCTGTCGGGGCTGACTTATGAGATGCCCGACAAAGGCATCAAGCTGCATATTGAAAGCGCGAGCCTGCCCGGCGCGGGCGGGGCGCGCGCAGTCACATTCACCCCGGTGGCGGGCCGCCTGAACATCCCGGAACTGATCGTGACCGAAGCCCGCATCGAGATCGCAGATGTTCGCGCGCTGGTCAGCGGCGAAAACGATCCGAACGCGCCGCAGCAGAACCTCGATTTCCTGCGCGCGCTCAACGGCACGCTGAATTTCGACGTCAATTATGCGCCTTTGCACTTCACGGAGAGCATCATGGTCCGGGTGACGAATGGGGCGGTGAATTTCGATCAGATCCTCAGCACCGTCAGCGCGGGCGAGTATATTGTCTTCGATGTTCAGGGCGACCGGCTGGTCGTCCAGCTGAATTATGGAAAACTTATCGGACAGCTCAGGCGTAACCCTTTTTATGGCCGTAATCCTGCCTATAGACTCGGAGTCTTCGCCTGGGAGGAGCTGGACGCGACCGAGCGGGAACGTGCGGGCACCAACCGCGAAGCGACGCTGGAAACGCTGGGACGGCGCTTGCCCGAGTCCGACTCCGACTCCGATGACAGCGCATCCGGGCCGTCTGATCCACCGCCTGTTTCACTGCGCAATATCGTCGGCGACTTTACCCTTGCGCAGACCCCTATCGACCTTGGCGCAGCGGGCAGTATCGTCGTGAATGGCGGCAGTCCGGGCCGCGCGATCGATCTGGATTTCACCGGCGACCTGATCAACAACCCGACGGCCGCCAATTCGCAATTGACTTTCGCCATCGGGACTGTCGGCATCGAGGTCGGTCCGAACGGTCCGCTGACATTCGGCGGCGTCACGGCTGAAACTGCGGCCCTGCATCTGACAGGGTTTCACGATGTGCAGCTATTTTTCCAGGCGTTCACGCCAGAGCGGCTGACGGCCGGGGTTCGTGGTGCGCGGCTGACCAACCTGAACCTGTCGGGGCTTTGAGTGATGAGAGAGCGTCCTGCCATATCCCAAGACCTCCGGAGCGGATTTGTCCCGCCACGTCACGCCCTGCGGATGCGCGCCGAGGCAGAGGCTGAGGGCGCAGCGTCCCGGCAGAGCTCAGACCCATGGCTTGGCCCCGCGCCCCATGGCCCGCGCGCAGCATCGCTTCCGGGCTTCGGTCGTCCGTTGCCTGACGCGCTGCGCCGATCCGAGGAAGCGCGGCTTGGCGCGGATCTGAGCCGGGTCCGCCTGCATGACGACGCGCCCGCGCGCGCGGCGCTGGATGCGCGCGGTGCGCGGGCACTGGCGCAGGGCCATGACATCGCGATGACCCCGGCAGATGCCCGAGCCGAGACGCCGGAAGCCGCCCACCGGATGCGCCATGAGATCGCCCATACGGTCCAGCAAGCCCTCCCCGGCGGCGCGACCCTGACCCAATGCGACGAGGAGGACGCGCCACAGACCGGCATCGGTCGCCGCCCCCCGGACGCGCCGTTCGAGACGATGGACACGCCGGGAAGTGAGGATCATCACACCCTGTTCGCGCATGACAGCGCGACGCTGACGCCGCAGGGCCGCGCGGCCCTTGCCGCCATGGCCGAGGGGCAGGCTGGTGAATTGGTGGTGATGATCCATGGCTATGCCAGCCAGGAAGGCCCTGCCGAGTATAACCGCAACCTGTCGGCGCACAGGGCAGTGGCGGTGCGCGATGCGTTGCTGCCGCTTCTGCCTGCCGGGACGCGCTTTTTTCTGCACGCGCATGGTGAAACCGACAGTTTCGGCGAGCCGCCCCATAATCGGCGCGCGGGCGTCGATCTGATCACGCCGGAGGATGGCAGTTTCCTGTCCATGCCCGGTCCGTTTTCGCTGTTCCCCCGCCGGCAGACCTACAGTTTCTTTGCGCCGGGCACGTTGCAGCTTCGGCCGCCCGGTGCGTCTGATCCGCAGCTGCCGTTCCTGTCTGCGACCACGCCTGCCGCGCTTGGCCTCGATCTGGCACTCCAGAGGCTTGACCCTGCTGTGACGGATCCGCCCGGACCGCGGCGGCCTGCGCCTGCGCCGAATCTCTGGACGCAGCCGCCGAACCGCTTTGACGCCACCTATGACTGGGGTTCAGTCGCACGCGAGGCCGCCGCGCGCGGGGTTCAGTTCGACCTGCGCGACCATGACGCCATTACAGGGCATTTCAACCTCTGGGGCCTGAAATACCTGCAACTGGGCCTCTCGCCCGAGCGTGCGGCCTTAGCCGCGCAATTCGGCACCGACATCATGGTGGGAACCTATCTGTCAAATGCACATCCCTACAGGTTTGAGCTTTTTGACCGCAGGTTCGGCACCGAGCCGCCCCCCACACTTACCATCATAGACGAGAAACGGATGCTCTGGATCTATGAAAGGGTCCGCGACATGATCGGAAACTGACAGATGACAGGTTACAGCCGCTCGCCCCGCGTGCTGAAGGGGGGTCTTGTCCTGATGGAGCGCGACAGCGGGTCGGTGATCCGCGCGATTGCGTTGCAGTACAACCCCGAGATGCTGAACCGCTCGGTCTCGATGCGCGGCGCGGGCGAGGACGGGGATCGTCTGGAAGCGCTGCGCCTGTCCGGCCCGCCGGTCGAGACGATCAATCTCGAGGCCGTCCTCGATGCCAGTGACGGGCTGGCTGCGGGCAATGCCACCTCCGGCGAGATCGGGGTCGCAGGCGATATCGCCGCGCTGGAGACGATCCTGTATCCGAGTGCCGACAGTCTGGCCGCGCAAGACGCGCTTGCCGCGCGCGGCATGATCGAGGTGCTGCCTGTGGTCGCGCCGCTGGTGTTGTTCGTCTGGGGGGCGAAGCGGATCCTGCCAGTGCGGATCACCGACTTTTCGGTGGTGGAAGAAATGTTTGATCCCGCGCTCAATCCGATCCGGGCGCGGATCACGCTGGGTATGCGCGCGCTCAGCGTCAACGATCTGCCTTTCGCCTCGCGCGGGGGCAGTCTGAGCATGGTGCAACACCGGCTGAAAGAGACGCTTTCCGCACGCGGTACGACCGGCGGTCTGGCGGCGCTGGGCGCGGATAGTCTGGGATGATCAGGGGGCACAGATGAGCGCAGACAAGTTCGATCAGACAAGCCGCTATTCAGGCATCGCCATCACCCAACGGGCGGGGCCTGACGGGGTGATGGTGCGCTATCTGCGCCGCCGGTTCATCCCCGAGCCCGTCGCCCCCGAGATCGGCGCGCACCGGGTCAGCGAGGGCGACAGGATCGACCGGATCGCGGCTGCGACGCTGGGCACGGCTGCGTTCTGGTGGCGGATCGCCGATACCAACCGCGCCTTCGACCCCACAGAGCTGACCGCAACGCTGGGCCGCCGATTGCGGATCGCGGCAGAGCCGCCCCCGCCGGTGCCAGAACCTGAGCCGGACCCCGCGCCGGAAACCGGCCCGGATCCCGAGGGGGGCGGCGTATGATCGAGGGGATCACGCTGAAACTGCTGATCGGGCCGGTGCGGCCTGAACCGGCCCCCAGAGAGCTGATTGATGCCCTGATCAGTGTGCAGGTGACGCAAAACGATATCGGCCAGAGCGGTTTTCAGCTCGTCTTCCATGCCGCGCGGAGCGGTCCTGTGCTGATGGACTACCTGACCGCGGGCTTTTTCGACGCCCCCCGCAGGGTTGTTCTGGTCGTCGGCATGAACGGGCAGGACACTGTGCTGATGGACGGGGTGATCACGACTTCAGAGCTGGCCGCCAGTTCCGATCCCGGGGCCAGCACGCTGACCATTACCGGATCGGATCTGTCGAAAGTGATGGATCTGATCGACTTTTCAGGCTTCCCCTGGCCCATGCCGCCGTCCGCCCGGGTGGCCGTGATGGTCGCGAAATACGCGATGTATGGTCTGATCCCCAAGGTCGTTCCCTCGGTCCTTGTCGCCCAGCCCAACCCACTGAACCGTATTCCCAAGCAACGCGGCACCGATCTGGCCTATGCCCGGCGCTTGGCCGCGCAGGTCGGCTATGTCTTCTACATCGAGCCGGGGCCGGTCGCGGGCATGGCTTTTGCCTATTGGGGGCCGCAGATCAAGGTCGGGCGGGTCCAGCCTGCGCTGAGTGTGAATATTGACGGCGCCAGCAATGTGGACGCGCTCAACATCTCGTTTGACGGGATGCGCAAGTCGGTTTTTGTGTTCTACTATCAGGAAGAGAATTCAAAACTGCCGATCCCGATCCCCGTGCCTGATATCGGCCCGCTCAATCCGCCGCTTGGCCGCAAACCACCGGTGCCGCTGAGCTACACATTGCTGAGCAACCTGGCGCCGCAAGGCGATGATGACAGCACGGCAAAATTCGACGCCCTGTCTGCGGCCATGCGCGGGATGGCGCGGGCTGCCGAGCGGGCGGATGTGATCTCGGCCTCGGGCAGTCTGGATGTTGCGCGTTACGGCGGGCTTCTCGCCCCGCGTGGCCTGGTCGGAGTGCGCGGCAGCGGTCCGACCCATGATGGCACCTATTACGTCAAATCAGTCACGTCCACGCTGCAGCGCGGCAGTTTCAAGCAGAGCTTTCGGTTGACGCGCAATGCAGTTGAATCTTTTACCCAAGAGGTTTCGGTATGAGCGAAGGCGAAGATCGGAGATTTTTCGGCAAGTATCGCGGCAATGTCATAAACAACGTTGATCCGCTGCAGAAAGGGCGTCTGCTGTGTCAGGTGCCCGATGTGGACGGGCTGTTGCCCACGACCTGGGCGATGCCCTGCTTTCCCTTTACGGGCATACAGATGGGGATGTGGGCCTTGCCGCAGATCGGGGCCGGCGTCTGGGTGGAGTTTGAACAGGGCGATCCCGATTATCCGATCTGGGTGGGCGGATGGTATGGCAGCGCCGCCGAGCCCCCGGCGCTGGCGCTTGCGGCCGCGCCTGTTGCGCCGAATGTCGTGCTGCAGACGCAGGGGCAGACCACGCTGATGCTGTCGGATACGCCTGGGCCGACCGGGGGCATTCTGCTCAAGACGCTGACCGGCGCGCTCATTTCGATCAATGATGTCGGCATCACCCTCTCAAACGGCAAGGGCGCGATCATCACCCTGACCGGACCCACCGTGACCGTGAATGCAGGCGCGCTGGTCGTGACCTGACCCCGCAACCCGCCAAGGAGAACCATCGCCATGCCCGGACCCATCTACCACGTCGGAGCCACCGCCATGTGCCCGCATGGGGGCCAGGTCACCACGATTTCGTCCAATACGCGTGTGCTGGTCAGCGGGATGCCTGCCGCGACGCTGGCGGACAGCTCTGTGGTGGCGGGCTGCGCCTTTCAGTTGCCCGGGCCTACGCCCAGCCCCTGTGTCACGGTGCAGTGGCTGATGCCTGCGGCGCGTGTGCTGGTGAACGGGCAACCGGTTTTGCTGCAGACCTCGCCCAGTCTGGCGCTGGCCGCCACCCGGGCGCCGCAAGGCCCCGCGAGTGTCACTGTCAATCAGACAAGGGTGATCGCGACATGACAAACATGACCTTCCCTTTCGATTTTGATGATGCCGGCCAGACCGCGCGCGCCGATCCCAGACGCCATCTGCGCAATCTGATCGAGCAGATCCTGCTGACCGCGCCCGGCGAGCGGGTGATGCGCCCGCAATTCGGCGCCGGGGTCGGGGCGCTGGTCTTTTCGCCCAGTGGCGATGCGCTGGCCACTGCGCTGGAAGCGATGGCACATGCGGCACTGCAACAGAGCCTCGGGACAAGGGCGCAGATCGTCGAGGTCGTGGTTCAGGCGGGTGATGGGCTGCTGGAAGTGCTGGTGCGCTACCGCGCTGCGGATGGCGCAGCCGAGACGCTGGTCGTGGAGGTGCCCGCATGACGCGCGCATTGGCAATGATGGTGCAGAACCGGGCCGACCGGATCCGCGCGCTCCGCAGTGCGGGAACCGTGAACGGCATCGAGACGGCCGAGGTCACAAGCGTGGATCAGCGTACGCTGGAGGTGACTTTCGTCCACCCGCTGCCGGGCCAGCCGGGCGCGGTGCCGGCAGGGCTGGCCTTGCTGGGACCGGCGCAGATCGCGATCACGGGCGGCGTGCGGGTCACTGCGATCGGGGTGCGGATTCAGGCCGTGAGCGGGCGGGTTCTGACGCTGCGCACGGATGTCGCAGGTGATTTTTCCGATTACACGCTGTCACTGGTGGCCGCACCGGGCAGTGACGCGCCGCCCGCGGGTTTTGATCCGGTGCTGTCGCGTGTTGTGATCCGGTTCAAGGCAAACTGCCCCTCCGATCTCGATTGTGTCGCTCCGGCCCCTCTGATGGGCGCGCCGGAGCAGGGGGGCGGAGCGGTTGCGGATTATCTTGCCAAGGACTGGGCCAGTTTTCGCGGCGTGATGCTGGACCGGATGAGCGTGACGATACCCGACTGGACCGAGCGATCGCCTGCCGACGCGTTGATCACAGTGGTGGAAGCGTTGGCCTGGACCGCGGACCGGTTGAGCTACATGCAGGATGCGGCTGCGACCGAGGCGTATCTTGGCACGGCACGGTTGCGCGCGTCGCTGCGCCGTCACGCCCGGCTTCTGGATTACCGCGTTCATGAAGGTTGCAACGCCCGCGCTTGGGTCACAGTCGAGGTCGCAGCGGGGACAGCCGCCGATGGGGCGAGCTTGCCGCGCGGCACTGTCTTGGCGGCGATGGGCGCGCGGGCGCCCGTGATCCTTGCGCCCGCGGCGGCCGCAGAGGCTTTGCGCGGCGCGCGGGCCGTGTTCGAGACGATGCATGATCTGACACTCGCGGCGGATCACAGCGTCATCGCGTTGCATGACTGGTCCGGTTCCGTCACCCGCCTGCCGCGTGGCGCAACTGCGGCCACCTTGCGCCGGACGCCGGGGATGGGCTTGCAGCGGGGCGACGTTCTGATCCTTGAGCAGACCGTCGGTCTTGCGACCGGGCGCGAGGAAGACCGCGACCCCGCGCAGCGCGCAGCCGTGCGGTTGACCGAGGTTGAGGTCGGGACCGATCCGCTGGACGGCACTCCGATCCTGACCGTAGGCTGGGCCGCCGCAGATGCGCTGCCCTTCGACCTGTGTCTGCGCGCGCAAACCGTGACGAGCGGCGTTCCTGCGCTGATCGAGGCCGCCCATGCGCTGGGCAACGTGGTGCTGGCCGATCACGGAGTCAGCCTGTCGGGCACGCCCGGTCTGAGCCCTGCGCGCGCCCAGGCCGGGCACCCCTTTCGCCCGCGCCTGGACCGTGGAGATATTGCCTATGCTGCGCCTTATGACGACGCGGAAGCGCGGCGTTTGCCCGCGACAGGTTTGCTGATCCAGACGCCCGCCGAGGCGCTGCCGCAGGTGCTGCTCTTCGACGGTGCGGCGCATTGGCGTCCGCAGGGCGATTTGCTGGGCGCGGACCGTTTCGCGCAGGATTTCGTGGTGGAACCTGCCGAAGACGCACTGCCCAGGCTGCGTTTCGGCGATGATGTGCAGGGCAAAAGCCCACCGTTGAACGCGGCTTTTTCGGCGCGGGTCAGGGTTGGTGGCGGCCCATCGGGCAATCTGGGCCCTGACAGTCTGGGCACTGTCGTCACAGCCCTGACCGGCATCGTCAGCCTGCGCAACCCGCTCCCCGCGCAAGGCGGGCAGGCCCGCGAGACCGCTGCCGAGATCCGCCGTTACGCGCCGCAAGCCTTTCGCACCCAGAACCGCGCGGTGACCGAGGCCGATTGGCGCGCGGCCGCCGAGGCTTTCCCCGAGGTCCAGCGCGCCCGGGCCGAATTTCGCTGGACCGGCAGTTGGTATACGGTTTTCGTCACTGTCGACCGCCGCGACGGCCAGCCCGTGAGCAGCGATGCCGATTTCGCGCGCAGGCTTCTGGACCATCTCGAATTTTACCGCCTGGCCGGGTATGATCTGGAACTGCGCGACCCGGTGTTCCGACCGCTGGACATCGCGCTTCTGGTCTGTCTGCGTCCGGGCTATGTCAGCGCGGACATTCGCGCCCGGCTGATCGACATCTTCGCATCGCGCCTGCGGTTGGACGGGTTGCGTGGCTTTTTCCACCCTGACCGGTTCAGTTTTGGCGATCCGCTCTGGCTCTCGGCGCTCTATGCGGCGGCGATGGCGGTGGATGGGGTGGCCTCGGTCCGCGCGACGCGCTTTCACCCGCGCGGCATTGCCCCGACCGCAGAATTGCAGGCGGGCGTGATCCGTCCTGCAAAATCGGCGATCTTGCGCTGCGACAGTGATCCCAACCGGCCTGAAAATGGCGCGATCGAGTTTGATGTGAGGGAGAGCGCATGAGCCTGCACCGCGATGATCCGGGTTGCGCCCATGGCACCAAGGCTGTGCGCCCGCGCAACCGGCCTGGCCAGACCGAAGTGGCCTATCGCATCGGAACCCAGCCGCAATTCATGGCACAGATGATTGCGGCGGTTTCGGCTGATCCTGCGTTGAAGAATTTGCGGACACGGAGCGTGTCTGACCCCGCTATTGCCCTGATGGACGCCTGGGCCGGCGTGCTGGACATTCTGAGCTTCTATCAGGAGCGTATCGCCAACGAGGGGTGGTTGCGCACTGCGACCGAGCGCCGCTCGATCCTCGAACTGGCCCGGCAGATCGGGTATGAGCTGAACCCCGGTGTGGCGGCCTCGACATGGCTGGCGTTTACCATTCAGGCGAGCCCCGGCGGGGGCGAGGTCTATCCCATGGCCGCGGGGCTGAAAGTGCAGTCGATCCCCGGCCCGGATGAGAGCCCTCAGATGTTCGAGACGGTCGAGACGATCCATGCCCGGCCCGAATGGAATGCGCTGCGCCCGCGCATGGCCGTGCCGCAGGTCATCGGGCGTGCGACGACCGCACTCTGGCTGGAGGGCACGGCGACCGGCCTTGCCCCGGGTGATCTGATCGTGCTGCTGGGTGCGGAACGGCGCGCGAACCCCGGCTCCGAGCGCTGGGATGCCCGCGTGCTTCAGAGCGTGCAGGCGGATGCGGCCAGCGGCCTGACCCGGGTCACATGGACCGATGATCTGGGCCATAGTGTTGGACGGGTCGATCCGGCTGCCATGCCGCAGGTCTACGCTTTCGGGATGCGGGCCAATCTGTTTGGTCATAATGCGCCCGATTTCCGCGCCATGCCCGAACCGATCCAGCGCGTTTTCGGCACACCGGGCGGGCGTCAATGGGCGAATTTCTCAATCACCACGACCGCGCGGCGCGAGGTGGATCTCGATCAGGTTGCAGAAGATGTGCTGCCCGGCTCCTGGGTCATTCTCGAACAGGGGCCGACGCGTGAATTGTACCGTGTCGAAGAGGCTCTGACCCGCAGCCGCGCCGATTTCTCGCTGACCGCCAAGGTCATGCGGCTGCGCTTTGATACGGACGAGACCCTGGTGCAGTTCGGCCTGCGCACCACGGTCGTCTACGCGCAGTCGCGTGCGCTTGCCCTTGCGCAGGCCCCGCTCACGGAGCCGGTGCAGGGACAGATGCTGGCGCTTGACGGTCTGCATCCCGATCTGTTTGCAGGCCAGACCCTGATCCTGCGGGGACGGGTGCAGACGCATCTGCAAGTGGCACCACGCGGGCGCAGATACCGGCGCGGCACCACGACCGTGACCGAGCCCGGAACGCCGTTGATGTTCGTGCCGCAGGGCGGCGGGGTGCCTGTTCGGCTGAGCGAGGGCGAAATCCTGAAGCTTGAGGGGCCAGCGACAGACGAGGGCACTGCAGGTGCGCGCCTCTGGCCCGTCAGGCGCGCGGATGGCGTTCCGGGCACTGTTGCCGCAACTGGCCCCGGCGATCTGATACCGTTGCCCCCGGAGCCGCCCGAAGCCGCTTTCGTCCCGCCTGATGACGCGCTTTATACCCGCGAGCGCGTGGTCATCCGCCGGATCGACCGAAGTTCGGGTCATGCGGTCCTTGTGTTCGAGGATCCGCTTGCGAGGGTCTATTGGCGCGCGTCGGTGGCGCTGAATGGCAATGTGGCACTGGCCACACATGGCGACACGCGCGTCGAGCTGACCTCGGCGCTGACCGGCGACACATTTTCCGAAACGCTGGGCTCGGGCGATGCCAGCCGCGCGATGCAGAGCTTTGCGCTGAGCCAGAAGCCGCTGACCCATGTGCCCGCCGCCACGGCCACAGGCGGGCAGAGCACGTTGCGGGTCCGGGTTGACGGGCTGCTCTGGCGCGAGGTCGCGACACTTTACGGCCAGCCCGGCGATGCGCGGGTCTACATGACGCAGGTTGGGGTGGACAACAAGGTGCAGGTGCAGTTCGGAGATGGCCGCTTCGGCGCGCGGCTGCCGACCGGGCAGGGCAATGTCACTGCGAGCTATCGCATCGGGATCGGGCTTGCCGGACAGGTCCGGGCCGGGCAGCTGGCTCTGGCGATGAGCCAGCCGCTGGGCTTGCAGGCCGTGACCAACCCCTTGCCTGCCACAGGCGCACAAGACCCCGAACCGCTGGAGGCCGCGCGTGCCAATGCACCGCTGACAGTGCTGACCCTGGACCGCGTCGTGTCGGTGCGCGATTTCGAGGATTTTGCCCGCGCCTTTGCAGGGGTCGGCAAGGCCCAAGCGACCCTTTTGTGGAGCGGCGAGCGACAGGTGGTCCACCTGACTGTGGTCGGGGCGGATGGCTCTCGGCTGGCGCCAGAGGGCATTGTGATTTCCAACCTGGCCGCCGCGATTGACGGCGCACGCCACCCCGAACGCCGGGTGCTGATCAGCCCCCATACCGAGCGCCGTTTCGGCTTGCGGTTGCAGGTTGCTGTCGATCCGGGGCGCATCCCGGCGCAAGTGTTGGGGGCATTGCGCGCGCGGATGCTGGCCCGCTACGGGCCGCAGGGTCAGGGATTGGGGCAGGGGATCGAGGCCTCTGGCGTGATCGCGCATGCGCAGGGATGCGCCGGTGTCATGGCGGTCGTGCTGGCCGCGCTGGACGGAGAGCCGCCCGCCGCGCGCCCACGGCTGCTGGCTGAGCGCGCCCGGTGGTCTGCAAGCGCCGGTGGCATCCTGCCTGCCGAATGGATGCTGCTCGACCCTGCGCGGCTTGTGATCGAGGAGATACAGCCATGAGCACATCTGACGCGCTACGCCGCGCCGCCTTGCTGGAGCTGTTGCCCAATATCCACCGCCAGCGCGACGCCGAGCGCGGCGCGCCCCTGCGCGCGTTGCTTGGCGTGCTGGCTGATCAGGGGGGGCGCGTCGAGGACGACATTCTGGGCCTTCTGGACGACTGGTTCATCGAGACCTGCGACGAATGGGTGGTGCCCTATATCGGCGATCTGCTGGGCGTGCGCGGGTTGCAGGAGATCGGCTCCGCAGGCTTTTCGCGCCGCAGCTTGGTGGCCAACACCCTCGCGTTCCGCCGTGGCAAGGGCACTGCGCGCGTGATCGAACAATTGGCGCAGGATGCGACAGGCTGGCGGGCGCTCGCGCGCGAGATGTTCCTGCAGCTGGCGGGCACCCAGCACATGAACCATTTGCGCCCCGATGCCGTCCGGACACCTGACCTGCGCGACAGCGCGGCTTTCGATCCGCCACAGGGGCCTTTTGGCCAAGCGATGCACATGGTTGATGTCCGTTCGGTCGCGCTGGGGCGGGGCCGGTTCAATATCCCCAACATCGCGGTATTTCTGTGGCGGCTGCAGGCTTACCGCATCACGGCCGCCGATCTGACCCCAGAGCCGGTGGCGGGCCGCTACCGGGTCAGTCCCGCTGGTATCGACGCGGCGCTGTTCAATCCCGCCGCCACGGATGCGGGCACAGAGGACCGGACCGGCCCACGTTCGGTGCCCGCGCCGCTGCGCCGACGGGCGTTGCATGACGAGCTGGAAGCCCGGCGGCAGGCGCTGGCGGCAGGCCGCGCACCGGTCCGGCTGTGGTTTGACGAGCGCGCGGGGGCGCGGATGGAACCTGCCTTCCGCGTCGAGCTCGACGGGGCAGACCTTTCACCAGACCGGATCGCGGTCTGCGACCTGTCGGACTGGACCGCGCCTGCGGATACGCGCGGCTATGACGTGGTTCAGCCCGATGGCAGCACTGCGCGCGTGCAGATGCCTCTCTCGGTCGCGGTCGATCCGGAGCTGGGCCGTGTGGTGCTGGCCCCGTCGGTGGCGGGCGCGGTGGTGCGGCTGACCTATTCTGAAGGGTTCGCAGGCGATATCGGCGCGCTGAGCTATAGCAGACGCGCCGCGATGGAGGCGCAGTTGGCGCTGCGCCCTGTGACCTGGGCCGCAGGCGTTTCGGCGCGGCCTGCCTCGGCGTCAGAGAATATCTATCCGACGCTGGCGCAGGCGCTTGCGGCGTGGCGGGGCCAGCCTGCGGGCACCGTCGGCATGATTGCGATCATGGATAGCGCGCGGCATGTAGGTGCGCTGACTGGCGCCGATGCCATCACGGTGCCGGAGGGCTCGCGCCTGATCCTGACTGCGGCGGACTGGCCTGCCATGCAAGATCCGGACGCGCCCGAGGGGGTGCTGATCCGGCGCCCTGGCCAGATCGACGCGGATCGGCTGCGCCCGGTGATCGTGGGCGATCTGGAGCTGCGCGGAACCGCGCCTGCCACAAGCGACACGCCGGGAACATTGCTGCTGGACGGGGTGGTGGTGCAAGGCGGGGTGACAATCGCGCAAGGGGCGCTGGGGCAGCTTGATCTGACCCATTGCACCGTGATGCCGGGTGCAGGCGTGCTGCAGGTCGGTGCAGGCAATGCCGGCCTGGTGCTGTCGCTGCGTCGCAGTATTGTCGGCGATATCGCAGTGGCCGCGCCGATTGCGGCGCTGCGTTTGTGTGACAGCGTGGCGGGCAGGATCAATGCGGCACAAACTCCGGTCGAGATTTGCGACAGCACGGTTCTGGGCGCGCTCACCTGCCTGACGCTCGATGCCAGCGGTGCACTTCTGACAGGGATCACCCGCGCCCGGAGACTGCAGACCGGTTGCGTGCGCTATAGCTGGATCGCGCCCGGCTCGGTCACGCCGCGCCCGTTTCGATGCCAGCCGCAGCTTGCGCTGAGCGGGGTCCCTGTTGCCGGCCACGCAGCCATCATCGCCCGGTTGCGCCCGGCCTTCACCTCGGCGGTCTGGGGCGAGCCGGGCTTTGCGCAACTGGCGCGCAGCACTGAAGTCGAGATCGCGGGGGGGGGCGAAGACGGGTCCGAAATGGGCGCGTTCCGCTTCCTTGCGCAGCCCGCGCGGCTGTCGAACCTGCGTAATCTGGTGCCTGAATATCTGCCTTATGGGCAGGAATACGGACTTGTCTTTGAAACCTGATCCTGCGGGCGCATGCCTGCGCCGCTTCGAACCGAATTGGGGATTGCCATGAAAACCGACCTGTCCCGCTCTACCTTTGACGCCGCCAAAAGGTTCAGCTCCGTGCGATTGCAGCAGGGCCGGATGCAGCTTGATGCCGACTGGAACGAACAGATCGACATTCTTGCCCATCACGACAAACTGACCCTGACCGACATGATCGGACCTGCAGGCGGCCCGCTGGACAGCGCCGGTTTCGGAATTGCCGGGGCCGTGGCTGATCTGGACCCGCGGGAGGCTGCGCGCCCTGCCAATCAGCCGGTGCCGACGCTGGCAGCAGGGGATTTCCTGATCACAGGCGGGACGTATTACGCATCTGGGCTCCTGGCGCAGAACCCCGCGATCACCTCATATCTCGGGCAGGAAGATTTCCCCGATCCGCCCGCGCTCACGACGCCGGGGGTATATCTGGCCTATCTCGATGTCTGGGACCGCAGCATCACGGCATTGGAAGATCCCTCGATCCGCGAAGTGGCGCTGGGCGGCCCGGATACGGCCACGCGCACAAGACGGATCTGGCAGGTGCGTGCAGTGCGGGTGGCAGCCCCCGGCGCGACCGTCACCTGCATGGACGAGTTCGACGCCTATGCCGCCGCCACGCGGTCCCCTGACGGCCAGCTTTCGGCCCGTGCCGAGCCGGGCGCAGCCCCTTCCGGTCCCTGTGTCGTGCCCGAGACGGCAGGCTATCGCAGCCTGGAAAACCAGCTCTACCGCGTCGAGGTTCACACCCCCGGCACACGGGCCGCTGCCCGGTTCAAATGGTCGCGCGAGAATGGTGCCGTGGTCAGTGCCTGGCTGGGCCAGAATGGGGACGAGGCGACGATTTCATCGGCCGGGCCAGATCGGCCACATGGCTTTTCCAATGGCGACTGGGTCGAATTGATCGACGCCTCGCGCGAGCTGCGCGGCGCGCCGGGCACGATGGTGCGTCTGCTGGAGGTGCGGGCGGATGTGCTGGTCTTCGACCCGGCCACTGCGGACGGTCCCACAGCCTTCGCGGCTTTCCCCAGCCAGCCCCGGATCCGCCGCTGGGAGGGGACCGGCCTGTTCGCGGCTCCAGCCAATGCCTGGGTCGATCTGGAGCAAGGCGTGCAGGTCCGCTTTCAGGCGGGCACTTACCGCACGGGCGATTACTGGATGATCCCGGCGCGCACCAATACCGGCGCGGTCGAATGGCCCGTCAACAGCGCGGGCACGCCTGTCCCGCAAAGCCCGCATGGGATCGTCCATGCCTATGCGCGGCTGGGGCTGATGCAGTTTGACGGCACCGCGATCACCGCAACCGAGGATTGCCGCACGCTGTTTCCGCCGCTGACCGGGCTGATGCAGATCGATTACGCCGGGGGCGATGGTCAGGAGGCGATGCCGGACCTGACCACCCCCGCGGCAGGTGCGCCGCTGCCTGAGCCGCTGCGCGCGGCTGTCAGCCTTGGCGGCCGACCCGTGGCAGGCGCCACAGTGCGCTTTTCGCTCGTGTCGGGCGGCGGGCGCTTGAACGGTGCCAGCGCGCCGGTCGACGCGGTCACGGATGCCGAGGGCGTGGCCAGCACAGTCTGGCGGCTGGGGGCACCGGGGTCCGCACAGCGGGTCGAAGCGCGGCTTCTGGATCATGGCGGGACAGCCCGTCATGTTCCGTTGGTCTACTCGGCGTCGCATGCCATGGCCGCCACCACGGCCTTTGACCCTGCGAACTGCCCTCCGCTTGCGCAGGCGCGCAATGTGCAGGAAGCCCTCGAGCTGCTCTGCGCGCGTGGCGGTGGCGAAGAACCGGGCTTTCGGATCGAGCGCATGATCTGGCGCTCGGGCCAGCCCTTTGAGCATGATGGACGTCTCAGCCTCGACATGATCATGGAGGGGCTGGAAATCATCTGCGATGACGAGGTCGATCCGGCCTCGGTCGGGGATGCGGGCGAGCGTCCCGTGGCCTTCATCACCGCCATGCGCCCCGATGGAGGTGACCTTTTCACCTTTGAAATCAGGTTGTCCGCACGGCTGTCAGTGGCGGGGAATGTCATCATATGGCAGCCGAACCCGAACCTGCCAGGCCCTCTGATCGACTATTTCCGGAATTTCGAGCAGCCCGCGCTGTTCGAGCTGACAGTGCGCGGGGACAATATCCGCGCCCGCTCGGCGGCGGAAGACGGGTCCGTGCGCTGGCTGGATGCCGATGCGCTGGAACGGCCCGGACGGCAGATCATGCCCACCGGGGACACGCGGCGCGGTGGCACGCTGGTCAGCTGGTTCTGGATCATCGCGCCGGACCAGGGCCGACGGCTGCGGTTTGTCGATGTGGTCCGGCAGCCTTCGGGCGGGCTCATCGGTCGGGTGGTTCTGGCCGATAGCGGGGCCCCTGTCTTCGATGTCGAGGTCGCGCTGCGCGGGGTCGCAGGGAACCGGATCGGCCAGACCCAGACCAACAGCGACGGAGGCTTCCTGTTTGCGGATGTGCCGAGCACGGTGCTGGAGCTGGAAGCGCGAAGCGGCAGCGAGGTCGCGCGCATGCAGGTGCCCGCGATCAGGCGTCAGGTGTTCCGGCCCGAAGATTTCGCCATTGTGTCGACGGATGCGCTCTCGGATCTGTCGAGCGCCAACCGTGCCCGGTTGCGTGCCACCGGGCTGACCAATCCGGCCGATGTCGCGAACCTGTCAGTCGCAGATCTCGCAGGCAGGCTCGATATTTCCGAGCGCCTCGCCGAGACGCTTCTGAACACAGTGCGTGCGGCGGCCCGACCGCGATGAGGTGTCGCGCGAAGCTTTCTGCAGGCCACGCGGGCACGACTGAGGCGGGGAAAAGACACGGCGGCGCGCGACAGCCGGATTAGGGCATTCAGGCGACAGTGCCCGGCCTCACCTGCCGCAGACTGGGGTGGTCGCGCGCCATCCCAAGGGGGGCGTTTCTACGGCCGCGACATGCAATCATCGCGACACCATTCCCCAGCAGCTTCGGGGCGAGATCGCAGTCAGCGATGCGCCAGATAGTCCGCCGAAACGAAACCCGAGACACTGGGCCTGTCTGTCAGGAAGACCCTGCACCAGACCCTGCCATCCGTTGTCACACAGTTCTGGCGGGTCAGGCGCGTTCCGTCTGGAAGACCGAGTATGATTGCGTGTTCAAGCCCCGGGCCTTCACGAAGCTTCAGAAGATCATCTGGCCCCGCGCCTTGGACCACTGCGCCAGAACCGGCTGTGCATCCGGCAGCGATCAAAAGAGCGAAGAGAGCGGCAAAATGAGGTCGCATGGTCAGTCCTTAATCGTTTCATCATCTTTACGACACTATCACGCAGATTGACAACGGGCTGAAACGGACGCGGATCACCGATGAAGTCTGGCGGCGGTTGTCGGTAGACCCCCTGCGCTGACTTGAGCCCCCTTTCGATGACAAGGACTGCAGGGCGCTGCCGCACATCGTTCCCGTGACGATACCCATTGGTCCGCGCGCGCCCAATAGGGAAGGGGCGGCGAGGGCGGTGTGGTTATGCCCTATAGCAACCTGCAGGTTGCTGCGGCAGCGGCCGTTCATCAGGGCAGCCCAGAGCAACGGTGACGCGTCATTTCGGATGCGACAGGCTGGGGGCGCGCGTCGCACAGGGGCATGCCTGTTCTGATCCGGTCGCGCCTGACAGACTGCGCTTGCCGGTGCAGCATGAAAACGGCCAGCCATGGTCTCAGTCGAAATGTTCCGCTTCGCACGCCTTGACGCATGCTGCCGGTCGCTGATGCGCTGAGCTGTTTTCCGGGCCTGTGCATTGGCGACGCTGCGCCCATGATCGCTGGAAGGGGCGGGAACGGCACGACAACTCTGCGATGACCGCATCATGGGCGTGATTGCTTCGCGAGTGCTGATCGCATCGCCGGATCGTGTCACCGACAGCGCGATGGGTGGTCCACCCTGCAAAGCTGTGGTGCTGGCCGGAGACATCGTCAGCTGCGCCTCACGTGGCAGTGGGGGGCGCCTGCTGCGTGACCGTCGGCCTGGCGCAGTTGCAAAACGACAAAAGCCGCCCGGATTTTCGCATCCGCCCCGCTTTGAAGCCCGCGCTGACCACCGCGACGCGGGGCCGCGTTTTGCGGGCCCGCGTGCATGGCCGTTTGGGCGAAAACCTGACCCGGTCAGATATCAAAGCGCACCCCTTGCGCGAGCGGGAGCGCGTCGGAGTAATTGATCGTGTTCGTCGCGCGCCGCATATAGGCTTTCCACGCGTCCGAGCCGCTTTCGCGCCCGCCGCCGGTTTCCTTCTCGCCGCCGAACGCCCCGCCGATTTCCGCGCCGGACGGCCCGATATTCACATTCGCAATCCCGCAATCGGAGCCCGTGGCGGAAAGAAAGGTCTCGGCCTCGCGCAGGTCACGCGTAAAGATGCACGAAGACAGCCCCTGCGGCACGTCGTTCTGCAGCGCTATCGCCTCCTCCAGCGTCTCATAGCCTACGACATAGAGGATCGGCGCGAAGGTTTCCGCGCGCATAATCGCGCTTTGCGCAGGCATCTCGATAATCGCGGGGCGTGCATAGGCTCCGCCTGCGACCGCGTCGACCGGCGCGCCGCCATGGACCGTGCCGCCTTCGGCCCGCGCGGAATCGAGCGCCGCCTGCATCTGCTCGAGCGCCGCGTGATCAATCAGCGGGCCGACCAATATTCCTTCCGCGCGCGGATCGCCAATCGGCAGGCTGGCATAGGCGGCCGTCAGCTGTGCGACCAGATCGGCGCGCAGGCTTTCATGCACGATCAGGCGGCGCAATGAGGTGCAGCGCTGACCGGCGGTGCCGACCGCGGAAAAGACGATGGCGCGCACGGCCATGTCCAGATCGGCGGAAGGGGCCACGATCATCGCGTTATTGCCGCCCAGCTCCAAGATCACCCGCCCAAACCGCTCCGCCACCTTCGGCGCGACGATCCGGCCCATTCGTGTCGAGCCCGTGGCCGAGACCAGCGGCACGCGCGGGCTGCTCACCAGCGCGTCCCCCAGCTCTGCCCCGCCGATGGCCAGTTGCACCAGCCCTTCGGGCGCATCGCCGAAGCGTTCCAGCGCGCGGGTCATCGCGGCCATGGTCGCGAGTGCTGTCAGCGGACTTTTCTCCGACGGTTTCCAGATCACCGGATTGCCACAAACCAGCGCGAGCGCCGCGTTCCACGACCAGACCGCAACCGGAAAATTGAAGGCGGTAATCACAGCGACCGGGCCCAGCGGGTGCCATGTTTCCATCATCCGGTGGCCGGGCCGTTCGGAGGCGATGGTCAGCCCGTAAAGCTGGCGCGACAGGCCCACCGCGAAATCGCAGATGTCGATCATCTCCTGCACTTCGCCCAGACCCTCAGACGTGATCTTGCCCGCTTCCAGCGTCACTACGGCCCCCAGCGCGTCCTTGGCCGCGCGCAATTCCTCGCCCAGAAGCCGCACCAATTCGCCCCGGCGCGGGGCAGGCGTCTGGCACCATTGGGCAAAGGCGGCCTCGGCGCGCTCAACCATGGCCGGGATCTGCGCGGCGCTGGTCTGACGGAGCTGCGCGATTTCAGCCCCGTCTATCGGGCTGGTGACGACCAGATCGCCGCCCTGTGTCTGATCGGCAGTCAGGCCAGCGGCCTTGAGAATGGGATGCAGGGTCATGGGGGCTCCTTGCTGCGATCATGCCCCGCGTCATGGGGCTTTGGCACAGCCAATCACGTTTCCTGCGGCACGCCAACCCCATGCAGCGCGCGACACCAATGGGCCAAACAAAAGCCCGGCGCAGGGCCGGGCTTTCTGATTTGTCGTGACCGGGTGCAGTTATTGCGCTTCGGACAATTCGTTGAATGCCGCGGTGAAGCCTATCAGGGACATGTTCAGATCCACCCGTTGATCGGGGGCGGCCACTGGCACCAGCGTCCATGTCGCGCGCGCACCCCGGCGGAAGGCATCGACTTCGGCTGCAGTAAAGCCCACACGGGCGATGCAGCCGATGGCGGTGCAGAAGGTGAACGGATAGCGCTTGGTTTCACCGCCATCGACCTGCTTGACCAGCTGTGCTGTGAGCAAGGTTTCCAGTGGTGTCAGGATGGTCGCACCCGCCACGGCTTCATTTCCGGCAGGCAGCGGAAAGATCGAAATCTCGGCCGTCGCATTGCCTTCGCCATCGCGCAGCAACTGATACATCTGGCAGGGATCTTCCTGATCTGGGACGCGCACGCAGACCAGTTCCCAATCGCCGTGGGTCGCGCCCACATAGCTGTCCCCGTCCCCGTCAGGCGCAATCACCTCGCCCGTGGACAGTCCGAGCGCCGGGCTCCCGGCGCTGGTGTCCGGCGCCTCGTCCGTTTGCGCATTGCCTTGGGCGGCCAGAAGCAGGAAAGCGGCAAAGCCTGCGCTGAGTGGGGTGAGGGAAAGAGATTTCATGCGTGTATCCTTGTGGCTGCTCGACCAGATCGCGCCGTTGGTAGCATGCAAGCCAAACCCTGTCAGTCGAAAAAATGTGCGATTCCGGCAGTGGCGCGGCGCTGAGGGGATACGTTTGCGTGAGCGGGACTTGCGGCTTGGAACGCTGCAGTTCGGGCGCAAAAAAAGAAACAAGGGCCAAAAGGCCCTCGTTCCCAGAGTTTTTTATCGCTCCCTGCCGGACTGGCCGACTTATTGGGCCGAACGCTAGGCGGAAAAAAACGATGCGTCAACATTTAAATCCAGCGAACGTTTTGGGCTGACTTCCAGCAAAAAGGCTGCGCCTTGCGGCGCAGCCAGACAGACAGGGAGGATATGCCCGGCAGGGAGGATGAGACGCCGGACATGGAGCAAGGATACTCGCAGATTGGTTAAGATTCGCTTTCCATTCCGTAACCGAGTGATCTACGCTGCGTGTCGTGCATTAAGCGCGCGTTCAGTCATGTTGCGGGGGTGGTGATGTCGGAGTTCGATCAGGCGGTGTTTGTTGGTGGTGGGGGCGAGGATCAGCGTGTGCCACAGCTCTTGCGCTTGGGATATGGCAACCGTCATGGCTTGATCGCGGGGGCGACAGGCACGGGCAAGACCATCACCATGCAGGTTCTGGCCGAGGAATTCTCGAATGCGGGCGTGCCGGTTTTTCTGACTGATATCAAGGGCGACTGTGCGGGCATGGCGCTGCCGGGCACGCCGCGCGGCGGGTTGGAACGGCGCGCCGAGGCCATCGGGATGGAGGGCTACAGCTACCGCGAGAGCCCGGTGATCTTCTGGGATTTCTTCGGCGAGCACGGCCATCCGGTGCGCGCGACCGTGGCCGAGGTCGGCCCGCTTTTGCTGTCGCGGATGCTCGATCTGACCGAGGCGCAGGAAGGCGTGATCAACGTCGCTTTCCGCATTTCCGATGACGAGGGGCTGCCGATCCTCGATCTGAAAGACCTGCGCGCGATGCTGAATTTTCTGGGCGAGAACCAGCGCGAGATTTCCCTTCAATACGGCAATGTCACGACTGCGAGCATCGGGGCGATCCAGCGCAAGCTTCTGGTGCTCGAAAATCAGGGGGCTGTGCAGTTTTTCAGCGAACCGGCGCTGGAGCTTGGCGATTTCATGCGCATGGCCCCGGATGGGCGCGGCTACGTCTCGATCCTGCATGCCGAACGGCTGATGCGCACGCCGCAGCTTTATGCGACCTTCCTGCTCTGGCTGTTAAGCCAGCTTTTCGAGGAGCTGCCCGAGGTCGGCAATCCCGACAAACCCAAGCTGGTGTTCTTCTTCGACGAGGCGCATCTCTTGTTCAACAACGCGCCGCGCGCGCTGGTGGAAAAGGTCGAGCGCGTGGCGCGGTTGATCCGGTCCAAGGGTGTGGGCGTCTATTTCGTGACGCAGAATCCCGATGATGTGCCCGACACAGTGCTGGGCCAGCTTGGCAACCGGGTGCAGCACGCGCTGCGCGCGTTCACGGCGCGCGACCAGCAGGCGCTGCGCCGCGCGGCCCAGACCTATCGGCCCAATCCGCGCTTTGATATCGGGGACGCGATCCGTGATGTGGGGGTGGGCGAGGCCGTGACCTCGTTTCTGGAGGACAAGGGCAATCCGGGCATGGCCGAGCGCACGCTGATCCGCCCGCCATCATCGCAAATGGGACCGATCGAGGATGGGCAGCGCCAGATGCTGATGCTGCGCTCGCCGGTGGCGGGGAAATACGAGACGCTGATCGACAGCGACTCGGCGCATGAGATGCTGGCGCGCCGCGCTGAGGCGGCCGCGCGCGAGGCGGAAGCGGCATTGCAGGCGATCGAGGCCGAGAAGGAGCGCGCGCGCGAGTTCAACGCCGCGCGACGCTACGAGCCTGCGGCGCGCCCGGCCTCGCGCACGAGCACGCGCGCGCCTGCGCGGCGTGGCGATACGCCTGTGGATGCCTTTGCCAAATCGATGGCGCGGCAGCTTGGCTCGCGCACGGGCCAGGCTTTGGTGCGCGGTGTGCTGGGGGGCTTGCTGAGGGGGCGGTGAAGGGAGGCGGGCGCGTGCTGCGCGCAGGCGGCGCCCACCCACCCACCCCGCACGCCTGCGCGCAGCACGCGCTCATGGGCGGGGTCTTTCACTTGCGCAGATCCTGCGTTAAAGGCTGGCGCCTGAAGTTACGGAGTGCGCGCCCATGAAATTCCTCGATCTTGCCAAGGTCCATATCCGCTCGGGCGGGGGCGGGTCGGGCTGCGTGTCCTTCCGGCGCGAGAAATTCATCGAATATGGTGGCCCGGATGGCGGCGATGGCGGTCGGGGAGGCGATGTCTGGGCCGAAGTCGTGGACGGGTTGAACACGCTGATCGATTTCCGGTTTCAGCAGCATTTCTTCGCCAATTCCGGCCAGCCCGGCATGGGTCAGGGGCGCACGGGCAAGGATGGCAATTCGGTCACATTGCGCGTGCCCGTGGGCACGGAAATCCTTGACGAGGATCAGGAAACCGTCATCGCGGATCTGACCGAAGTCGGCCAGAAGGTGCTGCTTGCGAAGGGCGGCAATGGCGGCTGGGGCAATCTGCAGTTCAAATCCGCGACCAACCGCGCGCCCCGCCGGGCCAATTCCGGGCAGGAAGGTGTCGAGCGGGTGATCTGGCTGCGCCTGAAGCTGATTGCGGATGCGGGGCTTGCCGGGCTGCCCAATGCGGGCAAATCGACCTTCCTTGCGGCGACCTCCAATGCGCGGCCCAAGATCGCCGATTACCCGTTCACCACGCTGCACCCGAATCTGGGTGTCGTGGGCGTGGACGGGCGCGAATTCGTCATGGCCGATATTCCCGGTCTGATCGAGGGCGCGAGCGAGGGGCGGGGCCTCGGCGATCAGTTCCTGGGCCATGTCGAGCGCTGCGCGGTGCTGTTGCAGCTGGTCGATGGCACATCCGAGGATGTGGCAGAGGATTGGCGCATCATTGACCACGAGCTTGACGCCTATTCGCATGATGTCGCCATGAAACCGCGCATCATTGCGCTGAACAAGATCGACGCGCTTGATGATGAGGAACGCACAGAGAAGAAGGCCGCGCTGGAGGCTGTCTGCGGGCGGTCGGTGCATCTGATCTCGGCGGTCTCTGGCGAAGGCATGGCGGGGGTTTTGCGCGCTTTGATGGCGCGGATCGACAAGGCCAAACCCCGCGACGAGGATGACGGACCATGGGAGCCCTGAGCGCGGCCAATACATTGGAGGGCGCGAAGCGGGTCGTGGTCAAGATCGGCTCGGCGCTGTTGGTCGAGCAGGGCGCGCTGCGCGCCGACTGGCTGCGGGCCCTGGCCGAGGATGTGGCGGAGCTGCGCCGAACGGGGGCGGATGTGGTGCTGGTTTCCTCGGGCTCCATCGCGCTGGGGCGCGGCGCGCTGGGCCTGCCGGGGGGCGCGCTGGCGCTGGAACAGAGCCAGGCTGCGGCCTCGGTCGGGCAGATCCGGCTCGCGCGCGCCTATGAGGAAGCGCTCGCGCCGCATGGGATCGCCACCGGGCAGGTTCTGCTGACGCTTGAGGACACGCATGACCGCCGCCGTTACCTTAACAGCCGCGCGACGCTGGCGACGCTTCTGGGGTTGGGGGTTGTGCCGATTGTCAACGAGAATGACACAATCGCCACGGATGAAATCCGCTACGGCGACAATGACCGATTGGCGGCGCAAGTGGCTGTGACGATTGGCGCGGATCTGTTGGTGCTCTTGTCGGATGTGGACGGGCTCTATACGGGCAATCCGCAGACCGACCCCACAGCGCGGCATTTCGAGCGCGTAGAGGTGATCACGCCCGAGATCGAGGCGATGGCGGGCGAGCCGACCTCGACCCTGTCCAAAGGCGGCATGAAAACCAAGGTGATGGCTGCGAAAACCGCTGTGAGTGGCGGCTGCGCGATGATCATCACTGCCGGGGCCGACGCGCATCCGCTGCGCGGCTTGCGCAGCGGCGCGCGGGCCACGCTGTTTCTGGCCCAGGGCGATCCGCGTTCGGCGCGCAAACGCTGGATCGCGGCGATGAAGCCGCGCGGCACAATCCATGTCGATGCGGGCGCGGTCACGGCGCTGGGGCAGGGCAAGTCGCTGCTGCCTGCGGGCGTGACGCGCATCGAAGGGTCGTTTTCGCGCGGTGATCCGGTCACGATCATGGGACCGCAGGGCGCGCTGGGCCTTGGCCTTGCCGGCTATGACAGCACCGAGGCCAGCGCCATTGCGGGCCGCCAGTCGCGCGAAATCGCTGATATCCTGAACTATCCGGGCCGCGTGGCCCTGATCCACAGAGACGAGATGGCCCTATGACCGAAATCAGTCGAGAGATGCTTGAGATGGGCGCGCGTGCCCGCGCGGCTGCGACCGTGCTGGCCACGACCCCGCCCGAGGCCAAGACGCAGGCGCTGAACGCAGCGGCTGACGCGCTGATCGCAGCACAGGAGACGATCCTTGCTGCCAATGCGCGCGACATGGCGGCAGGCCGCGACAAGGGGCTGTCGGCGCCGATGCTGGACCGGCTGATGCTGGACGCGGCGCGTTTGCAGGGGATCGCGGGGGCCTTGTGCGAGATTGCGGCGCAAGCCGATCCGGTGGGCGCGGTCATTTCGGAATGGGACCGCCCGAGTGGGCTGCATATCCAGCGCGTGCGCACGCCTCTGGGTGTGATCGGCGTGATCTTTGAATCGCGGCCCAATGTGACAGCGGATGCAGGCGCGCTTTGCCTGAAATCCGGCAATGCAGTGATCCTGCGCGGGGGCTCCGAGAGTTTCCATTCCTCGCGCGCGATTCATGCAGCACTGGTGGCCGGGTTGCAGGCGGCGGGGCTGCCCGAGGATGCGATCCAGCTTGTCCAGACCACGGACCGCGCGGCGGTCTCGGATATGCTGCGCATGGTCGGGCATATCGACGTGATCGTGCCGCGCGGGGGCAAGGGGCTGGTCGGACTGGTGCAGCGCGAGGCGCGGGTGCCTGTGTTCTCGCATCTCGAAGGCATTTGCCATGTCTATGTCGATGCCAGCGCCGATGCGGATAAAGCGCGCCGCGTGGTGATGAACGCCAAGACGCGCCGCACCAGCCCGTGCGGGGCGGCGGAATGTCTGCTGATTCACCGCGACATCGTCGACGGGCTCGGCGCGCAGATCATCGCGGATCTGGTCGCCGCAGGGGTAGAGATGCGCGTGGGCGAAGGCTTGCAGCATCTTCCCGGTGTGATCCCCGCGCAGCCCGAGGATTTCGGCTATGAATTCCTCGACATGATCATGGCGGCGGCCGTGGTCGAGGATGTCGCAGGCGCGATGGCACATATCCGCGCCTACGGCTCGCAGCATACAGATGCGGTGATTGCCGAGGATGCGGGCGTGGTGCAGAGGTTTTTCGCAGGGCTCGATTCCGCGATCCTGATGCACAATGCCTCGACGCAATTTGCCGATGGGGGCGAGTTCGGGCTGGGGGCTGAAATCGGGATAGCAACCGGCAAGATGCATGCGCGCGGGCCGGTGGGCGCGGAGCAGCTCACGAGCTTCAAATATCTGGTGACCGGTGACGGGACAGTGCGGCCCTGAGGGCGGGGCTTGAGGGGCTGCCGCCCCTCGTCGCCATTGTCGCTCAGACCAATGGCGCAACAATTGCGACCCCTGCTTCAAGG
>REBU01000064.1 GCA_007692585.1 Paracoccaceae bacterium | reverse complement strand
ACACAAAGAAAGGCACTCTCATGTCAAGCATTCTGACCAATACCGGCGCAATGGTAGCCCTGCAGACCATGCGCGGGATCAATAAGGGTATGCAGCAGGTCCAGTCTGAAATATCGACCGGCAAATCTGTGGGCAACGCGCGCGATAACGCTGCAGTCTGGGCGATCTCGAAAACCATGGAATCCGATGTAGGTGGGCTGAAGGCGCTTGGCGACTCATTGGCGCTCGGCAAATCGACCGTCGGGGTGGCGCGTGTGGCTGCGGAAACAACCGTCGACCTGATGAAGCAGATGCAAGGCCTGATAGTCGCGGCCCAAGAAGAAAATGTGGACCGCGACAAGATCCAGGCGGATCTTAAAGGCCTTCAGGATCAGATCGAACAAGTTCTGAACGCTGCTCAGTTCAACGGTTTGAATCTGGTGAATGGGGAAGAGTCCACAGGCCTTTCCATCCTGTCGTCGCTGAATCGTGATAACGCAGGCGCGGTAACAACTGAAACCATTGACATTGCGCTCGCCGATCTTGACCTGCTTGGTGATCTTGACGATGCGCTTGACTGGAACGTCTCGACAAGTACTGGTGCGACCACTGCTTTGGAGGAATTCGAAGATCTGTTGCAAGTGGCCATCGGTGCGGCTGCAACCTTCGGCACCGCCGAGAAACGAATCGATATTCAGTCGGAGTTTATCAAGAACCTGTCTGACGCATTGACCACAGGGATTGGCGCTCTGGTTGACGCGGATATGGAAGAAGCTTCTGCCCGTCTTCAGGCGCTGCAGGTTCAGCAGCAGCTGGCCACGCAGTCGCTGTCGATTGCAAACCAGGCGCCGCAGAACATCCTGGCGCTATTCCGCTAAGATTGGTGGCCTGAGTTCTACAAAAACGGGGCTCAGGCACATCAAGACTAAGTTGTTTCCTTCTTGAGGCTGTCTTCAATCAAAATACTGAAATTTATTCTCTTTTTGGTTAAAGAGCCTCAAGCTTCAGAGCGATTTAATACTTTGGCGCGATAACAGCGTTATTGGACAGAAAGTCACCTTGCGCTAGTAGCGCGACACAGCAGAACGCGTTTAACCGCATCAAACACTGATGCATCCTAGACTTCGTGCAAAATGCACACAAAGAAAGGCACTCTCATGTCAAGCATTCTGACCAATACTGGCGCTATGGTGGCTCTGCAGACCATGCGTGGAATCAACAAGGGCATGCAACAGGTCCAGTCTGAAATATCGACCGGCAAATCTGTGGGCAACGCGCGCGATAACGCTGCAGTCTGGGCGATCTCGAAAACCATGGAATCCGATGTAGGTGGGCTGAAGGCGCTTGGCGACTCGCTGGCGCTCGGCAAATCGACCGTCGGCGTGGCACGTGTGGCTGCGGAAACAACCGTCGACCTGATGAAGCAGATGCAAGGCCTGATTGTCGCGGCCCAAGAAGAAAATGTGGACCGTCAGAAGATTCAGGACGATCTTGCAGGCCTTCAAGGTCAAATCACGCAAGTACTGCAGGCTGCTCAGTTCAATGGCCTGAACCTGATGAACGGCACTCAGACTGATGATCTCGAGATCTTGTCGTCTTTAAACCGAGATAATGCTGGTGACGTGGCGACGGCCACGATCGATATTGAGAGCGCTGAACTGAACTTGCTTGCGGGGTTGGCCCCGGCCTTGGCATGGGATGTTTCGGACGATACCGGCGCTGCTGCTGCGTTGGCAGCTTTTGAGGATCAGTTGCAAGTGGCCATCGGTGCGGCTGCAACCTTCGGTACCGCCGAGAAACGAATCGATATTCAGTCGGAGTTTATCAAGAACCTGTCTGATGCTCTTACGACCGGGATCGGCGCGCTGGTAGATGCGGATATGGAAGCCGCTTCCGCCCGTCTGCAGGCGCTGCAGGTCCAGCAGCAGCTGGCCACGCAGTCGCTGTCGATTGCCAACCAGGCACCGCAGAACATTCTGGCGCTCTTCCGCTAAGGCTGACGGCCAGAGCCCTGTAAAACAGGGCTCTGGCCATTTCCAGCTTCACATCTTCCATAAAGGGACTCAGAATGAACGCCCATTCCATGGCCGCTGCCGCCTATGGCACGCCCAACACTGCGCTGAAAACAGCACGTTCCGCCGAATACGACGTCATCGCCCGCATCACAGCCCGCCTGCGCAAGGCGCATGCTGGGGGCGCGATGTCTTTCCCGGCCCTCGCCGAAGCCCTGACCGAAAATCGCAGACTCTGGATCGAATTCACGGTTGACCTCTCCGACCCGGAAAATCCGCTGCCCATGGCGCTCAAGGGCCAGTTGCTCAGCCTCGCCAATTTCACGCTCAACCACACGGCGGCGATCCTCGAAGGTCGCGAAAGCGCCGAAGTCCTGATTGACATCAACACGGCTGTCATGCGCGGTCTTGCGGGCAAGGCAGATGTCTCATGACGGGTCTGGTCATACGTCTCGCCCCGCATGAGCGGGTGCTTCTCAACGGCGCGGTGATCGAAAACGGCGACCGGCGCACCAGCCTGTCGATCCGCACGCCGAACGCCAATGTGCTGCGCCTCAAAGACGCGATCCATCCCGAACAGGCCAACACGCCCGTCAAGCGCACCTGCTATCTGGTTCAGCTCGTCCTGTCCGGAGATACCCATCCTGATGAGGTCAAGGCCCCCCTTCTGCGTTCGATCGAACAACTCAGCCAGGTGTTCACCGATCTCGACAGCCGCCGTCTGCTCGACACTGCCTCGCAGGCCGTGATTGATGGCGAGTATTACCAGACGCTGAAAGCGTTGCGGCTGCTTTTGCCACGGGAGGCGCGGCTCTTCGCCGCGAAACCCTCATGAGTTTCCAGCCCATCGTTCCGATCTCCGGTCTGGCGGGGTGGGCTTTCCTGAAACGGACGCAGGAGCGCCAGGAGACGGTCTTTAACAAGGCGCCGATGCTGACGCGGCAGGTCGATGAGTTCGCGCGTGAGTTGCCCAAGGTCAAGACCGCCGAGGAGCTGGTCGGAAACCGGCGTCTGTTGCAGGTGGCGCTTGGGGCGTTCGGTCTTCAAGACGACATCAACAACCGCGCATTTATCCGCAAGATCGTTGAAGATGGGACAACCGAACGCGGGGCTTTGGCCAATCGCCTATCCGACAAGCGCTATCTGGAATTTGCCAAGGCGTTTTCATATCTCACGAATGATGGCCCCGCAGCCCCACCTGACGGTTTCGCCGAACGGTTGATTGGCCAGTTTCGAAGCCGTGAATTCGAAATTGCTGTAGGCGAGCAGGACAATTCCATGCGTCTTGCCCTCGCCTTGCAGCGTGACCTGCCGCAATTGGCCGAGCAATACACCAATGACCGCTCGCGCTGGTTCGCCATCTTGGGTAATCCGCCGATGCGCGAGGTTCTGCAGACGAGTCTGGGCTTGCCGAAAGAGTTCGGCAAGCTCGACATCGACAGTCAGGTGACGCGCATGCAATCTGCCGCGCAACGGCGCTTCGGGACCTCTGATCTTGTAGAACTCGGTCAGCCGGAGAACCTCGAAAAGATCACCCAGCGATTTCTGGTCTTATCCCAGCTGCGCGAAACGCAAACCATGATGAGCGGTGCCTCGACAGCGCTCATGCTGCTGCAATCCGCGCGCGGTCTTGCCTGACCTGCGCGCAGACGTTCCCTGCGATACAAAAGACAGGCGGCGCGCTTGGTTCATATCGCCGTACACTTTCTGCGCCGCCGCCTGTCTGATCGTGTCGAGGACTTCCATCCATCTCAGCTTTGACTGGGTGGCTTCGAGTGCCCTCAATCTCAACCCGAGACCTCATATTGAAAGATAAGCCATACATTCAAGGACAGTGCTATGTGCGCCACGGCTGCCCTAACGTCGCGCAGTATGTCATGCCAATGACCATTTGACTAAGTTTCCGCACCACTGGACGCAATCAGCCCTGCGACATTTCTTCCACCGGGTCACGCTCGGTGCGCGGCTCTCTGGGGGGGCGTCCAATGACATCGCGTAACTCGTCGAGTTCGATGAAATTATCCGCCTGCCTGCGCAAGTCATCAGCAATCATCGGAGGTTGGCTGCGAATGGTCGACACGACCGAAACCCGAACGCCTTGGCGCTGCAGACTCTCGACCAGTGGCCGGAAATCTCCGTCGCCTGAGAACAACACAGCATGGTCCAGGCGCGGCGCGAGCTCCATTGCGTTGACGGCAAGCTCGATATCCATATTGCCTTTCACCTTACGGCGCCCCATCGAGTCCGTATATTCCTTCGCAGCTTTGGTCACCATATTGTAACCATTGTAGTGCAGCCAATCTACCAGTGGCCTGATGGGGGAATAGTCGTCATTTTCAAGCAGGGCCGTGTAGTAAAATGCGCGCATTAGCTTACCGCGGCGCATGAACTCCTGACGCAGGAGCTTGTAGTCTATGTCAAAACCCAGCGCTTTACCTGCTGCGTACAGGTTGGCGCCATCGATAAAGAGCGCAAGTCGCTCGTCTTTGTAGAACATGTGATTTACCTTGCAAATCCTGATGTTTGAAGTAACTGCGCCCGACGCTTCACTTACTGACTCTGAGATTGAACAAGAAAGCAGCTGCATCCAGCCCGGACGCCAGATCATATGCCCGAACCTAGTGATCACATCAGAAATTGCAATCGTGTCTTCATTGCGCTTGGGGGTAATCTCGGGGGGCAAATGGATAGCCCGGTGGCATATTTGCACTTCGCCATCGACAAGATTATTCAATCAGGGGCTGAGCTTGTTCGAAAAAGCCGTCTCTACCGCACGCCTGCCTTTCCGCCCGGTTCTGGTCCCGATTTTGTGAATGCCGCACTCGCATGTGACACGCAAATGTCACCGCGCGCGTTGCTTGCGATCCTTCACGACATCGAAGCCGAGGCGGGTCGTCTGCGCACGGAGCGTTGGGGTCCACGCGTGCTTGACATCGATCTGCTGGCCATGGGGGAAGTGGTGCTGCCAAATCTTGAAGCGTTTCAGAGCTGGTATGATCTGCCGCTCGACGCGCAGATGACGCAGAGCCCAACGGAGCTGATCTTGCCGCATCCGCGCTTGCAGGAGCGTGGTTTTGTGCTCGTCCCCTTGATGGATGTCGCGCCGGATTGGTGCCATCCGGTGCTGGGGCTGACTGTCGCAGAGATGCTTGCGCGCTTGCCTGTGTCCGAGCGGTCGGAAATTGTTCCGATCTCTCAGGAAATTCACCCTTTATAGGCTTGGGATGGGTTGTCTCTGGCCGGGATGCGCAGTATGAGGGCAGACTAATCCCGCGTTGTAGATATACTGGAGCTTGCTAATGGCCCGCGTGACCGTCGAAGATTGTGTTGACAAGGTTCCCAATCGTTTCGAGCTCGTCGCACTCGCGTCGCATCGTGCCCGCGAAATCGCTGCTGGTGCGCCGCTGACTGTGGATCGCGACAACGACAAGAATCCGGTTGTCGCATTGCGCGAGATCGCCGAAGAGACGCAATCAGCCGATAGCCTGCGCGAGCGGATGATCGAAAGCCTGCAGACGCAGATCGAAGTCGACATGCCGGAAGATGATGACATGGCCTTGTTGATGGGCGGCGCAGAGCATGACGCGCCCGAGCAGGACGACATGAACGAGGCGCAGATGTTGCGGGCGTTGATGGAAGCTCAGGGGCAGGCGGGCTAGGCTTGGGCGACTGCGGGCCGGCACAGCTTGGCTGAGGGTCACAGAGGGCCGCAGCGATGATCACGCAGGATGATCTGATCGCGCTGGTGCGCAATTACAATCCCCGTTGCGACGAGAATTTGATCCGCGAGGCCTGGGACTATGGTGCGCGGATGCATGAGGGGCAGCTTCGGCATTCGGGTGAGCCTTATTTCACGCATCCCGTCGCCGTCGCGGCGCTCTTGACCGAGATGCGGCTAGATGATGCCACACTGATCACGGCGCTTTTGCATGACACGATCGAAGATACGAAATCGACCTATTCCGAAGTCGCTCGCATTTTCGGTGCGGAAATCGCGGAACTGGTCGATGGCGTCACCAAGCTAACCAATCTGCAACTAACCTCTTCAGAGGCGAAGCAGGCCGAGAATATCCGCAAATTGCTGATTGCCATGTCGCGCGACTTGCGGGTCATTCTGGTGAAACTCGCCGACCGTTTGCACAATATGCGCACAATTCGGTCCATGCGCGCCGAGAAACAGGCGCAAAAGGCGCGCGAGACGATGGATATCTACGCACCGCTGGCCGGGCGTATGGGCATGCAATGGATGCGCGAGGAACTGGAGGATCTGTCCTTCCGCGTTCTCAATCCTGAGGCACGCAATTCCATCCTGCGCCGCTTCATCACCTTGCAGCGCGAGGCGGGCGATGTGGTGCACCGTATCAGCGCCGATATCCGCACGGAACTTGACCGCAACACGATTGATGCCGATGTCTATGGGCGCGCGAAGAAACCCTACTCGATCTGGCGCAAGATGCAGGAGAAGGATCTGGCCTTCTCGCGCCTGTCAGACATTTATGGCTTTCGGATCATCACGGACAGCACCGAAGAATGCTACCGCATCCTTTATGTGGTGCATCAACGCTGGCGCGCGGTGCCGGGGCGTTTCAAGGATTACATCAGCCAGCCCAAATCGAACGGCTATCGATCATTGCATACCACAGTTTCAGGGCGCGATGGCAAGCGGGTCGAGATCCAGATCCGCACGCGCGAGATGCATGAAGTGGCCGAGGCAGGCGTGGCGGCGCATTGGGCGTATCGCGACGGGAAGCGCTCGGAAAATCCGTTTGCGGTCGACCCTGTCAAATGGATCAGCACCCTGACCGAAGGCTTCGACAACGCCGACGACCATGACGCGTTTCTTGAGCATGTGAAGCTTGAGATGTATTCCGATCAGGTCTTCTGTTTCTCGCCGAAGGGTGATGTGATTCAGTTGCCGCGCGGCGCGACCCCGCTGGATTTTGCCTACGCAATCCATACCCGCATCGGCGATGGCTGTGTCTCGGCGAAAGTGGACGGGCTGCGCGTGCCGCTCTGGACGCGGCTCAGGAACGGGCAGTCGGTCGAGATCATCACCGCGGAGGGCCAGCGCCCGCAATCGAGCTGGATCGATATCGTTGTGACGGGTCGGGCGAAATCCGCGATCCGAAAGGCCCTGCGCGACGAGGATCGCGAACGGTTCGTGCGTCTGGGCAATGAATTGTTGCGGCTCGCATTCGACGCGACGGGACGCGAGCTGAGCCCCAAAGCGCTGGGCACTGCGGCGAAATTGCTTAACATTCCTGACATTGCGGAATTGCGCGCGCGTGTCGGTGCAGCGGAACTCAGCGCGCGCAAAGTGGTGGCCGTGCTTTATCCCGAGACCGCACATGCTGCGCCAGAAGTGGATTCCAGCAAACCCGTCGTCGGGCTTGAGGCAGATACGGATTTTCGCCGCGCGCCCTGTTGCCAGCCGCTGCCGGGCGAGCGCATCATCGGCATCACCTATCGCGGCAAGGGCGTCGTGGCCCATTCGATGGATTGTGAGGCGCTGGCCAATTATGACGAACAACCCGAACGCTGGGTCGATCTGCGTTGGGTCGAGGGCACGCACCCGGCAGTCTACGGGGTTTCGCTGGATCTGACGATTTCCAATGACGCAGGTGTGTTGGGACGCGTTTGCAGCTTGATTGGCGAGCATAAGGCAAATATCTCTGATCTGCGTTTCGTGGATCGCAAGCCTGATTTCTACCGTCTGCTCGCTGAGGTTGAACTTCGCGGCATTTCGCATCTCCATCAGGTCATGACGGCTCTGGAGGCGGAAACAGCCGTTGCGCGGGTGGCGCGGTCGCAGGATCCGGCCCTGCGTCCCTGACCCGATTACCGGGCGTGCGCTGAACAGTAGAAGGTCGCCCGGCTTGGTATTCAAACGCCGCTCTCCGAGGAATTTTCGCCAGAAAATGGCGAACATACTCTATCCGGGGGGCGGTTGGGGGCGGTCGGCCAACTATGTCATGCATCGGTTGCGGCGTCTGCCCGATTCGCCCGAACGCATAGCCCGCGGTATTGCGGCCGGGGTGGCGGTCAGCTGCACACCGCTCTTCGGGTTACATTTCGTCTCGGCTGCGGCGCTGGCATGGGCGCTACGCGGCAATATCCTTGCCTCGATCCTGGCCACGTTTTTCGGCAATCCGTTTACCTTTCCGATCATCGCGGTCAGCGCCTTGGAATTGGGCAGTTTCATTCTGGGCCGCGAAACATCGGTCAAGGCATATGACGCGATGCGGGCCTTCGGAGCGATCTGGTCCGAGGTCGGAAGTAACGCTTTTGCGGCCTTCACTTCCGCCTCCGTCACTTGGGAAAAGCTGAACACATTCGGCTGGGATGTCTTCGTGCCCTACATGCTGGGCGGGATCATCATCGGTGTGGCCTGTGGCGTGCCCGCTTATTTCCTGTCGCTGCCGGTCATCCGCGCCTATCGCAACCGCAGGCTGAAGAAACTGCAGGAACGGTTCAGGCAGGCGCGCAAACAGCAGGACCGGTCCTGATGGGCTTGCGATATTGCGTTCTGCGCGGTCTCGCCTATGTTCCAGCTGAGAGATGCGAGGAGAAACCATGTCCCTTCCCGACCAAGATGCGCCCCTGCGGCTAGGTGTGAATATCGATCATGTGGCTACCTTGCGAAACGCGCGCGGTGGTCATGATCCCGATTGCGTGCGTGCGGCCTTGCTGGCGCAGAAGGCGGGCGCGGACGGGATCACCCTGCATCTGCGCGAGGATCGCCGCCATATTCGTGACGCGGATCTGCCAGCGATCATGCAGGCGGTGCAACTGCCGATCAATCTGGAAATGGCTGCGACCGAAGAGATGCAGCGCATCGCGCTCGCTCATCGCCCGCATGCCATCTGTATCGTGCCCGAACGGCGCGAGGAGCGTACGACCGAGGGCGGGCTGGAAGTCGCGGGCGACGACAACCGCCTGCGCGATTTCATCGCGCCGCTGCGTGACGCGGGCGCGCGGGTGTCGCTTTTCATTGCGCCTGATGAAGCGCAGGTCGAGGCCAGCGCACGTGTCGGCGCGCAAGTGATCGAGCTGCACACAGGTAGCTATTGCGAGCATTACGCCGCCGGCAATGAGGCGGCCCGCGATGCCGAATTGCGCCGGCTGTTTTCGGCGGCGGCACTGGGGCAGGAACTGGGGCTGGAAATCCATGCAGGTCACGGTCTGAACTTCGCCAATGTCGGCCCGATTGCGGCCATTCCCGAAGTGGTGGAGCTCAATATCGGCCATTTCCTGATTGGCGAGGCCATGTTTGTCGGGTTGGAGGCCGCGATTCAGGAAATGCGTCGCCAGATGAATCTGGCACGGATGTAGCTTGTGGCCATGATCCTTGGGATCGGCACGGATCTGGCAAATATCGAGCGTATCGCGGGCACGCTTGAGCGGTTCGGGGACCGGTTTCGAAACCGGGTTTTCCGTGACGAGGAACGCGCGCGTGCCGAGCGCAGGGCAGGGGAGGCGGCGACCTATGCCAAGCGCTGGGCGGCAAAGGAAGCCTGCTCCAAGGCGCTGGGCACAGGGCTCGCGATGGGGATTTCGTGGCGCGACATGTGGGTGACCAACCTGCGTGGTGGCCAGCCGGTGATGCATGTCTCGGGCTGGGCCGCCGAACGTCTGGCGGCCATGACCCCTGCCGGGTATGAAGCCGTAATTCATGTCAGCCTGACAGACGATCACCCGTGGGCCCAGGCTTTCGTGGTGATCGAGGCGCGGCCTGTCAGCGGCTAGACGTCAACATCACGGGGCAAGCGCCACGATCAGACGCGCGCGCGCCTCGGGCAGGGTGCGGCCCTGATTTTCAGCCAGCCAGTGACGCAGGAAATGCCCGCTCAGACGCAAGGCCTGTCGCATCTGCGCCGCGTCAAAGGGGGACGTGGCATCGGTCAGCGCTTCGGGCAATGGCAGAAGCCGCGCGGCAAAGTCCCCCGCGCCTTCCTGGGTCACAGCGCGGCCAGTGCGGGGCGAAACATAGGCCAGCCCCTCAGTCGCGCCAGTTACTGCGCATTGCTGCAGATCGAGCCCGTATCCTGTCGCGTCGAGCAGTTGCAATTCCCACAGCGCGTAGCTGCGCAACCAGCCGGGGCTGCCAAGCGCATCCATCAGCGCAACGGTCTCGCTGTAGAGGCCGGGATAGGGCATGCGTTCGGGCAGCGCGAAGCGGCATAGCGCGCAGACAGAGCTGAGCGCCGCAAGCGCAAGCCGGTCGCCCAGAACGTTTCCGGCGCGCGCGCGGAGCAGCTCGACCGTGAAACTGCCCAACTGCTCTTCGAGCCGCGCGCGCCATGTCAGGTCAAGCTGTGCGCCCGGCTGCAAGACTGCCGCCTGTTTGCGCGACGCCCCACCGCGCACGACGCCGGCATGGCGGCCATGGAGCGCCGAGAAGACCTCGATCACCGCATGGGCTTCGCCATTCGGGCGCGCGGCCAGCAATATGCCTTCATCTCGCCAATCCATCTGCCACGATGTGCCGTGAAGGGGCGCATGCGGCAAGGGGTTTTCAATACTTTTCTGCGACATAGATACGTCTGCAATAAATCTATGAACGGATGACGCCGATGGACCCGAAATATCGCATCACGGCCGGTCTGATCGGTGCGCTGGGCCTTGCGACACTGCTGACGCAGCTTGGCTTGCGATTGGGGCGCGGGCAGGACTTGCTGCTGGTGCTGTGGTCGATGGCAGGATTTTTCACGATCCTGACCAATGCTCTGACGGCCGCGACCATGCTGACCATTGCCGTGACAGGGCGGCGCATGGCCTTCGGCTGGATGAGTACGCTGACGCTGTCGATGATCATGGTGGGTTTGGTGTATCACCTTCTGCTTGCCCATCACTTCAATTTTACCGGGCTGCGCTGGTGGGTCGATCAGGCGCTACATTCGATCCTGCCTGCGCTGATGCTCTGGTTCTGGCTGATGGAGGTCACGCGCCATCCGCCGCGCGACAGCCAACCGCTGCAGTGGCTGATCTGGCCTGCGATTTACGCAATCTATGTGCTTGCGCGCGGGGCGCTCAGCGGACGCTACCCCTATCCGTTTCTGAATGTCACGCAGCTTGGACTGGGCGCCGTCGCAGTCAATATGGCGGCGATGATCGCGGCTTTCGTGATCCTCGCCTATGTGCTGCACGCTATTGGCACGCGCATGCCATTGCGTGATCAGCGTGCCTCGAGATAGGCGGCGCAGCCGGTCAGTGCGGCATAGTCATCTTCGACAATGGCCACGGGAAAGCGGGCGACATGATCGGAGAAGCGCCCCATATCGGTGAAGGCAGCCTCGAAACTGAAGCGCTCCAGCCAAGGCGCGAAAGCCCGCGCGACGCCGCCGATCAGGTAGATCCCGCCCGTCGGCAGGGTGATCAGCGCCAGATCGGCCATAACCTGCGCCAGAAGCCGGACATAATGCCGCCCCACAGCCCGCGCGAGTGCGTCGCCATCGTCCATAGCGGCCATAATCGCGCCGGCATCGAGGCAATGGCCGGAATGGGCTTCCTGTGCATGAAACGCATAGAGCCGCTCCAGCCCCGAACCCGCCAGGACATCCTCGACCGAGGCGAAGCCGCGCTGCTGGATCAGCCAATCCGCCAGCCGGTAATCCTGCGCGCCGCGCAGTGGCAGATGGATATGCCCGGCTTCGGCCGCTGGGACGATATGGCCCGCGCCGCTTGCATAGACCGGCGCGGCATTGACGCCTGTGCCGAGCCCGATCACCAGCCGCGCACCGGCTGCGTCAGGCTGGCCGACCCGGATCCGGCGCAGATGCGTGTCAGGCAGATGCACCACTGCGTGACCCTGCGCCTGCAAGTCATTGAGAAGCGCAATTTCGCCCAGCCCCAAATCCTGCGCCAGTGAAGCTGCGTCAATGGTCCAACCAAGATTGGTCATCTCACCGCGCGCGCCCTGGACCGGACCTGCAAGGGCGATGGCGGCGCGCGCCGGTATGCTGCGATGCTGCTCGAGATAGGCCGCGAGCACCTCGCCCAGCCCGGCATGATCGGCATTGCGAAACCGCTGCGTCGAGCCGGTCACGACCGTATGACCGCGCGCGAGCGCGACGCGTGTGTTGGTTCCGCCGACATCGGCAACAAGCACTGGGTGGTCAGGCTGGGTCATTTTCGTCCTTCGTCAGCGACAGGGCCGCGCAAGCACCGCGCGCAGCGCCTGATACGACGCCTTTGGGATGCGCTTCAAGCGGTCAAATCCACCCGTATGCGCCCGATGCGCCTTTCAAGGCCCATAGTGGCGACACGGCGCGTAGGGCAAGGCGGCGGCGTGCGAGAAATGCTCATCGGCGTCATCGGTGGACTGGCCCGGTCGAGGCGCCGACCACCAGCGCAGCTTCCATCAACTGGGTCAGCGGGCCCGCGCCCGGACTTTCGACCAGTTTCAGAAGCATCTTTGCGGCGCGTCGTCCCGCTTCGCGCACGGAAGATTTGGTTGTCGTGAACACGGGAACATCGCCTTGATTGGGGAGATAGGAGAGATCGTCATCATGCGTGATGATCGACACATCTCGGCCCATCCGCAATCCAAGATCCGCAAGCCCGCGCCGCAATCCATAGGCCACGATCATGGAAGAGGCGAGAAACGCTGTCGGCGGATCTGGGAGCTGCACCATCTCGGTCATGGCGCGGTAGCCATAAGGTTCAGTCATTTCGCCATTACGGATCAGGGCCTCGTCCGGGGAAATCGCGGCATCGCGCAGCGCTTCCAGATAGCCATTGCGACGGCGCTGGGCGAAATCCATGTTTTCCAGCCCGTTGATCAGCGCAATCCTGCGATGGCCGAACTCGGTCAGGAATTGTGTGGCGCGTCGGAATGCGCGCTGGTTGTTGATGTCGAGCCAGGAATAGGGGCGAGCCACGTCGCTGGTGCGGCCATGCACCAGAAAAGGCAGTCCCAACTCTGTCAGCAGTGCCACGCGCGGATCGTGACGCAGCGGCGCGTGGACCATCACCCCATCTACGGCCCCGCGTGCGACCAGATCCCGATATGCACGCGCTTCCTCCGCGTCCGGGACGATGCGCAGGATCATCTCATAGCCTGCGCTGGAATAGGTTTCGCCTGCGCCTGCGATGAAATCGGCAAAGATCGGGTTCACGATCTCATGGCTGGTCGAGACCGGGATCACATGCCCGATCGCTTGTGCCCGCCCTGTCGCAAGGCTTTTGGCGCGGGTATTGGGTCGGTATTCGACCTCGGCGGCGGCCTGCAGGATACGTTTGCGCGTGGCGGCATTGACCTCTGGAAAGCCGTTAAGCGCACGGCTGACCGTTGTGGGCGAGAGTCCCAGCGACGCTGCCAGCTGTTTCAGGGTCACAGTCATTTTTGTCTCAAAGCGTGTTGAATCGGCGCGATACTACGCAAATAAATGTTGCGCTGAAAAGCAAATTCTGTCGCGGCCGATTTTTCTGCACCTGCAAAAAGGCCATGAAATTCATAGGCTTTGCGATAAATTTCATTGACAGCATTTGCCTGTTCAGCCAACTTGCCGCTATCCAAAGCGCTTTGGGACATGGGTGATTCCAGAGGCGCAGGGATCGGAAAAGCACCCCGTCAAAGTGGTGTAAAACAACCGTCAACCTTGGGAGGAAGACAATGAAATCCAGACTTTATGCCAGCGCTGCCGCAATCGCGCTGTTCGCATCCGGCACCAGCGCGCAGGACCTGATCTTCGCACCGGGCGAGGGCAACTTCACCTGGGACAGCTATGACGCCTTCGCCGAGTCGGCCGATCTAGCAGGCCAGCGCGTTGAGATCACGGGCCCCTGGACGGGCAATGAGCGCGAGAAGGTCGCTAATATCTTTGCCTATTTCGAAGCGGCGACCGGGGCGACTGTAAGTTATTCGGGGTCTGACAGCTTTGAGCAGGATATTGTCATTTCTACCCGCGCAGGCAGTGCGCCCAATCTGGCGGTTTTCCCACAGCCTGGTCTGGCAGCCGATATGGCCGCGCAAGGTTTGCTGACGCCGCTGCCCGAGGGCACGGATGAGTTTGTGCGCGAGAATTATGCCGCCGGGCAGAGCTGGGTCGATCTGGGCACCTACGCGGACCCGGATGGCAACGATCAGCTTTATGGTCTGTTCTACCGTGTCGATCTGAAGTCGCTGGTCTGGTACTCGCCCGATGCTTTCGACGAAATGGGCTATGATATCCCCGAGACGATGGAAGAGCTGAAGGCGCTGACTGAACAGATCGTCGAAGATGGGGGCACGCCCTGGTGCATCGGTCTGGGCTCTGGTGCGGCGACGGGCTGGCCTGCAACCGACTGGGTCGAAGACATGATGCTGCGCCTGCATGAGCCAGAGATCTACGACCAGTGGGTGACCAATGAGTTGCCGTTTGATGATCCCGCCGTCGTCGAGGCGATTGACGCCTTCGGCTGGTTCGTGCGCAACGATGATTTCGTCCAGGGCGGGGCAGAGGCCGTGGCCACGACCGATTTCCGCGACAGCCCGGCGGGGCTCTTCCAGATCCCACCCGCGTGCTACATGCACCGTCAGGCGTCCTTCATCCCCGCATTCTTCCCCGAAGGCACAGAAGTCGGACAGGATGTTGATTTCTTCTACTTCCCGGCTTTCGAGGAGCGCGATCTGGGTCGTCCCGTGCTGGGCGCAGGCACGCTCTTCGCCATCACCAATCCCTCCGAGGCGACAGAGGCGATGATCGAATTCCTCAAGCTGCCTATCGCGCATGAGCTGTGGATGGCGCAGGGCGGGTTCCTGACTGCGCATGCGGGGGTCAATCTCGAGACCTATGCCAGCGATTCCGAGCGTGCGCAGGGTGAAATTCTCGCGGATGCAACCACGTTCCGCTTTGACGCCTCGGATCTGATGCCAGGCGAGATTGGTGCAGGTGCCTTCTGGACGGGAATGGTCGATTTCGTGACCGGTGTCGACGCCGAGAATGTGGCTGGCGCGATCCAGTCGCGTTGGAACGCAATGCGCTAAGCCGACCCATACACTGTCAGGGCTGTTCATGCGGCCCTGACAGCCGGTTTTGACTGGCGTTTTGACAGGGAAATGGCCTGCATGTCTCGCTCCAATGGGTGCGCGTCGTAAGCAGGTTTGAGGGAGGCGCAACATGTCACCAGTCTTGCAAGGTATTCTGACGATCATCATCGGCGTCGGTGGCTGCGTCGGGTATTTCTACTTTTCGAACATATTGCTCGACAAGGTGATTTTCCCGGCCAAGGGACCGCAGGCCGGGCGCAACATCAACCGCGCCAATCAGGTGCGTCCGTGGCTGTTCCTCTTTCCGGCGATGTTTGCGTTGGGCCTCTATCTGGCCTATCCGGTCGTCGGCTCTTTCTGGCGCTCGCTCTTTGACCGCTCGGGCAATAATTTCATCGGGCTGGGCAATTACTTCGACCTTTTCAACGAATCCACCTTCCGCACGGCGGTATTCAACAATCTGCTCTGGGTTTTGTTTGTCCCGGCCGCCGCGACCTTCTTCGGGCTCCTGATCGCGCAGCTCACCGACCGGTTGCGCTGGGGCAATATCGCCAAGTCGCTGATTTTCATGCCGATGGCGATCAGTTTCGTGGGGGCCTCGCTGATCTGGCGTTTCGTCTATTCGGCCAACCCCGATATCGGCATCATCAATGCGATCCGCGACAGCATGGGCATGGCCGCGCTCGATCCGTTGCAAGTGCCGTTCTGGAACAATTTCCTGCTGATGTTCATCCTCGTCTGGATCCAGACGGGCTTCGCCATGGTCATCCTGTCGGCGGCCCTGCGCGGGATCCCCGAAGAAACCATCGAGGCCGCGATCATCGATGGGGCGAACCCGTTTCAGGTGTTTTTCAAGATCAAGGTGCCGCAGATCATGGGCACGATCATCGTGGTCTGGACAACGATCACCATCCTGACGCTCAAGGTGTTCGATATCGTCTACACCATGACGGGTGGTAACTTCGGCACGCATATCCTGCCGAGTTACATGATGACCTACATGTTTCGCGATGATGGGCGGGCGACAGCCGTGGCCTTTGTCATCATGATCCTTGTCCTGCCGGTGATGATCTCGAACATCCGGCAGGCCCGGAAAGAAATGCGCTGAGGGGGAGGGCAGGGTTCATGGACAATATTGCCGGACAGAATTCCAGCAGCAAGGTGCTGGTAAACATCACCGTGCTGATCCTCGTGCTGTTGTGGCTTCTGCCCACAATTGGCCTCTTTGTGTCGAGCTTCCGCGATCGCGACCAGATCTCGAATTCCGGCTGGTGGCAGGCCCCCATGTCGGTGGATCTCAACTTCCGCACCCGTGTTGCGACAGATAACCCGCGCGAGGAAAATGGAGTCTTCGTGCTGGAGGGCAATGTCTTCGCGGACCCGTCTTTGACCTCGAATTTCCCTGACGGGGCAGGCACAGTGGCCGCCTATGGTACCCGCGCGGTCGCGCCGGCAGAGTTCGCCGCGGGCGAAGTGTCGGAGTTGCGCGGCGGTGGCACGCTTGTCGTCGCGCGTGACGGGAGCTTCCGGATCGAGACGCCCGAGGCGCTGGATCGTGGCCCGACGCTCTATTTCGAGGCACGGACCCCGCCGAAATTCACGCTCAACAATTACCGCACGGTGCTCTTTGCCGATGGGATGGACCGCGCCTTCATCAACACGCTGACCGTGACCATCCCGGCCACGATCATCCCCATCCTGATCGCGGCCTTTGCCGCCTATGCGCTCGCATGGATGGATTTTCCGGGCCGAGGGCTGCTGATCGCGGCGGTGGTGGGGCTTCTGGTCGTGCCCTTGCAGCTTGCGCTTGTGCCGCTTCTGACGCTGCATACCAATATCGGGATCGGACAGAGTTTCCTTGGGATATGGCTTGCGCATACGGGCTTCGGGCTGCCGCTGGCGGTCTATCTCTTGCGAAATTACATGGTCGGGTTGCCGCGTGACATCATCGAGAGCGCAAAGGTTGATGGCGCGACGGATTTCCAGATCTTCGTGCGTATCATCCTGCCGCTCAGCTTCCCGGCGCTGGCTTCTTTCGCGATCTTTCAGTTCCTCTGGACATGGAACGACCTGCTCGTGGCCAAGGTCTTTCTGCCCTCCAGCTCCGAGGCGCAGGTAATGACGGTCAAGATTGCCGATGACCTTCTGGGCTCGCGCGGCGGGGATTGGGGCATTCTGGCCACCGCGGCCTTTATTTCGATTGCTGTGCCGCTTCTGGTTTTCTTCACAATGCAACGCTACCTGGTGCGCGGCCTGCTGGCTGGCTCCGTCAAGTAAGGAAAAGACGACGTGACTGTTCAATCTTTGTTGCAGGCCAAATCAGGTCTGGAGCACCACCCGGACTGGTGGCGCGGTGCGGTGATCTATCAGATCTATCCGCGCAGCTATCAGGACAGCAATGGCGACGGGATCGGCGATCTGCGTGGAATCATCGAGCGGCTGCCCTACATCGCGTCGCTCGGCGTCGATGTGATCTGGATCAGCCCGTTCTTCACCTCGCCAATGAAGGATTTCGGCTATGATGTGTCTGATTATTGCGATGTTGATCCGATGTTTGGCACCCTGTCGGATTTCGACGCGCTGGTGAAAACGGCCCATCGACTGGGGCTGAAAGTCCTGATCGATCTGGTGCTGTCGCATTCGTCCGACCAGCATCCCTGGTTCATCGAAAGCCGGTCAAGCCACGACAATCCCCGCGCCAACTGGTATGTCTGGGCGGAGGCAAAACCCGACGGCACGCCGCCCAACAACTGGCTGTCGATCTTCGGCGGCTCGGCCTGGGCCTGGGACTCGACGCGCTGCCAGTATTACCTCCACAACTTCCTTGCCTCGCAGCCCGACCTGAATTTCCATGAACCGCAGGTGCAGGAAGAACTGCTCAACGTCGCGCGTTTCTGGCTGGAGCGCGGGGTGAACGGTTTCCGGCTCGATACGATCAATTTCTACGTCCATGACTACGATCTGCGCGACAATCCGGCCCTGCCGCCCGAGCGCCGCAATGCCTCGATCGCGCCAGCGGTGAACCCGTATAACCATCAGGAACATCTCTACGACAAGAACCGGCCCGAGAATCTGGAATTCCTGCGCCGCTTCCGTGCCGTGCTCGACACCTATGACGCGGCGGCCGTCGGCGAAGTCGGTGATGCACAGCGCGGGCTGGAGATCATGGGCGAATATACCTCGGGTGGCGACAAGGTGCAGATGTGCTACGCATTCGAGTTCCTTGCCCCCGATGCACCTTCGGCAGCGCGGGTCGCGGCCGTGCTGCGCCATGTCGATCATGTTGCCGCAGAAGGCTGGGCCTGCTGGGCGTTCTCCAATCATGATGTTGTGCGCCATATTTCACGCTGGGATCTCAGCCCGGCGGCGGCACGCGCCTATGCAACGCTCCTGCTGTGCCTGCGCGGCTCGGTTTGCCTCTATCAGGGCGAGGAGTTGGGCCTGCAGGAAGCGGAGCTCAGGTTCCAGGATCTGCAAGATCCCTATGGCATCCAGTTCTGGCCGGAATTCAAGGGCCGCGATGGCTGCCGCACACCAATGGTCTGGACCAGCGACACCCAGAATGGCGGCTTTTCGCAAGGGAACCCGTGGTTGCCTGTCGCGCGCGAGCATCTGCACCTCGCTGTCGATGCGCAGGAGCGCGCGCCTGATGCGTTGCTGCACCATTACCGTCGTGCGATTGCGCTGCGCCATGCGCATCCCGCGCTCAAGCGCGGCTCGATCAATGCGTTGTCTGTCTCTGGCGACGTTCTGAGCTTCATGCGCACCGACGCGGGCGAGGAGTTGTTCTGCGCGTTCAATCTCAGCCATGATCCTGCGACACTCTATCTGCCGGACGGGCGGTGGCAGACCATAGGCCAGGAGTTGAACAGCTCGGGTCTGGGCGAAGACGGGTTGGTGCATCTGGGACCGTGGCAACCTTGTCTGGTCGTCAGGCGATAAAATCACGAGGGGGGAAGAGTATGGCCGATCTGCGACTGAAGGACATCGCCAAAGCCTATGGCGAAGTCAAAGTGCTGTCGAATATCGATCTCGATATCAAGAAAGGCGAGTTGATCGTTTTTGTTGGCCCGTCGGGCTGCGGGAAATCGACGCTGCTGCGCATGATTGCGGGGCTCGAAAAGATCTCGGGCGGGACGTTGGAAATCGACGGGACTGTGGTCAATGACATCCCGCCCTCGCAACGCGGGATCGCGATGGTGTTTCAGTCCTATGCGCTCTATCCGCATATGACGGTGCGTGACAACATGTCCTTCGCGCTGAAGATTGCCAAGAAATCCAGATCCGAGATTGATGCGGCGGTCGAGCGCGCGGCAGAAATCCTGCAACTTGGCCCCTACCTCGACCGCCTGCCGAAGGCTTTGTCAGGCGGGCAGCGTCAGCGCGTTGCGATCGGGCGCTCCATCGTGCGCGATCCGAAAGTGTATCTCTTTGATGAGCCGCTCTCCAACCTTGATGCAGCTTTGCGTGTGGCGACCCGGATCGAGATCGCGAAACTCAAGGAATCCATGCCCGACTCGACCATGATCTATGTGACTCATGATCAGGTCGAAGCGATGACACTCGCCACGCGCATCGTGGTGCTTGCGGGCGGGGGGATCGCACAAGTGGGCACGCCGCTGGAGCTTTATGAGCGCCCGAACGGCGAATTCGTTGCGCAATTCATAGGCTCGCCTGCGATGAACCTACTGCCAGGCGAGATCACGGCGACCGGTGCGCAGACGACCGTCAAGCTCGCGGGTGGGGGCACGGCGAAAGCCGACATTCCCACCACTGAGGCGGATATGGGCCTGAAGGTCAATCTGGGCGTGCGCCCCGAGGATCTGGTTGCGACAGATGACGCGGATTTCCTCTATCAGGGCGAAGTGGAGCTTCTCGAAGCACTGGGTGAATTGACTGTGCTGTATTACAAGCCCGAAACTGCAGGTGCCGCACCGGTCCTTGCCAAGCTCGCCGGGATCCACACAAATCTGAAGGGGCGCAGCGTCAAGCTGAAGGCCGACCCTTCGAAGATCCATCTGTTTCACAATAAAGTATCGTTGCTTTACCGCTGAGTGAATTTCGTCATCCAAAGCAAAAGCCGCCCCGGTCAGGGCGGCTTTTTCATTTGCATTGCGGCTTTCGTTTCAGGCGACGCGAAATTCACGCAGCAGGAAATCGGGCACATGATCGCCCATGCCCACGATATTGTCGCGATTGTCACGGCGTCCGCTACGGTCCCGGTTGCTGCGGTCTGCGTCGCGGCGTTCCCGCGGTGCTGGAGCGTCCTCGCGGCGAACAGGCGGTTCCGCAAGTGCGACAGGCTCTACGATCTGGGCCACGGGCTCAGCCAGCGGCGTTTCGACCTGCGTTTCAGGCGCGTCGACCTTCGCCGCGGAGCGCGCGCCGCGCGTGCGCTTGGGGCGTGGTGTTGGGGCGTCGCTTTCGGGCGCGGTTTTCAGGCTCTCGATACCGGGGGCAATGCCACGCGGCAGGGGGCGCTGCAGCAGTTGCTCGATCTGTTCCAGGTATTTCTGATCAGCAGGTACCATCAGCGAGATCGCTTTGCCTGACCGACCCGCACGGCCCGTGCGCCCGATCCGATGCACATAATCTTCGGGATGCGATGGCAGATCGAAGTTGAACACATGGCTGACAGAAGGCACATCCAGCCCCCGCGCGGCAACATCCGACGCGATCAGCAGTTTCAGATCACCCGCGCGGAAGCGCTCGAGAGTGCGGGTGCGCAGCGACTGGTCCAGATCGCCGTGGATCGGGGCCGCATCCAGTTTATGCTTGCTCAGCGATTTCGACAGGATATCCACTTCGACCTTGCGGTTGCAGAAGATGATCGCATTCTCAAGCTTGTCGCCCTCGGCCTCGATGATCGCACGCAGTGCCTCGCGCTTCAGTTTCGCGGCGGCATCACGCTTTGTGGCGGGCAGTTCTATCAGCTCCTGTGTGATCGTCTCGGAGGCCGTCGCTTGCCGCGCGATTTCGATCCGGGCCGGATTCGACAAAAAGGTGTTGGTGATCCGCTCGATTTCCGGCGCCATCGTGGCCGAATAGAAGAAGGTCTGCCGCGTGAAGGGCGTCAGGCCGAAAATCCGCTCGATATCGGGGATGAAGCCCATATCCAGCATGCGGTCGGCCTCGTCTACCACCATGACTTCGACGCCGGTCAACAAGAGCTTTCCGCGCTCGAAATGGTCAAGCAGGCGACCGGGCGTCGCGATCAACACGTCAACACCACGGTCGATCAGTTTGTCCTGCTCGCCAAAGGCCACGCCGCCGATCAAGAGCGCCTTGGTCAGGCGGGTGTACTTCGCGTAAGTGTCGAAATTCTCCGCCACCTGCGCGGCCAGTTCGCGGGTTGGTGCCAGCACAAGTGACCGCGGCATGCGTGCCCGTGCGCGACCACGGCCCAGGCGGGTGATCAGCGGCAGGGTGAAAGAGGCGGTCTTGCCAGTCCCTGTTTGCGCGATCCCCAGCACATCGCGCCCTTCCAGAGCATGCGGGATAGCTTGCGCCTGAATCGGGGTAGGGGTGGTATAGCCAGCTTCTTCGATGGCTTTTAGAACCTTCGGGTCCAGGCGTAGGTCAGAAAATTGCGTCATATGCGTCCATGTGATCCGGCATCGGGCCGTGATCTGTTCTGGGACGCCGCTATTTCGCGCCCCGCTTGCGGTAAATTGCCATTGGCAACATGAGCGTGCCGCTTAGCATATTGCGCATAATGCGTCAATCTTGCGAGATTTCACCGACTGCACGCGTCTTGCGCAGAAACGGGAGTTGCGGCGCAGATTTTTCCGCGCTACATCGGGTCGATCGCTGCGGGTGTGGCGGAACGGTAGACGCAGAGGATTCAAAATCCTCCGCCGCAAGGCGTGAGAGTTCGAGTCTCTCCACCCGCACCAGATCTTCCTGCGACAAGAGCATTATTTGTCGGTAGTCGGATAACAAAAAAGCCGCGCCTCAGGGCGCGGCTTTTTTGCTGCGGGTGATCGCAACACAGCTTAGTGGTTCGCGGTCTTCTTTGCATCTGTGGCCTGCTTCACCACCTCAGACCCTTCGTGACGCTTGGGCGCCGGCGCAGCGCTTGCGTCATTGCGCATCTGGTTCTCGCGATTCGTTTGCAGCGGATCGTCCTGACGCTGCACCGAACCTTCGAAATGCGCGCCCGATTCGATCGCGATCGTCTTGTGGATGATATCGCCTTCGACTTGCGCTGAAGACGTCAGGCGTACTTTCAGACCGCGCACGCGCCCGATGACGCGCCCGTTGATCACGATATCATCGGCCACGATCTCGCCGCGAATGGTCGCTGTTTCACCCACGGTCAGAAGATGCGCGCGGATGTCCCCGTCCACCACACCTTCGATCACGACATCACCCGTGGTCTTGAGGTTGCCAGTCACAGTCATATCCGCCGCCAGAACCGACGCTGCGGGCTTTGACTTGGTCACGTGCGACGGGGCCGAATCAGCTGGCGCAGTGCGCATGAAGGACGGTGTCGTATCCATGGGCTTCGCAGGGGTCACGTCGGGTGACGCTTTGGGTGCGGGGTCATTGATGCGACTCTTAGAAAACATGCTGTCCAGCCCTTATATATGTGATCGGGTTCACTGGCCGACCATTCACGCGCACTTCATAGTGCAAGTGCACGCCGGTCGACGCGCCTGTCGTGCCCATACCACCAATCCGCTGGCCGCGCGAGACCCTTTGTCCCACCCGCACATCGATGGAGTTCAAATGCGCGTAATAGGTCTCGATGCCGAATTCGTGCTCGATGATCACCAGATTACCATACCCGCCTTGACGTCCGGCTTGTTTCACGACCCCGTCAGCCGAAGCCAGGATCGGTGTCCCACGCGAACCGGCCCAGTCCAGCCCGTTATGCATCGTCGAGCGCCCGGTCAGAGGATGGCGGCGCATCCCGAACCCCGACGTTTCACGCACGGCAGAGGCATTCACCGGACGCGCCACGGGCAGGCGGTCAATGCCCTGCCGATAGGCCTGCACATCGGCCATGCGCGCCAGCACCGCATTGGCGCGGGCGATGTCCTGACTTGGGCCCATCGTGCCGGATGTCGAGACAGCGATCGGGCGCAGCGAGGCCGTTTGCGAAGACGCCCCCTGCCGCACCAGCCGCCGGATCTGGTCAGGCGACACACCAGCGCTGCGGAACACGCGTTCCATCGGGGCCACGACAGCGTCCAGCGCCTCTTCCAGCTGGGTGAAGATCATGTGATTGCGATCTTTCAGCAGCTCATTTTCCAGCGCGAGATGCTGGGCCTGATGGCGCGCCTGATCTGCGTCGATGCTCAGATCATGCGTCACGCGCGAGGTGCGATCCATCGCGGCCAGCAGGTAATCGAGCATTTCCTCATTGTCGCGGTTGCGGTCCGCTGCCGTGCGTGTTGACCCGGTCTCAGATTCCAGCGTGCGCGTCACTTCTGCAAGGCGCGCGCGCGCTTCGTCGCGTTCGCTGGTCACGCGCCGGATGGTGTTGTGGATCGCATCAATTCCGGTTTCCAACTCCAGCCGCCGCTCTTCGGAGGCAAGGAGTTGCATCTGCATCTCCGAAATCCGTTCCATGGCTTCGGTGAACCGCGCCTGTGCAGTTTCGGTTTCCCGGGCGCGCATGTCGCGCTCATTGGCAAGTTGGTTCAGGCGCTGTTCGTAATTCGCTTGGTCCCGAATCGCCTGATCGCGCAGATTGCCCGATCCGATCGCATCCATCAGCAGGATTGAGGTGGCGATGACCCCCCAGGCGAAAAAAGTGGTGACGGCTGCGATCCCAAGGGCCTGCGAAAACGGGCGCAGGCGCACAAAGCGGGTCATGTTGTCCGAACGGAGGAACAACCGCTGCTCAGGAAGATAATATTCCAGCCGCTGGTTGGCGCGAACTAGGTGTCTTTTCAAGGCAATCATTCCGTTTCTGGTTCCGGGAAACGTCACGCACCATGTCAATGGCAATACAATTCACACGCACAATGAGCGCGTTTGAACGCCCATTCCCGGGATTTCGGATAAGCCGCGCGGTTCCATGGGGCAACCTCAAATCGTCGCGCGCGCCTGTCGCGGCGCGTTGGTGGACCAAAATGGGCGAGAACTTGCCGATTTTCAGCCTGATCTGAGACAATCTGTCAGGAAAAACAATGCGGTCGGGCCGGAAAATGCCGGGACGCGGTCACGGGCGCTCTCAGGCGGGTTCGGTGAGCGGCCAGTAAAAATCGGGTGGAATCCCGGCCTGCGCCCGCTTTTCCTCGTTGAAGGGCGGGCGCAGGGGGCTGTGGAAATAGCGCCGCACGAGATCGAGAAACACCGGCTGCGGATCAAGCCCCGCACGCCCGCACAGGAAGTTGAACCATTTCGACCCATAGGCGACATGGCCCACTTCCTCGGCATAGATGAGCTCCAGCGCCGCGATGGCTTGGGCGTCCTTGGCGCGCCGGAAGATCTCGATCATGCCTGGCGTGACATCGAGGCCGCGTGCTTCCAGCACCATCGGCACAACGGCAAGTCGTCCCAGAATATCGCCTGCGGTATCTTCCGCCGCACGCCACATGCCCGCATGGGCGGGCAGGGCGCCATAATGGCTACCTTGCGCTTCCAGACAGTCGCAGATCAGGTTGAAATGCTTCGATTCCTCATCCGCCGATTTCACCCAGTCGTCAAAGAAACCAATCGGCATCTCGGTCTGAGGGAAGCGTGCGATCATGTCCCAGTGCAGGTCGACCGCGTTCAACTCGATATGGGCGATCGCGTGCAGGATGGCGATACGCCCTTCCGGCGTGCCAGGGCGGCGCTTGGGCACATCGCGCGGGTCCAGAAGCTCAGGCTGCGCGGGCCGCGCGGGCCGGTCCGGCGGCGCGGCCGTGCCCAAGGCCAAGGGCGTGCCCGCCTTGCGCGCGGCAAACCACGCTGCCGCATGCACGCGCGACAGCGCAGTCTTGGCGCGCCCGTCAGCGGTGTTCAGCACCGCCACGGCCATTTCGCGCAGCGTCAGGCTCACAGGGCGCGCACGGCTTCGAGCACTTCAGCGGCATGGCCCTTGGCCTTGACCTTGCGCCAGACCTGCGCGATGCGGCCTTCGCTGTCGATCAGGAAACTTGCCCGCTCGATCCCCATCGAGGTCTTGCCATACATGCTCTTTTCGACCCAGACGCCATAGCGTTCGCAGACGTCGGAGTCTGCATCAGACGCAAGGATCACACCAAGGTCGTGCTTCGCGATGAACTTGTCATGCTTTGCGACCGTGTCCTTCGAAATCCCGATGACTTTCGCGCCTGCGGCCTCGAACTCGGCGATCTGGGCGGTGAATTCCAGCGCCTCCGTGGTGCAACCGGGCGTGTCGTCGCGCGGGTAGAAATACAGCACCACCTTGGCGGGCTTGACCGCCGACAAGGTGACGTCGCCACCGCCATCGCGGGGCAGAGTGAAATCCGGGGCGGTTTCGCCGATCTGTGCCATGCAGAGTTTCCTTATCACCATTGCGTTGATCCCCGTTGTAGCGGCATCTGGCCCGAGTTAAAGCCCGAAGCATCGGCATATCTGCAAGGGAGCCGCCTGTGAAACTGTCCGAGTTCGATTTCGACCTGCCCGAGGCGCTGATCGCTACCCGGCCTGCGCGCCCACGTCCGGCGGCGCGGCTGCTTCTTGCCGAAGGCGACGGCATCGCGGATCGCCAAGTCTCGGACCTGCCAGAGATTTTGCACGCGGGTGACCTGCTTGTGATCAATACGACCAAAGTGATCCCGGCGCGGCTGACGGGCCAGCGCGCACGCGATACGGCGCAAGGCCGGGTCAGCGCGAAGGTCGAGATCACCCTGACCGAGCCGCAACCCGACGGCAGCTGGCGCGCGCTGGCCAAACCGCTGCGGAAACTGGCCGAAGGCGAGGAGATAGTCTTTTCCGACAGCCTGCGCGCCACTGTGACCACGCGCGGAGCAGAAGATGTGGTGCTACGCTTCAACCTGACGGGGGATGCGTTCGACGCCGCGCTGGACAGCGCCGGTCAGATGCCTTTGCCGCCCTATATCGCCGGGCGTCGCGCCGCTGATGCGCAGGATCGCGAAGATTATCAGACCGTATTCGCCCGGCAGCCCGGCGCTGTGGCCGCGCCCACGGCCTCGCTGCATTTCGATGCAGGGCTGATGGCGGCGCTGCAGGCGCGTGGCGTGGGATTTGCCGAAGTGACGCTGCATGTCGGCGCGGGAACGTTCCTGCCGGTCAAGGTCGATGACGTGCGCGACCACAAGATGCATGCTGAATGGGGGCAGGTGAGCGAAGACGCCGCCGCACTGATCATGGCCGCGCGCGCAGCTGGCGGGCGGATCATCCCGGTCGGCACGACAGCCTTGCGGCTGATCGAGACTGCGGCAACCGGACCGGGCCAGATCGCGGCATGGTCGGGCAAGACCGATATCTTCATCACGCCCGGCTTCCGGTTTCAGCTTGCAGATGGGCTGATGACAAATTTCCATCTGCCGAAATCGACACTGATGATGCTGGTCTCAGCGCTGATGGGGCGCGAGCGGATCATGGCAATCTATGCCCATGCGATCGCGCGCAGGTATCGGTTCTTTTCCTACGGGGATGCATCGCTGCTTTTGCCATGAATGCGACGATTTCGGGTCGCATTTGTCATAGTTCCTAAATGGGTCCACGGGTATCGTGGACGCGCACAACTCAGGGTATTGCAATGCTGAAGGTCTTCACCGCGTCATGGGCGCTTTTGCTTGGGATGTTGTTCCTGATGGTGGGCAACGGCGTGCAGGGCACGCTTCTGGGCATCCGCGGCGCGATCGAAGGCTTCTCGACTGGCCAGATGTCGATCGTGATGTCGGCCTATTTCGCGGGCTTCCTGATCGGCTCGCGCATGGCACCGGAAATGATTCGCCGCGTCGGCCATGTGCGCGTCTTCGCGGCGCTCGGCTCGCTGATTTCGGCGGTGCTGGTGCTCTATGCTGCCATCCCCGACTGGATTGCATGGACTGTGCTGCGCGTGCTGATCGGGTTTGCGTTCTCGGGTGTCTATGTCACCGCGGAAAGCTGGCTGAACAACACCGCGAGCAACGAAAATCGCGGGCAGGCGCTGTCGCTCTACATGATCGTGCAAATGCTGGGCATCATCGCGGCGCAGGCGCTGATCAACTTCGCTGATCCGGCCGGCTTCTTGCTGTTCATCATCCCCTCGGTGCTGGTGTCGCTGGCCTTCGCGCCGATCCTCTTGTCGATCAGCCCTGCGCCGACCTTCGGCACCACGCGCTCCATGTCGATGCGCGAACTCTACGATGTCTCGCCGCTCGGGGTGGTCGGGATTTTCCTGATGGGCGGGGTATTCTCGGCACTTTTCGGGATGACAGCGGTCTGGGGCACGGAAGCGGGGCTGAGCATCCTTGAGATCTCGGTCTTCACCGCGGCGATCTATTTCGGAGGCCTCGTTTTCCAGTATCCGATTGGTTGGCTGTCGGACAAGATGGACCGCCGCAAACTGCTGGTGGCCGTCGCCCTGATCGGCACAGCGGCTGGTGCGTTTGCGGTGCTGATCGATCTGAGCTTCCTTTGGCTGCTGGGGGTGGCGCTGATCATCGGGGGCATCTCGAACCCGCTCTATTCGCTGCTGGTGGCCTATACGAATGACTATGTCGACACGGATCAGATGGCGGCTGTGTCTGGGGGGCTGTTGTTTGTCAATGGTTTGGGTGCGATTGTCGGCCCGCTGGCGATCGGCTGGATCATGAGCATGATCGGGCCACCGGGCTATTTTCTGTTCATCATCACGCTGACGGCACTCCTTTCAATTTATGCGCTCTACCGCATGACCCAGCGTCCCGCGCCCTCGGTGTCCGAAAGCGGCCCCTATGCGCCCGTTTCACCTGTCGTATCCGCGGCAACTGTGGAAGCGGTCCTGACCGAGATGACGGAGCAGATGGAGGAGCAGAAAGACGGGGTGTCCTGAAATCGGTCCAGTGTGCGAAAAACCGCCTGCGTCCGTATGTGAAACCCGGAAAAACTTGAGAAAATTCCGATTCGCTGCCACGCTCTATCTGCGGCGAAACATAGGTGGATAATGTCGACAGTTGACGAAGTTATTTCTTTCTGGATTGATGAAGTCGGGCCAGATGGCTGGTATGCGATGGATGAAGCGCTTGACGCGAAAATCCGCGACAGGTTTCAGGGGCTCTGGGAAAAGGCACGCGATGGGCGTCTGGAGCGTTGGGCGGGCTGCGCCACTGGCGCGCTGGCCTTCATCATCGTGACGGATCAGTTCCCGCGCAACATGTTCCGCGGCGATGCGCGCTCTTTCGCGACCGACGCGCTGGCCCGTCAGGTCGCCGCACGCGGGTGTCATTTGGGCTACGATCGCAAGACGCCCGAGCCCCAGCGGCAGTTTTTCTACCTGCCGCTGATGCATTCCGAAAGCCAGATGGATCAGGATCGTGCGGTGCGGATGTTCTTGCTGCGCATGCCGGAAACCGGGGCGTCGAACCTGCTCCATGCGCGGGCGCATCGCGCGGTGATCCGCGAATTCGGGCGCTTTCCCTACCGCAACGCAGCGCTTGGCCGCGAAACGACGGACCGCGAAGAAAAGTTTCTTGCGCAAGGGGGGTACAAATCGGCCCTCGACGCGCTGCAGGCCGCTGCCTGATCAACTGCGCCGCCATGCGGGATTTGCATGGCGGGCTTTCCGCCTATGCGTTGCACGGTAACCGAAAATAGTTTAATGCCAAACTAATTTCGAAGCGCGCCGCAGGGAGGAATGCCGCATGGCTGCAAAATCTTACGATGTGATCGTTATCGGGGCCGGACCCGGCGGCTATGTGGCTGCGATCCGGGCCGCGCAGCTTGGCAAGTCCGTCGTGATCATCGAGCGCGAGAACTTGGGGGGCATCTGTCTGAACTGGGGGTGCATCCCGACCAAGGCGATGTTGCGTTCGGCTGAAGTGTTCCATCTGATGTACCGCGCCAAGGATTTCGGTCTGAGCGCGGAGAAGATCGGCTATGACCTCGAAGCGGTCGTCAAGCGCTCGCGCAAGGTTGCGGGGCAGTTGTCCGGGGGCATCGGCCATCTGATGAAGAAGAACAAGATCACTGTGGTCATGGGGACTGCGACGCTCGCGGGTAAGGGCAAGGTCACGGTGAAGACTGACAAGGGCACGGAAGATCTGACCGCGCCCAACATCATTCTGGCGACGGGCGCACGGGCGCGCGAATTGCCGGGGCTCGAAGCCGATGGCGATCTGGTCTGGACCTATCGCCATGCGCTGCAGGCTAAGCGTATGCCCAAGCGGCTGCTGGTCATCGGCTCCGGCGCGATCGGGATCGAATTTGCGAGTTTCTTCAACACGCTGGGGGCGGATGTCACAGTGGTCGAAGTGCAGGACCGGATTCTGCCGGTGGAAGATGCCGAGATCAGCGCCTTCGCGAGAAAGGCGTTCGAGAAGCAGGGGATGAAGATCCTGGAGAAAGCAATGGTCAAGAAACTTGACCGTGCGAGCCCCAAGGTGACCGCGCATATCGAGCGCGGTGGCAAGACCGAGACGATGGAATTCGACACAGTGATCTCGGCTGTGGGCATTGTGGCGAACACCGAAGGGCTAGGGCTTGAAGAGCTGGGCGTGAAGATCGACCGCTCCTTCGTGGTCACTGATGCGTATTGTCGCACCGGCGTCGAGGGGCTGTATGTCATTGGCGATGCGACCAATGGGCCATGGCTGGCCCATAAGGCCAGCCATGAGGGCGTGATGGTTGCGGAACTGATCGCGGGCGGGCATCCGCATGCGGTGGACCCGGCGAGCATCGCAGGTTGCACCTATTGCCAGCCGCAAGTGGCCAGCGTTGGGCTGACCGAAGCGAAGGCGAAAGAGGCGGGCCATGAGATCAAGGTCGGACGCTTTCCTTTCATCGGCAATGGCAAGGCGATTGCGCTGGGCGAGCCGGAAGGGATGATCAAGACGATCTTCGACGCCAAGACTGGCGAGTTGCTGGGCGCGCATATGATCGGCGCGGAAGTGACCGAGTTGATTCAGGGCTATGTGATCGGGCGTCAGCTGGAGACGACCGAGGAAGACCTGATGAACACGGTCTTCCCGCATCCGACCCTAAGCGAGATGATGCACGAATCCGTGCTTGATGCTTATGGGCGCGCGATCCATTTCTGACGTGATCTGATGGCGCGGCCTTGCGGCCGCAAGAGATAAGCACGGCCCCTCCACTGCGTTGCGGGGCCGTGCGGTTGCGTGCGCTTGTCAGCGCACGATTGCGCCGCCCGATGCGGTCCAGTCTTGCAGCGTGCCGAGATTGTAGACCTGCGTGAAGCCATGCGCAGCCATGGTGCGTGCCGCCCGGCCCGAGCGCATACCAGACGCACAATACAGAGCGACTGGTTTGCCAGGCGACAGTTTGCGATTGAAATGGCCGTTTTTCGGGTCGGTCTGTGCGGCAATCTGCGACAGGGGAATATGCAGCGCGCCTTTGGCCTTGCCGGTCTGGCGCAGCTCATCAGCTTCGCGCACGTCGATCAGGGTCAGACTGCCCGCTTTTGCCTGCGTGATCGCTTCTTGAGCAGTGATGCGGGGGGCACTTGGCTTGGGTTTGAGGAAGGCGAACATCGGGGCGGTCCTTGGATTGGTTTGACACAGGATGCGGCCTGTTGGTGCTGTAATCAAGCAACAAATTGCGATAAGTGAATGTTTTGGGCGTCGCGTGTCCGGAAAAGCTGAAAAACCATGCGTGTTTTTGTTTTGTTCACATATTTCGGTTGGAGACTCGGCGCATCCTCTCTATCTTGCAGGCTTGGACGCAGATGCGTGATCGGGGGGCCGGATGGCTGAGCAGAAATTCATCGAGGTGCGCGGTGCGCGCGAGCATAATCTGAAGAATATCGACGTCGATCTGCCCCGCGACAAGCTGGTGGTCATCACGGGGTTGTCCGGATCGGGCAAGTCCAGCCTCGCCTTTGACACGATCTATGCCGAGGGCCAGCGCCGCTATGTCGAATCGCTGTCGGCCTATGCGCGCCAATTCCTCGACATGATGCAGAAGCCTGACATGGACCATATCTCGGGCCTGTCGCCGGCGATCAGCATTGAGCAGAAGACGACCAGCAAGAATCCGCGCTCAACCGTCGGCACGGTGACCGAGATATATGACTATATGCGCCTGTTGTTCGCGCGCGCGGGCACGCCCTATAGCCCGGCAACCGGCCAGCCTATCGAGGCGCAGCAAGTGCAGGACATGGTCGACCGGATCATGGCCCTGGAGGAAGGCACGCGCGCCTATCTGCTCGCGCCCATCGTCCGCGACCGCAAGGGCGAGTATCGCAAGGAGTTTCTGGAGCTGCGCAAGCAAGGGTTCCAGCGGGTCAAGGTCGACGGGCAGTTTTACGAGCTGGACGAGCCGCCCACGCTGGACAAGAAATTCCGCCATGACATTGATGTGGTCGTCGACCGTCTGGTGGTGCGTGAAGGGATCGAGACGCGGCTGGCGGACAGTCTGCGCACGGCACTGGATCTGGCGGACGGGATTGCCGTGCTGGAACTCGCCGCCGAGGACGGTGAGCGGATCACGTTCAGCGAGAAATTCGCCTGCCCGGTCAGCGGCTTCACCATTTCCGAGATCGAGCCGCGGCTGTTTTCCTTCAACGCGCCTTCCGGGGCCTGTCCGGCCTGTGACGGGCTCGGGGTGGAATTGTTCTTCGATGAGCGACTGGTCGTGCCGGATCACGCGCTGAAGCTGGCCGATGGGGCGATCGCGCCCTGGCGCAAGGGCAAGTCGCCCTATTTCCTGCAGACCATTCAATCCCTTGCGAAGCATTACGAATTCGACGCCAAGACGCCATGGAAAGATCTGCCTGCGCATGTGAAACAGGTGTTCCTCTATGGCTCGAATGACGAAGAACTGCCGTTCCGCTATGATGAAGGTGGTCGCATCTACAATGTGACTCGTGCCTTCGAGGGCGTGATTCCGAACATGGAGCGGCGCTACCGCGAAACCGACAGCGCCTGGGTGCGCGAGGATTTCGAGCAATATCAGAACCAACGTGCCTGTGGTGTTTGCGAAGGTCACCGGCTGAAGCCCGAGGCGTTGGCGGTGAAGATCGGGGGCTTGCATATCGGGCAGGTCACCGAAATGGCGATCCGCGAGGCACTGGCCTGGGTTGAGAGCGTGCCCGAGGTGTTGAGCAAACAGAAGAACGAAATCGCCCGCGCGATCCTCAAGGAAATCCGCGAGCGGCTGGGGTTTTTGGTCAATGTCGGCCTCGATTACCTGACGCTCGGGCGGCATGCGGGCACGCTGTCAGGCGGCGAGAGCCAGCGCATCCGGCTGGCGAGCCAGATCGGCAGCGGGCTGACAGGCGTGCTCTATGTGCTGGATGAGCCGAGCATCGGCTTGCACCAGCGCGACAATGACCGGCTCTTGATCACGCTGCGCAATCTGCGCGATCAGGGCAATACGGTGATCGTGGTCGAGCATGACGAGGAAGCGATCCGCACGGCGGATTTCGTGCTCGATATCGGCCCCGGTGCGGGCGTGCATGGCGGGCGTGTTGTGGCGCAGGGGACGCCGGCGGAAATCATGGCCGACCCGGCCAGCGTGACGGGGCAATATCTGACTGGTACGCGCGAGATCTCGGTTCCCAAGACCCGGCGCAAGGGCAATGGCAAGAAGCTGACGGTGGTCAAGGCCAGTGGCAACAACCTGCGCGATGTGACGGCAGAGTTTCCATTGGGCAAGTTTGTCTGCGTCACAGGCGTTTCGGGCGGTGGTAAATCCACGCTGACCATCGAGACGCTGTTCAAGACGGCCTCGATGCGTCTCAATGGCGCGCGCCAAACGCCCGCGCCTTGCGAGACGATCAAGGGGCTGGAGCATCTGGACAAGGTGATCGATATCGACCAGCGGCCCATTGGGCGCACGCCGCGCTCGAACCCGGCGACCTACACGGGCGCGTTCGGGCCGATCCGCGACTGGTTCGCCGGTCTGCCGGAATCAAAGGCGCGCGGCTACAAGCCGGGGCGGTTCAGCTTCAACGTCAAGGGCGGGCGCTGCGAGGCCTGTCAGGGCGATGGCGTGCTGAAAATCGAGATGAATTTCCTGCCCGATGTCTATGTCACCTGCGAGACCTGCAAGGGCAAGCGCTACAACCGCGAGACGCTGGAGGTTTTGTTCAAGGGTAAATCAATTGCCGATGTGCTGGATATGACTGTCGAGGAGGCGCAGAAATTCTTTGAGGCGGTGCCATCAATCCGCGAAAAGATGGACGCGCTGATGCGCGTGGGTCTGGGCTATATCAAGGTCGGTCAGCAGGCCACGACGCTTTCGGGGGGCGAGGCGCAGCGGGTGAAGCTGTCCAAGGAACTTGCACGCCGCTCGACCGGGCGGACCTTGTACATCCTCGATGAGCCCACCACCGGGCTACATTTCGAAGATGTGCGCAAGCTCTTGGAAGTGCTGCATGAATTGGTCGATCAAGGCAATACGGTTGTCGTGATCGAGCACAATCTCGATGTGGTGAAAACCGCTGACTGGATCATTGATATCGGGCCGGAAGGCGGCGATGGCGGCGGTCAGGTGGTCGCGGTTGGTACCCCAGAGCAGGTTGCAGCCGACGAGGCCAGTCATACCGGGCGCTATCTTGGACCGCTGCTGAAACCGCGGCGGGTTGCTGCAGAATAAGGGAGCGGCAGATCAGGTGGTTATCCCGATCTGCCCTGAAATGTCGTCATAAACTGGTCAGCAAAGCGAACGGTCCAGGTCACGCGATGTCCTGGGCCAGGAACTTCTCCAGCCAGTGGATATCGTAATCCCCGGTCAACACATCCGGTTCGTTCAGCAGCGCGTGGAACAGTGGAACAGAGCTGTCCACCCCGTCGATGATCAACTCCCCCAGCGCGCGGTTCAGGCGCGCAAGTGCCTCGGGGCGGTCGCGGCCATGCACGATCAGCTTCGCGATCAGGCTGTCGTAATAGGGCGGGATCGTGTAGCCGGAATAGAGCGCGCTATCCATGCGCACCCCAAGCCCCCCCGGCGCATGATAGGTGGCGACAGTGCCGGGGCAGGGGGTGAAATTCGGCAGGCGCTCGGCATTGATGCGCACTTCGATGGCATGACCATTCAGGTGCAGATCGTCTTGCGTGAAAGACAGCGGCAGCCCGGCCGCGACGCGGATCTGCTCGCGCACCAGATCAACGCCGAAAATCGCCTCGGTCACCGGATGTTCGACTTGCAGGCGTGTGTTCATCTCGATGAAAAAGAACTCGCCGTTTTCATAGAGAAATTCGATCGTGCCTGCGCCGCGATACCCAATGCGCGCCACCGCTTCGGCGCAGGTCTGGCCGATCCGCGCGCGCGTGGCCGCATCAATCGCGGGGCCGGGCGCTTCTTCGAGCACCTTCTGGTGACGCCGCTGCAGCGAACAGTCGCGCTCGCCCAGATGCACGGCGCGGCCATTGCCATCGCCGAAAACCTGAATCTCGATATGGCGTGGCTGGCCGAGATATTTCTCGAGATAGACCTCATCATTGCCAAAGGCGGCTTTGCCCTCGGCGCGCGCTGTGCGAAATGCGGTTTCCAGCTCATCGGCGCTGCGCGCAAGCTTCATGCCGCGCCCGCCGCCGCCTGCGGTGGCCTTGATGATGACCGGATAGCCAATCTCTGCGGCCACATCCTTCGCGGTCTCGTAATTCGGTACGCCTCCGTCAGAGCCGGGCACGCAAGGCACCCCCAGCGCTTTCATCGTGTCCTTGGCGGTGATCTTGTCGCCCATCAGGCGGATATGTTCGGCAGACGGCCCGATAAAGGTGATGCCATGATCCTCGACAACCTGCACGAAAGCAGCGTTTTCGGACAGGAACCCATAGCCCGGATGGATGGCTTCAGCGCCCGAGATCTCGCAGGCGGAGATGATCGCAGGAACGTGCAGATAGCTCTGGCTGGAGGACGCAGGCCCGATGCAGATCGCCTCATCGGCCATGCGCACATGCATCGCGTCGGAATCGGCGGTCGAATGGACGGCGACCGAGGCAATGCCCATCTCGCGACAGGCGCGGATGACGCGCAGCGCGATTTCTCCGCGATTGGCTATCAGGATTTTCTTGAACATGTCCTGTGCCTTATTCGATGATCATCAGCGGCGCGCCATATTCGACGGGGCTGCCATCGGAAATCAGAATGCGTTTCACTGTGCCCGCACGCGGGGCAGGGATGTGGTTCATGGTCTTCATCGCCTCGATGATCATCAGCGTGTCGCCCTCGGCCACTTGCGCACCGACACTGACGAAATTCGCAGCGCCCGGTTCGGCGGCCATGTAGGCCGTGCCAACCATGGGCGAAGTCACCGCGCCCGGATGCTGTGCGGGATCGGCGGGCAGCGCGGGCGCAGCGGCGCTGCTTGCCGCTGTGGCGCTGGTCGGTACCTGCGGTGCGGGCGCGGCCGCCACCTGCTGAAACACCGGTTGCGCGCTGAGCTTGGACACTTTGACATTGAGGCTGTCATTCTCGCCATAATCCCGTTTGACGCTGAGCTCGGACAGGTCATTCTCATTGAGAAGTTCGGCGAGTGCCTTGATAAAGGCGACATCGGCATCGTTGCGGCTTTGCGTCATCTCGTTCCTCGAATATCGGAGCTGATCGTGGTGGGCGGCGTTGCACCGGCGCATTGGCGCTGCCTTATACTGGACCGAAGCGCTACTGTGAACCCGCGATTTGCATCCCTGCGCCTTCCCCCGCAAAGTGTTGAAAACGGGCTTTCCTGATTTGTAAACTCCTGTAAAATTCGGGCGCAAAGGATTGACACCATGCCGCGTTCTGCTCTGACGGGAACCCGTATCCGCGCCCGGCGTAACCTGCGCGGGCTCAGGCAGGCCGAACTGGCGCGCGAGGTCGGTGTCTCGGCCTCTTACCTCAACCTGATCGAGCATAACCGCCGCAAGGTCGGGTCGGAGTTGCTGGCCGCGTTGGCGCAAGCGCTGGGCATTTCCACTGATGCGCTCAGCGAGGATGATGATGGCCGCCTGATCGAGGCTGCGCGGGCGGCCGCCCTGCGCTCGGGCGCAGATCTGTCGGAGCTTGAGCGGATCGACGAATTCACCGGTCGCTATCCTGGCTGGGCCAAGGTGCTGGCGGATACGCAGGGCCGGGTCGAACGGCTGGAGCGGATCGTCGATCAGCTCAATGATCGCATGACCCACGACCCCTATATGGGCGAGGCGTTGCACGAGATTATCTCGGCGGTAACTTCGGTGCAGTCCACGGCCACGATCCTCAATGACGCACGCGAGATCGAGCCTGACTGGCAGGCGCGGTTCCACCACAACATCCTCCAAGACAGCGCGCGGCTGGCCGAAGGGGCCGTGGCGCTGGTCAATTACCTCGATGCAGGCAAGACCGATGAGGCCGGTCTGGCGGCCCCGCAGGAAGAGGTTGAGGCCTGGCTCGCCGCGCGGGGATTTTATCTGCCGGAGCTGGAAAGTGGCGCGGTTTCGCCCGAGATGCTGGTTGCGCGTCAGGTTGAGTTATCGTCAGAAGCCTCGCGCCAGCTGGCGGTTCACTGGCTGCATCAGTTCCGCCGCGACAGTGTGGCATTGCCGCTTGATGCCTTCATGCAGGCTGTCTCCGTCGGCGGCTTCGCGCCTGACAGGCTTGCGCTGGAATTTGGTGTGTCATTCGATCAGGTGCTGCGACGAACTGCGCTCTTGCCCGCTTATGCGATGGAGACCCTGTCACTGGACCCGCCGGGGCTGGTGATCTGCGACAGTTCGGGCACGCTGATGTTCCGCCGCGCCATTGATGGCTTTGCCTTGCCGCGGTTTGGCGGGGCTTGTCCGCTCTGGCCGCTCTATCAGGCAATGCAGCGCCCCTCGATGCCGATGCGCGTGCCGTTGGTGACGCCTGGTCGGCTGGGACGGCGCTTCTTGACCTACGCCTTTGCGGCGACGCGCGGTCCAGTCACCTTTGACGCGCCGGTCACGCTTCAATCGACCATGCTGATCCTTCCCGAACCCCAGTCCCCGGCAGAGATCGGGCCGCCGCAGATCGTCGGCGCAAGTTGCCGGACCTGTGCGCGGCCTGAATGCCCGGCGCGTCGCGAGCCTTCGATCCTGATGAGCGTGGCGTGAAACGCGCTTTGACATGATGCCTGCATGGTGCATAATCACATCAGCAGCGCCGTGGGAGGAGCCAGAGCGCGCTGCGAAACGGACAAAGCGCGCGGCGCGGTGTCGGGCATGTGCCAACGTCCGGGCCAGCGCGCTGGTCCTTGGCCATGGGGGGAGGGCCTGCATTGGGGAAACGTGTCTTGGTGATCGAGGATGAACCCAATATCTCGGAAGCGCTGCGCTTCATCCTGCGGCGGGATGGGTGGCATGTCGATGTGTCGGCGGATGGGGCGGATGCCATGGGCGCGCTGCGCAGGGATCCGCCTGACCTGCTGATCCTGGATCTGATGCTGCCAGGGCTGAGTGGCTTCGAGGTGCTGCGCGTGCTGCGCGATGCGGCGCAGACGCGCGACCTGCCCGTGCTGATGCTGACCGCCAAGGGCCATGCCGCCGACCGGGTGGAGGCCGAGCGGCTGGGGGTCACACGATTCATGACGAAACCATTCGCCAATGCCGAGGTCATCGCCGCTGTCCGCGAAATGACGCAAGCATGACCCCGCCGCGCCATTCGCAGTTTCTGGCGCGTGACAGCTACCGGCTTCGGCGGTTGATGGATGCGGTGCGGCTCTTGCCCGCACTGGGGCTGCTGCTCTTTCTTTTGCCTTTGATGCGCCGGACCGAGACGACGCAGACCGTCGTCCCTCCATCCAGCCCCGGAACCCCCGCCACAGCGCAGGAAGCCGTCTTCCTGTTTCTGGTCTGGGCCGGGCTGGTGCTGGCGGCCCTGCTGATGTCGCGGGGGCTGCGTCATGCGCTCGATGTGCCCACACGCGCCGACGAGGCGGACAAGCCCGCGCCGGAGGAGTAGCCAGATGTCCTTCAACTATCTGGTGCTGACCTGTCTGGCCTATGTCATCTTGCTGTTCTTCGTGGCCTCGGCGGCAGAACGCAGCGCTGCGCGGGGCCGGGCCGGATGGCTGCGCTCGCCGCTGGTCTACACGCTGTCGCTGTCGGTCTATTGCACGGCATGGACCTTCTATGGTGCCGTGGGCTATGCGGCGCGCTCGGGGCTGGAATTCATGACCATCTATCTCGGCCCGACGCTGGTTTTCGTCGGCTGGTGGGTCATCCTGCGCAAACTGGTGCGCATCGGGCGCGAAAACCGCGTGACGTCGATCGCGGACATGATTTCGGCGCGCTATGGCAAGTCGAACCTGCTGGGCGCCATCGTTACACTGCTCTGCGTGGCCGCAGGCACCCCCTATATTGCGCTGCAACTGCAATCCATCGCGCAATCCTTCACGGTCTTTGCGACTGACCCGACCGGTGTCGAGCTGGCGACGGATCGCAATCTGATCGCCTTCTGGGTCGCGGCCGGTCTTGCGCTGTTTACCATCGCCTTTGGTACGCGCAATCTCGATGCGAATGAACAGCATCCCGGTGTCGTCATCGCCATCGCCGTCGAGGCCGTAGTCAAGCTGCTGGCCCTGATCGCGGTGGGGGTCTTTGCGGTCTGGATCGTGGCCGCGGGTCCGGGCGATATCCTGACGCGGATCGATGCGCAGGCACTGCCGGAATGGCAAATCCAGCCCGGGCGCTGGACTGGCTTGATCCTGCTCTCTGCCATTGCGATCATCTGCCTGCCGCGCATGTTTCAGGTGCTGGTCGTCGAGAACACCAATGACCAGCATCTGGCAACGGCAAGCTGGGCCTTCCCGCTCTATCTGTTCCTGATGAGCCTTTTCGTCCTGCCCATCGCCGTCGTTGGCCTGGAGGTCATGCCCGCAGGGTCCAACCCCGACATGTTCGTGCTGACATTGCCGCTTTATCTGGGGCAGGACGGGCTTGCACTGCTATCCTTTCTGGGGGGCTTTTCGGCGGCCACATCGATGGTCATTGTCGCCTCGCTGGCCCTGGCGACGATGGTATCCAATCATCTTGTCGTGCCGCTCTGGCTGAAAGCGCGCGCCAGCCGGAACCGCGACACAGGCGACATGCGCCTGCTGGTGCTCAGTGTCAGGCGGCTTTCCATCGCGCTGGTGCTGGGGTTGGGCTATGTCTATTACACCATCACGGGCGGCTCTGCAGCGCTGGCGGCGATCGGACTGATCGCATTCGTGGGGGTCGCGCAAACCCTGCCTGCGCTTCTGGGCGCGCTGTTCTGGCGCGGGGCCAGCCGCACTGGTGCGGCGCTGGGACTGACCGTCGGGGCCGCGCTCTGGGTCTATACGCTGTTCCTGCCGAGCTTCGGGCCGGACGTGTTCCTGTCTGCGCAACTGATGGAGCAGGGCCCCTTCGGTCTCTCATGGTTGCGCCCTTACGGCCTGTTTGGCGTCAACACACTCGATCCGCTGCTTCATGCACTGTTCTGGTCACTCTCGCTCAATGCGCTGGTATTTTGTGTCGGCTCTTTCGTGACCTTCCCCAGCCCCATCGAGCGCGTGCAGGCCGCGCTGTTCGTCGATATCTTCGACCGCTCCGGCCCTGCGCGCAGCTGGACGCGCCCGGTCGCCGAGGCCGAGGATCTGCTGCCCATGGCGCAGCGTATCCTGGGCGTGTCCGAAGCGCAGGCGTTTTTCAGTGCGCAGGCCGAATTGCAGGGCAAGACCGGCTTTCTGCCTGACATCACCCCAGAATTCCTCGACGCGCTGGAGCTGAAACTCTCGGGCTCGGTGGGAGCCGCGACGGCCCATGCGATGCTGGCCCAAAGCGTCGGCACGGCAGTGGTCTCGGTAGAGGATCTGATGGCCGTCGCGTCGGAGACGGCGCAGATCATGGAATATTCCGCCCAGCTTGAAGCGAAATCCGAAGAACTCTCGCGCACGGCGCGCAAGCTGCGCGAGGCCAACGAAATGTTGCAGAAGCTCTCGGTGCAGAAAGACGCCTTCCTGTCGCAGATCAGCCATGAATTGCGCACGCCGATGACCTCGATCCGGGCGTTTTCCGAGATCATGATGGATACCGACGCCATGACCCCCGAAGAGCGCACGCATTTCGCCCAGATCATCCATGACGAGTCGATCCGTCTGACGCGGCTGCTCGATGATCTGCTGGATCTGAGCGTGCTCGAACATGGGCAGGTGCAGCTCAATCTCGGGCCGGTGCTGTTGTCGGATCTGATCGACAAGGCCATAACGGCGTCGAACTCGGTGCAGGGCGACCGCAAATTCCGCATGCTGCGCTCGCGCGATGGCGAGTCCGTGCAGATCATCACCGATGCCGGGCGCATGACGCAGGTCTTCATCAATATCCTGTCGAATGCGCGTAAATACTGCATCTCCGATGATCCGCAGATGCAGATCAAGGTCCGCCGTCAGGCACAGTTGGTCGAGGTGGATTTCATCGATAACGGTGCGGGCATCCCGCGCGACAAACAAGCGCTGATCTTCGAGAAATTCTCAAGGCTGACAGATTCGATGCAGGCGGGCGGCGCGGGGCTGGGCCTCGCGATCTGTCGCGAGATCATGCACAATCTCGGCGGCGATATTTCTTATGTGCCCGGACAGGGGGGCGCGGCCTTCCGGGTGAGCTTCCCGCTCGATCTCTCCGCGCATATGTCCACGCCAGACAGCCATGACACCACCCCGGCTGCGGCGGAATGAGCGCCTGTCGCTGCAAAAACGGGCAGTGTCAGGATTTTCTTCTGCGCGTAAATTTTACTGATTGATAAAAAATCAGAGCCATGGTTTCCTTTGCTCATAAAAGCCCGTCAAGCCAAGGTCACCCAGATGTCCAACAGCCCGACCACCCCCGGTATCGTTCCCGCGCGGCTTCACCCTGAAGCCTATGCGCAGAATTTCGACGATCTCTACCCCGATTATGACCCGCATGAAGCCATGGTGGCGGCGGATCGCTGCTATTTCTGCCATGACGCGCCTTGCGTGACGGCCTGCCCGACGGAAATCGACATTCCGCTGTTCATCCGCCAGATCCAGGCAGGTCAGCCGCAGGCGGCGGGCAAGACGATCTTCGACCAGAATATTCTGGGTGGCATGTGCGCGCGGGTCTGCCCGACCGAGACGCTCTGCGAAGGCGCTTGTGTGCGCGAGGCGGCAGAGGGCAAGCCAGTCGAGATCGGACGGCTGCAACGCTATGCGACCGACACGCTGATTGCGAAAAACGCTCATCCCTACACGCGCGCGGCCACCACTGGCAAGCGCGTCGCTGTGGTGGGCGCAGGGCCTGCGGGGCTGACCTGTGCGCACCGGCTGGCAATGCATGGCCATGATGTGGTGATCCTCGATGCGCGCGAACAACCCGGTGGGCTGAACGAATACGGCATCGCCGCCTACAAGGCCGCGCATGGCTTCGCGCAGACCGAGGTCGACTGGCTTTTGCAGATCGGCGGCATCACCGTGCAACAGGGCTGGCGACTGGGCACCGATGGCACATTGGCTGGATTGCAGGCCGAATATGATGCCGTGTTCCTGGGCATCGGGCTTGCAGGGGTCAATGCGCTCGGGCTTGCGGACGAGGATGCGCCGGGCGCGCGCGATGCGGTCGAATTCATCGCAGAGCTGCGCCAGACGCCCGACCTGTCGACCCTGCCTGTCGGGCGGCATGTGGTGGTGATCGGCGGCGGCATGACAGCGGTCGATGCGGCTGTGCAGTCGCGACTCCTGGGCGCTGAACATGTCACCATGGTCTATCGGCGCGGGCGCGACGCGATGGGGGCCTCTGACCATGAGTTGAGCCATGCGGCCAACGAAGGGGTCAAGATCATCACCCATGCCATGCCCGTCGCCGTCCACGCCAATGGCGCGCTGCGCGAGGTGGAATTTGCCTATACGCATGCGGGCGAAACGGGGCTGGAGCCCACAGGCGAGACTTTCCGTCTGCAAGCGGACCAGCTGTTCAAGGCGATTGGTCAGGCGCTGGTCAATGTGCCGGAGGGCGTCACGCAGGACGGGCGCAAGATCGCAGTGGATGCGCAGGGCAAGACGGCGCTGCCGGGTGTCTGGGCCGGGGGCGATTGCACGGGCGGGGGCGAGGATCTGACCGTGACGGCCGTCGCGCAGGGGCGCGATGCAGCGGAGAGCATCCACGCGGCATTGATGGGGGCGGAGGCGTGATCGGCGCTTCTTTTGCGGAGTGAGCAATATGGCAAATCTGACGACAAATTTCATCGGCATCAAATCCCCCAACCCCTTCTGGCTGGCCTCGGCGCCGCCAACGGACAAGGAATACAATGTCGTGCGCGCCTTTAAAGCGGGCTGGGGCGGGGTTGTGTGGAAGACGCTCGGGGCCGAAGGTCCGCCCGTCGTCAATGTCAACGGCCCGCGCTATGGGGCGGTCTGGGGTGCGGATCGGCGGCTTCTGGGGCTGAACAATATCGAGTTGATTACCGACCGTCCGCTGGAGGTCAATCTGCGCGAGATCAAGCAGGTCAAGCGCGACTGGCCCGACCGGGCCATGGTGGTTTCGCTTATGGTGCCCTGTGACGAGGAGAGCTGGAAAGCGATCCTCGCGCGGGTGGAGGAGACGGAGGCCGACGGGGTCGAGCTGAATTTTGGCTGCCCGCATGGCATGTCAGAGCGTGGCATGGGTTCTGCTGTGGGGCAGGTGCCCGAATATATCGAGATGGTCACGCGCTGGGTGAAACAACATTCGCGCATGCCCTGCATCGTGAAGCTCACGCCCAACATCGCCGATATCCGCAAACCCGCCGAGGCCGCAAAGCGTGGCGGCGCGGATGCGGTGAGCCTGATCAACACGATCAATTCGATCACATCGGTGAACCTCGACACATTCAGCCCCGAGCCGATGATCGACGGCAAGGGCGCGCATGGCGGCTATTGTGGCCCTGCGGTCAAACCCATCGCGCTGAACATGGTGGCCGAAATCGCGCGCGACCCTGCAACCCACGGACTGCCTATCAGCGGCATTGGCGGCGTGACCACATGGCGCGACGCGGCGGAGTTCCTGACACTGGGGGCAGGCACGGTTCAGGTCTGTACGGCGGCCATGACCTACGGGTTCGGGATCATCAAGGAGATGACGGCGGGCCTGTCGCAATATATGGACGAAAAAGGCTTCACATCCGTCGACCAACTTGTGGGCCGGGCCGTGCCGAATGTCACCGACTGGCAGTATCTGAACCTGAATTACGTTGCGAAAGCCAAAATCAATCAGGATTTGTGCATTTCCTGCGGGCGCTGTTATGCGGCCTGCGAGGACACGTCACATCAGGCGATTTCCATGTCGCCCGACCGCAAATTCGAGGTGATCGACGCCGAATGCGTGGCCTGCAACCTCTGCGTCAATGTCTGCCCTGTGGCCGATTGCATCACGATGGAGCCTTTGGCGAAAGGGGTCACAGACCCCCGCACGGGTGAGACAGTGGGCGATTACACCAATTGGACGACGCATCCCAACAATCCCATGGCCCGCGCGGCGGAGTGATCAGACAGTCATCATCAACCGCGGCTCGGCATGGGGCTGGGTCGCGGCATTGGCGGCAAGGCTGGGCTCGGGATTGCTGACATCGGGGGGCGTTGTGTCGGTGTCAGTCGGCACAGCGGGCTGGATCGCTTCGATCAGTTGCGCGTCACGCCAGCGGGACTGCGCCACAAGCGTCAGGTCTCGGGCCTGATTGACGTCGATCTCGGGCTCACTGGCCGCATCGGGCGGTGGTGCCTCCAGCCGGAGCAATGTCTCGACGATTTCTGCGCTCTGGCGGGTTGCAATAGGCGCGATGACAGGGCTGGCCATTGCTTGCGGCGCGGGCGTTGCGGCGCCGGGCACGGTGGGCGGCTGAGTGACGCTTTGCGATTGCGCAATTTCGGTCGTGCTGCCGCTGGTCGCGCTGGTCTGCGAGACCAGCGCAGGTTGCGGTGCGTTTTGTAGGGTCGACGGGCGTAATGCGTCAGTAGGGCTGGAAACGAGCATGAGCATTCTTTCTCTTGAACCGTGCCGCAAGCATAGCAGTCCGACAGCGCTGCGTCTGTCCATAGATGAAGAGAGCGTAAATGCCTGCAGCGAGTTTGTGTCTGAAATCGCAGGGTTTTTCGGAGAATCTGAAAGCGTTTCTTTACTATCTGTCGGGAAAATCTCAGCGCCTGGTGCCGTTCCTCAGGGGGTGAGCAATCGCCTGTAAAGCTGCGCGAGGAAGGCATCGGCCCCGTCCAGCGGATCCGTGGCATCGCCGCGGATCATGGCAATCTGTGCTGCGAAATCGGCGTAATGCTGCGTCAGCGCCCAGATCGAGAAGATCAGATGATAGGGATCAACTGGCGCGATCCGGCCGCTTTGCGCCCAGTTGCTCAGCACCTGCGCCTTTTCGTCAACGAGTCCCCGCAGATCGCCGCGAATGAAATCCTCGATCCGGGGCGCACCTTGCAGAATTTCATTCGCAAATAACCGGCTCTCGCGCGGAAAATCCCGCGACAGATGCAGTTTGCGGCGCATATAGGCAAGAATCTCGGTCTCGGGATCGCCATTCGGGTCGAGCATGCGCAGCGGATCGAGCCATGTGTCGAGAAGACGCGTCAGAAGCGCGCGATGGATCGCTTCCTTGTTGTCGAAATAATAGAGCAGGTTGGGCTTCGAGAGCCCGGCGGCTTCGGCAATCTGGTCAAGCGTCGCGCCGCGAAACCCATGCGCCGAAAACACATCCAGCGCCGCATCAAGAATACGCTTGCGATTGGCTTTCTGGATGCGGGTTGTCATGCTCTCTCTGCGCTCTGGATGTCCGCCGCATCGCAAGCCCGGTCGTACGATAGCCATACCGCCCGGCGCGGGGTGCGAATCTACACAATCCTCATGCATATGTGAAGCGCCTCAGGGCTGTCTGCAAGATAACTGAATGATATTGCAGGACGGTAGACTCATCAGCACAGGAGCCGCAGATAGATGACAGCGCGAGCAGAGCAAACTTCCCTGTCGCGCAGAGCGATGCTTGCGACGGGGCTTGCCGCCGCGATGGTCCCTCTGACCCCGATCAGGGCGCGAGCGGCGCAGGGCAGTTGGGATGCTGTCGCCGATCAGGCGCGGGGGCTCGAGCAGTTGCGCAGTCTGGTCATCGCGCATCAGGGCGAAGTGATCCTTGCCGAAGCCTTTCGCGGCCCGGCGCTAACCCGTGCGGTGAATGTCAAATCTGTCTCCAAGACGATCGTCGCCGCAGTGACCGGGGCGGCGATTGACCGTGGCGTTGTTCCCGGGATCACGGCTCGTCTGGGCGAGATCGCGCCCGATCTGATCCCGTCGGGCGCAGACCCGCGCGTGTCCGATCTGACACTGGAGCATCTGGTCACCATGCAAGCGGGGCTGGAGCGCACATCCGGCGCGAATTACGGCGCGTGGGTGTCCAGCCGCAACTGGGTCGCAAACGCGCTCTCGCGTCCCTTTGTGGCAGAGCCAGGGCGGGGCATGCTCTACTCGACTGGCAGTTTCCATGTGCTTGGCGCCGCGCTGAGCCGCGCGACGGGGCAGAGCCTGCTTGCAATGACGCGCGACTGGCTGGGCCGTCCGCTGGGTATTGAGGTGCCGGGATGGACGGTCGATCCGCAGGGCTTCTATCTGGGGGGCAACGAGATGGCCTTTGCGCCGCTCGATCTGATCCGATTCGCTGAAATGACGCGGCTGGGCGGTCAATGGGACGGGCAGCAGGTGCTCAGCCCCGGCTGGATGCAGGCCGCGCTGGAACCGCGCACACGTTCGGCCTTTTCTGGCCTGTCCTACGGCTATGGCTGGTTTCTGGGGCGCGCGGATGGCGTAGATTATGCGCTGGCGCGGGGCTTTGGCGGTCAGGTGATTTGTGTCGCACCCGCGCGCGGGCTGAGCGTGGTGATCACCTCCGACCCGACACTGCCCGCGCGTTCGGAGGGGCATTTCGGTGCGTTGCGCCGCCTGATTGACGCCGGGATACTGCCTGCTGCGCAGGCAGTCTGACCCCCGTCCTGCCACGTCACTGTGCAAATTGCGGGCGGCTGTAGCAAAACCCGGTTGACCGGCTTTTCCAGCCGTGTAGCGTAATGTTTGACCGAATGGTCAAGACAGGGCAACGCGAGCGGAGGGCAGAGTGGGAGCGCAAGCCGAAAACATGCGGATTGATGCCGGGCGGCTCTGGGACAGCCTGATGGAGATGGCCCAGATCGGCCCCGGTGTGGCGGGCGGCAACAATCGCCAGACCGTGACCGATGAAGACAGCGAAGGCCGCCACCTGTTCCAGACATGGTGCAAGGACGCGGGTTGCACCATGGGCGTTGATGAAATGGGCACGATGTTTGCCCGCTATGAAGGCACTGACCCCGAAGCGCTTCCGGTTTATGTGGGCAGCCATCTCGACACTCAGCCGACGGGCGGCAAATATGATGGGGTGCTGGGGGTTCTGGCGGGGCTGGAAGTGATCCGCACGATGCGCGATCTGGGCATCCGCACGCGCCGCCCCATCGTGGTCACCAACTGGACCAATGAGGAGGGGACGCGCTTTGCCCCGGCGATGCTCGCCTCGGGCGTTTTTGCAGGCGTGATCGACCGAGACTACGCCTATGCGCGCACGGATGCCAAAGGGCTGCGGTTTGGCGATGAGCTGGAGCGCATCGGCTGGAAAGGCGACGAGCCTGTGGGCGCGCGCAAGATGCATGCGTTTTTGGAGCTTCACATCGAACAGGGCCCGATTCTGGAAGCCGAGGGCAAACAGATCGGCGTCGTCACCCATGGTCAGGGGCTGCGCTGGATCGAATGCACCATAACCGGCAAGGGCCAGCATACGGGCTCGACCCCGATGTATCTGCGCCGCAATGCGGGCCGGGGGCTGGCGCGCGTAACGGAACTGGTGCATGAAATCGCCATCGCCCGCCAGCCTGATGCTGCGGGCGCCATCGGCCATATCGACGTCTATCCCAATTCGCGCAATGTGATCCCGGAAAAGGTCGTCTTCACAGTTGATTTCCGATCACACAAGCTCGATGTGCTTTTGGGAATGGTCGAGGAATTCAACGCCCGCGCGCCGGGAATTTGCGCCGATATCGGGGTGAAATTCACCGGCCATGTGGTGGGCCAGTTCGACCCGCCCGCCTTTGATGAAACGCTTCTGGGGCGCATCCGCGGTGCGGCGGATCGGCTGGGCTACAGTCATATGGATATCGTCTCGGGCGCAGGCCATGATGCCTGCTGGATCAACCGGCTTTATCCGACGGCGATGATCATGTGCCCCTGCGTCGATGGTGTCAGCCATAACGAGGCCGAGGAGATTTTTCCCGAATGGGCAGAGGCCGGGGCGAATGTGCTCTTGCACGCGGTGCTTGAGACGGCAGAGGTGGTGGGCTGAGATGTTTAAAGCAATAAAAAACACTTATCATAAGAGCTTAGGCGCAACTGTTGCTCAGAACCTGCTAGAAATGCATGCAAAAAACCTAGACCGAGAAATCGATCCGCACATGATTGCAAATCGGCTAGTTGAAGCCGCATGGGTGGAGAAAGCGCAATTATTTGACGGGAGTTTCGGGCAGCGACCGTTCAAATCGTCGATAGCAGCCGCCGCATTTGGAAAAGCTCTCCGCGACGACGGATTCGATTTCGACCAGCGGTGCCTATACGCGATGTGTTTAGGGTCAATACTGCAGGAAATAGAGATAAACGGACATTTGTATCCATTGAATGGTATCGATCAAGAAATACTGCAAAAGTGCGTAACAGATTTCCATTCATTTTCTGAGGAGTTCGCTGAATCGCCTCTTGGCAAAGATGCGGATTACATTCGGAGTTTTATGGATAGGAGTGAACCATGACCACGATCATCAAGAACGGCACCATCGTCACCCATGATCTGACCTATCAGGCCGATGTCCGGATCGAGGGCGGCAAGATCACCGAGATCGGGCCGAACCTCTCGGGCGACAGCGTTGTTGATGCGACCGGCTGCTTTGTCATGCCCGGCGGGATCGACCCTCATACGCATCTGGAAATGCCCTTCATGGGCACCTATTCCAGCGATGATTTCGAATCCGGCACCCGCGCTGCGCTGTCGGGTGGCACCACGATGGTCATCGATTTCGCGCTGCCTTCGCCCGGTCAGGGACTGCTCGACGCGCTGAAGATGTGGGACAACAAATCGGGCCGCGCGCATTGTGACTACAGCTACCACATGGCGGTCACATGGTGGTCGCAACAGGTCTTTGACGAAATGCCCGACGTGGTCGCGCGTGGAATCACCAGCTTCAAGCATTTCCTCGCCTATAAAGGCGCGCTGATGGTCAATGATGACGAGTTGTTCGCGAGTTTCCGCCGGGTGCGCGAAATCGGCGGTGTCGCCATGGTCCATGCCGAAAACGGCGATGTCGTGGCAGAACTTTCCGCCAAGCTGCTGGCCGAAGGCAACACCGGCCCCGAGGCGCACGCCTATTCGCGCCCCAGCCAGGTCGAAGGCGAGGCGACGAATCGCGCCATCATGATCGCTGATATGGCGGGCGTGCCGCTCTATGTGGTGCATACCTCCTGCGAGGAAGCGCATGAGGCGATCCGCCGCGCAAAAGCGCAGGGCAAGCGCGTCTGGGGTGAGCCGCTGATCCAGCATCTGACACTGGACGAGTCCGAATATTTCCATCCCGACTGGGACCACGCCGCCCGCCGCGTCATGTCGCCCCCCTTCCGCAACAAGGCGCATCAGGACAGTCTCTGGGCGGGGCTTGCCTCTGGCTCGCTCTCGGTCGTGGCGACGGATCACTGTGCGTTTACGACCGAACAGAAGCGCTTCGGTCTGGGCGATTTCACCAAGATCCCGAATGGCACAGGCGGGCTGGAAGACCGGATGCCTATGCTCTGGACGCGCGGTGTGCGCACCGGGCGGATCACGATGAACGAATTTGTGGCCGTGACCTCAACGAATGTCGCCAAGATTTTCGGGATGTATCCGCGCAAGGGGGCCGTGGCCGTGGGCGCGGATGCCGATCTGGTCGTCTGGGATCCTGAGAAATCGAAAACCATTAGCGCCAAGGCGCAGGCCTCCAATATCGATTACAATGTCTTCGAGGGCCATGAGGTCACAGGCCTGCCGCGCTATGTGCTGTCGCGTGGGCAGGTGATGGTGAAGGATGGCGCGTTTGACGGTCAGGAAGGCCATGGCCAATTCATCGAGCGCTGCCCGGGCGGCCCGGTCAATCAGGCGCTGTCGACCTGGAAAGACCTGACCGCCCCGCGTCCTGTCCAGCGCGCTGGCATTCCAGCGACGGGGGTGTGATGCGCGATACTGTGACCGCGCCAGTGATTTCGGCCCGCGATCTCAACCTGACCTTCCAGACGGCGGATGGTCCGGTCCACGCGCTCAAGGATGTGACGCTTGAGATCGCCAAGGGCGAATTCGTCAGTTTCATCGGCCCCTCGGGTTGCGGCAAGACGACCTTTCTGCGCGTGATCGCGGATCTCGAACAGCCCACATCCGGCACGATCACCGTCAATGGAATGTCGCCCGAAGCCGCCCGCAAGGCGCGCGCCTATGGCTATGTGTTTCAGGCCGCAGGGCTTTATCCTTGGCGCACGATTGCCGGAAACGTGAAGCTTCCACTCGAAATCATGGGCTATTCCAAGGCCGAGCAAGCCGCGCGTGTTGAAAAAGTGCTGGCACTGGTCGAACTGGAAAATTTCGCGCGCAAGTTTCCGTGGCAATTATCGGGCGGGATGCAGCAGCGCGCCTCCATCGCCCGGGCGCTGGCTTTCGATGCCGATATCCTGTTGATGGACGAACCTTTCGGCGCCCTCGATGAGATCGTGCGCGACCGGCTGAATGAACAACTGCTGGCGCTTTGGGCGCGCACGCAAAAGACCATCGGCTTTGTGACCCATTCCATTCCCGAAGCCGTCTATCTCTCGACCAAGATCGTCGTCATGTCGCCGCGTCCGGGCCGGATCACCGACGTGATCGACAGCCCCCTGCCGCGCGAACGCCCGCTCGAGATCCGCGACAGCCCCGAATTCATCGACATTGCCCATCGCGTGCGCGAAGGGCTCCGCGCAGGGCACCTTGATGACTGAGCCCCTTTCACCCTTGCACAAATATCCCGGGGGTCCGGGGGCAGCGCCCCCGGCTTTGCCGCATGCGTAGCATCTTACCCGTGCTGTCCGTCACGGCCGCACTCATCGTATTCTGGTACGCAGCCGTGATCCCCATGAACGCACAATGGGCACAGGATCAGGCGCGGCGCGCAGGAACAGAGCTCAGCTTTGCCGCGCTGGTCACAGACACAATGACCCAGGCCCGCCCCCGTCTGCCCGCGCCGCATCAGGTGGCGCAGGAGCTCTGGAACTCGACCGTGGTCGAGGAGATGACCGGGCGGCGCGGGTTCATGAATACCGGCAGCCTGTCCAATCGCAGCCTGATCTATCATGGCTGGGTCACGCTTTCGGCCACGCTTCTGGGCTTTGCCATCGGCTCGGCCCTCGGTATCGCGCTGGCTGTGGGCATTGTGCATAACCGCGCGATGGATGCCAGCGTCATGCCCTGGGCGATTGCCAGCCAGACCATCCCCATCCTTGCCATAGCGCCCATGATCATCGTGGTGCTGAACGCCATCGGCATCACCGGGCTGGTGCCCAAGGCGATCATCTCGACCTATCTCAGTTTCTTCCCGGTGGTGGTTGGCATGGTCAAGGGGCTGCGCGCGCCCGACCAGATGCAGCTGGACCTGATGAAAACCTATAGCGCGAGCGGCGGCCAGGTTTTCGCGAAACTGCGCTGGCCGTCGGCCATGCCCTATCTCTTTGCCTCGCTCAAAGTTGCCATCGCGGCAGCGCTCGTCGGCGCAATCGTGGCCGAACTTCCCACGGGCGCGTCGGCCGGTCTGGGCGCGCGACTGCTTTCAGGCAGCTATTTCGGCCAGACCCTGCAAATCTGGGCAGCTCTTTTCGCTGCTGCCATCCTTGCGGCCAGTCTGGTAGCGCTGATCGGGATGATCCAGCGCGTGACGCTCAAGCGGATGGGGATGGGTGCATGATTATCACGCGTCATACCGGAAAATGGCAGGCGCTAGGCGTAGCGCTGGCCCTGTTGGTGACAGTTTCAGTAGGGGGATGGAGTGCAGCGCCGGCGCCGGTCATGACCGCTTCAGGCGGCGCTGTTGCCTTGTTTTTTGTCCATCATGTTCTGGGTTGGCCCGCGATGCAGCGCGGTTGGGAGAACAAGCTTCTCCTCATAGGGATTGCGGCGTTAATTTATAATACGGGGCTGGCACTGCTCGCAAATCCGGCATCAGCGATCTGGTTTGCCGCAGCGGTGACAGGCGTCTGGCTCATGGCGTGGTGGTTAGTCGCGCAGCTGGCCGAAGCGCCGAAACGCGATGATGTCATTGGCAGGTTCCGATCATTGCTCGCGCCGTTTCTATTCGGGGCCACGCTTCTGTGGCTCTGGGAGGTCGCAGTCCGCGCGCTTGATGTGCCGCGCGTGATCCTGCCTGCCCCATCCGCGATCTGGGCGCGTATCCTGCGCTCGACCGATGTGCTCTGGGTCGATTTCGTGCAGACCTTCGTCAAGGGCGCGCTGTCGGGCTATGCCATCGGCGTGGCGGCTGCGTTGGTCTTCGCGCTCGCGGTTGATCGCAGCGATTTCCTGCGCCGGGGGCTTTTGCCGGTGGGTAATTTCCTGGCCGCCCTGCCCATCATCGGGACCGCCCCCATCATGGTCATGTGGTTCGGCTTCGACTGGCCGTCCAAGGCCGCTGTGGTCGTCGCGATGGTGTTTTTCCCGGTGCTGGTCAACACCGTTCAGGGGCTGGCCGCGACCGAGGCGATGCAGCGTGACCTGATGCGCACTTATAGCGCGACATGGGCGCAGGGGTTGCTGAAATTGCGCCTGCCTGCGGCCATGCCGTTCATCTTCAACGGTCTGAAAATCGCCTCCACTCTGGCGCTGATCGGCGCGATTGTTGCTGAATTTTTCGGCTCGCCCACACGCGGGATGGGCTTTCGCATCTCGACCGAGGTCGGGCGCTTGCAACTGGATATGGTCTGGGCAGAAATTGCCGTGGCAGCCCTCGCGGGCTCGCTGTTTTACGGCATCATCGCGCTTGTGGAACGGTGGGTGACGTTCTGGCACCCCTCGCAACGCGGGCGATAACCACTGCCCCCGGCGCGACCGGGGCAGGCAACAGAGAGGAAAGCACGTGAAGACAACAGTATTCGGTTCAATCACGGCATTGGGTCTGGGCTTCGCACCTGCCGCATGGGCGCTCGACGATGTGACCTTGCAGCTCAAATGGGTGACGCAGGCGCAATTCGCCGGCTATTATGTGGCGCTGGAAAACGGGTTTTTCGAGGAAGAAGGGCTCAATGTCACCATCCGCCCCGGTGGCCCGGATATCGCACCGCCGCAGGTGATCGCGGGTGGCGGGGCCGATGTCATCGTCGAATGGATGCCCGCGGCACTGGCCGCGCGCGAGAATGGCCTGCCGCTGGTCAATATCGCGCAGCCTTTCAAATCGTCGGGGATGATGCTGACCTGTCTGGCCGAAACCGGGATCACCAGCCCTGAGGATTTCCCCGGCCGCACGCTCGGTGTGTGGTTCTTTGGCAATGAATTCCCCTTCCTGAGCTGGATGAGCACGCTCGGCATCCCGACCACAGGCGGCGACGACGGGGTTGAAGTGCTGCGGCAGGGCTTCAATGTTGATCCGCTTCTGCAGCGGCAGGCCGATTGCATCTCGACCATGACCTATAACGAATTCTGGCAAGTCATTGACGCGGGCATTTCCGAGGACGAGCTGGTGACCTTCAAATATGAGGATCAGGGCGTCGCCACGCTGGAAGACGGGCTTTGGGTGCTTGAAGACCGGCTGGAAGACCCGGATTTCGTCGATAAAATGGCCCGTTTCGTGCGCGCCTCGATGCGCGGCTGGGAATGGGCCGCCGAGAATGTCGAGGAAGCGGCGATGATCGTGCTGGAATTCGACGACACTGGCGCGCAGACCGAAGAGCATCAGATCCGCATGATGGGCGAAGTCGCGCTTCTGATCGAAGGGTCGAACGGGACGCTCGATATGGACGATTATGAGCGCACAGTGGCAACGCTCTTGGGCGGCGGCTCCGATCCGGTGATCACGGCCGCACCCGAGGGTGCGACCACGACCGCTGTGACAGACGCGGCGTTCAACTAAGCGCGCTCAGACCCCGGTGCCGAGCCGGGGTCACTCCAGCATCCGTCCGACCATCTCGCCCATGTCGCGGCTCAGCCCGTCATGGGCGCTGATGCGCTCCAACTCGGCGCGGATCAGCGCCTGACGGTCAGCATCATAGCGCCGCCAGGTCTCGAACAGGGTCGACATGCGCGCCGCTGATTGCGGATTGACGCCATCGAGCCGGATCAGCCAATCAGCGACCAGCCTGTAGCCCGCGCCGCAGCTTCTGTGAAAGCCCGCCGGATTGCCGCCCAGTGAGCCGATGACCGACCGGAAACGGTTGGGATTCTTCCAGTCGAAATCGACATGTTCGCTCAGCGATTGCGCCAGTTCTGCGGCTTGCTCCGGCCGCGCATGGATGAGCTGCGCGGCGAACCATTTGTCCAGCACCAAACGGTCATGCGACCACTGGCGATAGAATTGCGCCGTTTCCTCCTGCCCGCGCCCGATGGCCAGAAGCGCGCCCCATGCGCCCAGCTGTTCGGTCATGTTATCTGCGCGGGCAAAGACCTCGGCGGCTTTGGTGCCCCCATCGACCCGCGCCAGCAAGCCCACCGCCTGCATGCGCAGCGCCCGCCGGCCCGCGTCGCGCGCATCTGCGCTATAGGGGCCAGGGGTCTGCATCTCGCCAAAGACCAGCGCCAGATCCGACGCCAGCGCCTGGGCAATGATCTGCAGCGCATCCTGCCGCGCGCGGTGGATGGCATCGGGATCCGGGATCTCGCCTGCGTCATGCAGATTGCTGGCCAGATCCTCCTCCGAGGGCAGGCTGAGCGCCAGCGCCCGGAAGGCGGGATCGAGCGTGTCATCGCGCAGCATCATGCGCAGCGCATCGAGATATTCCGGCCCCGGTTTCGCGCCCTCGCGGATCATCGCGAGCAGGATGTCCCGCGCCAGCCCGCGCCCGGCTTCAAACCGGTTCACCGGGTCCGTGTCATGCGCAAGCAGCAGCGCGCGATCTTCGCGACTGAGCGCGTGGTTCAGGATCACCGGTGCGGAAAACCCGCGCAGCAGCGAGGCGACAGGCTTGCCGGGAAGGTTCGCGAAGGTGAAGCGCCCCTCGGGGCTGTCGAGTTCAAGCACCTGTGTGGGCAGCATTTCACGCCCATCGGCCCCGATCAGCCCCATCGCGACAGGGATCACCAGCGGCTCTTTCAGCGGCTGGCCGGGTGTAGGCGGGGTATGCTGGCGCAGTGTCAGCGTGTAGGTGCCATCCTGCCAATCCTCGGTGACATCGATGCGCGGGGTTCCGGCCTGTCCATACCAGCGCTTGAACTGCGACAGGTCGCGCCCGGTGGCGTCCTCGAAGACGGCGATCCAGTCCTCGATCGTGCAGGCCTGCCCGTCATGGCGCTCGAAATAGAGGTCAAGCGCGGTGCGGTAGCCATCAGGGCCGACCAGAAGCTGCAGCATGCGGATCAGCTCAGCGCCTTTTTCATAGACTGTCGAGGTGTAGAAATTGTTGATCTCGACAAAGCTTTCGGGCCGTACCGGATGGGCAAGCGGGCCTGCATCCTCGCGGAACTGGCGCGCGCGCAGGGTCAGCACATCTTCGATGCGCTTGACCGCATGGCTGCGCATGTCGCCCATGAATTGCTGATCGCGAAAAACTGTCAGCCCCTCTTTCAGCGACAGCTGGAACCAGTCGCGGCAGGTGATGCGGTTGCCCGTCCAGTTGTGGAAATACTCATGCGCGATGATACGCTCGATGGCCGCGTAATTGCCGTCCGTCGCAGTCTCGGGCGAGGCAAGAACATAAGCAGAGTTGAAAATGTTCAAGCCCTTGTTCTCCATCGCGCCCATATTGAAGTCATCGACGGCCACGATGTTGAAAATGTCCAAGTCATAGGCCCGCCCATAGACCTGTTCATCCCAGATCATCGAGCGTTTGAGCGCGTCCATCGCATAGTCGGTCTTGCCCTCATCCCCCGGCCGCACCCAGATATTGAGCGCGACTTCGCGCCCTTCCATGGTGTGGAAGCGCGCACTGGCGGCACGCAGGTCGCCCGCGACCAGTGCAAAGAGATAGGCGGGCTTGGGATGAGGGTCTTGCCATTCCGCCCAGCCCGACCCCTCGGCGACAAGGTTGCCATTGGACAGAAGCACTGGCTGATCGGCCTCGATGCGCACGCGGAACGGGGCCATGACATCGGGGCGGTCGGGATAGAAGGTGATCTTGCGAAAGCCCTCGGCCTCGCATTGGGTGCAATACATGCCGCGCGACATATAGAGCCCCTCCAGCGCCGTGTTGCCCTCGGGGGCGATCTCGACCTCGGCCTGCCAGTCGAATGCGCCTTCGGGCAGATCGGCTGCGGGGACGGTCAGGCCCGTTGCATCGGGGGCTGCACTGATGGTCGTGCCGTTGATGCTGGCCGCGATCAGCGTCAGCGCTTCGCCATCAAGGCGCAGATCATGGCCCTGTGTCGCTGCCGGATTGGGCCGGAAGCGGATTTTCGCGATGACGCGGGTGGCTTGCGGGGCCAGTCGAAAGGTCAGATCGACCGCATCGACCAGAAACGGTGGCGGCTGATAATCGGCAAGGTAGATGGGCTGCGGGGCGGTGTCGCGCATGTCTCACTCCTGCGTGCTGACGGGGCTACGGGATGTGATGTAGACCAGAGCGCGGCGCGCGACAACCGTCCCACCCGCGCCAGCCTTCCCGATCCGGTGCGCAATCAGCAACCTGCCGCAAAAACCTGCACCCAATGCGCGCCGGGACCGCGCCCGAAGCCTGCAGCCGTGTAATCCCCATCCAGGATGTTGCGCCGATGCCCCGGCGAGCGCATCCAGCTGCCCATGACGCTGGGAATATCCGCCTGGCCCTTCGCGATATTCTCGCCCATCGCACAATAGCCGGTGATCCCGGCGCGCCGGGCCCGGTCCATCATGCCGCGCCCGTCAGGGCTCGTATGGCTGAAATAGCCCCGCCGCGCCATGTCGCAGGCATGGGCTTGCGCGACCGCACTCAGTTCGGGCGCCAAGGTCAGCGCGCGGCGTCCGGCCTTGCGGCGCTCGGCATTCACGGCGGCGAGATGGATTTCCAGCTCGATCTGTGGCGGGGCAGGGCAGGCATGGCTCGCCGCCGCACCGAGCGTCATAAAAATCGCCAGGATCGCCCACCGCATACTGTCTGCCCTCCGTCGCGCCCCAGCGACTTTGCCCCGACGCAGTGGCGCTTGTCCATGGCCGCGCGCCGCGCCTGCACTCACAGTTGCGCCATACCGCCATGCTTGCACCTTGCCGGTCATCCCGCTAAACGCGCATCAAACCCTTGTCAGACCGGAGCCCCCATGTCCGAGATCGACCTAGACACTGCCCGCAAAGTGGCCCATCTGGCCCGCATCGCGGTGCCTGACGACCACCTGCCCGCGCTCGCGCAGGAGCTCAGCCAGATGCTGACCTTCATGGAAGCGCTGAACGAAGTCGATGTCGACGGCGTCGAGCCAATGACCTCGGTCACCCCGATGCGGCTGAAGCGGCGCAAGGATGCGGTGACGGATGGCGATATGCAGGCGAAGATCCTGTCCAATGCGCCCGATGCGCGCGAAGGCTTCTTTGCCGTGCCGAAGGTGGTGGAATGAGCGATCTGAACAAACTGACCGTCGCCGATGCGCGCGATATGCTGCGCAAGGGCGATGTGACCTCTGTTGCGCTGACCGAAGCCTGCCTGAGCGCGATTGACGGCGCAGGCGCGCTGAACGCCTTCGTGCATCACACGCCGGATCTGGCACTGCAGCGCGCGCGCGCGGCTGATGCGCGGATCAAGGCCGGTGACGCGCCTGCGATGTGCGGGATTCCCGTGGGGATCAAGGATCTGTTCTGCACCGAAGGTGTCGCGTCGCAAGCCGCCTCGCGCATCCTCGACGGGTTCCGGCCCGAATACGAATCGACCGTCAGCGCGCAGTTGCGCGACGCGGGTGCGGTAATGCTGGGCAAGCTGAACATGGACGAATTCGCCATGGGCTCGTCCAATGAAACCTCTGCCTACGGGCCTGCGGTCAATCCGTGGAAACTGGACGGGCGCGACCTGACGCCGGGGGGCTCTTCGGGCGGGTCAGCCGCAGCGATTGCGGCGGATCTGTGCTTGGCCGCGACCGGCACCGACACAGGCGGGTCAATTCGCCAGCCCGCCGCGTTTACCGGCACGGTCGGGATCAAACCTACCTATGGGCGCTGCTCGCGTTGGGGGATTGTGGCCTTCGCCTCAAGCCTCGATCAGGCCGGGCCGATGACCAAGACCGTGCGCGATGCGGCGATCATGCTGGAAGCCATGTGCGGCCATGACCCCAAGGATTCGACCAGTGCCGATCTGCCCGTGCCCGATTTCGAGGCGATGCTGACGGGTGACATTCGCGGCACCAAGATCGGCATCCCACGCGAATATCGCATGGACGGCATGCCCGCCGAGATCGAGGCGCTCTGGGCGCGCGGGGCCGAAATGCTGCGCGACGCAGGCGCGGAAATCGTCGACATCTCGCTGCCGCACACGAAATATGCGCTGCCGGCCTATTATGTGATCGCACCTGCAGAAGCGTCCTCGAACCTCGCGCGCTACGACGGGGTGCGGTTTGGCCACCGCGCCAAGCTCGCGCCCGGCGATGGCATCACGCAGATGTATGAAAAGACCCGCGCCGAAGGCTTCGGGCCGGAAGTGCAGCGCCGGGTGATGGTCGGCACCTATGTGCTCTCGGCCGGGTTTTACGACGCGTATTACAACCGCGCGCGCAAGGTCCGCTCACTGATCAAGCGCGATTTCGACGAGGCTTTCGCCGCCGGGATCGATGCGATCCTGACGCCCGCCACCCCATCGAGCGCCTTCGCTCTGGGCGAAATGGTGGATGCGGACCCGGTGCAGATGTATCTCAATGACGTGTTCACGGTGACTGTGAATCTGGCCGGGCTGCCTGGGGTTGCCGTGCCTGCAGGGCTGGATGCCAAGGGACTGCCGCTGGGGCTGCAACTGATCGGGCGGCCCTGGGAAGAAGGCGCGTTGCTTAATACAGCACAGGTTCTTGAAACCGCAGCGGGCTTTGTTTCCAAACCTGAAAAATGGTGGTAGGGTCATAAAAAACATCCTGAGGCCGAGAGTAACCATGCGCTTTTTCTATGCCCTGACCGTGGCGGGAGCAGCCTGTGCGGCGCTCGTGGCCTGCGACAGTTCTGCCCCCTACTCGAATGCCATCGACACCCAGATGCGGGGTGTGGGGTTCAGCGATTATTCGCAATATTTGCGGGCGCAGGAAGAACTTGCGCGAATCCGGCGGGCGGAAGCGGCGCAGGCCGCCCGTGTGCCGACCCCGCCCGGCGCCCCGCAATATGGCGGTGCTGCGACCCCGCCCGCCAGCATTGGGCAGGAAGCGGTCGCCGCTGTGCGCGCCCGGACGCAGAGCACCGGCCCCGCTCAGCCGGTGACCCCCGCGCCCATGCAAACCGCGCAAATCGCGCAGGCACAGCCTCAGGCCGCAGCCCCAGCGCCAGGGGCTGCCGGGGTCAGCGAGCAGCAATTCACGCCGCAGCCCTTCGGCACGCAGCAGCAAAATCAGCTTGTCCAGCGCGATGTCGTCCCGCAAGTGCGCGTCTCGCAGGCGGAACTGACGCAAGGCGGCAATGTCCCCAATCTGTTCGTTTATGCCCTGTCCACCCAGCACAATGTCGGACAGGCACGCTACGATCGGTCCCATCCGCTGCGCTGGCGGCGCTGGGAAGCAGCTTGTGCGCAATTCCCAAGTCAGGATCTGGCGCAGGAGGCGTTTCTGACAGCAGGCGGGCCGGAGCGTGATCCCAACCACATGGACCCCGATGGCGACGGCTTTGCCTGCTGGTGGGATCCGTCCCCCTTCCGTCAGGCGGCGCGGACTGCGCGCGCGCGCGAGTAAAACCCCGTCTTGCAGCCGATCTGGCATCCCAGCCCGAATTTCGGCCCGCGTCGTGACGGGCTGACGCCTTCGCTGATCGTGATTCATTACACTGGCATGCGGGGCGCGCCCGATGCCTTGGCACGCTTGTGCGACCCGGCGTCCGAAGTCTCGGCGCATTATGTCATCGGGACGGACGGCCCGCTCTGGCAGCTCGTCGCGGAAGAGATGCGCGCCTGGCATGCCGGGGCAGGTGCCTGGTGCAGGATGGAGGATATCAATTCGCGCTCTATCGGCATCGAGCTGGTTAATTCCGGCGCGCAGCCTTTTCCCGAGCCGCAGATGCAGAGGCTTGAGACGTTGCTGCATGCAGTGATGGCGCGCTATGCGATTCCGGCGTCGCAGGTGATCGGCCATTCCGACATGGCCCCCGAGCGCAAGGAAGATCCCGGCCCGCGTTTCGATTGGCAACGTCTGGCGCGGCAGGGGCTGGCGCTTTGGCCTGACGGGCTGGCAGATGAGCGCCCATTGGCGCAGAGCTGCGCCGAAATCGGTTTTCCGCAGGCCTCGCCCGACAAGCTGCTGCAGGCGTTCCGCTTTCGCTTCCACCCGACAGGGCAGGGGCCGGAGACAGCGCAGGACCGCCGCCGCGCGGCGGCGGTGGCGGCAGGCTCCCGCGCCTCTCAGCGCAGGTGACGCAAGGCGCGTGACAGGTCGTCATAAAGTGTCGCGCGCTCCTCGGGGCTGAGGAAACTGCCCAACTCGACCGTGCGGCCACTGCCTTCAAGGGTCAGATAATTTTCGACCAGTGCGCCTTTTTCCGTCAGGCAGAGCCGCACCCAATAGGGGTTGGCGTCCCATTGCTGCGTCGGCGCGCGCGGGTTGGTGCGGGTGATTTCGATCCGCTCGCGGGTCAGTCGCAGATCTTCGCGCAGGGCCATCCGTTCGCGGCTGTTGCGCATCAGCGCATACCACAGCGCCCAGAGCGCCAGCCCCGCGAAGGGCAACAGGCCCCACAGGACAGGTGTGCCCAGAACCCCGATCAACGGCAGCGCAAGAAAGCCTGCGCTGATCAGGATCACGCGCGCGAATCCGACCGGCCCCATCGACAGGTTTGGGGTGAGCGACAGGCGATATTCGGCCCCATCCTTCCGCGCCAGAACAAAGGCCCCGGACGAATCGTCCGAGGCCTGAGGTATCACGTTCCAGTAAACAGGCATTTTGGTGCCGTTCCTGTCTTAATGTGCGGGCTGCTTGTCCCAGTCCTCGCGCTTGGGAAGCTGCTCGAACGTATGCTCGGGCGGCGGCGAGGGCAGGGTCCATTCCAGCGTATCGGCATGCTCGTTCCAGTAGTTCTTCTCGGTGACGCGCGCGCCATAGCGCAGCGTGTAGAACACGATCCCGATGAAGAACAGGAAGGACGCAAAGCTGATAAACGCGCCGATCGAGCTGATATAGTTCCAGAGCGCATAGGCTTCCGGGTAGTCGATATAGCGACGCGGCATGCCCTGACGGCCAAGGAAATGCTGCGGGAAGAAGGTGATATTCGCACCGATGAACATCATCCAGAAATGCAGCTTGCCGGCCCATTCCGGGTACTGGCGGCCAGACATCTTGCCCATCCAGTAATAGATGCCGGCAAAGAGTGCGAAGACTGCACCCAGCGACATCACATAGTGGAAATGCGCCACGACATAGTAGGTGTCGTGATAGACCCGGTCGATCGGTGCCTGGCTCAGCACGATGCCGGTCACGCCGCCCACGGTGAACAGGAACAGGAAGCCGAAAGCCCAGAGCATCGGGGTCTCGAAACTGACCGAGCCTTTCCACATCGTCGCGATCCAGCTGAAGATCTTGATGCCGGTCGGCACTGCGATCGTCATGGTGGCGAGCATGAAATAGGTCTGCTGGGTCAGCGACATGCCGACAGTGTACATGTGATGCGCCCAGACGATGAAGCCCAGTGCCGCAATGGCGATCATCGCCCAGACCATCGGCAGATAGCCAAAGACCGGCTTGCGCGAGAAAGTCGCGATGATGTGGCTGATGATGCCGAAGCCGGGCAGGATGATGATATACACTTCCGGGTGGCCGAAGAACCACAGGATGTGCTGATAGAGTACCGGGTCACCGCCGCCCGCAGGATCAAAGAAGCTGGTCCCGAAATTGCGATCCGTCAGCAGCATGGTGATCGCGCCTGCAAGAACCGGCAGCGCCAGAAGGATCATCCACGCCGTGATGAAGACCGACCACGCAAAGAGCGGCACCTTGAACAGGGTCATGCCGGGGGCGCGCATGTTCAGGAAGGTGGTGATGATGTTGATCGCGCCAAGAATGGAAGACGCGCCCGACACATGCACGGCGAAGATCGCCAGATCGAGGGAGAAGCCCGCCTCGCGTGTCGAAAGCGGCGGGTAGAGCACCCAGCCCACGCCCGAACCCAGCTGGCCATTGCCCCCTGGTGCCAGCACCGACGCCACAGCCAGCGCCGAACCGGCGACAAACAGCCAGTAGCTGAGGTTGTTGAGACGTGGGAAGGCCATGTCCGGTGCGCCGATATGCAACGGCATGAAGTAATTGCCAAATCCGCCGAACAGTGCCGGGATCAGCACGAAGAACATCATCAGGATGCCATGTGCCGTGACCAGCACGTTCCAGATATGCCCGTTAGGGGTGCAATCGTCCTGCGCGGTAAAGCTTGCGCCTTCCATGCACATATACTGGACGCCCGGCTCCATCAGTTCCAGTCGCATATAGACCGAGAAGGCCACTGCGATGAAGCCGACGATGCCAGCCGTGAAAAGATAAAGGATCCCGATATCCTTGTGGTTCGTGGACATGAACCAGCGGGTGAAGAAGGACCGCGTGTCCTCATGCCCGTGATCATGGGTGGCTGCGTCTGCCATTGGCTACTCCAGTTCCCGGTTCCCGTTGCGCTTGGCGCAACTTCATTTTGGCGTCCCGCGCATGGCGCGCCGAAGACGTGGTTTCCCGCAGACACCGCGATGTGATCGCGCGATAGTGTCCAACGGCATACTACGCTTTTAGAATGTGTCTTTTAACAGGGCAATCCTTGAGTCGCGTCACGCCCGGTTTTTTTCACGCAACCCAATGGATTTTCCAAACTTCAGGCCCGGTCCGACACGGTGCATTTGCGCGCAGTCAAAGCGGCGGTCAGGGGCTTTGTCGGGCGCTTTTTCAGGCACTGTGTCACAGCCGCCGGTCGAAAACCTGCGCAAACTGGCGCTGAAGCGCGAGGTCCACATCTTCCATGGTCACCGGCAGCCCCAGATCAACCAGCGATGTCACGCCATAATCGCGCAAGCCGCAGGGGATGATTCCATCAAAATGGCTCAGGTCAGGCTCCACATTGATCGACAGGCCGTGAAAACTGATCCAGCGGCGCAATTTGATGCCGATGGCCGCGATCTTTTCCTCGCAGGCGGTGCCGTCGGGCTGTGCGGGCTTGTCCGGGCGTGTCACCCAGACCCCCACGCGGCCAGACCGCCGCGCGCCCGTGACGCCGAATTCGCCCAGCGTCGCGATCACCCAGGCTTCCATCTGATGCACGAAACAGCGCACATCGCGCCCGCGCTTGTTGAGGTCCAACATCGCATAGACCACCCGCTGGCCGGGGCCGTGATAGGTGTATTGCCCACCGCGCCCGGCGACATGCACAGGAAAGCGGTCCGGCGCTGTCAGATCGGCGGGATTGGCACTGGTACCGGCCGTATAGAGCGGCGGATGCTCCAGCAACCAGACGGTTTCAGGGGCCGTGCCCGCCGCGATGTCTGCCACACGCGCTTCCATTGCGTCCAGCGTTGCCATGTAATCCGACAGGCCCGGAAGGATGCGCCATTCGGGCGTATCACGCGCAAGGGCATGGGGTGCAGTCATCGGTCACGTGCCTTCTTTTCGGGCCAGCAAGCCAGCCGTGCGGATGTCGTGCATATAGCGTCGACTGACAGGGATTGTCACGCCTGCACCCATATCGAGCATCGCCCCGTCCCCGCGCCGGGTCACGCTCTGAACCTCTGCGCAGGCGACCCAATGCGAGCGATGCACCTGCAGCCCGTCTATGGGCTGCGTCTCGCGGATCGCGTCGGCCAGACGCATGAGAACCAACTCACGTCCTGCGCGCGTGATGACCTCGACATAATGATCCGTCGCCGAGAGCGCGACCAGCGCCCCGCGCTTTTCCAGCGGCAGGCGATCCAGCAAGGGCGGGGTTTGCGACGCAGTGCCAGCTTTGGGCCGCATGTCGCGCAGCACCACGATGACACCCGACACAAGAAAGGCCCCGAGCAGGCTGTAGGCGCTGAGATGTTCCATGATGCCTTCCCCACCGAAAAACGGCAGGTTCCAGATCCAGAGGAACAGCACCACCATGAGCCCAAGCGCACTGGCGTCGCGCAGGAGGCGCAACACCGCGCCCTGCTGCGCGGGCCAGCGGTCAAGCGCGAGAAGGCACAGCGCGCTGCCCAGCCCATAGGTGCCGAAGACCACGCCAGCCCAGTAGAGCAGGCGCGAGGCGAGGGCCAACGTCTCGAACGTGCCGAATGGCCCCGAAATCCCCAGAATCACAGCGATCCCTGCCTGCGTCGCGAGGACGATGCGCGCACTCAGATGCGCCCGTAACTCGCGCATCGCCAATGACGAGGGCCTGCTGATCACGACGGTTCTCCTGTCACTCGCGTATCCTGACTTGTGTCCGGCCACAGGGATGGGCAGGGCTCTGACGCGATTTAGCACAGGGCCATGCGCAGCGCAAAGCGGCGGCACCGGGCGCAGACCAAATGACAGGACAAAAGAAATGACGCTCGATCCCATCCTCATGTCGACCCCGATCATTCAGGCGCACACTCTGGCGGCATGTGTCGCCTTCGTGCTTGGCCCCATCGCCATGTTGCGCCGCAGTCGGGACCGGATCCACCGGCTGGCAGGCTATGGCTGGGTCGTGGCGATGGCGCTCACCGCGCTCACGGCACTTGGCATTTTCGAGCTGCGCGTGATCGGTCCCTTGTCGCCGATCCACGGGCTGAGCGGATTGGTCGCCGTCATGCTCTGGCTCGGGTTGCGCGACATTCGCGCAGGCCGGGTCGTGGCGCATGGGCGGCGCATGGTGCAGCTGCATATCTGGACGATGGGCGTCGCCGGGCTGTTCACCTTGCTGCCGGGACGCCGGATGTCGCAGGTTGTGCTGGCGGAGACAGGCTGGGCGGGCTTCACCGCAGCGGCACTGGTTTTCGCGCTTGGCGCGGCAATCCTGTGGAGCGCCCAGCCACGTTTGCTGCCGCGCGCGGATGGGGCGACAGGGCGCAATTTTCCCCTTTTCAAGCGCGGATCACTTCGTTAGAAGCACGCTCATCTGGCACGTGCGGTCGTGGCGGAATTGGTAGACGCGCAGCGTTGAGGTCGCTGTGGGGTAACTCCCGTGGAAGTTCGAGTCTTCTCGACCGCACCA
>REBU01000112.1 GCA_007692585.1 Paracoccaceae bacterium | reverse complement strand
CCGAAAGTGTTCTTCTCTGCCGTCGCGCTCGCAGCGACAGTGCTGTTCTGGCTTTGAATATCAATGAGTCTGGAGCCTAAGGTGTGTTGGAACAAAGAAACATAACCGCCACAAGAGTGCAGGTCAGTCAGAACGATGCTGGATTTTCTTTTCGCACACGCCGACGTCGTGAATGCTGTCCTGAATGGTTTGATGGTCCTGATCTGGACAGCCTATCTGCATTTTTTCCTGATCAATCATATGCGCCAGTCCAGAAGCGTGCTCCATATCGATATCGGGGCTGCGATGGGTGCCCGGTCGCGGTGCCTTGTTACGAATCTCAGCCCCAGCCCGGTCTATGTCCAGGGAGTCGTGGCAGATCTTGTGCATAATGAAGACAAAGTCCGCACAATTGTCACTGATCGCAACGAGATTTCCGAGGATGATGTCGAAAACCCTCTGGCGCGGACCAATCGGGGAACTCTGCATCCGGGCCAAACCGTCGATATCGGATCGCTTTCGGATCTGGTGTCCCGCGCCCGGATCAGCCTTGGCGAGAACTGGTCCGCAGATCAGATCGACAGTGTGACAATCACAATCGTCGCGATCCTCGGCCATTCGGATCGCATCGTTGGCGCCAGCAAGACCTTCTGTGCCGAAGAGTGCGAAGGCTATGTCAAGTTCACGTCACAAAGGATACTCACCTATCAACTGCGGCCCCGCGAGACGCGGTCGCAGTTCAGCGATATCCTGCGCGATCAGACGCAAGCCTAACGCGCGACTGACGGACTACGGATCCGTGCGCGGAGGTATGTCGGGCAGCTAATCCCAATCCCAAGACACCTCGGGCTTTGTGCAGGGCAATCCATGTCCGATCATGAGGATTAGACTTGGATCGCGGCAATCCACGACAGTGCTTCCCCCGGCATGGCGCTTGTAGGAACAATCACGACGCTGCATAAATGCGCTTGAAGACCTTGCTGAGTTTGAAGGATTTTGAGGCGCTCACGCGGAAGATCGACATGAGGAGACGACATCATGAAATGGGCTAGGGGCTACACCAAAGGTGGATCGCAGATCATCGGTGTGATTATCAATGACGAACTTCATCCGCGTGATGGTCTGGGGTCGGATACAGCCGTTGGTGCGCCTGTGCCACTTTCAGAGGTTACGCTGCAGGCTCCGGTTCAGCCCGGCAAGTTCATCGGCCTGTGGAACAACTTTAAGGCCGCTGCCGAAAAGGGCGGGATGAATCACCCGACGCATCCTCTTTATTTCTTCAAGTCCGACAGTTCCCTTTCGGGGCATGGTGCCAAGGTTGAACTGCCCTTCGCAGCCGGGCGCGTTATATTCGAGGGCGAGTTGGGCATCGTGATTGGCAAAACCTGCAAGGCTGTCAGCCCCGAAAAGGCGGCTGAGGCCATTTTTGGCTACACCTGCATCAATGACATCACTTCGCTAGATGTTCTGCACGCGGATCCATCTTTCCCGCAATGGACCCGCGCCAAAAGCTTTGATGGGTTTGGCGTTGTCGGCCCGGTCATCGAAACAGATGTGAACTGGGAGGATCTTGTGATCAGCGTCCTTGTGGACGGCCGAGAGCGCCAATCATATCCGGCATCCGACATGATCTTGCCGCCAGAGAAGATTGTCAGTCTCTTGTCGAATGACATGACGCTCAACCCCGGCGACCTTATCGCCTGCGGGACATCCTTGGGGGCTCGCCCGGTCAAGCCCGGGATGGTCTTGGAAGTTGTGATTGAAGGTATTGGTGGGGTCAGTGTGACCATGACATCGCCTGCTGACGGAGGCTGAGTATTTTGCCGGGACCCTGGCTTCAGAGCCTCAGTGGTCTTGCTCGGATTGATGCAGCTCTGCCCGAAAACTGCTTGCGTATGGAGGCCAGCCCCAGGTTGATCCGACACCGTCAGACTGTTGCCTGAGGGCTTTGCGTGACCGGAAAATTGGTTGGCTGTGCAATCTGCATATTCAAGGAAATGTGCATTCGCGATGGTCACCAAAAGGCGAGAAGAGACTTTGCCCCCCCCGTAATTGCCTGCGAAGGCAGTTCATGGCCGGATGCGTCGAGGCGGGATTCGCCAGCGCACGGGGCGGAGGCTGTGTAAAAACCCGACCACATCGGCGAGTTTGAGTACGAAAATAGAGTTTGCACCCGATCTGGGGCCGAATTGGTGGGAACCGCTTTTCTGGGTGCACTTCTGAACGCCCAGGACGCGTTCGACGGAGCGCTCTGGTGCCGAAGTCTTTGGCTAGAAGAATGCCTGAACAGGCGCATGCTGAAGTTGATTCCCGCGAGTCTGTTCCGTGGTTGATATCGTCTGTCCGATGGACTGCCCTTGATCGAGGTCACGGTGACGAATCGTCAGGCTGTTATTCTCGAATTGGTCAGGGTTACCGAAAGTCGGACGGCGTACAGGAGAAGGCTTGAAGCTTATTCGTTACTTCATTGCTACAGTTGCCGCTGGGTTTCTGGCTCTCGCGACGAAAGGCGGAACATGCGCTCAGACGCTGTCCGAGGGTCCGGTCGCCGCCCGCCTTGACGGGCTTGCGGCGGGCTTCATGGCAACCGAGCAGGTGCAGGGTGCCATTGCCGCGGTGGTGGTGGGCGACGAGGTGATCCTGCGCGGCTGGGGCAGCGTCGATCTGGAGGCGGGTATCGCCGCCGGGCCGGAGAATGTGCGCTTCGAGATCGGCTCGATCTCAAAGCTCTTTACCTGGACCCTGGTGATGATGCTGGTCGAGGAGGGGCGTCTGGACCTGCAGGCCGATGTTGCGGGCTACCTGCGAGAAAAGATGGTGCCGGGGACCGAGCCGCTGACGCTGGCCCATCTGATGAGCCACCGACCGGGATACGAGGAAAGCTACGCGCTGTTCGATCCAGCCGTGGGCGCGCTGCCGCGCCCGCAGGCGCTGGCGGCCTCGGCGCCCGAGCAGGTATTCCCGCGCGGACAGGTGACGGCCTATTCCAACTGGGGCGTGGCACTGGCCGGGCAGATCGTCGAGGACGTCGCGGGCATCCCCTATCAGGCGTTCCTGCAGACCCGCATCCTCGACCCTCTCGGGATGGCCTCCACCACCTACAGCGAGGCGACGCGCCGCCCCGATCAGCCGGCGCTGTCCCGAAGCTACCGGGTTCAGGGCGGCATCACCCACCCGGCCTTCCGGATCGACATCGGCAGCTTCGGCCCGGCCGGCAGCAGTGCAAGCACCGTCGCTGACATGGCCCGCTTCCTGCGCTTCCTGATGGGTGACGGATCGCTGGACGGGGTGCGCCTGCTGGCGCCCGAGACGATGGCGCGGATGCGTACCCGGCTGTTTGACGACCGGCCCGATTCGGCGGACATGGCGCATGGCTTCCAGTCCCGCCCGCTGTTCGGCACCACGGTCCTGGGCCACGGCGGCGGGCTGAACGAGTTCCTGTCGAACCTCGTATTCATCCCCGAGATCGGCGCGGGCGTCTTCGTCTCGCAGAACGGCGGGACGGGGGCGAGCCTGCCCTTCCTCGCGCCCGACATGATCCTCGCCGCGCTGGCGACCGAAGCCGGGCTTCAAGACTCCAGGCCCCAGACGGTTGCGGATGACAGCGCCCGTGCGACTGATGCCGCCGGGCGCTATCTCAGCAACCGCCGCGCCTTTTCGGGGCCGGCGCGGGTGATGGCGGCGCTGGCGCCGCTGACGGTGGCGGCGCTGCCCGACGGCGCGCTGCTGGTGCCCAATCCGTTTCTTCAGGCCGTCTCGCGTTTCGAGCCTGTCGCGCCGGACCTCTGGCAGGATCCCACGGGCGAGCGGCTCTGGGTGATCCGCGACGACCGGGGCCGGGTGGTGCGGCTGGCCGACGGGACCGGCACGCAGACCCATGAGCGGGTGCAGGGCCTGAACGACCCAGTTTGGCTGGGTGTAGGCTTCGGGTTGGCAGCCTTTCTGGCGCTGACGACGCTGCTGGGCCTTTTGTGGCGGCGCGGTCTGCGGGGCGGGTCGCGCGCGGGGACCCTCGCTGCTGTTACCGCGGTGGCCGGTGCGGCGGGGGTCTGGGTTATGCTCGGGGCGGTGGTGGCGACGGGGATCACTGCTGCCCAACTCGGATCGGAATTCCTGTTCGACCAGCCGCAACCGACCATGACCGCCGTGCTGGCGCTGGCCGATGCGGTCGCCGTTCTGGCCGCGCTTGTGATGCTTTCGCTCATCCTCGTTTGGCGGGCACCAGGCTGGAGCCTTGGGCGGCGCGTTCATCACAGTGCCTTCGCCCTCACCCTCGCCGGCCTTGCGGGCTTGATGTTCCAATGGGGCCTCGCCTTTGGTGGGCCGCTCTGATGACAGCCCTGATCCTTCTGGTTCAGGTGGGCCTGCCGCTTCTGTTGTTGAGCTGGCTGGCCTTCTGGCCGGCGGGCTCGGTGCTGGGATGGCTGGCGCAGGCGGCGGGCGTTGCCGCGATCCTGTTTGCACTGGCACGGATCGCCCAATGGGCGGTGCCGGTCTGGTGGTCGCCGTGGGCCTATGGCGCACTCTGGCTCGTGTTGGTGATCTTGGGGCTGGACGCGCTTTCGGCGCGACCGATGCTGCCGACCGGCATCGGTGGTTGGGTCATGCTGGCGCTGTCGTTGGGACTGCTGGGGGTCGGGGGCTGGTCCGGCTGGCAGGCGATGGCAGGGCGCGCGCTGCCACCCGTCGCGGTGGTCGATATCGCCAATCCCTTCGGGCCGGGAAATTTCCTGGTGGGGCATGGCGGATCGAACCCGCTGGTCAACGGGCACATGCGCACCCTCGACGAAACGATTGCGCGCTTCCGGCAGTGGCGGGGGCAATCCTTTGCCGTGGATTTCTTCGGTCTCGGCCCCTTCGGCCTGCGCGCCCGGGGCTGGCGGTCGGCCGATCCCGCAACCTATGCGATTTTCGGCGCACGCCTGTACGCGCCCTGTGACGGCACCGTGGTCGCGGCCGAAGGCGATTGGCCGGATTTCGAGGTGCCGCAGGAGGATCCGGTCAATCGTCTGGGCAACCACGTTATCCTGCACTGCGGCGAGGCGTGGATCGTGTTGGCCCATATGCGCCAGGGCAGCGTGACGGTGGTGCCGGGCGAAGCGGTCGTGCCCGGAACGCTCCTCGGCGAAGTCGGAAACTCCGGCGCCTCGACCGAGCCGCACCTGCACATCCACGCCCAGCGACCCGGCACGGCCGAGGCGCCGATCGCGGGGGAACCGCTCGCCCTTCGGATCGACGGCCGGTTCCTCGTGCGCGGTGATCGGCTCCGGGGGCGGGACTGGTAGCCGCGCAGACCGGTGCAGCCGAACCCAGACTGCCCGCGTGATCGATATCAAATCGATGCACTGCGGAATCATGATAAAGGGATTGCTGTCATCTTATTCCTCATCGGAGAGCCCAAATGCTGTCCCGTCGTTCCCTTTTGCTGACTGGCGGCGCACTGATCGCCGCTGGCGGAGGTGGCTGGATCCGGCACGCGAATCTGAACCAACCGGTCGAGGTGGCCAGCACCCGTCCGCAATTGCAGTCCCTGCTTGGCGAAAGCGACCGCTGCCCCGACAAGGTGCTGCGCTTCGGTTATGCTCCACCGATGCCGCAGTCGCTGCGCCGCGCGGTCACGGCCGTGATCGATGCATGAGGTCTCGCCATGAGGCTCCGCGCTCGTTGGCTGATCCTGCTGGCGCTGGCGCTGGCGCTCGTCGCGGGCGCTGTCGGGCTGGTCTGGAAGCGCGACATGCGGGAGATCGAGGTGCATCTTGCGGGCAGCGCGAGGGTGATCCAGACGCGTTTTGGCCCGGTGGCCTATGCAGAAGCTGGGCAGGGCACGCCGGTATTGGCGATCCATGGCGCGGGTGGTGGGCATGATCAGGGGGCGATACTGGCGCAAGCGTTCCTTCCTGAGGGGACGCGCTGGATCGCGCCATCGCGCTTTGGCTATCCCGGATCGGGCCTGCCTGCCGACCCTTCGACCGCCGCGCAGGCCGATGCCTTCGCCGAACTGCTCGATGCTTTGGGGATCGACCGGGTGACGGTCATTGCCATGTCGGGCGGCGCCCCCCCGGCGCTGCAATTCGCGCTCCGTCACCCCGGGCGCGTGCAGGCGCTCATCCTGATGTCGCTCGCCCCCTATGCCCCGCTTGACGCTGAGGGCCAAGAGTTACCGGTCCCGATCTGGCTCTATGATGCGCTCTTTGCGACCGACCTGCCGCTCTGGGTGGTGCTGCGCCTGTCGCCGCGCGCGCTGGCCTCGATCTTCGATGCCCGGCCCGAGCTGACCGCCGGGATGACTGCCACCGAGGCTGCCTTCCTTGACGCGATGATCGTGGCCTTCCTGCCGGTGACCCTCCGCCGCGCGGGGCTCGCGAATGAAGGCGCGGCCATCGACCCAGCTTACCCCATAGACCGAGCTACGATCCGCGTTCCGGCCTTACTCGTCCACGCCCGCGATGACCGGCTCACGCCGTTCTCGACGGCAACATCCACCGCCGAGGGGATCGCGGGCGCCGAGACGCTGTTCGTAGAGGCCGGCGGCCATCTGCTGCTGGGCCATCACGACGCGGTTCGGCAACGGATCAGCGAATTCCTCGCCGTCAATGCCCTGCCTGCCGCGGAGTAGCGACCCCACTCAGCCTGTTGGATTTGCCTGATGACCAATTTCAAGATTATTCTTCTTGTCCTCGCAGCCCTTATGCTGGCCGCTATCGCCCTCGGGCTCTGGGTCCATTCCAGTGACCGGGCGCAGGCGGCGCAGGTCTGGGCCGCGCTGGAAAGCGCGCGTGAGGCCGACCCGCAGCTCTACGACCCCACCATGGTCGCGGACTTGCCCGAGATCGCCCAGCGCTACTTCGCCCGCGCGGTTGAGCCCGGCACAGAGGTGGTTCCGGAAATCTGAACAGCCGTGATAAGTGGATTTTCCGCGCAACAG
>REBU01000111.1 GCA_007692585.1 Paracoccaceae bacterium | reverse complement strand
TGACATTGCACCATCCAAACAGCTCCTGCCCGCGGGTGGCTGCAATTCGTCCAGCACATGCGATGCCATAAACCTCCACCCGAATTCGACCAATCACATCATTGCGGCGGATGACTGGATCGCCACGCATAAGAGGGGCGCCCTCGTACTGGTCAGTCTGCCAGTTGGGATCAGGCGTCTCGATACGTGCAGGCGCGCCGCTCGCGTCATCTAGGATAAGCGCCCGGCGTGGAGCACTCGAATGGATCGGTAGACCTATCGCTCGCGAATGATGTTCCGCACGGTCGATCGGTGCGAGCTTGTCCTGTGCTGTTGCGATGGCCAGCGGCGCGATGATGTCATGTGGGTAGATGGAATTGTGCAAGACACCCATCTGCAAGTCATGCGTTCGCAGGATCGAGGCACCCAGATCATCACGCGCGGCTACCAAGGCGCTGTTGCCGATTCCGATCCGGCCCGCCATGTCCAGCGCGATCAGCCCTGCATCAGATTGCGGGTCCTGTGCCAGCACCTGTGCGACAGCGGTTTCGGGCAGCACACCCCGTTCGAGCAGCGCCAACGCGCGCAGATTGGGTGCAGAGCCCGCAGCGTCGCGCATATTGGGCAGCCGGTGGCCTGTCACCAGCCCCACCCCGGCCTTGGCTGGTGTGAATTGCGCAAGCGGCTCGGGGCGGTCGGGGCCAGAAGACATAAGCACAACATGCTGCGCCTTGGCCAGACCCGTTGGCCAGAGAATAGCGCCAAGCGCCGCCGCGCCGCCGCGCTGGGTTTCGAGCCCCAGCAGCGTGTTGTCGGGCCCAATGGCCCGCAAGCTGACAAAGCCCCCGATTGCACCCCGTCCGATCTGCTCGACTGCGCGCAGGGCCGCGAGCGCCAGTTGTGCCGCCTGTGGCGCGTGAATTGCGATACCGATAGTCATTGCGCGACCAGATGATCTGGCGCGACATGCGTGAGCGGGCCCATAGGCATCTCTCCGTCATAGGCAAGCGCACTGCGGTTACGGCGTAACGCAGGGTCTGGAACGGGCACAGCTGCGATCAGCTGTTGCGTATAGGGGTGGCGGGCCGCGTGCAGCACCTGATCGGTGGGTCCAAGCTCGACAATGCGGCCCGCGCGCATGACCGCGACGCGATGCGCCAATCGCTCGACCACGGCCAGATCATGGCTGATGAACAGATAGGCCAGCCCCAAATCCTGCTGCAAACCGCGCATCAGATCGAGGATCTGCGCCTGAATGCTCACATCGAGCGCCGAGGTCGGCTCATCGGCCACGATGAAACGGGGGCCGGTGGCCAGCGCGCGGGCAATCGAAAGACGCTGGCGCTGCCCGCCAGAGAACTCATGCGGATAGCGCGTCATATGCCCGTGATCTAGCCCTACGCGCCGGAACAGATCCGCGACCCGGTCGGTCAGCTCCTGCCCGCGTGCAAGCCCATGGATCACCAGCGGCTCACCCACGAGCCGCGCAGCCGATAGGCGTGGATTGAGCGAGGCAAACGGGTCCTGAAAGATCATCTGCATGTGCCGCCTGGCCTGCCGCAGCGCACTGCCCGAGAAGTCGCGCAGATCGCGCCCCTCGATCATAACGCGCCCGGCATCGAGCGGCATCAGCCCGAGCACGGCGCGGCCAGTGGTGGATTTGCCTGAGCCGCTCTCACCCACCAACGCCAGTGTCTCGCCTGCGCACAAATCGAAGCTCACATCATCAAGCGCATGCGTCTCGGCCTGCGTCTTACCCAGCCAATTGCGCCGCGCGAAACTCTTGCGCAGCCCATCCGCGCGCAAGATCACCCGACGCTCGGCCGTATCGCGCGGGGCGGAGCGCAGCGCGGCCCCGGCCCCCAGACGCGGCACTGCCTCGAGCAGCCCTTGCGTATAGGGCGCTCGGGGGCGGGCGAGCACGTCAGAGACGTGGCCGTCCTCGACCTTCTGGCCGCGATGCATGACCAGCACTCGGTCACCCATTTCTGCCACAACGCCCATGTCATGGGTAATCATCAGGACCGACATGCCAAATTCAGCCTGCAGGTCACGGATCAGATCGAGGATCTGGCCCTGCACGGTCACATCGAGCGCCGTGGTGGCCTCATCCGCGATCAGGATTTCGGGCTGCACGAGCATGGCCATGGCGATCATCACGCGCTGGCGCTGGCCGCCCGAAAGCTGGTGTGGATATTGGCGCATCCGCCGCTCGGGCGCATCAAGGCCCACGCGTTCAAGCATCTCGCAGGCGCGGCTGTGGGCCACGCGGGCCGATAGCCCTTCCTGCACGATGAGCCCCTCGGTCAATTGCTGGCCCAGCCGCAGGACTGGGGTGAGCGAGGTCATCGGCTCCTGAAAGATCATCGAGATCCGCCGCCCGCGAATACGGCGTAACTCCGCATCGTTCAGGCTCAACAGATCGGTGCCGCCGAACATCGCTTGACCGCTTAGGACCTGCGCCGCGCGGGGCGGCAGGAGGCCCAAGAGCGCCAGAGAGGACACGCTCTTGCCTGAGCCGCTCTCGCCCACCACCGCCAAGGTTTCGCCGCGCGCAAGCTGGTAGGACAGACCCTCGACCGCGCGGCTTGTGCCGAAAGCCACAGTCAGATCGCGCACATCGAGCAGGATCTCGGTCATTGGCGCCTCCTTTGGCGGGGATCCATGGCTTCGCGGATGCCGTCGCCCAGCAGATTGAAGCCCAGCACGGTCAGCGCAATGGCAAGGCCCGGGAAGATCATCATCCAGGGCGCGCGACTGATCAGATCGCGTGACGAGGCCAGCATGAAGCCCCATTCCGGTTGCGGCGGCTGCGCGCCGAGGCCCAGAAAGGACAGGCCCGCAGCCGCCAGCACGGCGGTCGAGATGCCGAGTGTGGCGACCACGATCAGGGTAGGGACGACATTTGGCAGCAGATGCAGGAAAATAAGCCGCATATGGCCTGCGCCTGCCGCGATCCCTGCCTCGAAATAGGGTTTACTCTTCTCGACCAGCACGACCGAATGCGTGATGCGCGCATAGAAGGGGATCGCCGCGATCCCGATGGCGATCATTGCATTGGTCAGCCCGACGCCCAGAATGGCCAGACAAGCCAGTGCAATGACGATTTCGGTGAAGGAAAAGAGCACATCCACGAGCCGCATGAAGATGCGCTCGAGCCAGCCTCCCGCATAGCCCGCGAGCAGCCCCAGCGCGAGCCCCGCTACCAGCGAGAGGCTGACCGCGACTGTACCCACCAGCAGCGTCAGCCGCGCACCGTGCACAACGCGGCTGAGCACATCGCGGCCAAATTGGTCAGTGCCCATAGGATGCGCAAGCGAAGGCGGTGCGAGGCGGGGTCCGGCGGCCATCTGAAGTGGATTATAGGGCGCGATCAGCGGGGCAAGCGCGGCTGTGATGATCAGCACGCCCACCAACGCGAGCCCGATCACGCCCGAAGGGCTTGCGAGCAACCCGCGCCAGAAACCGCGCTGGCGCACGACACCCGCGTTGGCCAGATCGCGTGCAAGATCCTGTGTTCCGGTGATCATTTGGCATACCTTATACGTGGGTCGAGCACGGCATAGAGCAGGTCGATCACGACCGAGGCGAGGGCGACGATGGTGGCGAAAAACAGAATAAAGCCCTGGATCAGCGGATAGTCGCGCGCCAGCACTGCCTGAATGGCCAAGCGCCCCAGCCCGTTCCAGGCAAAGACATTCTCGACCACGATGGCGCCCCCCATCAGATAGGCGAATTGCATCCCCAGCATGGCCGAGATCGGCACCAGCCCGGAGCGCAGCACATGGCGGGAGAGCACCAGCGTGCCGGGCAGGCCCTTGGCACGAGCGGTGCGGACGAAATCCTGATCGAGCACATCGATCATCGCCGAGCGCGTCATCCGCGCGAGTACGGCCGCCGTCGCGAGCCCCAGGGTCAGCGCAGGTAGGATCAGGCTTCGCCAGTCGCCACCCGCTACGGGAAGCCAGCCGAGCGTGACCGAAAACAGGAAGAGAAGCAGCAGCCCCAGCCAGAAATGCGGCATCGAGACACCTACGATGGCCAAGATCATGGCGGTTGAGTCGATCCATGTCCCGCGCTTGACGGCGGCGAGAAAGCCCAGGCCCATCCCAACCACGATCGCCACAGCAAGCGAGGCGAGGGTCAGCGCCAGTGTCGCGGGCAGGCGTTCAAGCAGGATGTCGAGCACAGGCTGGTTGCCGACGATGGAACGGCCCAAATCACCTTCGGCCAGACGGCCAAGAAACATCAGGTATTGCCGCCAGATCGGCTGGTCAAGCCCAAGGCGCGTGCGGATCGCCTCGAGCTCGGCCTCGGTGGTCTGGAAGCCGCCGAACATGATCCGGACCGGATCGCCGGGCACAAGATGGATCAGCAAGGTCACGGCAATCGTCGCGATCCAGATCGTGATCAGGGCTGCGAATAGGCGTTGGGCAAGAAAGACCAGCATTCTGGGCGTGCCTTCAGGACAGAGGGTGCAGGGGCCGGTCTGGCCCCTGCATTGGTTGCGATCACTGTGCGACGGTCACGTCGAGGAAGTTCGGACGCACGAAAGGCCCGACCTGTAGCCCCTCGATTTCCGGGCGGACCGCAAAGACCCATTCCCAGCCGGGCGTGTAGAGCCCGATATGGACTGCATTGGTCATCAGGTATTCGATAACCGCATGGACTGCTTCGAGACGTGCCTCAGGCTCGATGGTGGTCCGGGTTTCCTGCAAAAGCGCGTCCAGTTCCGGGCTCTGATAACCGGAATAGGCACCGGGCGAATGCCAGAGCTGGAACAGGATATCCGGGTCAAACCACGACCAGGTCATCATGTCGAAAGTGCCAGGAGTGGTGTTGTTAACATCCTCGTTCTCGGCGCGCACTCGGGCATTCATCGTGCCGATATCCATGATCTCGATTTCGGCCTGGATATTGGCCTCGGCAAGCTGGGCCTGAAAGATTTCCGCAAGCATGTGACGGTTGCCGCCGGTCCAGACCAGCATCGTGGTGCGCAGCGGATTGCCGGGGCCAAAGCCCAATTCGGCGACCAGTTCGCGTGCGCGGGCCGGGTCATGAGCGTAACCCAGCGCCTCGCAGAAGTCCTGATCATTGCCGAAGACCCCGCGCGAGATCGGGCACCATTCGCGTTGGCTGAGATCACCATAGATGATCTCGATAGCCATGGCCGGATCGGTCGCCAAGGCCACCGCCTGACGAGCGCGGATGTCGTCAAAAGGCGGACGCGAGGTGGTGAACTGCCAGAACACGTTCTGACCGGTATTCTCGGCGATCACGATATCCAGCAGGCCCTCGGTGCGAATGGCGTCAATGTCGTCAAAGGGCGGCTCGGCTATATGGACCGTGCCGGTACGCAGTGCGGCAAGGCGGGTCTGCGCTTCGGGGATGGTACGCACGAGCAGCCGGTCAAACCCCGGCGCGCCTGTATTCTCAGCAGCCTGGCCCAGATTGCGGAACCCATCGAAGCTTTCGAGCACGATTTCCGAACCCCGCGCCCAGGAGACCAACTTGAACGGTCCTGTACCGATGGCAGTCGAGGAGCCGAAGGTGTCTGTGTCAATACCCGAGCAGATCATCGAGGAAAACGGATCGGCCAGAAACGTGAGGAAGGCCGCGAAAGGGGTTTCGAGCGTAATCTCGAAGATCAAATCGTCGATCACCTCGACGCTCTCGATGGGCCCCCAGCTTGTGCGCGTCAAGCTGGGCGTCTCACCAAAGGCGCGGTCGATGGTGAAACGTACATCCTCGGCCGTGAAAGGGCTGCCATCATGGCACAGGATGCCCTCATGCAGGGTGAAACGGTAGGTCAGCCCGTCCTCTGAGGCCTCCCAGCTTTCAGCCATATTGGGTACCGGATTTGCGTCCATGTCGAACGCGAGGAGCGTGTCGTAGATCTGATCCCAGATTTGCAGCGACAGCGTCGAGGTCGCGCGATGTGGATCAAGGCTGTCGATATCGCCGTAACGCGCCCAGATCACATCCTGCGCGAAGGCCGGAACAGCCGTCAGGCCAAGCGCGGATGATAGCAGCGCGGCCGAAAGTCGATGATGGGAAGCAGTCATTTTGGTCTCCATAACAGGGAAAGACAGGAGCAGGGCACCGCAGAGCGGTTGGCCAATACAGGAGAGATTCTCCTCACTGCCGCAAGATAAATTTCATAAGAGACATTAATATTTTCATTTATGAAATTTATTGAGGGAAAAGACCTCTCTTTCACCCGCATTCTGAAACTGGCTCAGGCCGTAGTTTCGCTTTCTTCGCCCCATTCGCTATGAATTTGTTCAATCTGACGCATCCGGTCCTGCGCCGGATCGCCGATTCGGGCGGCGAGTCGCGCGCACAAATAGGTCAACAGACTTACCGTCGCGGTCATTGAACCGAAGCGCGTCGGCCCATCAGAACGCCCCCGCAGAATAACACTCGCCACGCTCTTGTCGCCCGCCGAGATGGTGCTTGTGACCAGCACGATCCGCGCACCGGCGCGCGCCGCCGACCCCATCAGGTTACGCAGCATGCCCGAGCGCCGGCCCAGGCCTAGCACCAGCACAGTGTCGGCGGGCGTGATCGAAGCGAATTCTTCGGGTACTGGAAAACCGCCGATGGGAATCATACGGATGTCAGGGCGCAGCTTGATCAGCAGCGCGCGTGCGAAATGGGCGAGCGGATAGTCATCGCCAAACCCCACCACCCATAGTTTCTCACCATCATGCAGCGCGGTCACAGCCTGAGTGACGACATCCGCAGGCAGTATTTCAAAGGTGCGTACCAGATGCTTGACCTCTGCATCAAGGTAGGCACCAGGAGACAAGGTCTCGGCTTGCCTGCCACCTGCTGCGGCGCCTTGCGCGATCAGCCCGGGAGCTTCTCGCGCCTCGCGCTGCGCTTGTTTGTAGCCGATATAGCCAAGCCTACGAAACAGTCGCGCGGCAGTGGCTTTCGATACTTGCGCTTTTGCGGCAAGATCAGAAGCGGTGAAGAAGCGGATCGCGTTGACGTCCTCGAGCAGCAAATCCGCGAGCTTACGTTCGCCGCGCGGCATGTCGTCGTAAGTGGCGAGTAATCGCTCTGCCAGATTGAAAGAATGCCCCAAGCGCCGCTATCCTTTTGCCAGCTTGTTCTCATGCGACAGTTTAAGCCTTTTGTCACGACCTTCCCA
>REBU01000084.1 GCA_007692585.1 Paracoccaceae bacterium | reverse complement strand
GGATCCACTGCTTGACCGGCTCGGGAACAAACCGCCTGTAGAGATCGAGGATCTGGCGTTTCAAGGATTATTCCTTTAATCACGAAAGCAAGCTCTTGAACTTCCTGACAGATTCCTCATTCTTCGAATCTACGGAGAATTGCTTTTCCCCAACAACTTTCCCATCTGCAAAGTCTTTCATTGCAGCATATAACGCGTCTGCCGAGTGACCAGTCAACAAATTATAATCGGCATCAGTCACCGAATTCACAGCCAGAAACCTTGAGCAGATTACCGCCAATCCCAACAAGCGTGCCTCAAGGACCACTAACCCCATTCCTTCATAAAGGGATGGGAAAATAAAGCAATCACATAGGGAGCTTAATCCAAATGGATTCCGCAGGTTTCCTGTCAAGATAACGCGATCACACAATTGCAATCGCGCGATAACTTGCTCGTATTCTCGCCTTAACGATCCATCGCCAATAATATAAAGACGACTATTTCTCCTATCGATATTGAATTTGGAAAATGCCTCGATAAGTGCGATATGATTTTTTTCCGGGGAATATCGACCAATAGTAACAAAATTTATGTCTTCCTTAGAAGGTAGCGTTACTTCGGTAACGCTCAGCGCCTCCCCCGATCCATCAAAAGGACTGTTGTCGCAGTAAACCATTTCCTCGCATACTGTCGATACTTCGCGCAGATGCAGCGACCTGTCTGCTGAGACCTTATAGATGGGCCGCTCAGGGGCTTTCAGGGATGCAAATGTGTTATCTGCTCCAGCAAGAACGCGCTCAACATCAACAATATTCCGAATATAGACAAATCTATCAAAGTTCTCTGAACTTGATAGATATGAGCGGTTAACTTTCATAATTTCTTCTGTGCAAGAAACCATGTAATCAGCGGCTTTATATAACTGCATCAGGCCCGCTGCGGATGTCTTATTTTGAAGATTGGCCGCTCCCCTTTTATTCAAGTTACCAAGGTCTGCGGCAAGGTCGTTATGTTGCCAGATAATGAACTTCTTGATGTTAGCGGAAATCAAAACTAATGGAAAAAATATGCCATATCCTGAATAATCAATTGCAACATCAAAGTGCGCATCGCCAAAGCATCTTTTAAATTCTCTTGTAGAAAGCGATTTCAACGCACTATTCTGCATAAGCGACGCGCCTTCCAAGAATCCGCCCTCTGCATCTTTGAGGGCAATTTCTTCTTCATGCAAAAGCGTTCTCTGGCCAATTCTGATGATTACTCTAACCTCTGAAGGCAGCCTTTGCATCGTCTCTTCAATAAGTTCAATCTGCGCCTTATCATCGGTTGAGGGGTTCATAAAAAATATTGTGTAATCATGAGTAGAAAAATCAGCCTTATTCAGAAGGGTGATTAAAGAGGTGAGGACGCCATTTCTGCGAAAATGACCCCCGTATATAATAACATTCTTCTTATTGCCGCCCATTATGTTGTGCATTTTTATTGGTGCAGGAAGCATAGGTCTTTTGGTGTTGCGTTTAAAGGTTGAGGCGCGGGCTGCCCCAAATACATAGTCAATCACTGCCTTGCAGCTTATAGATGCATCGCCAACAGACGACTCCTCTAACATATTCTTAGCGACGCCAGAAAACGGGTCGCAGAACTTTTTCGGATCGGAGATCCAATTAACAATTTCATTAATGTCTTTAGTGGCGGGGCCCGGAAGATCGTCAACGCTCAGATAGAGACCGCGGTCAGAGCTATAGAAGTCGAGATCGGGAATATAAAATAGTATCGGACGCTTTTTGTGCAGAAACTCATAGAACACACTTGAATAGTCAGTGACTAAGATTGCTGTTGCGCCGAGAATAAGATTAACATCAATAGTTGGCGGAACAAAATTGCTCATCTCTACGTTGGAGGATGAAAGATGCGTAAATGTAACATGATGCGGCTTAATAAGAATCTGATATCCTAATGGTTCGGCATGCTTTTTTAAAACCTCAAGAACATGAGTTAATCTTTCTACCTCGTCATCAAGAGTTGTCGTGTCTCTCCATGTTGGTGCGTATAGTAGGATTGGCTTATCACTTTGAACAAGTATCCCTCTTGATGCCAATCGCATTCGCACTTCTGCGAAAGGGACGTCAAGTAAGGAAACTCGTGGATTACAGTTTTCCATGATAGAGCCATGGAAAATATTTTTCTGTTTATAAGAATTCATAAATATGCTTGTCATCCACTGATTAGGCGACAATAGTAGGTCTGTTGACAGCAGCGACCTGATGATATTCCTAGATATTACGGCGCCATTGGGCTGATCATAGCCAAGTTTCTTAACGGTTAGGCTGTGCCATGTGTTTACAATGTATTGCTCTTCGCGTTTTGCGAAATACACTGGCAAAGACGTGTTACCGACGATGATTCCGGCAACAGCCATTTTTCCAGCATATTTAATGCTTTTTCGTGCAATAAAACTCACATTTGGGAAAGATTTATACTCGGCGGAAAGGCGAGCACGCTCTTCTGCGTCCTCAATGACCCATACATGCTCCCAGTTGCTAAAATTTTCTCTTTTGATAAACTCTCTGAATAGTGCTAACGGGTGACAGACCATACCTGTGCCACCATGGGATTCCCAAATGACCATATTATCTTTGACAGGATATTTTTCTCTATGATATACATAGGTTTCCAGAATTCCCATTTTTCTACTTGGCTGTTCGAAATTAGTCGCTCCCTTGCCCAAGAGCGCCTGTTTCTTTTGATTGCCTAGCCCGTTTTTTTGAATGGCTTTCAATCTTTGGTTGACTTCAACCTCAACCCACTTGCGCCGCTGCAAGCCAAATAGACGAAGTATTCTTGAGCCAATCTGTCTGATCACGTCTGCCATCCGTTCAAAAGGTCATTGCGCCCTTGGGTCTGCGTCCGGCCCTCAGGACCGTGTGAGCACAAGGGCGAGGGTGTCGTCATTCATCTCGAGGCTGAAGTTATCTGCCCGTCCGGGGGTGTGCATGTCCGGGCGCAGGGCCATAAGGGCCTCGGTCCCCGGCAGCGCAGCGCGGCATCGGGCGGAGATATCGAGCGCGGCAAGAACCCTGTGCAGCGCCGCAACCAGCGCGGTCGCCGTGCCATGGCCGCTGAGTGCTGCGACCTCGCTCAGGGCCTCGGGGGCGCGTTCCAGCACCAGATCGGCGACCGCGCCCATGGTGAAGGCGCAGGCCATCCCGTGGGCAAGGCCGAAATGCGCGGTCAGCGGGTAGGAGATGGAGTGGCAGATCGCGGTGCGGGTCTGGCTGATGCACAGCCCTGCGAGCAGGCTCGTCTCGGCGATCATGGCGCGGGCGGTGTGATCGCCGGGATCGGCGGCCAGTCGCGGGATCGCGTCGAGCCCAAGCGCGATGGCGCGCGCGGCCATCAGCGTGGTGAGCGGGGTGCGGTTGCGGTTCCAGACCGATTCAAACGCCTGATTGAGCGCATCGAGGCTGGTCGAGACTGTCGCCGCATGTGGCAGGCCGTAGGTCAGTTCCGGGTCGACAATGGCGGTTTGTGGAAACAGGCGCGGGCTGGCCAGCGACAGTTTCCTGCGGTTTTCATGGTCCCAGATGGTCGCGAAGGGCGTGACCTCGGCGCCGGTGCCCGATGTGGTGGTGATGGCATGGAGGGGCAGGAGCGGGCGGTCGAGATGGGTGCCGGGATCGGCGATCAGCGTGGCGAGATCGCGGCAGGGCAGGCCGGGGGTCAGACTGGGGGCCAGCGCCGCGGCCAGCGCCTTGGCCGCGTCCATGGCCGAGCCGCCGCCAAAGGCCAGCACGGCATCGAAGCTCTGCCCTGCCAGGCGGTCGATTTCAGCTTGCGTGTCGGTCAGGCCGGGATTGGGCTGGACCGTATCGACCCAACTCAGATCGGCCTGGATCGTGCCCAGCACCGGATCGGCGGTGAATTGCGCCCGCCCCCGCGCCGTAGTGACCACGAGGAGTTTCTGGCCCGACAGGCGCGGGCGCAGTGCTGTGCGGCAGCCGGGCCCGAAATGCACGGCGACCGGGTTATGGGCGCTCCAGGACTGTGCGGATTGGGACTGCATGCGCGGCTCCGTCGCTTGGGTTTCAGGCGTCGCGCAGACGGGCTATGAACTGGGCCTTGTTCTCGGCCGGGCTTTCCCTGGGCCGGCCCAGATCGGCGCGCGACCCGGGGCGGACATGCACTTCGAGAAACCGGCGGCCGGAAATTTGCGACAGGCGCGCGACTTGCGCGCGGATATCATCCTCGGCCTCGACCGGGCCTTCGACCGCATCATAGCCGCAAGCCCGTGCGATGGCCGTGAGCGAGATCTGTTGCGCCACTGTGGGCTGGCCGCCGACCGAGTCATGCGCGCCGTTATTGAGCACGATATGCAGCAGATCCCCGGTCGCGCTGGTGCCGAGCGTGGCCATGCCGCCCAGATGCATCAGCGCCGCCCCGTCGCCGTCCAGACACACCACCTGCGCGCCGGGTTTCGCCCGCGCGATCCCCAGCGCGATCTGCGAGGCATGGCCCATCGAGCCCACGGTCAGGAAATCGCTGGACCGGTCCTGCCCCAGCGCGCCCCGGCTCTCGTAAAGCTCGCGCGAGATCATTCCCGTGGTGGCCACGATCGTCGCGCCGCCAGGCAAGGTGCCGGTGATCAGCCGGATCGCGGCCTCGCGCGCCATGACCGTGTCGGGCACAATGCGGGCCGGGCGCTTTTCCTCGGCCTTGCCGAAAGCACCCTTATGCACCAGCAACACCACCGGGGCGCTGGTCTCGCGTGCTGTGCGGCTGGCCCAGAGCGCGGCCTCGGTCGCGGCCTCCGGGTCACCGTCGAGCACGCGGTAAGGCAGTTCCATCGCATCGAGCAAGGCCGGTGTGACGCGGCCCTGCTTGACATGCTGCGGCTCATCCTTGACGCCGGGTGCGCCGCGCCAGCCGATCAGCACGATCATCGGCAGCCCGTAGACTTCGGCATCGGCCAGCGACAGAAGCGGGTTGATCGTATTGCCCAGGCCCGAATTCTGCAGATAGACCATCGGCAGCGCGCCTGTGGCCAGATGGTGCCCGGCCGCAAGCCCCACGGCCGTGCCTTCATTGGCGGCGATCACATGGCCTTCGGGGGGCAGGGCCGCATCGACATAGGCGCAGAATTCCTTGAGCAGGGAATCCGGCACACCGGCCAGAAAATCCACGCCCTCGGCGGCCAGCGTGGCATGAAAGGCTTGCGGGGAGATCATCACTTCGTCCCCGGGATCAGTTCGAGGATTTCCTTGATCGGCATCATGCGTGCGTCACATTCCGCCGATCGGCTATGTTCGAGGATCGACAGCGCCGTGCCGAGCATGGCGGGATAGGCCGAGCGCAACAGCTGGTTGGCATAGATCACGATATTGATGCCGTGTGCCTGCAGCTCGGCTTCGGTGGTCTTGTTATAGGATGAGGGCACGGCGACCAGCGGCTTGCGGTTCTCCAGCTTGTTGTAGCGCGTGCAGAACTCGAACACCTCATCGGGGGTCTTTTCGCGCGAATGGATCATGATCCCGTCGGCCCCGGCGGCGATAAACGCCTCTGCGCGTTCCATCGCATGATCGACACCCTTGCCCAGGATCAGGCTTTCCAGCCGCGCGATGATCATGAAATCCTCGGTCTGCTGCGCGAGCTTGCCCATACGGATCTTGTCGGAAAACGCCTCGATCGTGTCCTGGGTCTGATCGACCTCGGTGCCGAAAAGCGAGTTCTTCTTGAGGCCCGTCTTGTCCTCGATGATGATCGCCGAGACCCCGAGCCGCTCCAGCGTGCGCACGGTGAACTGGAAATGCTCGGGCTTGCCGCCGGTGTCGCCATCATAGATGATCGGCTTGGTGGTGACTTCCAGCACCTCATTGAGCGTGCTGACGCGGCCCGTGGTGTCGACGGCTTCGATATCGGGCTTGCCCTTCGAGGTGGAATCGGTCAGCGAGCTGGCCCACATCCCGTCGAATTCACGCCGCCCGCTCGGCGTGTCGATACAGGCTTTCTCGATGATCAGCCCTGAAAGCGCGTTATGCAGGTCGAGAAACCGCACCAGCGGCTTGGCATGCAGCATCCGGCGCAGGCTGGCGCGGCGGATATCGGGGGTCGTGCCGATTTCCTTGAGCGCCTTGTTGAGCTGCGTCGAGGACACGCCCTGCGTATAGGGCACTTCGACCAGCTGCCCGCCCCATTCGGCCAGTGCGTCGATCACCGCCTGTCGGGTCTGGGCCTGAACGCCGGTCTGCCAGTCATCGCCATGGACCACATAATCGGGTTTGTAGCTGCGCAGGTTCGGCACATAATCCAGCGTGTGCTGCGGCACGACGCGCACCACCCCCTTGAGGTTCTCGACCACTTCGGCGCGCTGTTCCCAGGCCATGAAGGGCACGCGCTTGTAGCTGGCAATCGCCTTGTCGGTCAGCAGCCCGATCGTGACCTCACCCAATTCCGCGGCACGTTTGAGGATATTTATATGGCCCGGATGCACAAGATCCGCGCTCATGCCAACGTAAACGGATTTGGTCATGATTATTCTTACCTTCCTCGATGTGATTATATCGGCCCGCACTACTCAGGGTAGAAATGCCGCATTCGTCATAAAACCGCCCCCCCCGGAACTCAATAGCATTCGCACCATTGCCTAATTATTGAGATAAAAACCGCATTGGCCCTGTCGGGACGGGTTTGCGGGACCAGTTTCGGGGGCATTTTCGGGGGCAGTTTTGGGGCGGATTTCAGATCCGCAGCCAGGGCTGTCGTTGCAGAAATGTAATAAAAGCGTCGCGCTGCTGTCATGGTCCCGGGCCAATATGATCCTGTCGATGCATCGCCGGGTCCGCCCCGGTCAAACTTGGTCAACCCCGATCCGACAGGAGACGCGAGATGTTCCAGCGCCCGATCATATCTGCCCCCAGATCCGCCGCCTGCGCCTGCCCCGAGGCAGAGAGCCGCTTGCCGGACGGCACCATGGCGGCCTGTGTCGCAGGGCCCTGCACGCAGCCCTGTCAGGGCTTCGCACAGGTGCGTGCCGCCGCCGCCAGCGATCCGACGCTCGGTCTGCTCTGGGATCGCCTCTTTGATGATGCAAATCCCTGAAACGCCTGCACCGCCCTGGCGCGCGGCCAGTGCTAGCGGTTGAGCAGGCTTCGGTGATGGCGCCGGAGCAGCAGCAATCCTGTCAC
>REBU01000069.1 GCA_007692585.1 Paracoccaceae bacterium | reverse complement strand
TCAGCTTGGGAAGCTGCTGCTCTACCATTGAGCTACACCCGCAACATTTCCGTCGATACTCGCCCCACTTCATCACGTCAAGAGCATCTCAGAAGGGAATTTCGTCGTCCATATCCGCCGGAGCACCCGACGAGGCGCCGCCATAGCTCGAGGCATAGCCCTGATCGCGGTCATAGCTGCCGCCACCGCCAGACCCAGCAGTGCCACCGCCGTCACCGCGACCGTCGAGCATGGTCAATGTGCCCCCAAGACCGGCGACCACAACATCGGTCGAATAACGATCCTGCCCGCTTTGATCCTGCCATTTCCGGGTCTGCAATGTCCCTTCGACGTAGATCTTTGAGCCTTTCTTGAGATATTGTTCAGCAACCCGAACCAGACCTTCGCCGCGCAACACGACATTATGCCATTCTGTGCGCTCGCGCTGCTCGCCGCTTGCCTTGTCGCGCCAACGCTCCGACGTCGCGATGCGCAGGTTGCAGATTTTGCCGCCATCGGGAAAAGTCCGCGTTTCCGGGTCGCGCCCCAGATTGCCAATAAGTATGACCTTGTTAACTGATCCTGCCATTGGGGCCCCCTTTGCCATGCCGCTATGCGCAGCATGCTGCGCGAATCCGAGTCTTTCAACGCTCTACAACATCGCAACAGAGTAAAGAAGTGGTTGAGGCCGACTTTCCGTGTCCGAGCATGGGGGCTGGAAAAAAATGCGCAATGTGTTAAACCTCGCGAAAAGTTTAACGCGGGACAGTCGATATGCGCGTGATCTGGATGCTTGGTGGATCGATCATACTTTCATTGCACAGTCCTCTTGCCATAGCGCAGGGACTGAAATTGTCAGGGTCAGGCGCTGCAGGCACCCGGATCGAAGCCATGCGCGCGGCCAGCCACGTCATCGACGGACGTTTGTCGCAGCAATATTCCGCTTCGGCACGGCTTTTGCCCAACGCGGCCACGCGCGACGCGGTAGCGCAGCCCGGCATCCCGCGATATTCCGGTTCGTATCAGGGTGAATTTGTCGCTCTCGCCCGCGCGGCGGCCCGCCGTCATGCAATCCCTGAAGATCTGTTCTTGCGCCTTGTGCATCAAGAAAGTCGCTGGAACCCGGGCGCGGTGTCCCACAAAGGGGCCTTGGGTCTTGCACAACTGATGCCGGGCACTGCGCAAATGTTGCGGGTCGACCCTATGGACCCGCGCCAGAACCTGGAAGGCGGAGCGCGGTATTTGCGCATGATGTACGACAGATTTGGCTCGTGGAACCTCGCGTTGGCGGCATATAATGCAGGGCCGGGCGCTGTGGAGCGCCATGGCGGCATTCCCCCATTCCGCGAGACGCGCGACTATGTGCGCATTATTCTGGGATCGAGCTGATCCTGTGACCGTTCAGTGCCTGTCATGACGACCCCGAGAAAGCGGCCGCTGCAGCTCTGCGTGACTGCTGCGATCTTGACCCCAGGATCGCTGCGCTAGATCGCATGTGACAACGAAGCAAAGGCCGTCGATTTGACTGACAAGACACCAATTCTTCTGTGGTTCCGACGCGATTTGCGACTTGGCGATCATCCCGCACTTCAGGCGGCGCTGCAGACCGGCGCGGCTGTTATCCCTGTCTTCATCCTCGATGAGGTGGTCGAGGCGCTCGGTGCAGCGCCGAAATGGCGGATGGGGCTCGGGATAGAGAGTTTTGCGCAGCGCCTCGATGAGATCGGAAGTCGTCTGATCCTGCGACATGGGCCAGCGCTTGATGTGTTGCAGGCGCTGATCCGCGAAACAGGGGCGCAATCGGTCTATTGGACGCGCCAATACGATCCCGACCAGATTGCGCGCGACAAGTCCGTGAAAGAAGCGCTGAAGCAAGACGGGATCGAGGCGCGCAGTTTCGCGGGCCATCTGCTTTTCGAGCCTTGGGACATCGCGACGGGGCAAGGCAAATTCTATCAGGTCTATACACCCTTCTGGAAAGCGGTTCGTGATCGCACGGTCCCCGCGCGCAGCCCTGCCCCAAAGGTGCTGCCCTGCCCGCAGGTCTGGCCCGAAAGTGATAGGCTGGACGACTGGGCGATGGGCCGCGCGATGGATCGGGGCGCGGCAATTTTGCGGCCCTATTTGCATGTAGGCGAAGCGCAAGCCCAGACACGGCTTGCGAACTTCATCCGCAATGCAGTTGACGCCTATGATCAGGACCGCGACCGCATGGACCGCGATGCGACATCGGGGTTGTCGGAGAACCTGACCTATGGCGAAATCAGCCCAATGGCGCTTTGGGAAGCAGGACAGCGCGCCTTGTCGGACGGCAAGCGCGGGGCGGAAACCTTCCTCAAGGAAGTGGTCTGGCGTGAATTTGCCTATCATCTGATTTATCACACCCCGCATATCACGAGCAAAAGCTGGCGTGAGGGGTGGGATGGCTTCCCTTGGCAGAAGGAAAGCGCCGAGACACTGCGCTGGAAGCAGGGGCGTACAGGGATCACGATTGTAGATGCGGCAATGCGTGAGCTTTACGTCACCGGGCGCATGCACAATCGCGCGCGAATGCTTGTGGGGTCATATCTGACCAAACACATGCTGACGCATTGGCGGGTCGGGCAGGACTGGTTCGCAGACTGCCTGATCGACTGGGATCCGGCAGCCAACGCGATGGGCTGGCAATGGGTGGCCGGGTCCGGGCCTGACGCCTCGCCCTATTTCCGCATCTTCAACCCCGACACGCAGGCGGAAAAGTTTGACCCCAAATCTGCCTATCGCAAGCGCTGGCTGGCCGAAATCTCGGATGACCCGCCTGAAACCGCAATGCAATTCTTTGATGCCTGCCCACGCAGCTGGGATATGAGCCCTGATCAATCTGCGCCCGCGCCCATTGTACCCCTCGCTGACGGCCGCGCGCGCGCGCTTGCAGCTTATGAAAAACGAAAACAAGGCTGAACAGCCAGGACAGGACTGAAAGACACATGACAGATATGGCATTGCATCACGCTGAGATGGAGACAATCCTGACCTCGCTTTCGGGCCAGTACGATCTGCCGCGCTACTTCGCACAGGCTTTCGCGCGGGCCGAACGTCTGAACAAAGGTCGGCTGGACGTGACCCTGCCCGACGGCCGCCAGTTTCGTGCCGAGGGACGTGCGCCCGGACATGTCGCGCATCTGCATGTGCATGATCCCGACCTTTTTGCGCGGTTGATCCGCGAAGGTGATGTGGGATTTGCCGAATCCTACATGGAAGGCGGCTGGTCGACCCCGGATCTGCAAGCCTTCATGGACCTGATCAATGACGACAACCCGTCCGTCTACGACGAGGCCGTGGGCATGCGTCTGGTGCGCGCCCTTGAGCGCCTGCGCCACGGGTTCCGGGCGAATTCCAAGGCACAGGCGCGCAAGAACATTTCCTACCACTATGATCTGGGCAATGATTTCTATGCGCTCTGGCTCGACCCGAGCATGACCTATTCCTCTGCTCTGTTCAGCACTGGCAATGAAAGCCTTGAGGACGCGCAGGAAGCCAAATATGCCGCGATGGTGGACCGGATGGGGGTGCAGCCCGGCGATCATGTGCTTGAAATCGGCTGTGGCTGGGGGGGATTTGCCGAATATGCAGCGCAAAAGCGCGGCTTGCGTGTGACCGGTTTGACAATCTCGCAAGCCCAGCATGATTTCGCAACCGCGCGGATGGCGCGCTGCGGGCTGTCGGATCGGGTCGAGATCCGCATGCAGGACTACCGCGACACCGAAGGCCAGTTCGACGGGATCGCTTCGATCGAAATGTTCGAGGCGGTGGGTGAAAAATATTGGCCGCGCTATTTCCGGGCTGTCCATGAGCGCCTCAAGCCTGGCGCGAAAGCCGTCATCCAGATCATCATGGTGCCGGATGCGCGCTTTGCCTCTTATCGCAACCATGTGGATTTCATCCAGAAATACATCTTCCCCGGCGGCATGCTCGGCGCGCCTTCGCCCGTGCGCCAGATCGCTCAGGGTCAGGGGCTGCGCTATATCGGCACGCATGATTTCGGCCCCAGCTACAGCGAGACCCTGCGGCGCTGGAACACCAGCTTTCAGGCGCAATGGCCGCAGATTTCTGCCATGGGCTATGACCTGCGCTTCAAGCGGATGTGGGAATTCTATCTGACATCCTGCGCGAGTGCATTTGCCAGCGGGACATGCGATGTGACGCAGCTGGTGCTCGACCGGCCCTGATCTGTCGCCGGAGCAGGTCGGGTAATCAGGCCATAATCTTGTCCAATTCTCTGATTATCTTGCTCGGATCATTCGGATATGACTTACGAGCGAGGCTGATATGCCCACTTTGACCCGACTTGCATCGATGATCCTTTTCGGTAGCCTGACCTACTTGGTCGGCATGCGCTATCAGATGCTCTACGAAGACCCGCCAGAGGCTTTGAGCGGCAGCCTGTTTCTCGCCGCTGTCGCTGCCGCCGTCGGCTGGTATGTTGTCGGGCCGCGCATCGACCGCTCATATATTCGCGGCGTGACGGTCGTACTCCAAGGCTACATCGCGACGCTTCTCGGCGCGTTGTTCCTCTATGGGTTCTATGACGCCTTCACCAAGGGCTATGCAATGAAGTATCGTGATTTCGGGGATGCGATCAACGGGGTTATGGTCGTCTCGGCGGAGCATCTGATGCGCATGCTTGATCAGGACTTCCTGATCTTCCTTGCGATGCTGACGCTGGCGATTGCAGTCGTCATCACGACAATCTATCGCACGGCGGAAGCTCGGCGGCTCGCACGCTGAACTCGCCCACCTGTTTGCGCTAGCAACACGGGTTTAAGCACCGGATCGTCATTGTTTTGCGCGCCCTGCCCCTTTAACCCTCGCCAAGAGAGATTTGATCCAAGGAGCAGGCCATGCGCGCAACTCGTGTAGTTCAGAAAATCCTAAGCCATTATGAAAGCGATACGCCCGGTGTGAAGGCCAATCTGTGCCGCATGCTGATGCAGGGCAAGCTTGGCGGAACCGGCAAGATGATCATTCTTCCGGTCGATCAGGGCTTCGAGCATGGCCCAGCGCGCACCTTCGCAGCCAATCCGGCCGCCTATGATCCGCATTATCATTTCCAGCTCGCCCTTGACGCCGGGTTGAACGCATACGCGGCCCCTCTGGGCATGATCGAGGCGGGCGCCGATACCTTTGCCGGTCAGATCCCGACGATTCTGAAAGTGAATTCCGCCAATTCGCTGATGTCAGGCACAGCAGGCAAGAATCAGGCGATCACCGGATCGGTCGATGATGCGCTGCGTTTGGGATGTTCCGCCATCGGCTTCACGATCTACCCTGGCAGTGATTGCGCCTTGGGGATGTTTGAGGAGATTTCGGCGATGCGCGAAGAGGCTGCGGCCAAAGGCGTGGCGACCGTGATCTGGTCCTATCCGCGCGGCGAGGCGATCACCAAGGATGGCGAAACCGCGATTGATGTGGCTGCTTATGCCGCCCAGATCGCGGCCTTGTTGGGCGCGCATATCATCAAGATCAAACTGTCGACGGATCATCTGATGCTGCCCGAGGCGAAAACCGTCTATGAGGACAAGCAGATCGACATCGCCACACAGGCCGCGCGGGTCAAGCATTGCATGGATGCCAGCTTCAACGGGCGGCGGATCGTGGTGTTTTCGGGCGGCGCCAAGAAAGGCGCTGATTCCGTTTATGATGATGCGCGCGCCATTCGTGACGGCGGCGGCAATGGGTCGATCATCGGGCGCAACAGTTTTCAACGCGACCGGGACGAAGCGCTCGCGATGCTGGCGAAACTGGTGGAGATCTACAAGGGCAAGGCGTAAACTGTCGCTCAGACAGGGCATCCAACGCATGAACCCGGCAAAATGCAGCGCGCCCCTTCTGGGCGCGTTTTGCATTTCAGGGGGCTTGTCATGGATGAGGGATCAGAATAGACGTAACTTTATAACATTACATGAGCTTTTCATGCGCCCGAAGATTGTTCCCTTGTCGGCAACAGGACAAAGTCGCGCGGATCGGTTCCGCGAGCCCGGACCCGTGTCCGATCCGGTCCCGAAACCGAACTGGTTGCAGGGCGGATGACAGCTATGGCGCGCAATTTGTCCACGCATCTGCGCCGCAAGCGTGTCAGTACAATGGCGCAGTATGACCGCCTCCCTGCCGAGTTGCGCGGGTGGCTGGCGCAGGCGCGTCTGCCGTGGAGTGCGCAATCTGCGGCCCGCCAATGGCAGCGCGCCTTGCACGCTGCCCTGGGCGATATCGTGGCAGCACGCGCCGCGTTATCGCAACTGGAGGAGCGCTTGATTGCACGCGACGCGGTGCAGGTCTGGGGGGCTGATCATCCAGCAGCGCAGCACCCTGCGATCCAGCCATGTCGCGCCACAGCCAAATCTCACACGTTACAGGCGGGTCACCGTCGCAGCGCGGCCAGCAGTTCAGCGTTGACATAGCCGTCAGGCGGCAAGCCCCGCGCACGCTGCCAGGCCTGCACTGCAGCAATCGTCGCGGGACCGATCCGACCATCTATTCCGGCTGTGTCATGCCCCAGCGCATTCAGCCGACGCTGCAACTCCACGCGCTCGGACAGGGACAGCGCGCGATCCCCGCGCGGCCATTGCCCGCGCAATGGCCCTGCCCCGCGCAGCCGGTCCGACAGATGACCAACGGCCAGCACATAGGCGTCTGAAATGTTGTATTCCTTCAGCACGTCATAGTTCTGATAGGCGAGAAAGGCAGGCCCCGACGCCCCGCCTGGCAGGATCAGCCGCGATGTGCCGCTGACGATCTGTCCTCCACCCGCGGCGCGTATCCCCGCGCTGGCCCAGGCTTGCGCCGATCGACTTGACCCGGTCAGCCCGAGGTCAAATGCATCCGGCACGATCACCTCGACAGCCCAAGGCTGACCACGCACCCATCCGCGCCGGGCCAGATAATTCGCAGCCGACGCAAGCGCATCGGCCGGATCACTCCCCCAGACGTTCCGCGTGCCGTCGCCAGAAAAATCAACCGCATAGCTGAGATAGCTTGACGGCATGAATTGCGTATGGCCAAAAGCTCCCGCCCAGGAGCCGATCATCCGCTCTGGTGCAATATCACCAGCCTGTACGATCTTCAGCGCGTCGATTAGCTGCGCTTCAAAAAAGGCGCCGCGTCGTCCGTCGCGGGCGAGTGTCGCGAGCGTCGAAAGGGTCGATGTCTGGCCCCGATTGGCCCCGAAGGACGTCTCGATCCCCCAGATCGCCACCACCACTTCGGGGGGCACGCCGAAGCGTGCCTCAATGCGCGACAGAAGCGACGCATGCGTGCGCAGCGCGCTCTGGCCCTGTGTGATCCGCGCCGATGTCACGGAGCTGTCGAGATAGTCCCAGACCCGCGCCCCGAATTCGCTCTGACGGCCGTCTAGCGTCACGGTTTGCGGCAGATAGCGGATCTGCGGCCGGGCCCGCGCCAGTGTGGCGTCACGCACGCCCTGCGCGCGCGCGCGTGCCGCGAAGGCGTCCAACCAGGCGTCAAAACTCGCGCCGCGGCTGGTCTGCGCTGCCAGCGTTTGTGGGCGCGCATCCGGGCGCGGCGAAGTTTCAACATTCGCGATGCTGCATCCGGGCAAGGACAGGCACAGCACCACGGCAAGAAAACGACCCATCGACAGCCTCTCTATTACTGCTCACATGCTAGCGGGGCGTGCCTTGCGCGCCAAGCCCTGTTGTGGATTGTCGCCAATGGTCGCGCATGGCGTCTTAACAAGCACGCCGGATTCCGCTAGCCTCACTCGCAAAACAAACACGATCGAGGATCAGCAGTGCCATGTATCTATCCAGACGCGCCATTTTTCTGGGGCTCTCTGCCCTGCCGCTCTCAGCCTGCATGGGCGGCGGTGTGCCATTGACGGCCTCTGCACAAGCGGCAAGCGTGATGCGCGCAGAACCCAATCCCGCTTTTGACGCCTGGAAAGCGCAATTTCGTGGACGCGCCTTGTTTGCCGGAATTGCCGCCAATGTGCTCGATCCGGCGCTGAGCTCGGCCGGTTTCCTGCCCGATGTGATTGCGCGCGACCGCCGTCAGGCCGAATTCACGCGGACGCTGGAAGACTATCTGGGCATCGCCGTCTCGCCGGAACGCCTCGCTGCCGGGCGGCGTGCGTTGGCCCAATATGGCAGCACCCTGCGCGCGATTGAGGCGCGTTTTGGCGTCGAACCTGAGGTCGTGACAGCCATATGGGGCCTGGAATCGCGCTATGGGAGTGAGCGCGGTGATATTCCGGTCATTTCGGCCACGGCGACGCTGGCTTTTGAAGGACGACGCGGCGCGTTTTTTGAAAGCCAGCTGCTGGCAGCACTACGCATTCTGCAGCGCGGCGATACAAATGTCCGCAATCTGCGCGGCTCCTGGGCGGGGGCCATGGGGCATACACAATTCATCCCCACGACATTTCAGGAATATGCGGTCGATTTCACTGGTGACGGACGGCGCGATATCTGGTCGGATGATCCCAGCGACGCGCTCGCCTCGGCGGCGAATTACCTGTCGCGCATGGGCTGGCGGCGCGGCCAGCCCTGGGGCGTGGAAGTGCGCTTGCCTGACGGTTTCAACACGGTCCTTGCCGGGCGGGGTAGCACGCGCAGCGCTGCGGAATGGACAGGGCTCGGGTTGCGCGACATGGACGGGCGCAACGTGCAGGATCATGGCGCGGCCTCGCTGATCCTGCCTGACGGGCCGCGCGGCCCGGCCTTTCTGGTGTTCAACAATTTCCGCGTGATCCTGCGCTATAACAATTCGGAATTTTACGGCATCGGCATCGGCCATCTTGCCGACAGGATCGCCGGGCGCGGGCCGATCCGTGGCAATTTCCAGCCTGATCGGAACGGGTTGCGGTTGGGCGACCGACGTGAAATTCAGGAGCGTCTGACGCGCGCCGGGTTTGACACGCAAGGCACGGATGGTGTGATCGGGCCGAATTCCGAGTCTGCAATTCGCGCCTATCAGCAAGCGCGCGGGCTGCCTGTGACGGGGCAGCCTTCGCTGGACCTGCTCGAACGGCTGCGGCGCGGTGCTTGACGCAGGCGTTCAGGGGCGCGGTCTGGCACCGCGCCTTGCCCCATAGGCTGCGGGATGAGCTGACAGGTCATCCCGCCTATCTTGTCAGTCGGGGCGTTTTCCGAACAGAACCGCCTGCGCCTTGCGGTCGTCCTGCACGTCCTTGCGGTTCTCTTCACCGAGCGCGCGCCCTTTCCTGACCGCATCGCGCGCGCTGATCTCACCCAGCCAGCGCGCGAGATGGGGCTTGTCGTCCAATGTCTGCGCCTGGCCTTCCCATAGCGACGCCCAGGGCCAGATCGCCATATCCGCGATCGAGTAGGCAGCACCCGCAACATATTGCGACTGCGCAAGGTGCCGGTCAAGCACTCCGTAAAGCCGCGTAACCTCGTTGCGGTAGCGGTCCTTGGCATAGGGCAGATCCTGCGGTGGATCCATCGCAGGGGCGTATTTCAGGAAATGATGCGCCTGCCCGGCCATCGGCCCGACGCCACCCATTTGCCACATCAGCCATTGATCCACAGCGACCCGGTCGCGCTCGGTCTCGCCGTAGAACTTCCCGGTCTTGCGGGCCAGATATTGCAGGATCGCGCCGGATTCGAAGATCGAAATCGGCGCGCCATCCGGCCCGTCTGGATCGACAATCGCGGGCATCCGGTTGTTCGGCGCGATCTTCAGAAATTCGGGTTTGAACTGGTCGCCTGCGCCTATATCGACGTAATGCACGTTGTAGGGCAGCGCCATTTCCTCAAGCGCAATCGAGATTTTCCAGCCATTGGGTGTGGGCCAGTAATGCAGGTCAATGCTCATGCAGCCTCCGATGATGTCATGTTTGCGCCACAGTGGAGCATCCCGGCGCGAATGTTAAGCTGCAAACGCGCCATCGCTCCCGCGCAGTCCATCTGCACAGACGCACAGTGCGCTGATCAGACAGTCTGCCCTGTCCGCCGCTGCGCGATGATCTGAGCAAGGATCGCGACCGCGATCTCGGCGGGTCCGCGCGCCCCGATGGGCAGACCGACCGGGCCATGAATGCGCGCGCATTGCACTTGCGTCAGCCCCAGAGCGCGCAGCCGGTCAAGGCGCTGCGCATGCGTGCGCCGGGAGCCGAGGCATCCAAGGTAGAAGACGTCCGATTGCAGCGCGGCGACGATTGCCGGATCGTCAATCTTGGCATCATGGGTCAGCGTGACAACCGCGCTTGACGTATCCGGTGCCAGCCGCGCCAAGGCCACATCGGGCCAGTCCTCAAGGACTTCCGCCCCTGCAAAACGCGTGGCCGCAGCAAAAGCAGGGCGCGGGTCGATGATGATGGGTGCAAACCCGGCCATCTGAGCCATCGGGACCAGCATCTGCGAGATGTGGACAGCCCCGATCACGATCAGCCGCAAAGGTGGGGCGTAAAGCGTCAGCATCTGCCCGTCCGCGTCGCGTCCTGACACCATGACTTTGCCCTCTCCAGGCGAGGCCGGATCAAGCAGCTGGCGTTCCCACGTTTCCAGATCCGTACGACAGGCGACAGGACGGCGCGCGGCCCGCGCCGCGACCAGCGCGCTGAGCAGCGACGGTGCAATGGCAGGGGCGTGGACGCCGATGGGCTCGACCAGAACTTCGATCCTGCCACCACAGGCCAGACCGACGGCGAAGGCCGTCTCATCGGCCACGCCAAAACCCAAGAGGCGCGGCTGACCGTCATCCAGCGTGTCCTGCGCCGCGCTGACCACCGCGGCCTCCACACAGCCGCCCGAAACAGAGCCCACCATGTCGCCTGCACGCGATACCACCATCTGGCTGCCCGCAGCACGCGGCGCTGAGCCCCATGTGGACACTACGGTCGCGATTGCGGCACCTTTGCCCGCTTCATGCCAGCGCAGCGCGGTTTCGGGAATCTGATCGAGGTTATGATAATTCTGTGTCATGCCACAGCAGATTTGGTCTGCGGCCGCCGAATTGCAAGCTTGATGCGCCGCAGCGTTGCGCGCATGGTACCAAGTGCGGGCTTAGTCCGTGAATGCCATATGCTCTGCAGTATCCGGCGTCACCGGGCGGATCACGAAGCTCCAGTGCGGTGCCTGTGCCCGCTCCACGGTCCTGAGCGATAGCATCGCAAGCGCATAAATTGCGCAATCCTTGCGGGCTTTCTGGGCGGTTGAGGCATCACTGCGCTGCTGTTCCTGATGCATTTTGTCCCCTCCTGGTTGAGTGAAGCTTAACGCGTGATTCAGGCGGACTCTTTGACTCAGATCATGGCGAATTCACCTCGACACCTGTTTTTTTCCACGCCAAAAGGGGGCATGTCTGATCTCGCCATTCACCCTTTCCTTCGTCATCCCGGCGCATTGGCGATTGCCCATCGTGGTGGCAGCCTGGAGGCCGAAGAAAATACCATGGCGGCCTTTGCCCATGCGGTGGCGCTGGGTTACAGCCATGTCGAACTTGATGTGCATGCGACCTGCGATGGGACCATCGTCATTCATCATGACCCCGATCTGACGCGAATCTGTGCGGACCCCCGCCGGATTGCCGAGCTGGATCTGCCCACGCTGCGCGGCGTGCGCACGCGCGCGGGGGCGCAGATCCCCTTGCTGGCCGATGTGTTGAACGCCTATCCGCGGCTGCATCTGACAATCGAGATGAAATCGGATGCGGTTGTGGCACCGCTCTGCAAGCTTCTGGACAGGATGCAGGTGCTTGATCGCGTCTGTCTTGGCGCTTTCGCCCCGGCGCGGACTGCAGCCGCCCGTAAGCTCCTGGGCGCACGGCTGTTATGGTCGCCCGCGCATGGGCAGGTGGCGCGGCTCTGGGCGCGGGGATGGGGACTGCCCCTGCCCCTCGCGTTGTTTCAGGTGGTCCAGATCCCTGTGACCTGGAAGGGTATCCCGGTCCTCACCCGGCGTTTCGTCCGCGCGGCACATGACGCAGGGGTGAAGGTGCAGGTCTGGACGGTCAATGACCGCCCCGAAATGGAACGGCTGCTCGATCTTGGCGTGGACGGAATCATGACCGACCGGCCCGAAGCCTTGCGCGACGTCTTGCGCGCGCGGGGGCAATGGCCCTTAGCGGGCGAGCAGCAGCACCATGACAGCGGCATAGAACAGATAGGACGCCACCAGAACGAAGACATGCCAGATCGCAAAATGGTAGCGCAGCCCCGACCAGAGATAAAACGCAACCCCTGACGTGTAGACAATGCCTCCCGCCAGCATCAGCATCACCGTGACAGGCGGCAGGGCCTGCGCCAGATCCGGCAGGATCACCAGCCCGACCCAGCCCATAGCGAGATAAAGCCCAATCGCAAGCGGCCGAAAGCGCTGCGGTGCGACAAGCTTGAGCGCAACCCCGAGAAACGCAGCCCCCCAGAGCCCTGTGAGCAGCCAAAGCCCCTGCCCGGTGATCAGCGTGAAGGGTGTATAGGTGCCTGCGATCTTGAGATATATCGCGGCGTGATCAAGGCGCTGAAACAGCCAGTCCAGAGCCGGTCGCCATTTCAGGTTGAACAGCGCCGACGCCCCGATCATCGCCATGAAACTGCCACCATAGATACTGGTCGCGATGACGATATTGCCCGAGCCCTCCAGAACGCTCCGCATCATGGCCGCGCCGATCAAGAGCGGCACGGCCAGAGCGACACTGACAAGCCCGACATAATGCACCACGGCATCCATCCGCCGCTCTTCGGGGCTATAGTCACTGCGGGGAGAAAAATGCTGATACATGAGCCGACGATACCTAAATTGCAGCGCCGCTCGAAGTGGAATTTCGGAACACTTCACATGACCTTGCGTCAAATGCACTGCGCAACGGACTTGATTTTCGTGATCATCCCGCCTAGCCGGAATTCAGTGAATAACAGTGAGGCGATGATGACCATAACCCTGCATGCGGATGATCTGCCCGATGATCTGGACCTCGGCCCGGTCGTGGCGATTGATTGCGAAGCGATGGGGCTTCACCCGCATCGCGACCGGCTCTGTGTGGTACAGCTTTCCAGCGGCGATGGGACTGCGCATCTGGTGCAGGTTGCACGCGACCAGCGCCCTGCGCCCAATCTGACCCGGCTGCTGTCAGATCCGTCCGTGCTGAAGCTGTTTCACTTTGGCCGCTTTGACATCGCGCTGATGCGCCACAGCTTCGGTGTGACGGCGGCGCCTGTCTATTGCACCAAGATCGCTTCGAAACTGGTGCGTACCTATACGGATCGCCATGGGCTGAAATACCTGCTGTCTGAACTGCTGGGGGTGGATATTTCCAAGCAGCAGCAAAGCTCTGACTGGGGGGCGGAGCAACTCAGCGAGGCACAGCAGAGCTATGCCGCGTCAGATGTCTTGCACCTGCACCGGCTGCGTGCAGCGCTCGATGACATGCTCCTGCGCGAGGGGCGCAGCGAAATCGCGCAGAGCTGTTTCGATTTCCTGCCGATCCGTGCCGAGTTGGACCTGATGGGCTGGCCGGATACGGATATCTTTGCCCATTGACCGCGCTGGACCCCATGCGACGCGCACCCCCTGCGCCATGGCGAATGATGCTGTCGCAAGCGCTGCGCATCACGTTGCCGCTCGCTGCGCTGGCACTCTTGTCGACGATCTTTCTGGTGTCGCGCAGCATAGACCCGGACCGGGCCGTGGCCTTGTCCGAGATCGACATGTCGGCATTGACGCGTGAACCCCGTATCGGCACCGCCCGCGTGGCCGGGGTCACAAGCGACAACACCACACTGGTGATCGAGGCGGCCGCCATGTCTGCACCCGGCACGCAGCCGCAGAGCGAACCTGTCGATCTGCGCCTCGATGCGCCGTCGGGCACGCTGGGTTTTGCTTCGGGGCGCGAGATTACCTTTGCTTCTGCCACCGGCACGCTTGACCGGATTGCCGATCAGGTCGCGCTGACAGGGGATGTCCAGCTTCAAAGCTCCGATGGGTTTCGCGCGCAGATGCCGCGCCTGACTGCCGCTTTGGGTGAAACGCGTGTGCTGGGCTATGGCGGGATCCGCGCCGAGGGGCCACCGGGCGAGATCACCGCCGACAGGCTCAGTATCTCGGTCCCGCCCGGTGCGACAGACGGATATCTGCTTGCCTTCAGCGGCAATGTCAGGCTGATATACCAGCCACAAGAGTGAAGGAGCATGCGCGTGGGACCGGCTGGCTACAGGATGGGTCTTCTGGCAGTCGGTGTGCTGGTCACACAAGCGATTGCGGCGCCTTCATGGGCGCAAGGGACCGGGCTGTCCTTCGCCGGACTGGATGCTGTCCGCGGGCTGCCTGTCGAGATGCGCGCTGAGCAGTTGCGCGTTGATACCAGCACGGGCGAGACTGTGTTTTCCGGCAGTGCCGTTCTCGGTCAGGGCGACATGCGAATCGCAGCGCCGGAAATCCGCATCATCTATGCGCCGGGCGACGGAAACCGTATCCAGCGGCTGGAAGCTTCGGGCGGGGTAACGCTGGTGACAGCCACCGAAGCTGCCGAAGCCCAGAGCGCGGTCTATGAGGTCATAGCAGGGACCGTCGCGATGCGCGGCAGCGTGATCCTGACCCAGGGGGCCAATGTGCTTTCGGGCGACCGGCTGAATGTCAATATCCGCACAGGCCAGGGCCAGATGGACGGCAATGTGCGAACCATCATCCAGACGACACCCTGAACCGGGATGCACCCCATGGCTGTCCCCTCCTCCGCTCAGGCCCTTGAGGTCCACGCGCTTCAAAAACGCTATGGCAAACGCGTTATCCTGCGCGATGTCTCTCTGGTCCTGCATCCGGGCGAGGTGGTGGCGCTGCTGGGGCCGAATGGTTGTGGCAAAACGACGTGTTTCTACTGCATCGCGGGCATTGTGCGCCATGAGGGCGGACAAGTGCGCATCGACGACACTGAAGCCACGGGCCTGCCACTATTTCGGCGCGCACGGCTTGGGCTGGGCTATCTGCCGCAGGAAATGTCGATTTTTCGCGGGTTGAGTGTCGCGCAGAACATCCTTGCCGTGCTGGAACTGGTCGAGCGGGATCGCCACCAGCGCCAGATCCGACTGCGTACTCTGCTGCAGGAATTTTCCATCGAACATCTGCGGGATTCGCCTGCGATGGCGCTGTCGGGCGGGGAGCGGCGCAGGGTTGAGATCGCGCGCGCACTGGCCGCCAATCCGCGCTATGTGTTACTCGATGAGCCTTTCGCCGGTGTGGACCCGATCGCCGTAGGCGAGATTCGCGCATTGGTTGCGGATCTCAAGACGCGCGGTCTGGGCGTGCTGATCACCGATCATAACGTCCGCGAGACGCTGTCCATCGTGGACCGTGCCTATATCCTGCATAATGGCGGGGTGTTGATGCAGGGGCGACCACAAGAGGTGGTGGCCAACCCCGAAGTTCGCCGCGTTTATCTCGGCGCAGATTTCCGGCTCGATTGAAGCCGTTATTATCGCAGCAGTCACGGCGCACGGAAATCATTGACACTGCGGCCCAATCCGGTGCCAAATACGAAAAACGATGCCCTTCTTTTCGGTTCCGACCACATGAAGCTTGGTTGGTAATTAACCGAAAAATAGAGGAAAGTTGGTACACTGGAATTCCGATACGCATGAAGCTCATGCGTATCACCCACAGCGAGGAGACACTCATGCGCTACCAGATAAGCGGGAAACAGATCGACATCGGCGAAGCTCTGCAGACCCATGTCAAAGCCGAATTCGGGGAGCTGGTCGAAAAATACCAGCAGCGCCCTACCGAGGCTGTGGTTATCTTCTCGCGCGATGCGCATACGCTGGTCTGCGAAGCAACGCTGCACCTGTCCACTGGCATGACGGCCGCCGCGCGCGCGCAGGCCGGCGAGATTTACGCGGCATTCGAAGCCTGCCGCGAAAAGCTCGACAAACAACTGCGGCGCTACAAACGGCGGCTGAAGGATCACCATCGCGAACGCCCCACCCCTGTCGAATATGCGGATGCGTCCTATAATATTCTGGCGTCAGATCAGACTGAATTGCCCGAAGAACCAGAGGGCCTGCAGCCGATCATCATCGCGGAAATGGAAACCCGCATCCCGTCATTTTCGGCCGGCGAGGCCGTGATGCAGATGGAACTCGCCCATGCGCCGGTTCTGGTTTTCCGCAACGAGCGTCATGGCGGGTTGAATGTCGTCTATCGTCGTGATGACGGCAATATCGGCTGGATTGACCCGCAGTAAAACAGCGATTACACCACGCGCTTCGGGCCCTGATCGGGCAGAGCTGGCCAGTCACATTACAGGAGTTTGACGCGATGGAAATGGGAACGCTTCTCAATGCAAAGGCTGTTCGGTTCATCTCGTCTGCCACGAGCAAGAAGCGTTTGTTTCAGACTGTCGGCGAAGTTGCGAAGTCAGTCTATGGGCTGGACTCGGAAACTGTGATCAGCGCACTGCAAGAGCGTGAAACCCTTGGTCCGACGGGTGTAGGGCACGGTGTGGCCGTCCCCCATGCCCGTCTGGATGGGATCTCTGATGTTCTGGGGGTGTTTTTCAGACTGGAGAAACCGCTGGATTATGGCTCGGTCGACAAGGCTCCGGTGGATCTGGTTTTCGCGCTCTTCGCGCCGCGTGATGCGGGTGTCGAACATCTCAAGGCACTGGCTTTCGTCTCGCGCACCTTGCGCAATACGCATATTTGCGAAAAACTGCGCTCCAATGACGACCCGGCAAAGCTTTACGCCATCCTTGCCAGCAGTGAGGCCAGCAAGGCCGCCTGAACTAACCTGACGTCCCGCGCAGGATCATTCGCGCGACTTTGGCGACCAATCTGCGAAACCAAGCATGTCATAATCGATGCCATAGGCGGCACGGCACGCGGCTTCCAACCCCGGATTGTAGATGCGCGCCAGATTGAGCGGACTTGCGCGGGCCGCATCTTCAAAAGCAGGCAAGACGCGACCGAGATCACGCCCAAGCCGTGGCAAGTCTTCAGCCAGGGTGTCTTCGCGCAGCAGATGATGCAAAGGGCATTGGGTGGTGATCGCCTCGATCAGGCGGGACTGGCTGGCCCAGACAGGCCGCACCGGCAGCGCCGTCTGGCCGTTCAGATTGGCTCTGACGAAATCCAGAAAGCCCATGAACAAGTGTCGATGGGTCGCAACATCCAGCGCCTTGAGTGCGGCGCGTTCGGTCGGCACTGCGATGCCATGAACGCGCTCGATGAAGCGGCGCACGTTTTCACGACTGCCAAGCGCGACCTGCCCCACAAAAATTTCATGCGCACGCGCCAGCGGGTGGCGCAGCACGGTGAAGGCCACGCGCGCGGAATTGCTGCGCTGCCACTCGCGCCAACTCTGCGCTGTGAAATCAGAGCGCAGTGCCGCAGGCTCCCCCCCGCCATCGACGGCGCTCATCCAGTTCAGGATTGGACGTTCAGAGCAACCCGGAAGCGGGGCGTAGACCAATGGCGCTGTTCGGCAGGCGCGAAAGGCCCAGAGCAACCCGGCCTGACGGGGCTCGAAATTGGGGCTGCGAGAAAGATGGAAGCGATCAATCCGCGCAAGCCCATCAGCCAGAGCTTCGGGATTCACCAGTTTTTCGTCCAGTGGTTCGGGATTCTGGCGTTTTAGCTTTCTGGGAAGCGCATCGATTTGCGTCTCCACTCCCAGCCATCTTGCAAGCCCATTGATCACATCAACCGAAAGAATGTCCTCATAATCTACATAAAACGCCGATTGTCCAGTCACTTGCAATCGGTTCAGCACCTTCAGCTGGAAGTCCTGCAGGCTGCGCAGATGGGTTTCAAACTCAACGGGATCGAAGACGACCTTCTCGACGCGGCGATTCTTCACATCCCCAAGCCGCCATTGTTGCGTCGCCCGCGCGATTTTCAGCGAGACATAGGATTCCAGCGGGTTGCGGGTCAGGATGATCTTGGCGCAGTCCTGATCGTTCAGGAACGGCTCCAGAACACGCGGGTCATGGTCGTGGAAATAGCGAAATCCCGACAGTGTCGGCTGCTCCTTGAACGCGGAAAGCAGCGCCAGCGGATCGCGGTCACGGCTCGCGCGGTCGAAGCCGTGAATGCAATCGGTCTTGGGATGACCCACAAAGACCGGATTGAACGCCTCACCCTCGCAACGCAGTGAAGGAAACTCATTCAAGCTGGCTTCGAGCAAGTTCGAACCTGTGCGCATTTCCGCCAGAACGACGAAATAACGAAACCGGGCTATTTGAGACATCGCGTTCCTCGCTGGATCGGACATTAGATCTGACAATCTCTGAGCACCTGAGCGGGCAAGCCCTTGTTGCGCAGCCCGGTCGTGAACTCGTCAAGCGACGTAGCATCGACCAGTCGCGGCAGGCCATGCGCATCAAGCGCCGTATCTTGTACGGTCCCACCCAGCGCATCAATGAGATGCTTGCGCGGCTCGGCCAGAACCTCGGCCAGCGTGAAAATCCTTACGCGCGCCAGCACCCAACGCGAGGTGAGATGCCCGATCCATTCCTGCTCTTGCCGGTGCATCTGTCCGGCCAACGCCACCAGCGCCTCAATCGGCTGCGACTTCTGCGACAGGCCCAGCATCCATGCGCCGCGAATGACTGAAATCTGCGCATTCGTATCCGTCGCCATGAACCAGCCCAGTTCTCCGTCCATGACATCGCCGGGCCCATGCAGAAAACACTGGCGTTCAGGACGCGTCGCCCAAAGCAGATTGGTCAAAAACATCCTCGGATTATAATCGCGGATCGCAGCGCTGTCGCTGATAGCACCATGCCAGACCTTCGCGCCGCGATGAAACTGTACTCTTTCTGGTGCGAAAAGATGCCCATGGGCGCGAGTTCCGGTCACCTGCCCGACCCAGAAATCGAAGTTCTGGAAGACATGCTCGAAGCCGGTGAAAACCGAATAGGGGCCAGCGGATTTCGTACTCGCACTGGTTTCGCGCGGAAACCGGCTTTGCATGTAAAGCCCCGCGCGCCCGTCGAGGCGCTGTTTTTCGGCGAGTTCAAAGTAGCGGTCGATCTTGGCCGGGTCGGCGGGCACTGGCTCCAGCTTGGCCGGTTGCGTGGACAGGAAAAAGTCATACAGCCGCTCAGCCTCAGGCCAGATTTTCCGCGCAACAAAGCAATCTGACCGGCGCAGAAGTTGCAGGTGGTCATCGTAAAAAAGATTGGGCCGGCCATGTCGGTCAAATTTGACCAGGGTCAGTGACCGGCTTTCGATCACGCGTCCATGCAGGCGTACGAGGGTCTGAAAATAGGATTCGTCCGGGATCCAGTTCTGACGAAAAAACCGTTCGTATTTCCCACGATCCTGATCAGACAGGATCGCCTGCAACGTCGCACGGGTCAGGCACCACCATTGCGAGCCCATATGCGGACGCAAAGGCGCAGGGATCTTGCGCCGGATACCAAGTTTGCGCTGCAGGTCCACGAAACGGTCGAACACCCAGCGCTGGCGACGCCAGTCAAAGGGGAAATAGAGCGTGAAACGTTCTTCCGACAGCCCGCCCATAATCCATGTTGCATGGTCAATCGCCACTGACTCGATGAAATCAGTTTCAGGATGCGCCGTCAGGTGGGCAATCAGATCCTGTGCAGGGCGGATCGGCAGACAAGCGCCCGAGGTCAAAAGGACATGCCCGACATCAGGAAAATCGCGCAGCAACAGCTCGGACGCTTCCTGTGTTGCGCGGATCAGATGCCATGATCCCCAGGCACATCGATGGCGTTCCGAAAAGCGCAGCAGTGGCTGCGCGCCCAGATCGTCCTTGAGCGCCTGCACATCTTCTGCGGCGACTGCGCGATCGATATGCATCACCACAGGGCAGCCCGCAGCCATCCAGAACCGGGCAACCTGTGCGGCCCGACGCAGAGCCGTGTGGCAGAGCATCACAATGCCCACCGGGGCTGCAGGCGCTGTCATGCCCAATCTCCTTTTGACATCAGCCCCAGAATCTCCAGCTGACGCCAGTTGATATATTCCGTGGACCATTCGCACCACAGATCCTGATTACGTCTCAGGCTGTCTTCATAGGCGCGGTATTCGCGGCTGCCGGCATAATGCTCACGCCGCTCCATCTCCTCCTGCGCCTTGCCGATGACTGTATCGAGGAATTTCGCATGCAGCAGCACCCCAGAGGCCGCTTCGCCGCCGCTTTCGTCATAGACCCGGTTCAGCCCGCGCGGCAGAAGCATATGCGTCGAGCTCAGATAGGCATATTTGCGCGACCAGTGCACCAGCGGGATCTTGTTGAGCGCGGGGGCCTTTTCGGGCGCGTGCGCCATGATGACGCGCTGGCGCACGCCGCCCTGTATCCAGAGGTCATGATACGCGACATTGCGTTTGATGCTGTAATTCCCTGCATCGAACCAACGCGCGATCTCGAACGGGTTCTGGCCCGCGCGATAGGGATGCGCCGTCACCGGGCCTTTGGGATACATGTCAAGCAGCATTGCGCCGAAGGACCGCCGCCCCTGACTTTCCAGCCAGTCGGTCAGCGCCGTGACCGGACGGGTGTCGCAGAACGGATAGACGAAAAATTCATCCACATCGACCACCAGAACCCATCGCCCTGAGCCATAGAGCCAGAGCAGGTGGTTCAGCCAGTCAATCCCGAAACTCGCGCGCTTATAGCTCGCCTCGGAGGACCAGAGCGACACATCGCGCTGCTGCGCGAGATACTCCGCACTGCCATCGGTCGATCCATTGTCGACCATTATGAAATGGCGCACGCCTTGCGCGCGGTAATAGTCCAGAAAATATGGCAGCCGCACCAGTTCATTGCGCAGCGTCGAGAAAATGACCACATCCTGCGGGCGCAGGTTCTCGGTTCGGTTTTGCACACTGCGCAATGAGGCGCTTTTGCGCACGCAGCGCATGAGTTTGGCATGGCGCTCTGCCCTAAGTCTGAACTGCCGTAACACACCCATACTACTGCCTGTACCTGGCCCACGCCGAAATTTCGCAGGCAGTCTCAACATCTTGCATCGCCGCGCGAACCGCGGCTGAAATTTTATGCGCAAGCTTTGCCCAACCCATGCGCGAATTGCAACAATCTTCCCTCAAAAGAGTTATTGTCCCGTTACAATCGGCAATACTGCGCAACCTAAGGCTCATGGCCAGCCGCCGCGTGACATCAGACCGAGATCTTCGAGCTGCTCCCACCCGGTCAATTTAGTGGAATACGGGCACCACAGATCGGGCGCGGCGGCGACGCGGTCGTAATAAATGTCGAAAACCGGTGCATTTCCGAAATGTTCGCCGCGCGCTTTCTCGATCCGCGCCTTTTCCACCACTGTGGCCAGAAATTTGGTGTGCAAAAGCACGCCGGAAATGGCCTCACCTCCCTCCGTGTCAAAAAACCGGTTCAAGGTGCGCGGCAAAATCGCATGGGTGGAATTCACCCATGCGTTGTGAAACGACCACTTGACCAAAGGCAGTTTGGTCAGCGTTGGTGCGCGATGGGGCGTGTTGCCAAAGAAATGTCGCGCGCGCGGCCCGCCCTGGATCAGCAGGCAATCGAGCAGCGGCTTATGCGTGATCGTGTAATTTGTCGCGTCGAACCAGTTCAACGCGTCCAGTGGGTTCATGCCGGGATGACAGGGTGCAAGATCAAGCGGGCCTTTGGGGTAAAGCTCCAGCATCATCGCGGGCAGAACCCGATGTCCAGCGCGATCGAGCCAGGTCGTGAGCGCGCCAAGCGGTCGGGTTTGCCAATGCGGGTAGATCAATAATTCATCCGCATCCACGACCAGTGACCAATGGCCATGCGCGTGCCGCAGCATCAGCCAGTTGATCCAATCCATACCGAAGCGGGCGGATTTATAGCTCGCATCCGTCCCATAGACTGTACAATCGGCGCACTGCAGCAGCTTTTCTCGCGTGCCATCCGTGCTGGCATTGTCCACAAAAATGAAATGCTGCACCCCAAGACCGCGATAATGTTGCAAAAACCAGTCCAGACGCTCAATTTCATTGCGGATCGTGGAAAAGAGCAGAATCGCATCGCGCCCCCAACTACCACGCTTGAGCAAACGCAATTCCCGCGCCTTGGCCACAGCCCGCGCGCGGTAGCGACGCCGTTTCCAATCCATACGAAAAGCGAACCAGCGGTCGCGCTGTTCAGGCAGCGGAACAAACATCGCACCTCCGCTCCAAGAGGTCAGGCCGGGAATGATGCAAAGCGCTAAAATATAGTAAATATTTAAAAACAGATAATTGCAGAGCTTTATTCGCGCAAAACATCAAGGCAAGGCGATATCGGGATGACGTGCAACGAAAAATGGATTGTCATATCCTGCCTTGCCATAGCGCAAAGGCTGATGACTGTTCAAATCCACCACATCGCCACCAGCAGCCCGCAGCACGGCATCGCCTGCGGCCGTGTCCCATTCCATCGTTCTGCCCAGTCGCGGGTAGAGATCGGCCTCTCCTGCTGCCAGAAGGCAGAATTTCAGCGATGAGCCTGCGCTGCGCACGTCGGCAACCTTGAACCGCGCGATATAGTCGTCGGTCGCCTGATCGCGGTGCGATTTTGACGCAACCACGATCACTGCGTCTGTATCGGGCGCGCGCATCTGCAGAACCGCTTGCAGGCCGGTATGGTCGCGCGCGAACGGCGCCGCTTCCTCCACCGCCTGCCCCGCGCCCGTGGTATAGAACATCCGCCCCTTCGCAGGCGCATAGACAACCCCGGCGACGGGAATGCCATGTTCCACCAGTGCAATATTGACCGTGAAATCTCCGCGGCGCTGAACGAATTCCTTGGTGCCGTCCAAAGGATCCACAATGAAGAATTGCGCGGCCTCCACCTCATGGCTTTCGGCTTGCTCCTCCGTGACAAGCGCCACGTTTGGAAACGCTGCACGCAGACCAGCGCTGATAACACGATCTGCAGCCTCGTCAGCCTCGGTCAGCGGACTGTCATCGCCCTTGAAACGGACGTCGAAATCGGGGCGCTCATAGACTGCGAGGATCGCCTCGCCGGCCTCGATCGCAAGACGGCGGGTGACGCGCGCCACTTCCGCAAGATCCAGCTTTTGCATTGTATCCCTCTGTGGCGCGACGTGAATGACACGCAGGAGTTTCATTGATCCTTATGGATTTTGGTCCTATTTTATCCGCAAACTTGTATCGAATGAGCTACGACAGCTCAAGATGAAAGGCTGGAAATGCAAAGCGCCGCAACCGTTGGTTCTACATTCACGATGGTGATGCAGACGCTGGAGCTGATTTTCCACCATGCTGTGCGCAATGTGCGCAAAAATCATGGGAATGCCATCATCGGACTGATGCTGAACATCGTCCAGACGATGATGCTGGTCGCCGTTTTCATGCTGATCTTCATTTTCGCGGGCATGCGCGACTCGGCGATCCGGGGTGACACGCTAATCTATCTCATGAGCGGCGTTTTCCTGTTCATGGCCCATATCAAGGTCATCGGTCAGGTCGCAGGGGCTGAGGGTCCAACGTCGAACATGATGAAGCACAGGCCCATGAATGCGATTGTGGCGATTGGTGGTGCGGCGCTTGGGGAGTTGTACATTCAGGTTCTCACAGTTCTTGTGATCCTTTTCCTTTATCACGCGATCTGGACCCCGGTGGAGATTTACAATCCCGTCGGCGCCTTTGCGATGCTGCTTGCGGTCTGGTTTGCTGGCGTTGCGATTGGCGTCGTGCTTTACGCGCTCAAGCCGTGGATGCCAGGTGCGAGCAAATTGCTGACCATGCTGATCTCGCGTCTGAACATGGTCGCGTCCGGTAAGTTCTTCCTCGCAAATAGTTTGCCGGATGCTTATCTGACCTATTTTCTGTGGAATCCGCTCTTTCATGCGATTGATCAGGCGCGTGGCTTTGCGTTCATCAACTATACGCCCGTCAATACGTGGCTCTATTACCCGTTGTATTTCGGGATGGGCATCCTGGTGTTGGGGATGCTCGGCGAATTCGTTACCCGCAAGCGTGCTTCGCTCAGCTGGGGCGCGAAACACTAAGGGAAGTCACGCCATCGCCATGTCGCGTAGCACAGCGCGCGCTGCAGCAGCAGGGTCCGGCGCTTGCCAGATGGGTCTGCCGAGCACGATGTGATCCGCCCCCGCCTTCAGCGCTGCGCCGGGCGTTGCGATGCGTTTCTGGTCCCCGGCTTGTGCACCGCGAGGGCGTACCCCGGGGGTGACAATCAGCTTGCCCGAGGCTTGAGGCAGGGCACGGATCGCTGCGGCTTCCTGCGGACTGGCGATCACCCCGTCAGCCCCGGCGTCAAAGGCGCGCGCGGCACGTTCCAGCGTCAGCTCGGCGATATCGCCCGGCTTGATCAGCCCGGCATCCAGATCCGCACGGTCAAGCGAAGTCAACACTGTCACAGCCAGGATCTTCAGATGCGACCCGCCTGCCCCGTCGCGCGCCGCGCGCACGACATGCGGATCCCCATGTACAGTCAGAAAATCGAGGTCATATTGTGCGATGCCGCGCACGGCAGCGCTGACAGTCGCACCGATATCGAAGAATTTCATATCCAGAAAAATGCGCTTGCCATGCTCCTGCTTGAGCTCATTGGCCAGCGCAAGCCCGCCGCCTGTCAGCATCCCGAGGCCAATCTTGTAGAAAGACACCGTATCGCCAAGCTTCTGGACAAGTTCCATCCCCGCCAACAGGTTGGGCACATCCAAGGCGACAATCAAACGGTCATCGGCGCGCAGCATGACAGACTTCCTTCCTCGCGAAACACGGCAACCGGTAGCCCAGCTTCACCCCCGGGGCAAGCGGCTCGCTCAGATTGCCTGCGGTGGCCGCTTCGAAAAACGCCAATGTCTCCTGCACCATGGCTTCAAACCTGCGCGCCTGACTCGTGTTCATGGCGTGTGACATCGGTAGAAACCAGATGAAATCTACTCGGTTTACGTGGCCCCGAGTTCGCTGTGCAAACGATGCTATCGATATCGAGGCAAGATTTGCGCGATTAACCTCAGACTTACAAAATGCGTCTATCATCGTTTTGGATGAAATGAGGGCAATTTGGATGGTGGGTTTAAGCGCCCTGGAAGATCAGATCCGCACTGAAACAGATCGGCTGCGCCCGGTCGAAATCCGTGACCTGCCGAAACGCTTGTCCATCGCGGCCTGTTTTCTGATCGTCATGGTCTGGATAGACGCGGTGCTTGCAGCAGGCACGACGCTTGCTCTGATCATCATCATAGAGATTACGTCCTACGTCCTGCATCGCAAGGAAACCGCGTGGCCAGGTGGCCCGCCGCTTTGGGTGCTCTTGGGGCATTGGGCACTCAATTGTATCAGTGCGCTGGTTTACATGATCCCTGCGCTGGTCATGGCCGGGCATCCTGATCTCTCTGTCGTAATCATGAGCATGATCTGGACATGCGGGATCTTCATTCACTTGATGAATGCTTTCGGACGCCTGCAACTTTATTCGTCTGTCTTGATGATGCCAGTGATGATCTGCAGCATGGCGGTCATCTGGTTGATAGCAATGAACCCGGTCGAGCCCGCTGGACGATGGGGATGGGCGCTGATTGCCTTCACATTCATCCTTTATATTTATAACATATTGGAAAACTTCGTAAAACAAGGGCGAACCAAAGCAGCACTTGATGCCGCATTGCTGGAATCTCAAACACGGATGATCGAATTGGAAACCGCCAGATGCCAGTTGCTTAATGCGGTCGAAGCGCTCAATGACGGTTTCGTTTATTTCGACGCGGATGATCGCCTGGTTCTGGCCAATCGCCGCTACAGGGAACTTTATGCAACAAGTGCGCCCGCAATTGTTCCGGGCACCAAGTTCGAGGATATCCTGCGCTACGGTCTGGAACGCCAGCAATATGACGACGCGATTGGCCGTGAAGATGAATGGCTGCGCGAAAGACTTCAGGCCCATGTCGCGCAGCGACCGCTCAGACAGGTTCTGAAAGACGGGACCGTGCTGCAGATAGTTGAACGACAGACGGCCGATGGCGGGCGGGTCGGCTTGCGGGTTGATGTCACGGAAATGACCCAAGCGCGTGAAATCGCAGAAGCCGCAAATCGGGCCAAGTCAGATTTTCTGGCGAATATGAGCCATGAAATCCGCACCCCGCTGAACGGCGTGCTCGGCATGTGCGAATTGCTGGCAGAAACGCGGCTCGATGAAGAACAGATCTCGATGCTTGGTACCATCCGCGAATCTGGCTGGAGCCTGCTGGGGCTTCTAAACGACATTCTTGACCTGTCTCGTGTCGAAGCAGGAAAGCTTGAACTGGAGTTGCGTGCGTTCGATCTTGGCGCGGTGCTGTCACGCCTGGAAGCACTGCATGGCGCGAATGCGCGCAACAAGGGCATCACTCTGGTTGTCGACCGCGGGCAAGATCTATCATCAGAACGGATCGGCGATGAGGCGCGGCTTATGCAGATTTTCCACAATCTGTTGAGTAATTCGGTAAAATTCACTGAAAGCGGGATGGTCCATCTGCATGTCTGCGCAAAGGATACGCGCGTCCTAAGGTTTACGATAACCGATACCGGAATCGGAATGTCCGATGATCAGATTGCCCGAATTTATGACGCCTTCGCGCAGGCAGAAGCAGGAACAGCACGGCGGTTTGGGGGGAGCGGCTTGGGTATGACCATTGTGCGCAAACTCGTGACCTTGATGGAGGGCGAGATCGAGATTGTCAGCAGCCCCGGACGGGGCACACGGATTGATGTGACAATCACCGCCCCTGTCGCAGATCTGGGACTGCGGGAGCATCGCACACCCATAGCGGAACCTGCTCATGAAGTGCGTCTACGCTCGCTGACGGGGTTTCACGTGTTGGTGGCCGACGACAACAAGACCAATCGCAGAGTGCTGGCGGCAATGCTCTCGCGCTTTGGTCTAAAGCTGTCATTTGCAGAAGATGGCATAGAGGCCTGCAAGCTCTGGCGCGAGAATGATTTTGATCTGATTTTGTTAGATATTTCTATGCCCGTGATGGACGGGATCGACGCGTTACAGATCATGACGAAGGAAGCCGCCGCTTTGGGTCGTCCGATGCCTCCTGCGATCGCCGCGACTGCAAATGTCATGGCCGACCAAATCGCTCGGTATCAGCAGGTAGGTTTTGCGGAAACCCTGGCAAAGCCTGTCCGGCGGCGCGAGCTTGAAGATCTGTTGACGCGTATTTTGGGCTCGCCGGAAGCCGAGGCAAAGCTGCCGCTACAGGATATGCCAAAACGTGTCGGCCGGATATAGTAACTCTCCCGGGCAACCCTAGGACGGTAAACGTAAAGGATACACAGTAAATC
>REBU01000110.1 GCA_007692585.1 Paracoccaceae bacterium | reverse complement strand
CGCAGGTCGATGTGCTGGCGCGCTCGGCCTATGAGCGCTACCGCGAGGCGCATGGACTGTCGCCCGAGATCGCGGAAGGGCTCTATCCCGGCGAATATCTCATCGAGGTGGGCGAAGCGCTGAAAGCGGAGTTTGGCGACCAGTTCATCGATCAGCCGGAATCCGTCTGGCTGGAGACAATCCGCAATTTCGCGACCGACCGGATGATGGGAATGATCCGGGCAGATCTCGATGCGTTGGGCGTGCGCATGGACGTCTATGCGTCCGAAAAGGCGCTCTATGGCACTGGCGAGATCGAGACGGCCATCGAGCGGCTGCGCGCGCAAGGTCTGATCTATACCGGCACGCTGGAGCCGCCGAAGGGCAAGATGCCCGAGGATTGGGAGCCGCGCGAGCAAGTGCTGTTCCGCTCGACGGCGCATGGCGATGACGTGGATCGCCCGATCAAGAAATCGGATGGCAGCTGGACTTACTTTGCCCCGGATATCGCGTATCACTACAACAAGATTTCGCGCGATTATGACCTGTTGATCGATATTTTTGGGGCCGATCATGGCGGCTATGTGAAGCGGATGAAAGCGGCGGTTTCGGCCTTGTCGAATGGGCGCGTGCCGCTGGAGGTCAAGCTGATCCAGCTCGTCAAGCTCTACAAGAACGGCGAGCCCTTCAAGATGTCGAAACGCGCGGGCACTTTTGTGACGCTGCGCGATGTGGTCGAGGAAGTGGGCGCGGATGTGACCCGCTTCGTGATGCTGACGCGCAAGAATGATGCGACGCTGGATTTCGATTTCGCCCGCGTGCTGGAGCAGTCCAAGGACAACCCGGTATTTTACGTGCAATATGCGCATGCGCGGGTGTGTTCGGTCCTGCGCAAGGCGGCGGATCTGGGCGTGGATGTCACCGATGCAGAGCTTGCCCGTGCCGATCTGGCGCAACTTGAGCATGAGTCAGAGCTCGCCTTGATGCGCAAGATCGCGGAGTGGCCCCGCATCGTAGAGCTTGCGGCGCGCACGCAGGAGCCGCATCGCATCGCAGGCTATCTGTCGGAACTGGCAGCCGAGTTTCACGGGCTTTGGAATCGCGGCAATGATGAGATCGGGCTGCGCTTCGTCCAGAATGACTCTGTTGCAACAACTGCGGCAAAAATAGCGCTGGCCCGCGCGACAGGCGTTGCGATTTCGGCGGGGCTTGCTATCCTTGGAGTTGCGCCTGTTGAAGAAATGCGCTGACCGCTCAGGTCGGTGGCCTCACGGGCGCATGCAGGACTGGCTGCAACGACAGCCAGTGCAGAGACCATAAAACAGGCGCGAAATGCGCCGGATTGAGCGGCAGTGTCGAGCAGGCATCTTGCCAGACGTTTCAGAAAACGCGGCTTTCAGGGGTTCCTGAAGGGCGCGCGCGAGGCAGACATGGGCGAAGGTAAATTCTTTTCGGCAGAGCATCGCGGCCAGCCTGTGCCGGGAAAGAACCGGCATCGGGTCTATTCGAACCACCCGGAACCTGCGCTGACCGCGTGGCACGCCGCCGATGACACTTTTGCAGACGCCCCGATGCGCCCTCAGGCACCGCATTACGACCCGACGCAGTACGACCCGTCGCCTGAGCCCATGGGTGCGCAGCGGCCGCGCGGCCCGGCGCGCCCACGCCCTGCCGCCGGGCCTGAGGCCGCGGCTATTCCCGCGATGCGGGCTGCGCAGACGCGCACGGTCTTGCATGGGCTGGGCGCTGTGCTCTCGCTGGCGCTGATCCTTGGCACGCTGGGTTGGGTCTGGCAGTTGATGCAGCGCGATGTTGCGGGTGTTCCTGTCGTTCGGGCGCTTGAAGGTCCGTCGCGCATTGCGCCGGAAAACCCCGGTGGGCGTCAGGCCGCGCATCAGGGTCTGTCGGTGAACCAACTTGCCGCCGCGACGGAGGAGATGCCGCCCGAGTCCATTGTGCTGGCTCCGCCACCGCTGCAATTGCAGCAAGATGACATGATCCCGGCGCGGATGCCCGAGACGACGCGCGCCCCGGAGGCCGAGTTCGAGTTTGACGCCGAGTTCGAGGTCGAACTGGAGCCGCAGCCGATCCCCGTCGCGCTCAGTCAGGAACTGCCGGATGTGAATCTGGCAGCGGAACCCCTTGGGCTGAACAACCCGACCCGGCGTGCTGTGGCCGCTTCGCTGCGCCCGCAGGCGCGCGACATGGAGCGCGCAGAGCGCGCCCGTCTGGCCGCGCGCGCCCCGGCGCCTTCGATGACGATGACGGATGCAGGCGGTCTGGACGACGCGTTGGCGGCCTCGCTCGCGGCTTCGGTTGCCAGTGGGCTGGGCGGGGTGCGGTCAGTCGATGTCGATCCCTCCAGCATCGGGCCGGGAACCCGGCTGGTCCAGCTTGGGGCCTATGATGACGAAGCGGCCGCGCGGACCGCCTGGGACCAGCTCGCGCAGCGCTTCGCGCCACTGCTCGATGACCGGGGACGGGTGATCGAGGCCGCGCATAGTGGCGGCTCTGTCTTTTTCCGGCTGCGCGCTCATGGGTTCGCCGATGAGCGTGACGCGCGGCGCTTCTGCTCAGCCTTGGTTGATCAGCAGATTGATTGCATCCCGGTCCTGATCCGATGACCTCCGCCCCGCGCGCGGTCATTTTTGGCTGCGAGGGGCTGCGTCTCAGCCCGGCGGAGCGCCAGTTTTTCGCCGCCAGCCAGCCCTGGGGCGCGATCCTGTTTGCGCGCAACATCGACACGCCTGCGCAAGTGACTGCGCTCACGGCAGAATTGCGCGATGCCGTGGGGCGCGACCTGCCCGTTCTGATCGATCAGGAGGGGGGGCGCGTGGCGCGAATGCGTGCGCCGCATTGGCGCGACTGGCCGACCGCGCTGGAGCAATGCGACCGCGCGCGGGACCCTGAACGCGCAATGGCGCTGCGGGGTCAGATCATCGCGCGGGAATTGCGCGCGGTGGGTATCGATGTGAACTGCGCACCGCTCGCCGATATTGCCATCCCCCAGACGCATGCGATCCTGCACAACCGATGTTACGGGCGGTCCATGGCCGAGGTGGTTCGCCATGCCCGTGCCATGGCCGAGGGGCTGATGTCCGGGGGCGTTCTGCCTGTGCTCAAACATATCCCCGGACATGGGCGTGCGACGCTGGACAGTCATCTGGACCTGCCTGTGATTGACGCGCCCGGCAGTGATTTGTCTGCGCAGGATTTCGCGGCTTTCAAGGCGCTGGCCGATTTGCCATTGGGCATGACGGCGCATCTGGTCTTTGCGCAGATCGACCCGGCCGCCCCTGCAACACAATCACCGCGCATGATCCGGCTGATCCGCGACGAGATCGGGTTTGACGGGCTTCTGATGACGGATGACATCTCGATGCAGGCGCTGCGCGGTCCGGTGGACGAGCGCGCGCGAGCGGCACTGGCCGCAGGCTGCGATCTGGTGCTGCATTGCAATGGCGAGATGGCCGAGATGCAGGCGCTTGCGGAAATTTGCCCGCAGATTTCGGGTCCGGCGCTCTTGCGCTCAGAGCGCGCGCTGATCCTGCGGCGCGCGCCCGAGGCTGCAGACATGACCGCGCTGGATGCAGCTTACCGCGCGGCGATGGGCTGAGGCTCAGAAAACCTCGTCCAGAAAGCGCAACAGGGCGGCTTCCGCGCGGGCATTGGCTTCTGGATCCCAGTCGCCGGAGCTGGGTACCGTGAAGGAATGGCGCGCCCCGCCGTAGATCTCTGCGCCATGCGGCACGTCTGCGGCCTGCAACTCATCCATCAGAGCCGCCAGATCAGCCATACCCGACACTGGATCGGCAGAGCCATGCAGGACCAGGACCGGGGCCGAAGTGGCGCTGTAATCCTGCCCCTCCGGCGTGCCGAGCCCACCGTGGAAGCTCACGAAGCCCGCCAGTTCCATGCCCGCGCGCGCCCCTTCGAGTGCTGCTGCTCCGCCGAAGCAATAGCCCGTCAGCACCATCGCGCCCGGCACGTCATCAAGCGCTGCGGCGGCAGCCATGCCGCCTGCGATCCGCGCCCGGAAGGTGTCGCGATCTGCGTAAAGCGCCCCCGTTTCGCGGCGATAGTCGTCGATTCCGTCCAGCACCGCGTCACGCCCGAAAAGATCGAGCGCGACACCGACATAGCCCGCATCGGCCATGGCCTCGGCGCGCGCGATCTCATGGTCGTTCAGTCCGTCCCAATCATGCACGATCAGCACAGTGCCCAAAGGCTCGGTCGCAGGGCGTGCAACATAGCCTTCAAAAACCATCTCGCCCAAAGTGTATTCGAAAGTTTCAGCGGCTGCGGTGGTCGCCATCAAAGCGGACAACCCGCCGATGAGGGCCAAATGCGGTTTGAACATGGTCAGTTCCTCCTGTCAGGGGGCAGAAGGTAGCGCGAACCAACCCAAGTCCAAGGCTGATCAGGCAAGACGCGCCTTGACCGCGGCCCCTGCCTTGCCGAAATCCATCTGTCCGCCGAACCTTGCCTTCAGCGCGGCCATAACCGCCCCGATATCGCGCACCGATTTTGCCCCGGTCTCTGCGATCACTGCATCGATTGCCGCGGTCATCTCGGCCTCGGTCAATTGGCGCGGTAGAAAGCTCTCGATCACACCAATTTCGGCAATCTCCTTTTCGGCCAGATCCAGCCGGGCGGCTTCTTCATAGGCGCGGGCCGAATCGCGACGCTGCTTGACCATGCGCGTCAGCACTGTGATCAGATCGGCCTCGGTCAGCGCGGACACGCCCTGATCGCCGCGCGCGGCAATCTCGCGATCCTTGATCGCGGCGCTGATCAGTCGCAGCGTGGCCAGCCGCGTCGCATCCTTGGCCCGCATCGCCGCCTTCAATTCGGTCGTGATCTTGTCTTGCAGGGACATGGCGGCGCTCCTCATGGCTCGGAAATGGATGTAGCTGTGGCATACCGAAGGGTGTTGAAGGCCACAAGCACGAAGCTGTGCCCCGGACCGCCTTGATTCTTTCTGCGCCGCCCCGTAGAGACAGCCGAAATCCGATCAGACGGAGCGTGGCCCATGTCCTCCCCCATCCCCAGACCCACTGCCTGCCTCGCGCTTGCAGACGGGACCGTTTTTTATGGCCGGGGCTTCGGCGCCACGGGCGAGACTGTGGCCGAGCTGTGTTTCAACACAGCCATGACCGGCTATCAGGAAATCATGACCGACCCCTCCTATGCGGGCCAGATCGTGACTTTCACCTTCCCCCATATCGGCAATGTCGGCGTGACGCCCGAGGATGACGAAACGGCCGAGCCAGTCGCGGCCGGCATGGTCGTGAAATGGGACCCCACAGCGCCGTCCAACTGGCGCGCGACCGGGGATCTGGTCAGCTGGCTGAAAAGCCGCGGGCGCATTTGCATCGGGGGCATTGACACGCGCCGCCTGACCCGCGCGATCCGCCAGCAGGGCGCGCCGCATGTGGCACTTGCGCATGACCCCGACGGCAAGTTCGACCTTGAGGCACTGGTGGCCAAAGCCCGCGCGTGGAAGGGGCTCGTGGGTCTGGACCTCGCGCGCGATGTGACCTGCGCGCAGAGCTATCGCTGGGACGAGATGCGCTGGGCCTGGCCCGAAGGCTACCAACGCCAGACAGCGCCTGTGCACAAGGTCGTGGCCATTGATTATGGGGCAAAACGCAACATCCTGCGCTGCCTTGCCTCGGCGGGCTGCGATGTGACTGTCCTGCCCGCGACGGCCACGGCACAGGACGTGCTGGCGCTGCAGCCCGATGGGGTGTTCCTGTCCAACGGCCCTGGTGATCCTGCGGCGACCGGCGACTATGCGGTGCCGATGATCCGTGAGGTTCTGGCCGCTGATTTGCCAGTTTTCGGCATCTGTCTGGGTCATCAGATGCTGGCTCTCGCGCTCGGCGCGCAGACGATCAAGATGAATCACGGCCATCACGGGGCCAATCATCCCGTCAAGGATCACGATACCGGCAAGGTCGAGATCACGTCGATGAATCACGGTTTTGCCGTGGACAGCCAAACCCTGCCCGCGGGCGTGATCGAGACGCATACCTCGCTGTTTGACGGCTCGAATTGCGGCATCCGACTGGCGGACAAGCCCGTATTTTCCGTGCAGCACCACCCCGAAGCCAGCCCGGGTCCGCAGGACAGCTTCTATCTCTTCGAACGATTTGCGGCCCATATGGCCGCGCGCAAGACCGGGTGACGGCAGATCAGGCGTGATCCGCGCCAGAGAGGGCAGGCGATGGGACTTGAACCTTGGGACGAGTTGCGCACCGCCCTGCATGTGGCCCGCGCAGGCACAGTCAGCGGGGCCGCTGTGACGCTCGGCGTGCATCACGCGACGGTCATCCGCCATATCGACGCGCTTGAGGACCGCATCGCGGTAAAACTGTTCCAGCGCCACGCCAAGGGCTACACGCCGACGGAAGCAGGCCGCGCGCTTTTTGAGGTGGCGAAGGAAACCGAGCAACGCTTCGAACAGCTTGCCGCCCGGTTGCAGGATCTGCAGGAGGGCATCAGCGGCCCGCTGATCGTGACGACCATCCCTGAGTTGAGCGCGGCGCTTGTGCCGGTGCTGGCGCAGATGCGGCGCGACTACCCGCGCCTGATCCCCTGCCTGCGCACGGAGGAGCGTGTCCTGCGTCTGGAATATGGCGAAGCCCATGTCGCCGTGCGCGCGGGCACAAAGCCGCAAGAGCCCGATAATGTGGTGCAATCGCTCGGCGCCTTGCCGATTGCGCTCTATGCCAGCGCCGCCTATCTCGCGCAGCACGGCCATCCGCAAAGTGATGCAGATCTGACCGCGCACCGCTTCGTCGGCATGGGCGAGGGCGAGTTGCGCCCCGCCGCCGCTGCTTGGATGCAGATGCGCGGGGTCAGTATCGGGTTTTCCAGCAATGACCATAGCACGCGCCTTGCGGCGATCGCGGCAGGTCTGGGACTTGGGTTCGTGCCGCAGGCGCTTGCGCAGCAGGAAGGCCTTGTCCAAGTGATGGGCAGTCGGCCCGATTGGTCCGCACCACTGTGGTTGGTCACGCATGTCGATCTGCACCGTAGCCCCAAGGTGCAGGCCTGTACCAGGCTGATCCGCGCGCATCTTTCCGATTGGGGCGCAGCCTCGCCGGCAGCATGATCGTGAGCTCCATTTTCCCCTTGCGGTGCCGGAGTGACATCTTTACACGAGGCGTCGGAGACGTGGCCGAGTGGTCGAAGGCGCTCCCCTGCTAAGGGAGTAGGCCCGGA
>REBU01000049.1 GCA_007692585.1 Paracoccaceae bacterium | reverse complement strand
GAACTCCTGTACACGGATTTGCAATCCGCTGCGTAACCACTCCGCCAACTCGCCGCCTGAGCGCTTGATTAGTGCCGCGCGCTCTAAGCGTCAAGGGCGCATCATCACCATCGGGCCAATATTGCGGCCGCCCAGAAGGTGCACATGCAGATGAGGGACTTCCTGCACCCCGTCATTGCCCGCATTCGCGATCATCCTGTAGCCGCTGCCCCCGTCCCCCGGTGCGATGCCCAGTTGCGCCGCGACGGTGCCGATGGCGCGGGTGTAATCCACAATCTCGGCGTCGCTGGCCGCGCGGGCGAAGTGATCGTAGCAAATATAGGGGCCTTTGGGGATCACCAACACATGATGCGGGGCTTTGGGTGCGATATCAGTGAAGGCGAGGCTGTGCTCGGATTCATAGACCTTGTTGCAAGGAATTTCGCCGCGCAGGATCTTGGCGAAGATGTTCTGGTCGTCGTAATCGTAGTGCATCTGCTTACCCTGCCTCATTTGCCCAGCCGGAGACGGCCTTGACCTCGAGGAAATCCTCGATGCCCCAGACCCCGCCTTCGCGGCCATTGCCGGAGTGTTTCATGCCGCCGAACGGCGCGCCTGCACCGCGCGATTTGCCGTTCATCTCGACCATGCCCGAACGCAAGCGCCGCGCCAGCCGGTTGCGCCGCGCGCCGTCCGTGCTCTGGACGTAATTCGTCAAGCCATAGACCGTGTCATTGGCGATGCGCAGGGCCTCGGCTTCGGTGTCGAAGGGCAGGATTGACAGCACCGGGCCGAAAATCTCCTCGCGCGCGATGCTCATGTCGTTATTGACATCGGCAAAGACGGTCGGGCGGACGAAATAGCCGCGATTGACGCCTTCGGGGCGGCCAAGCCCGCCTGCGACCAGCCGCGCGCCTTCATCCATGCCCTTCTGGATCAGGTCCTGGATCTTGTCGAATTGCGCCTGCGACACGACGGGGCCGATATGCTTGCCGGGCTGCGACGCAGCTGCGACTTGGGTTTTTTCGGCCAGGTCGCGGGCAGCCTCAATCGTTTCCTCGTAAATGCTGCGCTCGACCAGCATCCGGGTGGGCGCGTTGCAGGATTGGCCGGAATTCTGGAAGCAATGCGCGACGCCGCGCTTGACGGCGCGATCATCGGCATCGGCGAAGATGATATTCGCGCCCTTGCCGCCGAGTTCCAGATGTACGCGCTTGAGCGTCTCGGCCGCGTTGATCGAGATCGCACGGCCCGCGCGGCTGGAGCCGGTGAAGCTGACCATATCGACATCCGGGTGGCTGGACAGCTGCGTGCCGACGCCTGCGCCATCGCCATTGACCATGTTATAGACGCCGCGCGGTGTGCCCGCTTCATCCATGATCTCGGTCCAGATCATCGACGAGAGCGGCGCGATTTCCGAGGGTTTCAGGACCATCGTGCAGCCCGCCAGCAGGGCCGGGATCACTTTCAGCGTGACCTGGTTCATCGGCCAGTTCCAGGGCGTGATCAGCGCGCAGACCCCCACGGCTTCGCGGATGATCCGGTCCTCGGGGGCGTGGTCGCCCAGCGGTGCGATGAAGTCGACCTGCTCGAACGCCTTGATGAAATTGCTGATATGCCAGGTGCCTGCGCCGACCTGACTGCCGCGTGCGAGATCTATCGGCGCGCCCATTTCCAGACTGATCGCCTGCGCCATATCCTCGGCGCGCTTCTGGTAAATCTCCAGAATCCGCTCGACCAGCGCGCGCCGCGTGCGCGGGTCGGTATGCATCCAGTCGTCCAGCGCATCCTTTGCTGCCGCGACCGCCAGATCCGTATCCGACGCGCCACCGAGCGAGATCACCGCGCAGGGCTCTTCGGTCGAGGGGTCGATGACCTCCAGATCCGCGCCCGCCATCGGATCGCACCAAGTGCCGTTGATGTAGAATTGCCGCTTGTCCAGCATCACGCTCTCCCTAGTTCTTGCGCGTCAGGTTACACAGCCCGAAACGCATGACAAGGGCAGGGGGTTCAGCGCAGTGAAATCACCTTGCTGTCAATCGCCAGCACATAGCCCTGCCGCGCGATGTTCTTGACCAGCACTTCGCTGATCAGCTGATTGCCCAGACTGTCGCGCAACCGCTTGATCCGCGTGGCCCCTGCGGCTTCGTCGCAATCAGCCTCGGCCCGGCCGGAGATCAGCGCCTCAAGCGCCGCACCCGTCAGCACGTCATCATCGAGCCGCGCTTCAGCCAGCGCGGCCAATGTTTCGACCGCCGCCGGGGTCAGGCTGAACACCATGTCATTGATCGCCACCGAATTGGTGGCCCGGTCGATCACCAGTTGCGATACGGTCAGCCCTTGTTTCTCGACCAGCGCCATGCGGCGGTTGAGCGTGATCAGGATCACGATCACCACGAAAGACGTGACCAGAAGCCCGGTGGCAAAGACCAGCAGCACGAAGATCACGACCCGGTAAGAGACCAGTGTCTCGGAGAAGGCCGTGCCCGATTGTGCCAGGATTTCCAGCAGCTTGATATCCGTTTGCGAGGTCAGATCGGCGTTCTCGACAAAGACCCGCTCAACCCGCGCATTGAAGGCATTGGCGTCAGGCAGGTTGAGAAACAGGAGAACCGCTGTCAGCGACAGGATGGCCACAATCGCCACGATCCCCCAGATCACGGCGCGGCTGCCCATGCGCAGCACGTCACTGGCGGCGATGGATGACCCCGGCATGGGCGCTCCTGCTCTGGAATTCGGACGCGCCGAAGATGGATTCGATTTGCAGAAGCGTCCAGCCCGAACGCGTGATGACGGGCCCGGCGTAGCGCGCGGCGGCCTCTCGCGAGCCGCAGGCCGAGTCTGGCAGCTCGATAATCCCGTATTGCAGCCGCAGGGGGTTGTCCTGCTTGGCCTTGAAATCTGCATAGCACTGGGCCGAGGCTTGCGAGGCAAGCGCCAGTCCGGTCAGCAGGGCGAGGGTGCGAAGCGTGGTTTTCATGGTCGAGAGCCTGCCAGTCGGACGATGGATATTCAATATCACAGCCAGATTGCGCGGGCTGTTATCGGATAACACGCGCCCGATATTGCGTGACCGGGCCGGGCGGGCCGAGGCTGGGTGATATCTTGTTCAGTTCTGAAAGGCGATCTTCATGGCACATCTCGTTCAAACCCTGCGCAGCCGTCTGACGGGCCTGGTTGCAGGCTCCGCATTGCTGGTCGGGGCCAGCATGACCCCGGCGCAGGCCTCTGATGATCAGTTGCTGAAATTGCTGCTGGGCGCGACGGCTGTGGCGGTGATTGTCCACACCGCCAGCCGCGCGCAGAGCCAGCCGCGCCAGAGCCAGCCTGCGCATGCGCGCGGTCTGCCTGCGCAGTGCCGCGAGACGTTGCGGATCAGGGGGCAGCATGTTTCGGTTTATAACGCACATTGTCTGCAATCGGCAGGGTTCCACCGGCTGCCTGCCCAGTGTCATGAGGTGGTGCGCACCAATCGCGGCCCGCGCGCCGTCTACCGGGCGCGCTGTCTGGAACGGGGTGTTTCTGCCGGTCGCGGTGACCATCGCCGCGCGCAGATCCTGCCGGACTGGTGCCGCACGCGCTATACTTACCGCGGCCAGCGCTTCTCGGGCTATGACGGGGCCTGTCTGCAGTCGGCGGGGCTTGGCAACCTGCCTGCGACTTGTCAGGTCGGCCGCCATGGCGGGGGCATTTACAGCGCGCAATGTCTGCAAGATCGTGGGTTTCGGCGGCGCTGAAGGTTAGCCCCTCACCTATCTTAATAAATGTTAATATTATCTTTCGTGAATCGCTTCCCTGTGGTAATTTTGTGTCCCTGTTTGGATGCAAAAGGAAGATTGACATGAAGCGATTTGTTAAACCTCTGGCCAGCCGTGCCGTCGGAGCTGCGGTTATCTGCGGTCTTGCGGTCGGGGTCACGCTGTCCACCCCCACTGCGGCCAAGGCCGATGCCTGGGCGGCGGGGGCCGTCGGGGCGATCCTGCTGGGCATCGTCGCCGGGGGCAGCAAGCCCGCGCCGACACACACAGTGATTGCGCGCTACTGCAAGAGCGCCGCGACCGGGCTCTATCACAAGTGCTGATCGCATGCTGACCGGGCACAGACGCGATGGCGCAGTTCTTGGGGCCGTGGACATCCACGGCCCTTCTGCGTTGCGCGATCGCTTCGTCCAGGGCACGAGCGAGATCGATCTTCGCTGCCCGATATTCGGCGCGGCGTTACATAAATGCCATAGTCGATTTTGATTTTGCCACAGTCCATAGAGGGGCTGCAGTTGCGCATCGCTAGATATAGTGCGCGGTCCTCACATGAAGAAAGTTTTTCAACCCTCTGATTCAGATAGAAATTGACGGAGAATCGGCTTTGACTCATCATGCCCTCAACAAAGCGTGAAAACACGCAAGTGACCGAGGCAGGCATGACAGTAACATTAAAGACGCAGGAGGCGCCGATGCTTCCGCTCGACCAGATTCTTGGCGGCGATTGCATAGAGGTGATGAATACGCTGCCCGAGGCCAGCGTGGATCTGATCTTTGCAGACCCGCCCTATAACCTGCAATTGCGGGGCAATCTGCACCGCCCTGACAACAGTCTCGTCGATGCGTGCGACGACGCCTGGGACCAGTTCGACAGTTTCAAGGCCTATGACGCTTTCACCCGCGACTGGCTGGCCGCAGCGCGGCGGCTGCTGAAGCCCGATGGGGCGATCTGGGTCATCGGGTCGTATCACAATATTTTCCGCGTGGGCACAGCGCTGCAGGATGCGGGGTTCTGGATCCTCAATGATGTGGTCTGGCGCAAATCGAACCCGATGCCGAATTTTCGTGGCAAGCGCCTGACCAATGCGCATGAGACGATGATCTGGGCGTCCAAATCCGACAGCGCAAAATATACCTTCAACTATGATGCGCTCAAGGAACTGAATGAAGGCGTTCAGATGCGTTCGGACTGGCTTTTGCCGATTTGTTCGGGCCATGAGCGGCTGAAGGACGCTGCAGGCGACAAGGCGCACCCCACCCAGAAGCCCGAAGCGCTTTTGCACCGGGTGCTGGTGGGGGCGACCAATCGCGGAGATGTCGTGCTCGATCCGTTCTTCGGCACAGGCACAACCGGCGCCGTGGCGAAACTGCTGGGGCGGCATTACATCGGTATCGAGCGCGAAGAGAAATATCGCGAGGTGGCCGAGAAACGTCTGGCGCAGGTCCGACGTCTGGATGCCGCAGCGCTGGAGACGATGGCGTCCAAGCGCGCGCAACCGCGGGTGCCTTTCGGCCAGCTTGTCGAGCGCGGTATGCTGCGCCCCGGCGAAGTTCTGGTCAATCCGCGCGGGCAGGCGGCCAAGGTGCGGGTCGATGGCTCGCTCGTCTCGGCCGAGCATCGCGGGTCGATCCATCAGGTCGGGGCTGCGCTTGAAAATGCGCCGTCTTGCAATGGCTGGACCTATTGGCAATTCGTGCGCGATGGCCAGCTTGTGCCCATCGACGTGCTGCGCCAGCAGATCCGCGCCGAGATGCACGACTGATCCACAGGTTTTCACAGTTACCGCCGGTGTCCCGTGTTACCCGCCGGGATGCCCACTTGCCCCGCCTTCATGGCGGGGCTTTTTTATCTGGTGAAAGCGTATTTCAAAGCTGGTCATTTAAGGCGGCGGAGAGTTGATCCCAACAATCAAGCGCCTTGCCCGCATACATCACGGCTGGCCCGCCGCCCATCTGGATTGCCATGGCCAGCACATCGGCCATTTCCTCGCGCGTCGCCCCGGCCTTGATCAGCGCTTCGACGTGGAAGGCGATGCAAGGCTCGCAGCGCACCGCAATCGCAATGCCGAGAGCGACGAATTCCTTTTCCTTCAGACCCAGAGTCCCGCCTTGCTTGACGCCCATCGACAGCGCGCCGAAGCCTTTCATCGCATCGGGGATGGTCTTGGCCAGAACCCGGCTCTTGTCACGGGTCTCGGCGATGAAGGCTGCGTAATCCATTATCGTCCTCACATGTTATTATTCGCATGTGATTAGATCTGACCGGATCCCGCTGCCTTGATCTGTATCAAATCCGCAGGAAGGGTTGCGCCAGCCGGGGCAGCAAGTCGCGGAATTTCAGCGGCGCCTCGGTGACGGCAAGACAGATGCAATCCGCCCCGGCCTCGGCCACTGGCTGGTGCTCGACCGCGTCATCGGCGATTTCGATGTCGCCGCGTGCGAACCGGTCGTCGTCATCGGCAAAAGCGCCCTGTAGCACCATCGTCAGTTCCAGACCCTGATGGCCGTGATCGGGAACGGCCATGCCCGCCGGAATATAGAGCAGCCGCGCAGTCGCGGTGCCGGAGGTCGGCAGGATCGCTTGACGCACCCCGTTGCCAATAGACCGCCATTTTATCGCCTCTGTCCCGCCGCCCACATATTTCGCCAGCGCTTCAGGCAGCACAGCGTCACTGATGCGCGCCGGTCTGGACCTGGCAACAGGCGCGGTGGATTTGATCCGGGCAAGTGTCGCTGTCAGCGCACCGCCTGAAAGGGGCACAGATGCCGGCTCAGTTGCGTTGAGCACGGCCCCGCCCACAGCATCGAAGGACGCCAGACGGGCGCGGCACTCGTCGCACAGTTCCACATGTGCTGCGACTGCCAGGCTGAAGGCTTCGGGCAGCGTTCCTGCCGAATAGGCCATCAGAAGTTTGTCGCTCAGGTGGTGGATAATCATGGTGGTGTCTTTCTCAGCTCAGATTGTGGCGCAGGCGGTCCAGGGCCAGGCGAATGCGGGATTTGATGGTGCCGAGCGGCAGGCCGGTTTCTTCGGCAATTTCACTGTGGGACAACTCGCCGAAATAGGCGCGCTCGATCATGATCCGTTGCTTGTCGGGCAGACCGGCAATCGCCGCGCCCAACTGATCACTTTCCTGTTGCAGCGCCAACACATCCAGTTGGTCAGGCTCTTCCTCAGGCCCCCAGAACAGATCTTCAGGTTCGGGCCTTCGGTCGCGGCGCAGCATGTCGATCCGGCGGTTGCGGGCGATAGTGAAAATCCATGTCGCGGCGCTGGCGCGGGACGGGTCGAATTGCGCGGCTTTGCTCCAGACCGTGACCATCACATCCTGCGTGCATTCTTCGGCCAGCGCGTGATCAGCCCCGGATTTCATCAGAAATGCTTTGACGCGGGGGGCAAAATGGCCGAACAGCTCTGCGAAAGCCTCTGTATCCCGTTTTTCCGCGATCTTTTGGAGAAGGAAAACCCATCTCGTCCCGTCTTTTGGCTTCACCGATGCCCGCCCTTCTTCCGCACGCAAAAACCTCTGCGTTGCCGCGACCCTATCCGCAGGGGGGACGGCTTGTCGAGAGATCTGGGTCATTTGTGATGCGTCAAACATGGTTCGGATACGCGCACGCTGCCGGACCGGATCACTTTGACAGACGGAAAACCGAGATTGAAATCACATGTTTTCCGAAATGATCCGCGCCATGCGCGGCTGCGTAAATCCCTGTAGACCAAGACTGAAGGAGGGGCCGCATGCCCTTGGAACTGATCGACACACCTGCGCGCAGCATCGCCGTGATTGGCGGCGGCATTTCGGGGATGGCTGCGGCCTATATGATGTCGCAACGCCACCGCGTCACGCTTTTTGAAGCCGAGCCGCGTCCGGGCGGGCATGCGCGCACGGTGATGGCCGGCAAGCGCGGCGATCAGCCGGTGGATACGGGCTTCATCGTGTTCAACTACGCCAATTACCCCCATCTGACGGCGCTGTTTGACAAGCTTGATGTGCCCGTGTGCAAGTCGAACATGTCGTTCGGGGCGTCGTTCGGGGGCGGGGCGTTCGAATATTCGCTTTCGGGGCTGGATGAGATTTTCGCCACCCGCGCCAATCTGGCCAATCCGCGTTACTGGGCGATGATCCGCGACATTTTGCGGTTTAACAAGCGCGGGCTTGCGATTGCACAGGCCGACCCAAGCTTGAGCATTGGCGGCCTGCTGGAGCGGCTGGGCACCGGGGACTGGTTCCGTGAGCGGTATCTGCTGCCCTTTTCCGGCGCGATCTGGTCGACGCCGACGCAAAAGATCCTCGATTTTCCGGCAACCGCGATGATGGAGTTTTTCCGCAATCACGCGCTTCTGGGCTATGAGGGCCAGCATCAGTGGTACACGGTAGAGGGGGGCTCGATCGAATATGTCACCCGCCTGACGGCACATCTGGAACGCGCGGGCGTGAATTTGCGCGCGGGCTGTCCGGTGCAATCCGTGCGGCGCGCGCCGATGGATGTCTGGGTCAAGACCCATGGCGCCGAGGAAGAGCGCTTCGACGAGGTGATTTTTGCCACCCATTCCAATGTCACGCGGCAGTTGCTGGCCGATCCGAGCGGCGCCGAGGCCAAGGCGCTCGATGCGGTGAAATACCAGAAGAACGACGCGGTGCTGCATTGCGACACTGCGTTCATGCCCAAGCGGCGTAAATGCTGGTCGAGCTGGGTCTATACTGAGCGCGGCCCGGAAGATCGCGAGCGCATTTCGCTGAGCTACTGGATGAATTCGCTGCAGCCGGTCATCGCGCAGGATGATCCGATGTTTGTCACGCTGAACGCCAATCACCCGGTGCGCGAGGCGTGCATCTACGATACTTACAGCTTCGATCATCCGGTCTATGATACTGCCGCGCTGGCCGCGCAGAGCGCGGTGCGCGATTTCAACGGCACCAACCGGACCTGGTTCTGCGGGGCCTGGATGCGCAACGGGTTCCATGAGGATGGTTTCGCAAGCGCTGTCGATGTGGCCCGCGCGATGGACGCGCGTGCGCGCAAGCTGGCCTCGGTCGCATGAGCGGGGTGGAACATATCGCGGGCCAGACGTTTCACGGGCGGCGTGGGCCGATTTCCAACCGCTTCACCTACACGGTCGATTATGTGCTTTACGAGCCCGAGGCCGCGCTCGCCACACCCCGGCTGATGTCGCGCAACCGCCGCAATCTGGCAGCCTTGTGGGACCGCGATCACGGCGGTGCGCCGGGACAGGGGCAGGGCGCGGTCTGGGTCCGCGAAGTGCTCGCCGCGCATCAGCTCGCGGGCATATGCGCGGGGCCGGTGCAGCTGCTCACGCAACCGCGTGTTCTGGGGCATCTGTTCAACCCGGTCAGTTTCTGGCTCTGCCATGATGCTCAGGGCGGGCTGCGTGCGGTGATTGCCGAGGTCAACAACACTTACGGCGACCGCCATTCCTATCTCTGCGTGAAGCCCGATCAAACGGTCATCACGGCGTCGGATGAATTGCAGGCGCAGAAGATCTTCTATGTCTCGCCGTTTCAGCCGGTCGAAGGGCACTACAGTTTCCGTTTCGACATCCGCCCCGAGGCCCTGTCGATCCGCATCGGCTACCGGCAGGATGCAGAAGCCCCCGGCGCAGGGCTGGTCGCTACTTTAACGGGCGCGCGCAAGCCGCTGAAAAATAGCGCTATCCTTGGCGCGATGGTGGCGCGCATGGGCTCGCGCCGGGTGCTGGCGCTGATCCACTGGCAGGCGCTGAAACTCTGGTGGCGCGGTGCGGGCTTCCGCACGCGGCCCGCCCCACCCGCGCGAGAGGTCAGCCAGTGAGTGACGCAGCCCTGATCGACGCCGCTCGGCCCCGGCTTTGGGGCTACAGCCTCTTTGGGGCGCTGCTGGCGATGGCGGGGCTGCCGATCTACATCCACGCGCCGTTTTTCTATGTCGAAACCTATGCGGTGTCGCTGGCCGCGCTGGGCACTGTGCTGTTTCTGTTGCGGGGCCTTGATTTCGTGCAAGACCCTGCCCTTGGCTGGCTGGCGGCACGGTTGAGTGCCGTTCGCGGGTTGGCGGTCGCGGTCGCGGCCAGTCTGATGGCGGGCGCGATGGTGATGCTTTTCGCCATCCCGCCGCTTTTCGCGCCGCTGATCTGGTTCGCGCTGGCGCTGACGGTTCTGTTTTCCTGCTATTCCTTCCTAACCATCTGTTTCTACGCCACCGGCGTCGCGCGCGGGCAGGCCATGGGCGCGTCAGGTCATGTCTATCTGGCAGGCTGGCGCGAGACGGGCGCGCTTTTGGGCGTGTGTCTGGCCGCAGCCAGTCCGGTGGCGCTGGAAGCGGTGATGCCGCTGCCGTTCACGGGCTTTGCGCTGGGCTTCGTCGCGATTTCGGTGCTGGCGGTGATTGCGATGCGGCACGAATGGCCGACCTACCAAGTGGCCACGGATGTGGCGGGGCTGAAGCTCTCGGATGTGTTTCGTGACCCGACTGCGCGGCGGTTGCTGATCATCGCGCTGGTCAATGCGACGCCGGTAGCGATCACCTCGACGCTGTTTATGTTCTATGCGGAATCGGTGCTGTTGGCCGGAGGAATGGAAGGCGTGCTGCTGATCCTGCTATTTCTGTCTGCGGCAGTTTCGGCGCCTTTCTGGGCGCGGCTGGCGCGGCGGACCGGGGCCAAGACCGCACTTCTGGCGGGAATGGGGCTGGCGGCGGTCAGTTTCGCCTTTGTCACGACGCTCGGCCCCGGCGATCTGGCGCTTTTTGCACTGATCTGCGTGATTTCCGGCGCGGGCATCGGGGCAGATCTGACGCTGTTGCCCGCGATCTTTTCGCGCAGGATGGCGGAATTGTCGCCCGAGGCCGCCAAGGGTTTCGGCCTCTGGGCCTTTGTGACCAAGGCGACGCTTGCGCTGGCCGCGCTGATGGTATTCCCGGCGCTGGAATTTGCAGGTTTTGAGGCGGGCACGGACAATAGCGCCACCGCCATCCAGACCCTGATCCTGTTATACGCGGCCCTGCCTTCGGCCTTGAAGGTTCTGGCCATCGCGCTTCTGGCGCTGACCCCATTGAAGGAGAGCTGAGCATGAGCACATTTCTGACGCTGATCGCCGGGATGGCGCTGGCTTTCGCGGCTCTTGCGCTGATCCAGCGGTTCCGGGGCTTTCAGGCCCAGAGCCCGCAGGATTATGCCAAGCTCGAACCACGCGTCGATATTCGCGAACATCTGTCCGGCCCGATCCGCTGCGAAGGCGTGATCTACGGGCCGATGGGGCGCGTCACATCGCGTTTTGTGGCGGATATGCATGGACGCTGGGAGGGCAATCGCGGCGTGCTGGCCGAAGATTTCATCTATGACAGCGGCACCAAACAGAAGCGCGAATGGCGGCTGACCTTGGGCAATGACGGGAAGGTGACGGCGGAAGCGGATGATCTGGTGGGCAAGGGCACGGGCCAGCAGAGCGGCGCGAGCCTGCAGCTTCGCTACACGATCCGATTGCCGGAAAGCGCAGGCGGTCATGCGCTGCAGGTCACGGACTGGATGTATCTGGTTGATGACAAGACCATCGTGAACCGAAGCCAGTTTCGCAAGTTTGGTTTCAAGGTTGCCGAACTGGTCGCCACGATGCGGAGGATCGATGCATGAGAAAATTATCGGGCAAGACCTATTGGCTGGTGGGCGCCTCGGAAGGGCTGGGCCGGGCGCTGGCGATGAAGCTGTCGAAAGCGGGCGTGTTGCTGGTCTTGAGCGCGCGCAGCGCCGAAAGCCTGCAGGCCCTGGCCGACAGCCTGCCGGGCCCTGCGCGCGTCGTGACCTGTGATGTGACAGACCGCGCCTCGGTCGTGGCCGCTGCCGAACAGGCGGGGGCGGTCGATGGGCTGGTGTTCCTCGCGGGAGCCTATTGGCCATTTCCGGCGACCGAGTGGAATGCCGAGCAGACAGAGGCGATGTTTGACGTGAACCTGACCGGGGCCGCGCGGGTCTTGGGGCAGGTGGTGCCCGCAATGGTCGCGCGCAAGGCGGGCCATATCGTGATCACCGGCTCGCTATCGGGCTATCGCGGGCTGCCGGGCTCGATCGGCTATTCGTCCTCCAAGGCAGGGCTGATGCACTTGGCCGAATCGATGCATGCGGATCTGCGCGGCTCGGGCGTTGATGTGCAGCTGGCCAATCCGGGCTTCATCCGCACGCGGCTGACCGACAAGAACGACTTCAAGATGCCGTTTCTGATGGAGCCTGACGCCGCCGCCGAGGAAATGATGCAACTGATGCGCGGGCCGAAGTTCCAGCGCGCCTTTCCGCGCCTGTTTTCGCTGGTTTTCCGAGGGGCGAATTTCCTGCCCGATTGGGCCTATTTCCGGATTTTCGGGGGCAAGTGAGGGCGCTGGAAAGCGCGTCGCTGGCCACAAAAGGCGTTGCATGGGCAGGATCTTTGCGCGACAGTTGTCGGGTCATGAAGGAGGCCCGCATGCTCGCCATTACACCGCGCAAGATCGTGCATATCGTCTATCTCGCCCGCGAGGGCGTGGTCGGAGAGCCGCAGGCGCATGCGTTTATCGACGGGCTGAACGATGACGAGAAAGCCAGCCTGACTGCCGTCGCCTGGATTGGGCGCGGGGCGTTTGAGGCTGAAGACTATGATGAAGCCGTCGCCACAGCCATGGCCGAGGCGACGACACCCACGGCGGATTATCTTCTGGGCATGCCGCATCTGGCCGAGAATCTCGAAAGCGGGCTTGAGGAACTGGGCATTGATGTGACCGGCGAAGAAGAGGATTTTCTGCGTCAGGGATCCTGATCCGGCCTCAGCGCGCGGCAGATTGCCATTCGGCCAGCGCGGGATTTGCCGGGGTTTCTGAGGGGAGCGGCGCCGGGTCGGGCTGAGGGGCGACCATTTGCGCGACTGGCACTGTAGGCAATTTCGTGCAGCGCAGGTGATGAGCCTCGCGCGCGCCGAAATAGAAGGCCACGACCGCGCCCAGGAGCCACCAGAGCGGCTCCGGCACATGGCCAAGGGCCTGCATGCGGATCGCAAATCCAGCCGGGTCCGACATCGCGTAACCAAACAGCGCGAGCGTGCCGAGCGCCAAAAGCGGGCGCGGCAAGCGGTTGAGGCCGTTCACGAAACTGTCGAACCAGCCGCCGCGCCCATATTGGAACTCAGCCGCGTGGCTGGCATGGGCGGCCTTGTAGGCGTCATGGCCCAGTTCCAGCGCGCGTGTGGCGTTGGGGCGGAACACTTCCGCCACCGATGTCACGCTGGCCCCGAGCGCGCGGACATTCTTGCCCGAGCCGAATAACAGGCCGAAAACCGAGCGGATCATGCCCAGCCCCGCGTCCGGTTGCGATGCTCGGCATCGCTGAGATGGAAGCGCGGCGCGATGAACTCTTCGGCGCGAGTGATCCAGCCGCCCTTGCCCCCATCGCGGCGACGCGCGAATTTGCGGCTGGCGGCGCGCCGGTCTGCGATGGCGTAGTAATAGTCGCGCCGCGCGATGCCGTAGGCATCGACGATATGATCTGGTGCCATGGCATGCGCGCGTCGGGCAGCGGCGATGGTTTGCGGCCCGATGGCCCCGTCCACGGCGATATTCTGGCCCATCTGCACCAGCAACCGCTGCAGGATGCGCACTGCGTTCGCGCCCGCATTCACATACATGTCAAAGACCGTGGCCCAGAGCGGCTCTGGCAATTCGGCGATACGGGGGCGGTTGAAGTAATGCTCGATATAGATCTCGACGGCCTGTTCGCGGGTCAGTGCACGCACATCGGCGACGGTGATCTGCTGGCCGGGGCGCAGGCGTCGCAGGGTGTGAATGGTGACACCGAAATTCGTGGCGCCGCCCGGATCATCGGGGTCATTCACAAACCCTCCTTCGCGCGCGACGATTTCAACAGCAAGCTGGCGGACTGTTTTCATCTCTGACCCCTTCCTAATGGCGGATGTTGGGGACAGCATGCCGCGGCGCGGCTAAGATCGCGTGATCCGGGCGTACGCTGGGCCATGCGGCGCGCCCCCCCTTTTCGGGCGCGGTGCTTTGGGCTATGTGGCAAGGCCAGAACACGAGGGAAGCGCAATGCATTTCGAACACCCCGGCGAGGTCGAGCAGAGCTGGCGCGATGCCATTTCGACCATCGAGGAGATCATCGAGGAAGCCCGTCAGGGGCGCATCTTCATTCTGGTCGATCACGAGGATCGCGAGAATGAGGGCGATCTGGTGATCCCTGCACAAATGGCGACGCCCGAAGTCATCAATTTCATGGCCAGCCATGGCAAGGGCCTGATCTGCCTGACGCTTCCGGGCGAGCGGATCGACCAGCTGGGCTTGCCGCTGATGGCGTCCAGCAATTCCTCACGCCACGAAACCGCCTTCACTGTGTCCATCGAGGCGCGCGAAGGCGTCTCGACCGGGATTTCGGCCCATGACCGCGCGCGCACGATTGCCGTGGCGATTGACGCGGCGAAGGGGGCGGCGGATATCGCGACGCCCGGTCACGTCTTTCCGCTGCGCGCGCGCGATGGGGGCGTCCTCGTGCGCGCGGGCCATACGGAAGCCGCGGTCGATATTTCGCGGCTGGCGGGGCTGAACCCGTCGGGCGTGATCTGCGAGATCATGAAGGAAGACGGGTCCATGGCGCGGTTGCCCGATCTGGTGGCTTTCGCGCAGAAACACGGGCTGAAGATCGGCACGATTTCGGATCTGATCGCGTATAGGCGGCGGCATGACAATCTGGTGCGGGTGATCAGCGAGCGGTCGATCACGTCGGAATTCGGCGGTGACTGGTCGATGCGCATCTATTCTGACACAACGCAGGGGGCCGAACATATCGTGCTGATCAAGGGCGATATCACGACGCCCGAGCCGGTTCTGGTGCGCATGCATGCTTTTGATCCGCTGCTGGACATGGTGGGCGCGGCCGGGGCGGCGCGGTCGGATGAATTCGCCGATGCAATGCGGCTGATCGGTGCGGAAGGGCGCGGGGTGATCGTGCTGTTGCGCGACACGCATATGAAGATGACCGATTCCCAGGCGGCGCCCCAGACGCTGCGGCAATATGGGCTTGGTGCGCAGATTCTGTCTTCCCTCGGGCTGCACGATCTGATCTTGCTGACCAATTCTGCAACGCCGCGCATCGTGGGTCTTGATGGCTATGGGCTGTCAATCACCGGGACGCGCAAGATACCCGTAACGAGAGGGGCCTGACATGGCTGCGAATGAATCCCATCACGTTTTGGCCCTGCCGGAATTTGACAAGGCACCGAAGCTGCTGATCGTGGTCGCGCCCTATTACAAGGACATCGCGGATCAATTGGTCGCAGGCGCGCAGGCCGAGATCGAAAAGGTGGGCGGCAGTCATGAGCTGGTCGAGGTGCCCGGCGCACTGGAAGTGCCGACGGCCATCGGGCAGGCGTTTCGCATGGCGCATTTCGACGGGTTTGTGGCCCTTGGCTGCGTGATCCGGGGCGAGACGACGCATTATGACACTGTGTGCAATGACAGCTCCCGCGCGATCACGCTGCTGGGGTTGCAGGGGGCGTGCATCGGCAACGGCATCCTGACAGTTGAGAACCGCGCGCAGGCGGAGGTCCGCGCCGAGCGGTCCGGCCAGAACAAGGGCGGCGGGGCCGCGGCGGCGGCGCTGCATCTGATCGCGCTGGCGCGACGCTGGGGCGGGGCGAAACGTTCGGTGGGTTTCCTGCCAGAGCGGGACGAGATCCAGATCGCCGGACACAGCCGCGCGCAGGGCAGGGGGCCGGTCGCATGAGCGAGATGCCCACGCCCAAACGTCGCCCGACCATGGCCGAGCGTCGCGAGCGCAAGGGGGCCGCGCGCTTCTACGCGGTGCAGGCGCTGTTCCAGATGGAAGCCTCGGATGTGCCGATCGGCGAGATCACGCGCCAGTTCGAGACGCATCGCATTGGTGCCGAGACTGCGGAAGAAACCTGGGCCGAGGCGGATCTGCCGCTGTTCCGCCGCCTGATCGAGACTGTCGTCGAACGGCAGGCGGCGATTGACCAGATGACCGACCGCGCGCTGGTGGCGAAATGGCCCATCAACCGGATCGACCCGACGCTGCGGGCGCTGTTTCGCGCCGCCGGGGCGGAGCTGCTGGCGTCCGAGACGCCCGTGAAGGTGGTGATTTCGCAATTCGTGGATATAGCGGGCGCGTTCTTCCCCGAGGGCCGCGAGGCGAATTTCGTCAATGCCGTGCTCGACCACATGGCGCGAGAGGCCCGCGCTGCCGAATTCTGAGCCATGCATGGCAGGCCGCCTGACCTGACCCCCGAAATCCTGCTGCAAGCCTATCGGCAGGGCGTGTTCCCGATGGCCGAGCGGCAGGATGACGCGCGGCTGTTCTGGTTTGACCCGGTCTGGCGGGGCATTCTGCCGATGGACGGGGTGCATCTGTCGCGCAGTCTGCGCCGCAGGCTGCTGGCCGCCCCCTTCCGGCTGAGTCTGAACGAGGATTTCGCAGGTGTGCTGCGCGGTTGCGCGGACCGGCCCGAAACCTGGATCAATGCCCCGATCACGGCGCTGTTCACCGCGCTGCACGCGCGCGGCGCGGCGCATTCCATCGAGGTCTGGGACGGCCCGGCCCTGGTCGGCGGGGTCTACGGGCTTGCCATTGGCGGCGCGTTTTGTGGCGAGAGCATGTTTTCGCGCCGCAAAGACGCGTCAAAGATCGCGCTGGTGACGCTGGTTGCGCATTTGCGGCGCTGCGGTTTTGCGCTGTTTGATACGCAATACCTCACCGCGCATCTGGCCAGCCTCGGCGGGGTGGAAATCCCGCGCAAGCGCTATCACGCAAGGCTCGCAGAGGCGCTGAAGCTGGATGCGGATATTCGGGCTTGCAGGCTGCCGGATCCTCAGGACGTGGTGCAGTTGATCACCCAGAGATCGTAACGGGAATGATCCAGCGCGTTCAGCGCGGGGCTGGAGGCGATCATCCAGCCTGAAAAGATGATCTCATCGGCGCGGGTGTCGAAAATATCGATCCAGGCATAGGCCTCGCCTGCAGGATTTTCGACCGGGTAGCGGCATTGCGTGAGCATGACGACCAGATGGCCCAGTCGCGCCTCGCCGCCGCGCGCGATGCTGATATCGCCACTGGTGCCCGCAACGCGATCAAGGCCGCGCAACAGCGCACCGGTGCCCTCCGCGATCCGGTCGGACGGGGCTGGCGGCGTGCCATCCTGCGCCAGTGCGGCGCTTGCACCAAACAGCCCCCAGAAGATCAGACTGCGGATCATGTGTCAGGCGCTTATGCGCATCGGGGTGCGGAGCACGCAGCGGGTCATTCGGGGCTCCAGGCCTCGTAATCCTTGCGGGCTTCGGGCGCTGCGCGCCGGATAGATCCTTGCGGCGCGTAGGCCAGTGGCGTGCCGGTCAGGTTTTCCTGATGCGGTTTTTCCCAAGGCTTGTGCGCAAGCGGCTTTTCGCTGGGCAGGTCGTCCCATGTGTGATGCAACCACCCATGCCAGTCCGGGCTGACGCGGCTGGCTTCCGATTCGCCATTATAGATGACCCAGCGCTTCTTGCCGTCGCGCGAGTGGTAATAGGTATTGCCCTGCGTATCCTCGCCCACTTTCACACCATTGCGCCATGTGAAAAAGGCCGTATTCAGCGTGGAATAGTTCCACCATGTCAGAAAACGCAGCAGGAATTTCATCAGGCGACCTCATGCAGCCGAGCGGGGATCTGCTGCCTTATGCACCAGCGCGGCCGGGAAATCCAGAGCCAAGGGGGCCTTCGCGCGGCATGGACAGACCGCGCCCCCCGCCTATGTTGCGCATAAAGCAAGTCGCAGGAGTCCCGCCCATGTCGAACTATGAACGCCGCCCCGAAATCATCGCGGCACTTGATCCCGTCCAGTATCACGTCACGCAGGAAAACGGCACCGAACGCCCGTTCACGGGTCCTCTGAACGACAATACCCGACCCGGCATCTATGTCGATATCGTCTCGGGCGAGCCGCTGTTTGCTTCTTCGGACAAGTTCAACGCTGGTTGTGGATGGCCGAGTTTCACCAAGCCGCTGATCGCCGAGCATGTGGTCGAGAAGACAGACACAACGCATGGCATGGTCCGCGTCGAGGTCCGCTCGCGCCATGGCGACAGTCATCTGGGCCATGTCTTCCCCGACGGGCCGCGCGACCGGGGTGGTTTGCGCTATTGCATCAATTCCGCCAGCCTGCGTTTCATCGCCCGCGAGGACATGGAGGCCGAGGGCTACGGCGCATTCCTCGATCAGGTCGAGGGATAGGCTGGACCGACAGGCACTTGGTGGTTACCTCTGTTCAGGGGCTTGCGCAAAGGAGACAGCTGGTGACGACCGCGCTGCGTTTTGAACATAGCTATGTCGAGGGCCTGCCCGGCTTGTTTGTGCCCTGGCAGGCGCAGGGCTGGCCTGATCCGCAGCTTTTGCTGCTCAATACGGCGCTGGCGCGGGCGCTTGGGATCGATGGGCAGGCGTTGCAAGACCCCCAAGGCGTGGCGATGCTGTCCGGCCATGAGTTTCCCGATGCGGCTCGGCCCGTGGCGCTGGCCTATGCAGGCCATCAGTTCGGCGGGTTCTCGCCGCAGCTCGGGGACGGTCGGGCGCTGCTTCTGGGTGAGATCCGCGATCCGTCAGGCGCGCGCCATGACCTGCATCTCAAGGGCTCGGGGCGCACCCCATTCGCGCGCGGTGGTGATGGGCGCGCCGTGCTGGGGCCGGTGCTGCGCGAATATCTGATATCTGAGGCGATGGCCGCGCTGGGCGTGCCCACGACCCGCGCGCTGGCCGTCTGCACGACGGGCGAGCGGGTGCTGCGCCAGTTCGGGCTGGAACCCGGTGCCGTGCTGGCGCGCACGGCCAGCAGTCATCTGCGCATCGGCACGTTCCAGTTTGCGGCTGCGCGCGGGGCGCAGGACATGCTGCGCGCGCTTCTCGATTACGCGATTGCCCGCCATGATCCTGACCTTGCGGGTAACCCTGATGCGGCGCTGAAGTTTCTGGCGCGCGTGACCCATCGGCAGGTGCAGCTGGTTGCGCAATGGATGGGGCTGGGCTTCATCCATGGGGTGATGAACACGGACAATACCACGATTTCGGGCGAGACGATCGACTATGGCCCTTGCGCCTTCATGGATTTCTACGCGGCGGACAGCGTATTCAGTTCCATCGACCAGCAGGGGCGCTATGCCTATCGCAACCAGCCGGGCATCATCTTGTGGAACATCGCCCGGCTGGCCGAAGCGCTGTTGCCGCTGATCGATGCGGATGAGACCCGCGCCATCGCCCGCGCAACCGAGGTGATCGAAGACGGGCGCGCGCGCTACCGTGACGCCTGGCTTGATGTCTTCGCGCAGAAGCTGGCGCTGCCCCGGCCCGATGCTGCGCTGATCGAGGAGATGCACACGCTCTGGACCGGCCAGGAGGTGGATTTCACATCCTTCTTCCGCGCCTTGCCCGCGGCGCTGGATGACCGCCCCGAAGCGCTGCGGGCACTGTTTCGCGCGCCCGGCCCGGCGCTGGAGGCATGGCTTGCGCGCTACCGCGCTGCCCGGCCGGACGTGGCAGTGCTGCCGCAGCGCAACCCGGTCCATATTCCGCGCAACCATCTGGTCGAGGAGGCGCTGGCCGCGGCCAGTGAACGCGGCGATATGCAGCCTTTCCACCGTCTTCTGGACCGCGTGCAGGCCCCCTACACCGAGGTCGCGGGCGCAGAGCGTTATGCCCAGCCGCCCGCCCGCGATGCCAAGCCCGTGGTAACGTTCTGTGGCACTTAGGGCTGGCGGGCGCGCGAAGGCTGCCCGCTCGGCGCGCAGGATGCAAATGTCGCGATCCTGCGCCTGATCCTGTGAAAGCGCGTTCGGATGGACTTGTTTTGACGACAGCCGTGGTGGCGCGCCGCGCCGGGACACGCTTGGTCCCGCGCGCCGCTCTGTTTGAGGGTTGCGCGCGGGGGCGGCAGGATGTGGCTGGGGCCGTCACCCCTGCATCTGCACAAGGATCTTGATCTGCGATTTGTCCGCCAATAGCCGGTCAAACCCTTGCTCGACCACATCATCCAGCCCGATCCGGTCCGTTACCAGATCTTCGGCGCGAAAGAAGCCGCGCTGCATCAGTGCCATGACCGCCGGATAGACGTGGCGATAGGCGATGATCCCGCGCATCGTGCGTTCCTTGATGACCAGATCATTGGGGTTGAAACTGGCCTCGCCCTCCCAGATGCTGACGACGACGATCTCGCCGCCGGGATGGGTCGCGTTGATGCATTGGCCCAGCACCGCCGGAATGCCCGTCACCTCAAAGGCGAAATCGACGCCGCCGCCGGTCTGCGTGGCAATCTGCGCCACGACGTCCCCCGCCGCAGGGTCAAGCCCGACCGCGCCCAACGCCGAAGCCTTGGCGCGACGCGTGGCCGACAACTCGACCGCGTAGATCTGCGCGGCCCCTGCGGCCTTCAGCGCCTCGATCACCATCAGCCCGATAGGCCCGGCCCCGAAGACCGCCGCCGTGTCGCCTGCGCGCAAGCTGCTCTGGCGCACGGCATGCAGCGCGACGGCTGCAGGCTCGACCAACGCGCCCTGTTCATAGGACAGATCGTCGGGCATGACATGGACCATATGTTCGCCCACGACCGTATATTCCGAGAACCCGCCGCCGCCGCCTGACAGCCCATGAAACCCCAGTTCGGGCGAGAGGTTGTAGCGCTCCATCACATAAGCGCCGTCGCGATTGGGCGAGAGGATCGGCTCGATGGCCACACGATCACCTGGTTTGACGCGCGTCACCGCATCACCGACCGCGACCACTTCGCCAGCGAATTCATGGCCCATGATGATGGGCGCCATATCGCCGCTGATCGGGTGGGGCGTGCCGACCGGCACGAAGATCGGACCGGCGGCATATTCATGCAGATCGCTGCCGCAGATTCCACAGGCCGCGACCTTCACCCGCACATCATGGGGGCCGCGCAATTCGGGAATCGCAACTGTTTCGACGCGCAGATCGCGCGCCTTGTGCCAGACAGCCGCTTTCATCTGGGACGTGCTCATCACAGTCTCCTTTCAGGTCTTGTCACGATGGGGGTTCAGCCCCGGCGCAAGCCACGCCGGGGCAATAGGGCCGTCAGCCCAGATGATATGTATCAGGCACGCCGTAGACGGGGGTCTCGATCCCTTCCATCCGCGCTTTCAGTTGCAGCGACAGGAATTGCGAGTAATGCCGCGACTGGTGCAGGTTGCCACCATGGAACCACAGCGCTTCCTGTTGGGTGGGCTTCCACATGTTGCGCTGCTCGCCGACCCAGGGGCCGGGGTCTTTCGGCGTGTCCGAGCCAAGCCCCCAGCATTTGCCCACCGTGTCGGCCACATCCTGACCGATCAGATCCGCCGCCCAGCCATTCATCGAGCCGTAGCCTGTGGCATAGACGATCACATCGGCCTCGAGCTTGGTGCCGTCTTCCAACACCACTCCATCTTCGACGATTTCCTTGACATTGCCATGGGCAAGCTTGATTTCGCCGTCGATGATCAGCTGGCTTGCACCGATGTCGATGTAATAGCCCGAGCCACGGCGGAGGTATTTCATGAACAGCCCCGAGCCATCCGCGCCCCAGTCGAGCCAGAAGCCCGCCTTCTCCAGACCCGCATAGAACTCTGCATCAACCTCGCGCATCTTGTCGTAAAGTGGGATCTGGAATTCATGCAGGATGCGGTAGGGCAGCGAGGCGAAGATCAGATCGGCCTTTTCCGTGGTCACGCCGTTGCGTACGGCCTCTTCGGAGTAGAGCGCGCCCAGGCCGATCTCCATCAGCGTATCCGAGCGCACGATATGCGTGGACGACCGCTGCACCATGGTCACATCGACATCGTTTTCCCAGAGTGCCGCACAGATATCATGCGCTGAATTGTTCGACCCGATCACCACGGCCTTCTTGCCGCGATAGGCGTCGGGGCCGGGATGCTTCGAGGAATGGTGCTGATCGCCCTTGAACCGCTCCATGCCCGGAAATTTCGGCATATTCGCCTTGCCCGACATGCCGGTGGCGAGGACGAGTTGCTTGGGCTTGAGCGTCATCTCTTCACCGTCGCGGTCCACTACAACGGTCCATTCCTTGGTCGCCTCGTCATAGCTGGCGGATTTGCAACTGGTGCGGGTCCAGTAATTCAGCTCCATGACCTTGGTGTACATCTCCAGCCAGTCGCCGATCTTGTCCTTGGGCGAAAAGATGGGCCAGTTTTCGGGGAATTTGATGTAGGGCAGATGGTCATACCAGACCGGATCATGCAGGCAGAGCGACTTGTAGCGGTTGCGCCAGCTGTCGCCGGGGCGGTCGTTCTTTTCCACGATGATCGTGGGCACGCCAAGCTGGCGCAGGCGCGCACCCAGCGCGATGCCGCCCTGACCGCCACCGACGATCAGCACATAGGGCTGGCGGGAATAGCCCAGCTCGCGCGCTTCCGCCGCGCGCTCCTCGGCCCAGGTGGTGCGGTTCTTGCCTGCGCCGTGCTTCGCGCCCAGCGGGCGGTCGAAGCCTGCGGGCTCCTCATGGCCTTTCAGCTCGACCATCGAGGTCAGCAACGTCCAGATCTTGCCCTCTTTCAGCCGGATCAGACCGTAGCCGCGCGCGACAGCGGTCTCGAACTCGATCCAGGCGGTGGTGACGCCGCCTTCCTCACTCGCAGTCTCGCCCTCGGCGATGCGCCACCCTGTCGGCTGGGTTGCCCCAAGCTGGGCGCGCAGCATATCGGCGATCTCATCGTGGCCTTCGCAGGTCTTGAGGTTCCAGGTGAAGCTGACCAGATCCCGCCAGTAGCTGTCTGCAAGAAAATGCCCCACAGCGGCGTCGATATCGCCCTGCTCCAGCGCCTTGCCGAAACTGCCGAGAAATTGCGTCACGTCGTCTTGTGTCGTGGTGTCTAGCATGAAGTCCTCCCTTATGCTGTCCAATCCTCCGTGCCGTGAGGTTGGCAACCCGTGGGCGATTTGTCATCCCGCATGACCGCCCGGAGCGCGCATAGCTGCAAAAACCTCGGGCGCCCGTTGCAGACGCAACAGCGCGCAACAAATCTAGCGCAACAAACCCTCGCGGCGCGCGCGGCGCAGCACGGTTGAGCGGTTCACCCCCAGCCGTCGCGCGGCGTCCGACATGTTGCCGTTGCACACCGCCAAGACCTGCGCCAGCGTTTCGCCCTGCGATGCGGCCTGCAACGGCGCAGGCGGCAGGTCCGGTTCGTCGATCACATCACCAATTGCCAACACTGCGGCCACTTCCAGTGTCTGGGCGAGTTCGCGCAGGTTTCCCGGCCAGTGGCGCGCCTTGAGTGCCGCACGCGCGGCAGGCGACAGTTTCAGCGTGTTTGGCCGGGCATGTCCGACGCGGCGCAGGATGCGGTCGATCAGCCAGTCGATATCCTGACGCTGGCGCAAAGCGGGCAGCGTCAGGCGCGCGGCGGCCAGTCGGAAAAAAAGATCCTTGCGAAAACGCCCCTCGCTGACCTCGTGCAACAGCGCTTCAGAGGCCACGGCAATGAAGCGCGGGCGGCTGCTGGGCGCCAGCATCTCGATCTGGAGCAGCCAGTCCAGCAATGCGCCCTGTCCTGTGATGTCAAGCGCATCGAGATTGTCGATGAAGATTGTGCCGCCGTCAGTTCTTCCGTCGGGCGCTGGCAGGGGCAGGGGGGATGCCGTGCAGTTCAGGCGTTGAAAGCTCACAGCGCCCCCGCGTGTCATGTGGATCGCGCGGGCGATGCTCTCCTTGCCCGTGCCGGTCTCCCCACAGATCAACAGTGGCACCTGTGCAAGCGCAAGCTGTGCCGCATCGGCGATCAGTGCCAGCATCGCCGGGTCTTCGCCGCACAGGTTGCGAAAGGCCGGCGGGCGGTTTTCGGCTTCTGGCGGAAGGCGCATGCGCGCCTTCTGCGGCGCGATGGCATGTCCGAACAGGGCCTGACCGTCGCGCAGGCTGATCAGCCGGTCCTGCGTCGGGCGGTCCCGCATCAGATCGGGCAGGTTGTCGATCGAGATGTCGAGAAACTGGTCGATCCGTTGACCGATCAGGGGTGTTTGAGCGGTGGCGAACAGCCGACTCGCACCGCGCGTCATCCCGATGATCCGCCCCGACCCGTCCAGCGTCACTGCCGCCTCGGGGTCGACATCCAGAAATTCCGGGCTGGTCGAGAATCGCAACACCCACTCATCGCGACTTTCGGCCATCAGATTCGCCATTTCCACCCGGCGCGCACTCGCCGTCACCATGCTCAGCGCCAGGCGCTGACTGATCTTGGGCTGAGGCGAGCGCAGAAGCGAGATATCCAGCACGGCCGCCAATTTTCCCGACATGTCGAAAATCGGCGCGGCGGTGCAGGAGAGCGGCGTATGCGTCAGGTCGAAATGATCGCTCTGATGCACTGTAATCGCCTGTTCGGTGACGATGCAGGAGCCGACGCCGCATGTGCCCGCGACATCTTCAGACCAGTCGGACCCAAGATAAAGCCCTGCGCGGCGCAACTCGTCCTCGAATTGCGGATCGCCGAAATAATCGACCGTCACGCCTTTGGCATCGGCCAGAAGCAGGACGTAATTACGCCCGGCAATCTGGCGAAACAAGGCGTCCAGCCCGCTTCGGGCGATGGCGATCAGGCGTTCGGAGTGTTCCACATGCTCGCGCAGCCGGCTTTCCGTGACAATATGGGCCGGGCTGGGCTTGGTCGGGTCCATGCCATATTGCTCGACGCAGCGCCGCCAGGACTGCGTGACAAACCCATCGCGCCCGATCGAACGCCCTGACAGGACCTGATCGATTTCCTTCAGATGCTCGCGTTCAGACATGGCGCGCTCCTCTTCGCCTGTCAGGCGCGAAGTCTGAACTGCTTTGCCGCGCGCATCAACTGTTTCGGGGTCATCAAATAGTCGTAGCTGCGCGGCCCCCACAGATCAGGGCTGCAAGTGGATGCGCCGGGTTGCAAGGGCATCGGCTTCGTTCGTGGCGTGGGTCACGAAGACCGTGGCAGGGCGCTGTTCACGGATCACGCTCTGGGTCAGGGCCAGCATGTCCGCCACCAGCGCCGCGTCGAGCGAAACGAAAGGTTCATCGAGCAGCAGGATATCAGGCCGGGCGGCATAGGCGCGGGCAATGGACAGCCTGCGTTGCTGGCCCAGTGACAACTGACCGGGATAAAGCGCGCCCTTGCCGGCAAGGCCCACGCGATCCAGCGCGGCCTCGGCCTCGGCGATACTGACGCCAGTGGTCAGGCGCAGATTGTCGCGCGCAGAGCGCCAGGGCATCAGGGTCGGTTCCTGAAACACCATCGCGAGCCGCCCCTCGCGGCTGATGCGCCCGTCAAACTCGGTGTCCAGCCCCGCGATCAGGCGCAACAGCGTCGATTTGCCCACCCCCGAAGGGCCAAGCACGGCCAGCACTTCGCCGCGCGCGAGCTGGAAGCTCACATCGCGCAGCACTGGCACGCCCCCGAATGCCTTGGCGCGGATCGCGACTTGCAGGCTCATGCGTCACGCCAGCGGCGCGCGCGGGCCTCGATCGGCTGCAGGATCAGCGTTTCAATGGCGAGCATCACAGCGATGAAAGCCAGGGCATAGACCATCACCATCGTCACATCGAACATCTGGAAATGCAGGTGGATCTTGAAGCCCACACCTTGCCCGCGGCCCAGAAACTCGACCACCAGCACGATTTTCCAGATCAGGCTGAGCCCCGAACGCGCGGTCGAGGCCAGATGCGGGGCCATCTGCGGCAGCAGGATATGGCGCAGTCGTGCCAGCTGGGACATGCCAAAGACACGCGCCATGTCCGACAAGGGCGCATTGAGCGCGCGTGCGCCTTCGCGGGTCATCACTGTGACGAGCGGGATCTTGTTGATCGCAACCGCGACAATGGCCGCGGTTTCATTCAGGCCGATCCACAGGAAACACAAAACGATGACGACCAGCGCGGGCAGGTTCAGAAACACCACCAGCCATGGGTCCAGCCAGCGGTTGAGCGCGGGCATCAGCCCCATGGCCACGCCCAGTACCAGCCCCAGCGACATCGCCCAGACGAAGGCCTGCACCACCCGCCAGAGCGTCGCGCCCAGATGCACCCAGAGCGCGCCCGATGCCGCTTCCTGCGCCATGCGCGGCAGCACGACCTGCGGGCCGGGCAGGACCATCGGATCGGCCTTGAGCCAGGCCAGCGCCCACCAGAAGGCGACCAGCGCCGCAAGCGACAGGGCGCGCACGACCCACCCCGACAACGCGCGGGGGGCTGTGCCTGCCTGGCCGCGCGTTGCGGCCGATATTGCGTCGCTGAGCGTCACGATCCCAGCGGCACGAACACGCCTTCGGGCAATTCGGTGGCCTGACCGACCAGCTCTTCGCCGCCAAGGTCGACCATCACCCGGAACATGGCGCGGGCAGAGGCTTCATCGATTGGCCCGGCGTCGGGAATCCCGGCGCGGAACCCTGCCTTGAGGGCTGTGAACTCGGCGTCATTGGCGGCGTTCATGATCGGGCGCAGGCGGTCCCAATCCGCGTCACTGCTGGCCAGTTGCGCTTTCGCTGCGCGCGAGGCCGCTGCAAAAGCCGCGACCAGCTCTGGCTGTTCGCTGACCAGCGCAGATTGCACCACATAGCCCAGCAGCGGCATGGCGGGGTCCATGCCCAGCGCTTCGGCGGCCTCTGCGACCGAGATCAGATGGCGCATGCCTGCGGCTTCCTGTTTGGCCATGAAATGCCAGAAATTGATCGCGCCGCCCAGATCGCCCCCGCGTGCCGTCTGAAAGATCAGCGGGGGGGCGCCATAGACCTGCTCGGTCTCGGCCATCAGATCGAAGCCCTGCTGGGCGGCATAGGCGCGCAGGATCAGCCAGCTTTTGTCCTGCGGCCCACCGGCGATGCCGATCTGCTGGCCTGCGAGATCCTCAAGGCGCTGCGCCTCGCTGCCCGCAGGCACCATGACGCCGCCGACTGCGCGGCTATAGGGTAGAAAGGCAATCTCCTGGCCCGCCGCGCGCTGGCGGGCGACCCAGATCCAGTCATCGACGATTACATCGACTTCGCCGCCCTGAAAGGCGATCTGCCCTGCGGCCTTGCCTGCGACTTCGACGATATCGAGCCGGAAACCCTCGGCTTCGTCAAGGGCATGGTGGCGGATCGTCTCCAGCTCCCATGCGACGGTTCCCCCGGCCTGGCTGGCGATGCGCAGAACAGGCAGGTCTGCGAACGCGGGCATGGCCGAAACCGCCACAGCGATTGCGGCCAATTTCAAGTTTCCAAACAGTTTCATGCGTAACCCTCCCCGAGATGCAATCAGCCTACACTGCAACGCCGCTGTAATCCTATCCATCAAAAGGTCTAAGACGCGCGGTCGACCGGCGCTCTCAACGGCCGCGCCGCGGGGCAAGGGGACAGGCTGTTTGCCTCTCCGCAAGCTCGTGCGCGCGCCCCTGTGGTACGGGTGTGCTTGCCCGCCGTCACAGGGTGTCGAAGCGCCCCAGTCTTCCCCCCCGCTAACGTCCCAAATGCGACATCCCGCGCGCCTTGGCCAGCGCGATCTGGCGCTGGCGCTCGC
>REBU01000085.1 GCA_007692585.1 Paracoccaceae bacterium | reverse complement strand
CCCCGCTTACCCGAAGCGTGCACGCCAGCTTGGCAGCAGATCCCCCGGCATCGTGTGTGCCTCATAGATACCGCGGGCAATGGCGCGGGTCAGACAGGTTGCGGCGGCATGACCGATATCAAGCAAACCCACTTCATCGACTTCTGGCCCTGTCGCGGTCGAGACCGCAAAGACCAGATCTCCGTCAAAAGGCGTATGTGCAGGCACGATCGCCCGCGCGATCCCGTCATGCGCCGCAATAGCCACGCGCGTTAATTGCGCCTGTGTCAGGACAGCATCGGTCGCGATAATGGCGAGCGTCGTCGCTTCACGCGTGCGTTTGGTCACTGGGACCGCATCCGCCACGCCCATGCCAAGACCGCCAAACTCAGCGCCTTGCTCGAAAGGGTTGGCCCAGAATTCCGGTCCCTGCCCCATCGTCACGCAGCCGACCGGATTGACCGCGACAGCCGCGCCTACTGTCGTCCCGCTTCTCAGCACCCAGGAGGCTGACCCAAAGCCCCCTTTCAACCGGGCCGTGCTGGCGCCGAACCCCGCGCCGACGCTGCCAAGCGCAACCTCGACCGAAGCCGCCGCAAGTGCCGCACGCCCCAAATCCGCATAGGGGTTTTGCGCCCAGCTTTTGTTGCCACCATTGTTCAGATCGAAGAGAATCGCCGCCGGCACGATCGGCACCCGCATCCCGCCCACGTCAAAACCACGCCCCATCGCGCGCAGACCATCCATGACGCCTGACGCTGCATCGAGGCCAAAGGCCGACCCGCCCGCCAGAACCAACGCATCCACCTGCTGCACCAACCGGTCAGGGGCCAGCAATTCCGTTTCGCGCGTGCCCGGCGCGCCGCCCATGACATGCACGGCAGCGAGGATGGGTCTGTCCCCGACCAGCACAGTGACTCCGCTGCGCAGCAGCGGACAATGTTCGTGCCCGAGACGCAATCCGGCAATATCTGTGATCAGATTCTGCGGCCCCGGCCCTTCACTCATCCTGCCTCATCCTCATTGTACCAATAGTCCAGCAAATCGCGCGCTGTCGCATGGGGGCGCCCCAAAAGCGCCAGATGATGCACTTCGGCACCCAGAAGTGCTGCGCGTTTCCAGACTTGCTGCGCACGCATACCGCTCTCTCCATCCTCACCGAGCACCTCCTCGACGCCCTCTGCGGCCAGTGACATTGCGACAACGAGTTCGAGTGCAGGAACGTCAGGCCAATTCTGTGCCAGTGCCTGCGGCAGGGCTGCAAGGCTCTGATCTGTTCGACAAATCATTTCTGCGACATACTGCGTCATGCGATCAATGCGCGCGTCCGACATCACGCCACCGCCAACGGGCAGATGAACCGTCCAGACATCCTCGTTTTACCCCATCCAAGCCGGAAACGCTCCGGCTTCACCTCGGAAGATTTATGCGGTCAGGCGGCGCAACACGCAAGCATTGCGCCCCAACTTCGCGAAAACTGATCGAATTTCTGCCGAATTGGATTGTGTCCCGTCCGCCAAGATGGGAAAACCCATCAAAATACCACTCGCGTGGCCGGATTCCGTGATCTGGTCCGAGCCAATGTAAAGGAGCCCGACCCCAAAGATGGCGGAACATTCGGACCCCAATGCCCCGTGGAAAACCCTGTCCGGCCTTGGCACTTCGGCAGTGACAGCGTTGCTTTTCCTGTTTTTCCTGCAGTACCTGCCGACCGTCGCCGCTGGGTCGCCTGTGCGATGGGTGATCCCTTGGATCCCCTCGCTGGATGTGAACCTGACATTCTGGATCGACGGGCTGAGCCTGATGTTTGCGCTTCTGATCACCGGGATTGGTGCGCTGGTGATGCTGTATGCCGCAAAATACCTGGCAGGCCATCCGCAATATGACCGTTTCGCGCTTTATCTGTTCAGTTTCATGCTTTCAATGCTGGGGCTGGTGCTTGCGGATAATCTGATTGCGCTCTTTGTTTTCTGGGAACTGACGACCTTTACATCCTATCTGCTGATCGGCTTCAGCCATGCAGATCCCAAATCACGCCGAAATGCGCTGCAAGCGCTGCTTCTGACCGCGACCGGGGGGCTTGCGCTGCTGGCAGGCTTCATCCTGATCGGCGTGTCACAAGGCACGTTCGAGCTGTCGGAACTGACCGCTTCAGGCAGTCTGGTCGGGCAGGAATATTACACACTGATCCTGTTTCTGGTGCTCGCGGGGGCGTTCACGAAATCGGCGCAAGTGCCGCTTCACTTCTGGCTACCAAACGCCATGGCTGCACCCACGCCGGTTTCGGCCTATCTGCACTCTGCCACCATGGTCAAGGCAGGCGTCTATCTGCTTGCGCGCACGCATCCGGCTTTGTCGGGCAGTGATCTGTGGATCTGGATCCTGTCGATCTTCGGCGCCGTCACGGCCGTCTTCGCCTCTTTCATGGCGCTGCGCCAAACTGATCTGAAACAGACGCTGGCCTATACCACGCTGATGGCGCTTGGCACGTTGGTCATGTTTCTTGCAGGATCTACCGGCTACGCGATCACTGCCGCGATGACCTTCCTTCTGGTGCATTCGCTCTACAAGGCCGGGCTGTTCCTGACGATCGGGATTATCGACCACGCGACAGGCACGCGTGACGCCAATATTCTCGGGGGGTTGAAGTCCGCCATGCCGATCACGGCCATGGCCGCCGCCGCCGCCGGACTCGCGATGGCGGGAATCCCGCCATTTCTGGGCTTTATCGCCAAGGAAGTCGCCTATGCCGGCGCGCTCGAGATGCAGCTGATGCTGTTCGTCCTGCCCATGGCGCTGATCGCTTTTGCGCTGATGTTCGCGGTGGCGGGCATCGTCGCCTACAAGCCCTTCTACGGCCCACAGGGCGATTTGCCACACGCCCCGCATGAAGGCCCCTGGCCCATGCTTCTGGGGCCTGTCGTGCTGGGCGTTCTGGGGCTGGCCTTCGGTCTTATGCCCGGTATCGCAGCTTATTACATCATCGAGCCTGCAGTTGCCGCTGTGATGGGCGCGCCTGATACGGGCGGACGGGTGAAGCTCTGGGCCGGGTTCAATCTGCCGCTGCTGCTCAGCCTGATCACCTTCGCGCTCGGGTTCCTGATCTATGCCAAGCATCAGTCCCTTCGCGAGCGACTGGCGCGGATCGAGGCCCGCGCGCCTGACCTCGACGCACGCTGGGACGATATCCTCGATATTTTTGTGCGCTTCGCAAAAGGCCAGACCGGGCTGATCCAGACCGGGGTCTTGCGTCAATACATGTTCGCGACATTCGCGGTTTTTGCCGTGACCGTGCTGGTGACGCTCGTCACCCGCGCCGCAGGGGGCCCAAGCCTGAGCTTTGCGGGCCTTCAATTCATGGAATGGGGCATCGCTCTGCTGATCCTTGTGGGCACGGTGCTGGTCGTGCTCACCTCGTCGCGCATCACCGCGCTTGTGGCGTTGGGCACAGTGGGCATTGGGGTCGCGCTGATCTTCATCACCTATTCGGCCCCGGACGTGGCGATCACGCAGCTCCTTGTGGAATTGCTGGTAGTGGTGTTGCTGGCACTTGCATTGCTGAAAATGCCGCATCTCGATCCGTCAGGCGTGCAGAAACACAGCTTCCCGAATGCGATTCTTGCGCTGCTGGTGGGCGGGCTGACAACCTGGGTGCTGTTGCTGGTCGTCGATCAGCCCTTTGACCGCCGCCTGACCGAGTTCTTCGAGGGCGCAAGCTGGGTCGAAGCTTTCGGGCGCAATATCGTCAATGTCATCCTGGTTGATTTCCGGACGCTCGACACATTCGGCGAGATTGCCGTGGTGCTGATCGCAGCGCTTGGGGCGTTTGTCTTGCTCAAGGGCATGCGGGCCGCGAAGGGGGAGGAAAAAGAATGAATTCCATCATATTCACCGCGGGCGCGCGGCTTCTGGTGGCCCTCGTCTTTGTCTTTTCGCTTTTTATGCTGCTGCGCGGCCACCATCTTCCGGGTGGGGGCTTCATCGGTGGGCTTTTGGGAGCGGTGGCCTTCATCATCTATTCACTGGCCTGTGGCCCTGAGGAAACCCGCAAAGCCCTGCGCCTGTCGCCCGAATCGATTGCCGTCATCGGGCTCGGCATCGCGCTTCTGGCGGGGCTCTTTTCCTTCTTCATGGGAGATCCGTTCTTTACGGGCCAATGGTACTGGGTCGGCGGCGACAGCTACGAGACATCCGTGTTTTCGATCAACACTGTGCTGGTCTTCGATATCGGGGTCTATCTGGTCGTTCTGGGCGGCATCCTGTCACTGACTTTCGCTTTCGAGGAGGAGGCCTGAGATGGAAAGCCTCACTGCATTGATTATCGGCGCGCTGACCGCCGCCTCGGTTTACATGATGCTGACGCGCAGTTTCATGCGCTTCCTGTTTGGATTGATCCTGCTGTCAAACGCTGTCAACCTGACGATCTTCGCCTCTGGCCGCATGACCAAGGGCGCGCCCGCACTCGTGCCCTACGGGGCCGACGCGCCGCTGGGCATAGTGGGCAATGCACTGCCACAAGCGCTGGTTTTGACCGCCATCGTGATCGGCTTCGGCCTTCTGGCTTTCGCGCTTGCTCTTGCCTTCGAGGCCTTTCGTCGCACCGGCACAGTCGACACGGATGAACTTCGCTACGCTGAACCCAAGGAGGACGCCCCGAAATGAGTTGGGTTCTCGTCATGCCCATCGCCGTGCCCTTCGCCACGGCGGTGGTTGCCTATCTTGCACGCAATTTCCCGGCCGGTCGCTGGATCTCGGTTGCGGGATCTGCGCTATCGCTGATCGTCTCGGCACTGTTGATGATCGCCGTTTTGGATCAGGGCGTGATCGCGGCTCAGATGTCGAACTGGTCGGCCCCGTTCGGGATCACCCTTGTTGCCGATTACCTGAGCGCCGTCATGGTCGTGATCACCGCGATCACGGGGCTTGCAACAGCCATTTACGCCCTGGGTGAAATCCCCGAATCCACCGAACGACTTGGCTTCCACGCGCTGTTCCAGACCCTGATCGCGGGCGTGACCGGTGCCTTCCTGACTGGCGACCTGTTCAACCTTTATGTTTGGTTCGAGGTCATGCTGATTGCCTCTTTCTCGCTGCTGGTCATCGGCGGCGGCAAGGAACGGCTGGATGCGGGCATTAAGTATGTGGCGCTCAACCTCGTTTCGACACTCGTGTTCCTGTCGGGGATTGGTCTGCTCTACGGGGTGACAGGCACGCTGAACATGGCCGACCTGCGCGGCGCTGTCGCCGCGGCAGAAAATCAGGGCCTGATCACCGTCATCGCGATGATGTTCATGGTAGGTTTCGGGGTAAAGGCGGCCGTGTTCCCGCTGTTTTTCTGGCTGCCTGCCAGCTACCACACGCCCTATTTCGCCATTTCCGCTGTCTTCGCGGGGCTTCTGACCAAAGTCGGGGTCTATGCGCTGATGCGGATGTTCACCCTGGTTTTCGTGGGTGATGTGGGCTTCACACATGAAATCCTGCTTTGGGTGTCGCTGCTGACAATGTTCACAGGCGTGATCGGCGCGGCCGCGCAAATGGATTTCCGCAAGATCCTGAGCTTCCACATCATCAGCCAGATCGGTTATATGACGCTGGGGCTTGCGCTCTATACACCGCTCGCGCTGATGGGAGGCGTCTTCTATCTGGTTCACCACATCATCGTGAAAGCAAATCTGTTCTTTGTCGCAGGCCTTGCAAAGCAATATACAGGCGACACAGACCTGACGCGGATCGGGGGGCTCTATAAATCCGCACCGCTTCTTGCCGCCCTGTTTATTATCCCGGCCTTTTCGCTGGCGGGATTCCCGCCGCTATCGGGCTTCTGGGCGAAATACCTGATCGTGAAAGCCGCGATCGAACTTGATTACTGGTTCGTGGCCTTTGTGTCGCTGCTGGTGGGTCTGCTCACAATCTATTCGATGACCAAGATCTGGGGGTATGCCTTCTGGAAACCCCATCCCGAAGGCTATGATCCAACCCCCGACCGAGCGCCCGCGCGTGTGACAACAGCGATGATCACGCCGATTGCGGCACTTGCTGCGATGACCATTGTCATCGGCTTCTATCCGGAGCCCTTCGTACAATTCGCCCAGACCGCAGCCAACCAGCTTCTGGACCCAAGCGATTACGTCACGACTGTCCTGGGAGTGCAGCCATGAACGGACTTCTACTGAACCTGATCCTGGCCTTTGCCTGGGGCGCGATGACCGCAGATTTCAGTGTGCTGTCGCTTGCAACCGGGGCGGTGCTGGGCTTTTTCGCGCTCTGGCTCTCGGCCCCTTTGACTGGGATAGACGAAAGTTATTTCAAGCGCTTCTGGCGCTCGATCTATCTGGCGCTGTTTTTCCTGTGGGAGTTGCTGCTCTCGTCGGTCAAGGTCGCTTGGGACGTGATCCGGCCCGTGCCACAAAATAATCCGGCGCTGATCGAAGTGCCGCTGACCGTCAAAGGCGATTTCGAAATCCTGCTGCTGACCAATCTGATCTCGCTCACACCGGGCACCTTGAGCGTGGATGTGACCGAGGACCGCGAAACATTGATCGTTCATGCCATGTTCGCCGATGACGCCGAAGCGATCATCGACGATATCAAGAACGGGTTTGAGCGACTGATCATGGGAGTGTTTGAAAAATGAGCGGATCTCTATTCCTGCAAATCGCCACGCAACTCTCGCTGGGCCTGATCCTGATCGGGATGGGTGTTGCTTTTGTGAGGCTGGCCAAAGGCCCCTCTCTCTCTGACCGGATCGTGGCGCTGGACATGATGACGGTCACGATCATTTCGTTCTGCGGGGTCTATGCGGTGTTCATGGATGAACCCTCGTTGCTCGATGTAGCGATCGTTCTGGCATTGGTCGGCTTCCTTGCGACAGTGGCCCTCGCGCGATATGTAGAACGCAGGATCGAACAGGACGGGGCCGATGCATCGGAAGTCCCGGACGCGGAGACACGCTATGAGTGATGTGATCGTCGGGCTATTCCTGATTTCCGGTGCCAGTTTCGTTCTGATCGCGGCCATTGGTGTCGTGCGGCTACCGGATTTGCTGACGCGCATGCACGCGTCCACCAAAGCGGGGACTTTGGGCGCGTTGCTTGTGCTGGCGGGGCTGGCCATCTTCATCGGCACGGGCGAGGTGGTGAGCAAAGCCATCGCCACAGCGCTGTTTTTGTTGCTCACAGCGCCCATTGCCGCGCATATGATCGGGCGCGCCCACGCGCGGATGATGAAGAAATTAGAGACTACCCGCAAAAACGGCTGAGGACAGGCGCAACGCACC
>REBU01000050.1 GCA_007692585.1 Paracoccaceae bacterium | reverse complement strand
TCCTTGCGGAGCGTGAATCACGCCGCAAGGCTGAAATCAATAGGTCCTGAGCCTAGCAAGAAGTGTTCCACAGCGGCATGCGCCGCAAAACGCGGCCTGGCTCCATCTGACGGCGTCTACTGATCCTCAGGCGGGCGCAGGACGGCGACCTCTTCGGCGGAAATAGCGTCGGTATAGTCATTGCCCAAATGGCTGCGCACATAGTTCGTGACCGCCGCGACCTGTTCATCCGACATCATGTGACCAAAGCGCGGCATCGCGTGATAGCCGGTCAGAATGACCCCTGCGAGGAAGTGCTTCGAGCGCATCTTGGGATTTCCGGCCAGTGGCGGATGCGCCCCCGCCCCTTTGTCGCCGCGCCCGTCCTCCATATGACAAGCCTGACAGGTGGCCCGATAGAGCTCTGCACCCTCGGATTGGGTAAAGCGGTCGGGATCGTCCGAGAAGCGCGACAGAAGCGCATCCAGGTCCTGCGCAGGGGGGGCTATGTCGGGTTGCGTTGCTGTCTGCTGTGCCGGTGCTGGCAAAGCCAGCACGCAAAGCGCGACGAATACATAATACGGGTGCCATGTCATCTCAGGCGTTCTCTCTCTGATCCAGACGCTTGATTGCATCGAGGGCTGACAGAAGCGATCCTTCCAGCCAGGCCGGGATATGCGAGCAATGTTCGCCTGCCAGCACCAGCCGGTTGTCGATCTTGCACAGGGTCTCATAATGCTGGTCGCGCAGATCTTGCGTCCATTGCCCATAGCAGCCCAGCGACCAGTCCACGCGGTGCCACACCCACGAGGTGCCTGACAGGAATTCGGCGTCAAATTGCGGGTGAATCTGGCGACCCAACGCAAGGGCGGCGTCGATGCGTTCCTGCGGGGTCATGCTGGACCACGAATACGTGAAACTACGCCCACCGGTGGCCGTGTCATAGGCCGCTTGCACTACCGCCGGGCCATCGGACAAGAAACCGTAATTCGGATAGGCTATTTGCACCAGCGGCAGGTCCGTGTAGCTGACCCCGCCAAGGATTCCGTCATCCTGTTCCCAGAACCGGCGTCTGAATTCCAGCCCGACCTTGAAGGCCGAGGCATAGGGCACCGCCGCAATGGCCTTGCGCATCGCATCCGAGCACTCAACCTCGATCTGCGCCAGAACCGATAGCGGGATTGTGCAGATGCACCAATCGGCAGTTTCCTCGCGCACTGTGCCGTCGCGCCCGCCATCCTCGTATGTGATGGTCACAGCATCGTCGCCTTGTGCGATGCGGGTGACGCGGGCGTTGAGCTGGATCACATCCTCCACCTCGCTTGCGAAGGCATCCGTGATCGCATCCATGCCGCCTGCAGGTTCAAACATCGGCGGCTCGAAACTGTAGCTGTTGAAGCCAAACACTTGTTCCCACAGCTCCGATTGCAGCAAGGCCGAAAGGTCAAAGGGCTGCGACGGGCTTGCGTCCGGCATCAGGCCGCCACCGGGGGGAATGTCCCAGCCGCGCACGCCGCCCGTGGCATCGCTGGCGCGGTAAGCATAGCGGCTGTTCAGCACGCCCCAGCCTTTCAGCCCTTCCAGCAGCTTTTCACGATCCTCAAGGGTGACCGCCTCATCCAGACCGCCCTGATTCAGCGCTTTGGCCAGAAGTTCGGACACATGGCCGCGCATGTCTTTTTCCACATCGCCAATGCGCTGCGGCTGGCCGCCAAAGGCGCTGGCAGAGTGCAGAAACGCACGGTTGTTCTTTATGATGAACGGGTGCAACGCGACGCCCAGCCTGCGGCAATAGTCGAATACGGCGCGATGATGCACCGGCAAGCGCCACGGGCCGGCGTTCAGGTAGCTATCGCCCTGAAAATCGCAGGCAATTTCGTGCCCGCCCATTTCCGTATAGCGGTCACCGCCGCGCAGGGTCAGGCAGCGCCCGCCGGACCGATCCTGATATTCAAGGATCTTCACCTCATAGCCTGCGCGCTGCATCTCATAGGCGGCGGCCATCCCGGCAATGCCCGCCCCAAGGATCAACACGCGCCGTCCCTGACGGGGGCCTTGCAGCTCAGGTGTGCCCCTGTAGCCCGACTCGGCTGCAAAGCCCATGCTGGTCATCGCCTGATACATCGCACCTGCACCGGCAACTTGCCCGATCATGGTCAGCAATTGCCTGCGGGTCGGGTTTGCGCGTGTCATCGTCATGGTTTCACCCCTTCTTGCCGTCTGAGGCCGCGACGCCGCGCCAATACCCACCAAAGCAAGGCACCCCCCACCAGCAGCGCGATCCCTGCAATCAGGGCGACCCATGCCGCCACCTGCAAGCTGCGCAGGGTGGCTGGCATATCGTCATCCTGATCACGGGCTTGTCCGACATCCGCCGCGGTCAGGGTGCTGTCCTGCCGCCCGCCGAATGTGGTGCGGGTGTAATTGGCCAGCATGGCGATCTGATCATCGCTCAACTCATCCGCGAAACCCGGCATCGCGGGCATGCGGTACAACTTGCCTGCGGGCACGCCATGCGACAGCACCGTGAGCAGATTTCGGGGGTCTTCGCGACGCAGGGCTGCATTCTGGACAAGTGGCGGATAGAAGGCCTGTGGCTGGCCTTGCCCGCTAACGCCGTGACAGGCTGCGCAATGGTCGAGAAACAGACGCTCTGGTTCTGACAGATCATCGCGCGCCTGCGCCTGGGTCATTTCTTCGCGGATCTGGTTGAAACGGTGCTGTGGGCGGTCACGCTCGGCCATGGGCACCAGCAGCGGAATATCCTGACTGCGCGTGTCGATTGCGGGAATGGTCTGAAGATAGGCCGCGATTGCAAACAGATCGTCTTCATCCAGATGACTGGTGCCGTGTTGCACAAACGTTCCCATCGGCCCTGCGGCCTGAACGATGTTTCCTGCAGTGCCCTTGCCCAGATAGTCCACAATGTCCTGCGCGGCCCATGCCCCTAATCCGCTAACCGGGTGCGATGTCAGGTTCGGGGCCAGCCATCCGTCGATGACCTCGCCCGCCAGGTATTGGTCGTTCTGCACGCCGAAAAGGTCGTTGCGCGGGGTATGACATTCGCCACAATGGCCCAGATGGTCGACCAGATAGGCGCCGCGGCTGAGCACCGGATCACCGAATTGCGGTAAATCCCGATCCCCAAGATACAGCCAGTTCCACGCCATCACACCAGTGCGGATGTTGAACGGAAACGGCAGGTCGGTTCTCTGATCCGGCGCGCGCTCAACAGGCTCCTGGTCTTGCAGCCAGATATGCAGCACATCGATATCCGTGTCGGTCATGCCCCGGAAGGACGCATAGGGCATGGCCGGATAGAGCCGCCGGTCGGGGCTGACGCCCTCGCGCAGAACGCGCGCCAGATCATCTCGGCTATAGCCGCCAATGCCATACTCCTGCGAGGGGCTGATATTGCTGGCCACGATCGTGCCCATCGGGGTTTCGACCTGATAGCCGCCGGCCAGATCTTCGCCATGGCACGACATGCACCCCGCTGCCCGCGCGATATATTCACCTTGTTCGGACTGCGTCTGGTTCGTCTGAGAAAAAACCGGTGAGGCCACCAACAGCAGCGCAGCACCCGCAACAAGATGGCAGAGCGCGGGTACAGATCGTGATGGTTGCGCTGACAGCAGGGCGTCGGGCAGCAAATTGGCCGCATCCGCGATCCGGTAGCCGGCCGTTGAAAGGCGCTCGTCGGGGGAAGTCCAGTGCCTCAGGCCCATGCGTGTCTTCTTCTGATGATTGTGTCTGTTCACATCAATTACCCACATGAAACCGGGTCCGGTCGGGTCCGTTCCCGATTTTCTGATGGATCCCGCCCCCGAGTGAATCGCTCCTTGTGGTCCAGGCGCCGTCACATCGGGCGCATCTGATCAACCCGAACACCACAGAGCCGCCGCATAAAGGCGGCAGGGGCATTGGTTTTGGAACGAGATGCAAGGACGCGCTGTTCCTGAACTACTTTCACTTGTTCCCTCAACCAGACGTCGCGAAGCGGGCACTGGCTTGCGACAGACAGGAGCGCGCAAAATGCCCCGTGATACGGATCAAGACGCAGCCAACTGGCCAGAAGATTTGCAAGCTGCGGCGATCTCATGCCCGCATCTTTCGCATTCACAGCAGTCACAGCAGTCACGCATTGTCCGACGATCTGTTGTGCGGTGTGGCGATACAAGGCAGCGCCCGGATCTTGTGGGCGCCATTCCGGTCTGCAACGAGATCGACCGCATCTCTGCCTGTGTGCAGGCCCTGAAGGAAACGCTTGCAAACTTTCCGGGCGCGGGCGTGGTTCTGATGGTTAACAATTCGTCGGACGGGTCCGCCGAGGCCGCCCTTACGGCCCTGATGGCGCGGCGCATGACCGGGATTGTCGTGGATGCCACGTTTGCAGCCGCGATTGCCAATGCGGGGTGGTCTCGTCGCCTTGCGCTGGATATTGCGGTGCGTTGGGGGCGGCCCGATGCGGTGCTGATGACAACAGATGCAGACGGGCGAGTGGCCCCCGATTGGGCGGCCGCAAATCTCGCGGCACTGACGGACGGTGCGCATCTTGTTTGTGGGCGCATCGCGCCGGATGCGGCAGAGGCCGCGCAACTGCCATCCGGCATTGGCCAGTCTGATGTCGTCAAGCGCATGTATACCGCGCTCTCGATTGAACTGGATGCAAGGCTCGACCCGCGCGCGCACGACCCATGGCCGCATCACGGCCTTGCCTCTGGCGCCAGCCTGGCGATCAGGGCGCGTAACGACTGCGCGGTGGGCCGCCTGCCAAGACTACCCTGCAGCGAAGACCGTGCATTTGCCGCATTGGTTGAACGGCATGATCTGTGCGTCAGGCATAGCGACGCCGCGCTTGTGACAGTATCATGCCGCTTGCAGGGCCGTGCGCGTGGCGGCATGGCGGATGCTATCGCAGCGCGGATAGCAAACCCAGACAGTCTGGCCGACCAGCGATTGTATCCTGCAAGGATCACAGCGCAACGCGCGACATACTGGAACGCATTGCGCGCGGCATGGACCGCGAAAAACGACACGAGCTTTCTGGTGCGGCGGCTTGTCGCTTCGCCTGCGCAAATTTCGCGTGCCCGGAGTTGCAGCACATTCGGCGCGTTCTGGGCCGAGATCGAGGCCGGAGCCGCAAGTCTTGCCGCCACGCGCATGCGGCCAAGCCAGCTTGCCCGGGAACTTCCTGAATTACGTCGCCTTGTGGCACTGGCGCGGGTAGTAACATGACACTCGCCCTGCATGCACATCAGTTTGATGCCGTCGCCGCTGCCCATGATGTTGCGCCCAACCTGGAGGGCCGCGCGGCCGCCGCTGACCGGGGCGAGGCGACACTTGCTGCCGATCTCGAAGACTTGCACATGGCGGGGCTTACACGTGCGCCTCTGGGCGTCTTTGCTGGCGGTGTCGGTCTGTGTTGGCAACCGGGCGCCGTCGCCGCTGGTGTGGATGTGCTGCGGGTGCTCGGGCGGGCCAATCTGGCCGTCGCACGGCTGTTTGAAGGGCATGTCAATGCAGTAAAATTGGTCACGCTGTATGGCACAGCCGCGACACAGGCGCGGGTTGCGCGCGCAGTGCGCGGCGGTGCGCTGATGGGGGTATGGAGTGCGAATGGCGTGCGCCCTGTCACCCTGCGCGAGGAGCGCGCCGGCATTATCCTTGACGGTCGCAAGCGGTTCGCGTCTGGTCTGGGTCTTGTGTCACTGGCGGTGATCAGTGCCACAGATGGCAATGGCGCGACACGACTTGTCCTGGCCCCGGCCGATGATGCCCGGCGCGCGGATGAATCGTCGTGGAAGGTCAGCGGAATGCGTGCCACCGCATCTGGTGATTTCGACACATCCGGGCTTGAGCTGGATTTTGATGCCCTTCTTGGCGGGCCGGATGATTACTATTGCGAGCCACATTTTCAGGGGGGCGTCTGGCGCTATGCCGCCGCACAGCTTGGCGCGATTGAGGCGCTGGTCGAGGCGATGCGCGCCGATCTGGCCGCGCGCGGCACTTTGTCAGACCCGCATCAGGCCGCGCGTTTTGCGCGTGCTGCCATGGCCTGTGAGACGGCCAGACTATGGGTGCGCGAGGCTGCCCTTGCAGTCGAGGCCCCGGATGCTGACCCAAGCAGCGCAACCCGCGCGGTGCTTGCGCGGCTGGCCGTCGCGCGCGCGGCGACCGATACAATGGCCGGGGTGGACCGCGCGCTTGGCACTGCGGCCCATTTCCTCGGCCATCCGGTCGAACGGATACGCCGCGACCTGTCTTTCTATCTGCGACAGACATCCCCGGATGACGCCCTGCACGCGGCCTCTCTCGCATTGGCTGCGCGCGCAGGCCCTGTTGGCGATTTCTGGACTGCACCATGACCTTGCAACTCAGCCCAATGATGGACCGCGCGGCCAAAGCCTCTTTTGCCGACCTTGACACGATTATTGGCACCGGCGGGTTGGTCGCGCTTGCCCCCCATCCTGACGATGAAAGCCTTGGCTGTGGCGCACTTCTGCGCGCCGCCGCCAGTGCAGGGCGCAGCGTCGCAGTTGTGGTGGTGTCGGATGGGCGGCGCTCTCATCCCGCGTCACACAATGTAAGCCCGGACGCACTGGCGCGGATCCGCGCTCTGGAAATACGCGCAGCGCTTGTAACCCTGCACCCGAATATTTTCCTGATCGAACTTGGCTATTGCGACGGCGAGGTGCCCTTCTCACTGCCCACCGCCTCTTTCGCCATCGCGGATCTTGCAAAGGGTATCGGCGCGACGGCACTGGTGGCCTCCTGGGACGGTGATCCGCATTGTGATCATGCGGCGACAGCCGCATTAGCGCGCCGCGTCCATAGGCTCAGCCCCGAACTTCGGCTTTGGAGTTATCCCATCTGGGGCCGCTTCGCACCCACACAGACGAAAGCACCGGCACGGATCGTGCGCTTTGACACCATGCCGAACCGTGCAGCGAAAGCAGCGGCGATTGCGTGCCATCGCTCGCAAATGACTGACCTGATCGACGACGATCCGGAGGGGTTCACGATGACAACCGAGATGCAGACGCATTTCATAAATCACCCGGAGGTGTTCTTTGCCGGATAGCGATGTCCGCGCTCATCTCAACAACCTCTACGCGGCTTTGGGCGACCCTTGGAACACCTGTTCAAGCCCCTACGAGCAGGGAAAATTCGCTCAGACCATCGCATGTCTGCCGCGCCCGCGTTACAAGCTGGGCTTGGAAATCGGCTGTGGCGTGGGCGCGTTGTCCGCGAAACTGGCGCGGCGCTGTGATATGTTGATCGCCATGGACTGCACCGATCAAGCGGTCAGGACCGCGCTGGCGCAGAATGATCTCACGAATGTCAGTTTCTTCGTGGGCGAGGCCCCGCGCGACTGGCCTGATCACCCCCCCGACCTCGTGATCCTGTCCGAAGTGCTGTATTTCATGACAGATGCCGAAAGCGCGGGGCTTGCCTTGCGGCTGGCGCATGATTGCGCAGCGCAGTGCCATGTCGTTCTGGTCAACTGGCTTGGCGATACAGGCAAGATCGGCGGAGCAGCTGCAGCACAGAGGCTTAATGCTCAGGTGGCGGCATCACATGATCACGTCGTCGCGGTGAATGACGCGCAGTTCCGGATTGATCTGTTGGCGCGGCGGGGAACCAGTCTGGCAGTGGAATAGGCCCCTCTGTTCCAAGTGCCCTCAAACGTCAGATGACAGGGGCAAGCGAAAATTGGAACGCTTGAGCTGGGCGCGCAGTTGCCAAGATAGAGTTCAGAGCATGTCGGTCGGGCAATCCCGCGCAAGACAAGATCTGTTTCGTACGTCGATATCGACGTGCTTCTTTGCCAGAAAGGCATACCAGATGAACAATAATCAAATGGCCGACGCGTCGCATTCCTCAAGCGATACCGATACCTCGATCGGAAGCATCGCCTCAGATCTCAGATCTGCCGCGGCCGACAAATACGGAGAAGTCGTGAAGGAAGCCCGCTCTATGGCGGATCACACGAAATCCGACGTTGCGGATGAGGTCAAGGACGTGGCTTCGGCGCTGCGGCGCGCGTCGGAAGAATTACGCAAGGGCTCCGCGCAGGAGCGAACCCTTGGACAGATCGCCTCTACGATCGCCGGTGCCTCAGAGTCGATCCGTGACAAGGACCTTGGCGAGATACTGGCCATGCTCAGCCGGGCGGGACGCAAGAATCCGGTCCTGTTTCTGGGCGGTGCGGCCCTCTTGGGTTTCGCAGCCAGTCGCTATGCCAAGGCCTCTGCCGATCAGGGCACCAGCGGGGATGCGCAGGAGCATTTCCGGAAAAAGGCACAGGTTGACGATTTTGTCGGCGAGGGGAACCCGAACAATCAAACCGTGGGCTCGATGCCATGAGCATGGCGGCCTCTTCCAGAACCACGCGCGAGCTAATGTCCGACATCCTCGGGCATGTAAGCCGTCTGATAAGAAACGAGGCTGACCTCGCACGCGCAGAAATCTCCGAAAGCTTGGACAAGCTCAAGGCCTCGCTTGCTGCGATGGCTTTGGCGCTTGCGCTGGGAATTGTGGGCCTCAACGTGCTCGCTGCGGCTCTGGTCGTGTTTTTGACCGAGGCAGGCCTCGCGCCGCATTGGGCCTCGCTTGCCGTTGGCCTGGTCCTGCTGGTGATCGCCTACGCAGTCTACAGTTTCGCAAAATCCGCCCTTCAAAGGATCGGCTTCATGCCGACCCGTTCCGCAGAGAATGTCTCGCGGGATGCTTCAGCCATCAAGGACACTTTCAATGACACATAATACCCGCACTGCCGACGACATCGAACGTGATATCGCCAATGAACGCGCGCATATGAGCGGCACGTTCAACGATCTGCAGCAGAAGTTTTCGGTCGACGCCATCACGGACGACCTTGGACATATGGTCCGCGAGCTTGGCGATGACTTGAGCCGCACCATCAGCCGAACAGTCGGGCGCAACCCTGCTGCCATGGTTGTCGTGGGCGCAGGTCTTGCCTGGCTTGTCTTGGGCGCCAATCGCAATCTGTCCGACGGCCACGGAACCACGCGCTCCGACAGCCGCCGCAACCACCGTCAGCGCGTCGGCCCCACTGGCAAATCAGCACCCGATGACGAGAATTCCTGGTACAGCAATGGACAGGCATGGTGCAACCGTCAACACCAGGGCGCGGCGCATGACCACAGCCATGGAAACGCAAACGGCGCAACAGGCATGATGGACCGCGCCAAGCACGCGGTGTCACACACCGCCGAAGACATCGGCGACAAAGCGTCTGACCTCGCAGACCGCCTGTCGCATGGTCTTGACGATCTGTCGGATGCCGCAAAGGCGCGTGTCATGTCCGCAAGGCGCACGGCCCACGACGCGCGCGAAGCGTCAGAGGCCGCCATGGCCAAGGGCACAGCAGCAGCGGCTGGCATGTTCAGAGAACAGCCGCTTGTTGCAGGGGCGCTGGCCCTGGCCTTCGGGGCCGCGGTTGGCAGCATGCTGCCCCATAGCCGGCTGGAAGATGACACCATGGGCGCACATAGCGACCAGCTGTTCCGGGACGCGCAAGACGTTTATCGCGAGGAGCGCGACCGGGCGATGGCAGTCGTAAAGGGCGTGGCGCATGATGTGAAGGAGGAATTTTCCGATATCGGAGCCGACTTGAAATCTGAAGCCAGTGACATGATGCCCGATGACAAGTCCGTAGCCGACGTTGTCGTCGACCGCGCGTCAGAGGCGAGCAAGCGGGTCTTCGACAACGCGAAAAACAAGGCTGCGCCGACGCAAACTGACAGTGGCAAATCCTGAAAAAGCTGGGGCGGGCTTACCCGCCTGCCCCCTGCGCCGCGTCTGTCGCTGCACCACAGCCCCATGTTCCAAAAAGGATGCCCCTGATGGCCGGTCCAAGCAAGCAAACCCCTGATTTCGGCGCGTTGATTTCCAAAACCGGGCTGGGCGGCGAAGTGCATCAGCACGCTCCCGACGATGGCGAGCGTCTGACAACCGCGCAAGGCGTCGTGATTGCCGACAACCAGAACTCACTGCGCGCAGGGGCTCCCGGCCCGACATTGATGGAAGATTTTGCGCTGCGTGAAAAAATATTTCATTTTGACCATGAGCGTATCCCTGAGCGAGTGGTCCACGCGCGCGGCTATGGCGCGCGTGGAACCTTCACCTGTACCCGCGCGCTGGCAGATGTGACGCGCGCCGTGCCCTTCGCCAGTGAAGGCAAGGAAACCGAAGTTTTTGTGCGCTTCTCAACCGTGGCAGGCAGCAAGGGCTCGCCCGATCTGGCGCGCGACGTGCGTGGGTTTTCAGTCAAGTTCTACACCAGCGAGGGCAATTGGGATCTCGTCGGCAACAACATTCCTGTCTTCTTCATTCAGGATGCGATCAAGTTTCCCGATCTGGTCCACGCAGTCAAACCCGCGCCTGACCGCGGGTTTCCACAGGCGCAATCGGCCCATGACAATTTCTGGGATTTCATCTCACTGACCCCTGAAGCGATGCATATGGTCATGTGGCAGATGTCGGACCGCACGATCCCGCGCTCCTTCACCACGATGGAGGGGTTTGGCGTGCATACCTTCCGGTTTGTGTCTGCCGAGGGGAAATCTACCTTCGTCAAATTCCACTGGAAGCCACGGATGGGCCTGCAATCCGTGGTCTGGGACGAGGCGGTGAAAAGCAACGGTGCCGATCCCGACCGGCACCGGCGTGACCTGTGGGATGCCATCGAACGGGGCGACTTTCCGGAATGGGACCTGGGCGTGCAGATGTTCGATCAGGACTTTGCCGACAGCTTCGCCTTTGACGTGCTGGACCCGACCAAGCTGATCCCGGAAGAGGAATGCCCGGTGGAACTCATCGGCACATTGCGGCTGGACCGCGCAGTGGACAACTTCTTCGCCGAAACCGAACAGGTTGCTTTCTGCACTGCCAATGTCATTCCCGGTATCGACTTCAGCGATGACCCGTTGTTGCAGGGGCGCAATTTCTCTTATCTCGACACACAGCTGAAACGCCTTGGCGGGCCGAATTTCACCAAGCTGCCCGTCAACAGGCCCAGAGGCTGCCCGGTCAGCAATTATCAGCAAGACGGGCACATGCAGACAGAACACCGCAAGGGCCGCGTCAACTACGAGCCCAATGGCTGGGCTGAGGGACCGCGCGCCCATCCGCTGGAAGGCTATGTCAGCTACAAGCAGCCGGTGACAGGGGACAAGGTGCGGTTGCGCCCCGAAAGCTTTTCCGACCATTACAGTCAGGCGCGCCAATTCTATATCAGCCAGACCGCCTGCGAGCAGGGGCATATTCTGGCGGCACTGGCGTTCGAGTTGTCGAAATGCACCGAGTCCGCGATCCGCGAACGCATGGTTGCGCATCTGATGCATATCGATGCGGATCTTGCCGAAAGTGCCGCCGGAAAGCTTGGCATCACTGATATGCCGAAACCGCCCCCTGCTGCGCAACCAACGCAGATGGACCTGAAACCTTCTGCATCGCTCAGCATCCAGTCACCCTCGCCCGACAGTTTCAAGGGTCGCATCCTGGGTATCCTGATCAGCGACGGGTTTGATGGCGGGCTGCTGATAGCGCTCAAGACCGCCGTCAAAAAGGAAGGTGGCGTGGTGCGGATCGTTGCACCCAAGATCGGTGGCGCGATGTGCAGCAGTGACAATCTGCATCCCGTCACCGACCAGCTTGGCGGTGCGCCTTCGGTCTTGTTCGATGCCGTGGCCATTCTGCCCGGGGAACAGAGCCTGGCCGCCTCACCCGCAGCGATTGATTTCCTGAAGGATGCGCATGTGCATTGCAAGCACATTGGCGCGAGTGAAAGCGCCATGGATCTGATCGCGGCTTGCAGACTGAACGGCGCGCAGGATGACGGCATGCACCGGCTGAGTGATCCGGCTTCTGCACAGGCCTTTGTCACCGCTTGCCGCATGCAGCGGTTCTGGGAGCGGGAAGCGGCAATCCTGCCCTGAATGGCATGTCACAATAGATGCATAACTCTGTCTTCCGCCAGATCGCGAACCTGCGCCAGATTTACTGGTTCTGGCCCAGCTTGATGACCCTTATGGCAGTAGTGCTTGGGTTTTCGCTGCCCTATCTGGATATCGTGCTGGGTGCGGGTTGGTTGCAGGCTGTCCGACCAGCTTGTCGAGGTGCTGGGCCGCGCGCTTTCAAGCGGTATAAATGACCCTCATACGGTCGTTCTGTGTTTGAACTGGCTGAAGTCAGGGCTGGTAGAATTCGCGCGCAGGCCACCGGCACAAGCGGCCCGGAAAGAAGACCCGGTGCTGTACCGGCGCGTCGGCTTTCACGACATGCTCGACGGCTCTTTCAACCAGATGCGGCAGTCCATTGCACGTGACCGAACTGTCACCCTTCATGCTCTGCGCGTTCTTTCCGAGATCGCTTCGGTCGCGTCGCGCGGCGATATGGTCGCGGCTTGCGTTCACCACATGCACCGGCTCGCGCAATCGGCAAAAGAAAGCCAGCAGCGATCGGCTGCACATACGGAAAAAGAGGCGGCCCTGGACAAGGCGCTGGTGACGGCGGCCAGATCATGGTGACGCCGCGCGCTGGCGCGTCCACGCGTGCTGAAGCAGGCTTGTATTTTTGAAACCAACATCCATATACCATCCACATGGATGATATCTGGAGAAAGAGATGCCTCGAACAGCGCCGACCAAGACCCCCGATTCCGAAAAGATCACCATCAATCTGGGGTTTGTCGATCTGGGCCAGATCGAGCTGCTGGTGCAGGAAGGCTTCTATTCCAACCGCAGCGATTTCATCCGGACTGCCATCCGCAATCAGATCGAACGACACGCTGAAACAGTGCGCCAGATCGTAGTGCGCAAAAGCGTCGATCTGGGCCTGCGCCATATCACGCGCGATGAACTGGCCACAGCACAGGCGGCAGGCCAGATGCTCGACATCCGCGTGCTGGGGTTGGTCGTGATTGCGCCCGACATCACACCAGAGTTGGCCCGCGCCACAATCTCCGGCCTTTCCATCCTTGGCACATTGCAAGCCCCGGACGCGGTCAAGGCAGCACTTGCCGATCGTATCACCTGACCCCTGACCTTGAAAGCACTCCTCATGAACACATCCTTCGCCCAGGGCATGGCCCGGGCCACCGAACTGACACAAGCCGGAAAACTGGACGAAGCCACGGCGCTGATCCAGTCGCTGCTGCACTCCGGTGCCGTTGCCCCCAAGGCTGCGATCACCGACGGCGACGTGCTCGAGGGCAAGTTCACCCGGCTGGACAGGGCTGCGCCGCACAATGCGCGCACGCCCCGGACGCCCCGCCAGCCCCGCAAAAGCCTGAAGGAGACGTTGCGCGACATCGCCTCGCGGGGAGTGCCGGGACAGGGCGCGCGAATGCCTGCGCAGGTTGATCTGCCCGATGGGGCGCAATTCCTGTCGCTTGCACATGCCGGACCACAGGGCAGCCGGGATTACCGTCTGTATATCCCCGCCAACCGACCTGGGTGCGATATGCCGCTGATCATCATGCTGCATGGCTGCACCCAATCGCCAGAAGATTTCGCTATCGGCACTGGCATGAATGCGCTGGCCGAAGAATTCGGCTGCCTGATCGCCTATCCGGCCCAACCAGGCGGGGCCAATGCGCAGAAATGCTGGAACTGGTTCCGCCCCGAAGATCAGGGCAGGGGCCGGGGCGAGCCTGCCGTGATTGCCGGTATCGTGGCGGATATTCTGCGCGACCATCCCGCCGATGCGGGTCGGGTCTATGTCGCGGGCCTGTCAGCGGGCGGGGCGGCGGCGGCGATCATGGGCGCGGCCTATCCGGAAATCTTCGCGGCAGCTGGTGTGCATTCCGGCCTGCCGGTTGGCAGTGCGCAGGACGTGCCGTCGGCCTTTGCTGTCATGCGCAGTGGGTCAGACGGCACCCGCATGGGGCCAAGCGTTCCGGTGATTGTGTTTCATGGATCAGCCGACGCCACCGTGCATCCCGGCAATGGCACGGCAGTCGTCGCGCAAGCCTTGCGGGCACAGTCTGGCCTGACGCAAACCAGCGCTTCGGGCAGATCGGCAGGCGGGCGCAGCTATCGCCAGACCCGCCACGATGACGCTTCCGGGCGCAGCATTGCAGAGCATTGGGTGATTGATGGCGCAGGCCATGCATGGGCCGGCGGTGATGCGCGCGGCAGTTACACAGACCCGACCGGCCCGGATGCATCGCGCGAGATGCTGCGCTTCTTTCTGCAACACAGGGAATGATGGTGGTGGCGCGACGCATTTCCCGTCGCGCCGGTCCGGTGCTGTGGAACGCCGCGCGTCTGCGTTGCGTTGACACTGGCAGTCACCCAAAGCTGAAAGGGCTGCCTGTCATGGGGATCATCTTGATTATCGGTATCGGATTTGTCGCCGGTATCCTTGCGAAATTGTTCATGCCGGGCTTCAAACGGCCTTCCGGGTATGACCTGACCACAACTCTCGGCGTTTTTGGTGCAGTGGTGGCCAATTTCCTCGGGCTGATGCTTGGCTGGTTCTCGCCAGGTCAGGGCGCGGGATTGCTGGCCGCGGCTTTCGGGGCTACTGCCGCGCTGGCAGGTTGGGATCATGCGCAAAAACGCGCGTGACCATGCGCAGACCCGGCAGAACGTCCCTGCGACAAGGATCACGCGATGGCCGCTCCGATTTTCTTTGACACATGGGCCGGTTTGCTGCGTGTCCTGATCACAGCTTGTGTGGCTTACGCTGCTCTGATCGTGATGTTGCGTATCTCTGGCAAGCGGACGCTTGGCAAGATGAATGCGTTTGATCTGGTGGTCACAGTCGCGCTCGGCTCGACCTTGGCGACCGTCCTGCTGAACAGGGACGTGCCACTTGCCGAAGGCATATTGGCGCTGTTGGTGCTGATCTGTCTGCAATACATGATTGCATGGGTGTCGATCAGATCCGCCACATTCGAGCGGATCATCAAGTCAGAGCCGACGCTGCTGGTCCATGACGGGCACTATCTGGACACAGCACTGCGCATGCAGCGCGTGACGCGCGCCGAGGTGGACGCAGCCCTGCGTGCACAGGGCAAGGCCGCGATTGGAGGTATCCAGTCCGTCGTGCTGGAAACAGATGGCACATTGACCGCCATTCCAGGCTCGGCTCAATAGTGGTTTGAAATCACCGCACTGTCACAGCGGGCAGTTTTACCCTATGGCCTCAGCCATCGGGCGGCTTTGCAGCATCTTATGCAAATCGGCATCACTGCACTGGCCGGGGATCTCATCCGTCCAGACCTTGAATTCCGTCATATCATAAGCGCCGTAAGATGTGATTATGGCGCAATCGGCCGCATCGCGGCCACGGGACATGAGCACGCGGCCAATCCGTGGCGTGTTGTAACGCGCATCGAAAGCATACCAGCCTCCATCCAGATAGACCTCGAACCATGCGCAGAAATCGCCCGGCCCGGAATAGGGCACGCCGATATCCCCCAGATAACCACTCGCATAACGCGCGGGAATGTTCATCGCGCGACACAATGCAATCGCCAGATGCGCGAAATCCCGGCACACCCCGGTCTTTTCGAGCTGTGCCTCGCTCGCGGTCTTGGTCGAGCGCGCGAAGCCATACCCGAAGGTCAGATGCGCATGCACATGATCACAGATCGCCTGCACCAGCGTCCAGCCCGGTGCAATGTGACCGAACAGGCGCAGTGCCTCGCCCGCCAGCGCATCCGAGTCGCAGTAGCGGCTTGTTGTCAGGAATGGCAATGTTTCTGGCGGAAGGTCCAGAATGTCACGCTGCCCGGCTTCTGGATTGACGGTGTCAGGCGCGCCATCGACCTCAACAATACAGTCAGACCAAAGCATATGGCGGCCTTTGGGTGCCTTTAGCCGTGTCAGCTGATTGCCAAAGGAGTCAAGGAACCGGTCCACTGGAAGTGCGGGGTCAGTCTGAACCTGCGGCGAACCGATGATCCGGCCAGCAAAGCTGGGATGCGGTGAAAGTGCCAGGAGCATCACGGTCTCGGCCTTGCTGTCGATCGTGATCTGGTAGCCGATCCGCACGAACATTCAGGAACTTCCTTCTGTCAAATTGCGGCGCATGGCGGGTCATGCGCCTTGTGCTCCCGGCTAACCTCAGACGCGATCGTGAGGCGTGCCAACCGCTTGATGGAAGCGCCGGCTTGAAAGGATGGGTTGCTGGGCGAGCTGCGTTTGTGATGCTCCGCCATCCTCTGAAGACGGGTGACGCAGGTCTGCGCGCGCTATTCGCCTGCTTTCCTGCCGCATCTGATCGCAGACAGGCCGCCATGCGCACCGCGCGCAGTCAGATTCAGCGCTGTACCCCGATCTGGTGCTTTTGCGCGATCTGGTCGCGCTTGATGCGCGTCATCAGCGGTCTCTGAGAAGGCTTCGCTTTCCTGCGGTCGAGTTCGGCCCTGACGCGTCGCAATGCAGCAAAAAGCCCTGCAAAACCGAAATTCGCGTCTGTCAGGTGGTCCTTGCCGTTCTCCAGTGCGGGGTGCAGTATTCTTTCGATTGCTGCGCGTCGCGCAGTTTCGCAGGCGGATGCCAGGTCTCTGTTCATATCGTGTAGTTCAGACGTGCTGCTGTCAGTCAGACCCCGAATGCCTGCGCGGCGCAGCAAGGCCTGATGCACTGCCGCCCTTTCAGGATTCGGGATGTCCGCCATAGCCGCCCCCTGGTTCCATATCGGGCGCCGCGCGAATTGAGGCATCCATCTTGTGATCCAGCAACGTGCACAGAGTAGAGCGCGCCCGGCTGACCCGGCTTTTTATGGTGCCGACCGTACATCCGCAGGCTACCGCAGCTTCCAGTTGCGAGAACCCGTAGGCGCCCATCAGAACGACCGGCTTGCGCTGTTTCAGTGGCAAATCCCCAATCGCGGAAATCAGTTCTTTCAGCGACAATACATGGTCCTGGCGCGGTTCCTCGCAGAGTGCCGCGGCGCGGATGCCATCGATATCTTCGACCTCGCGCCGGTATTTCCGCAGATCTGAATAGAACGTGTTGCGCAGGATCGTGAACAGCCAAGCGCGTAGATTGCTATCCGGCTCGAAGCTGTCGCGCTTCGCCCATGCCTTGAGCAATGTGGCTTGAACGAGATCTTCGGCGCGGTGCTTGTCAGCGGTCAAACGTAGCGCAAAATGCTTCAAGGCGCGTGTCTGTGGTATCAGCAAGATGTGAAATGGATGACGCTCGGTCACAGGCAGACCCTCTCTGGAAGTGGGGAATTTGATCCGTGGTGCAACAGGTCGCTTGGGTTCAGGCGGCCGCATTCAGGCGATCTTCGGCCAGTTGAGACAGGGCCTTGTCAGCGACATATTCTTCACTCAGTGTTTCTTTCAGAAGCTTCGCTGCCTGCGGATGACCAAGTTGCTTCGCCCATGCTAAAAGCGTGCCGTAGCGCGCAATCTCGTAATGCTCGACCGCCTGAGCTAGTGAGATAATCGCGGCATCCATCGTTGCGGTATCTTCTATCTCGGACATCAGACCTTCGGCTTCTTCAATTAGCCCGACCATGGCATCGCACTTCGCGCCGCGCGCGGCTTTGCCTAGGCCTTCGAATACTTCGTCAAGCCGGATGATGTGGGTCTCGGTTTCTTCGCAATGCAACGAGAGGGCCGCTTTCAGCTTCGGATCGGTTGCCTTGCGCTCCATTTTCGGCAGCGCCCTGAGGATCTTCCGCTCGGCGTAGAGCACGTCCTTCAATGTGTGCAGGAAAAGGTCGTCCAATGTTTCGATAGTCATGGGTCACTCCTGTGAACTGGCAGTTTCACGGTGTCATTGCGGGCATGCCGCGGTTTTGAAGGTGAAAGAAGACAGGTTTGCGCGTGAGCGGGACATGCCGCGCAAGGGTCAGTTCAGTCGTTTGTCACGGGTTTCAGTGACCGCAAGCTGAATGCAGTCCAGCGGCTCCATGGCGTCTCTGAGGCGATGCAATGCCGTCAATTGCATTTTCTTGAACTTGACAACCTGAGCTTTTTGTTGCGCCGACAGCTTGGCATTCCTGCTCATCCGGTCAGTTTCATAAGCTTCGGTAAGCAAGCGGATGAAAGTGTCTGCAGAATTGGACATGTACATTTCATTCTCTTTTCTCATTTGAGAGGTATTCGCGTTGACAAGCTTCGTGTTCAAAGCAGGACTGCGATAATGATCACCACGAGAAGAGGTGCGCCGAGAAGCCAGGCTATGATGACGGGCATCGGAATCTCCTTTCGAATTTCCGGAATGGCGGCAGTGGATCAGCGCCGTACGGTTAGAGCGTCCCAGCCCAGCCCATCGTCGCGGTGCTTTCCCCCCGCGACTGCGGCAAAGAAGGCGGCAAGCGCACCGATCAGCAGGGTCGCGGCAGCAATGAAGCCGAAGACAACGCCAGCGCCGCGCGCGCGTTCGACAGCGTCCAGCGCGGATTGGCGGGCGGCGTCGATTTCGGCATTTACCTCATCGACACGTGCACGCGCGTCCTGCGCATCCAGGGTGCTGTTGGCCGCGACAAGCTGGGCCAGATAGCTGCGATCGCGTTCCTGCATCTCGCCTTGGGCTGCGCTGCGGGTGATGATGGCTGCAATCTCTTGCTGTGTTTGGGGATCTACGCTCCGGGTGTCTGGGGCGGCTGACTGTTGGGGCGCACGGACGGGCGGCACGTCCCCATCAGCCATTGGCGCCGCATCGGTGGTGTCATCTGCCGGATCAGGGCTGGTCTGTGTGCTGTCGCGCAGCATGACGTTGGCAAAATAATCCGCAGACACAGCCTCGGAAACCGCTTCTGAGGCCGCTCCGACGGCGGACGCGCCTGTGCCAAGCAGCCCGCCGAGACCTGACGCTGCGATTATCGTGCTGATCAACGCACCTGTCGCCCAGACCATCAGCCCATGGGTCCCATCGCGCAGGTTGACTTCGTCAGCGGTCGCATCTCCGGCACGGCGGCGCATCCGACCGACCAGATAGCCGCCCGCACCAAAGCTCGAAACCATCACCCAGGCAAACCAGATCCCCGCAGCGATCGCGACCCACGCAGTGGACACGCCTTCGCCACGATACGGTGAGGTCAATGACAGACCGAGAGAGGCACCGAAACTGATCAGCAGGAACGCGACTGCAAGTGCGAGAATGGTGCCCGCGACTATGACGCCCCAATCCATGTAGGAGTCGTCAGACGTAGTGGGCGTGGACATATCTGGTGTGATCCGCCGGGGCGGTTGAGGTTCTGAAATCATAAGAATTTTCCTTGGATCTGGCGCCTGTGCTCAGGCCAGCCCGACAAAGCTGAGAATGGCGATGACGACCACAACGGCGCCGACGATATAGATGATCTGGTGCATGGGTGGTTCCTTCAGGTTTTGAATTGCCGTCGCGCTCTTGGAAAAGCGCGGAACGGATCAGACTTCGTAGACTAGCGCGCCACCCGAGATCGTTTCCGCGCACAGATCCAGACTGTCCTGTACCAACTCGGTTTGACTCTGACTGGGCAGTCGGAACGTCAAGCCCATGCGGCAGCAGACATAGAGGAGGGGAGGGAAAGCCCCGCTGCGTTCACATGGGTCCGACTGCCCAGCCTACTGGTTACTCACAACGCTTAGTGAAATGAAGTTACGGCTTTCCTAGGGATCTCGATAGGATCGGAATCTACTCAGGCGTCGGGTTTGGGGGATGCGATACTACTCAAAGTTGTTTGGGAATTGTTGTTTCGGCTCTGGGGAAACTCTGATAGTCATAAGGTTAACGGTGCGCTATGGCGTGCCTCTGGAGGTCGCCATGTCCAAGCGCGTTGCGCGAACCGACCTGCCTGTCATCGCCATTGGTGCCTCTGCCGGGGGGCTGGAAGCAAGTCGTGCGCTCCTCAAGGCGTTGTCACCTGACCTTCAGGCCGCATTCATACTGATCCTGCACCTTGATCCGTCGCATGACAGCATGATGGTCGATCTGCTGACAAACCACACCGAACTGGAGGTTGTTCAGGCCGCAGACGGCATGGCACTGAAGCCGGGCTGTCTGTATGTCATCCCGCCCGGGGTGTTCCTGACTGTCGCGCAGCAGGTGATGACCTTGTCGGCACCTGACAAAGGCAAATCCGTGCGCCTGCCCTTTGATGTTTTGCTGCGCTCGCTTGCAAAAGATGCAGGCAGGCAGTCAGGATGTGTGGTGTTGTCTGGCACGGGTTCGGATGGAAGCCAGGGGATCGCCGACATTCATGCGGCCGGGGGGTTGGTTATCGCGCAAGACCCCGAAGACGCCGAATATCCCGGCATGCCAGAAAGCGCCATCAAGACAGGATTTGTTGCCCGGACGCTTCCCACAAGCCAGATCGCCATTGCGCTTGAGGAATTCATCGACCTGGCAAAGCGCGGGCCAGGGGCTCTGCGCGCGCAACCTTCAAACCATGGAAAAGAGGCTGGTCTGGCGCCAGTGCTGACGGCGGTGGATTATCGCGATATCCTGAAATATCTGGACGATCATGCCGCTCTGGATATCTCGCTCTACAAACGTGGAACATTGGAGCGGCGCATCGGTCGGAGAATGGCCATGGTCGGCCTCGGAGCGGGCGATGTGGCGCATTATCTTGATCTCCTGAGAGCCCATCCCGAAGAGCGCGCGCAGATCTCAGCCGATCTGCTGATCCATGTCACCAGCTTTTTCCGTGATCCTGCGGTGTTCGCGTATCTGTCTCAGAAGGTTGCGCCTGATCTGGTGGCAGGCATGGTGGCAGAGCGGCCGATCCGGGTCTGGGTCGCCGGATGTAGCACCGGCGAGGAAGCCTATAGTCTGGCCATGTCTTTCCTTGAGGTGATGGGGAAGGCCGGGGTCAAGGGCAAATTGCAGATCCTCGCATCAGACGTAGATCCCGAAGCCATTGCCGTCGCGCGGGCGGGATTTTACACGCCCGAGATCGAAGCTGATGTCTCTGCCGAACGCCTCGCGCGGTTCTTCGTCGCTGAGAACGGGGGCTGGCGGGTCACGTCCGCCTTGCGTGATCAGATTGTCTTCACGGTCGCAGACATGCTGTCGGACCCGCCGTTTTCCAAGATCGATCTGGTGTCGTGCCGCAATATGCTGATCTATCTGGGGCCTGAAGCCCAGAAGCGAGTCATCGCGCGCTGTTGCTTTGCGCTGCGCCAAGGTGGGCTTTTGTTGCTGGGTTCGGCAGAAATGCCGGGCCAAGACGACACGTGCTTTGCCGTCGTCGACAAAAAAGCGCGCTTATGGCGTCGGGTTGGCAAAAGTCACACGGGAGACATGCATTTTGAGGCCACAAAGCGAGAAGAGGCGTCTCTCGCACCGGGACAGACTCCCGCCCGCCGCAGTTCTCTGGCGGAATTATGCAGGCGGCTGGTGCTTGAAAACTACGCACCCGCAGCGGCGCTTCTGAACGCGCAACTTGATTGTGTTTATTTGCTTGGGCCGACCGAAAAATATCTGAAAGTCTCTCAAGGTCATCTTGATCCTGGCATTCTGGGCATGCTTCCCAAGAGCCTGCGCGCAAGATTCCGTGCGGCTGTCGCGTCGTGCAATACCGAGACTCCGATGGTCCGGATCACCGGGGGGCGCGTCTCCGGTGCAAGCGGTTTCGACATTGCCCTGCATGCTGTCTCTGGCGGGGCCGAACCCCTGTTTCTTGCCTGCTTTCTCGATGTTGCACGCAACCCTTCTGCAACGGCGCGGTCCGATGCTGCCATTGCCGATGAAAGGCAGAAATCGGATCTGGAGGCGGAGTTGGAGGCCACGCGCAGCGATCTGTCCGATGCGCTGCGTGATCTGGAAGACGAGGTCGAGGCGCATGGCGCGGATCGCGCCGAAGCACTCTCGGTCAATGAGGAGTTCCAGTCCACGAACGAGGAGCTCCTCGCCTCGAAAGAAGAATTGCAATCGCTGAACGAAGAACTGACCGCGCTGAACAGTCAGTTGCAGGAAACACTTGAGCGGCACCGCACCACGGCAAATGACCTGCAAAACGTGCTGTTCAGCACCGATGTTGCAACGCTGTTTCTGGACCTTGAGCTGAACATCCGTTTTTTCACCCCCGCGACGCGCGCGATCTTCCACTTGATCGCATCCGACATTGGCCGCCCTCTTGCGGACCTGGCTTCAGCCGCGCGCGATGATGACCCGACCGAAGACGCCCGCGCCGTGCTGCGGTTTTCCGAGCCGATCGAGCGCGAGATTTCCAGTGCTGACGGGCAATGGTTTCTGCGCCGTGTCCAGCCCTATCGCACCGAAGGTGGTCATTTCGAGGGTGTGGTGATCACCTATGTCGATATCACCGAACGCAAGCGCATCAATGCGGCCCTGGTTGCCGCGACGCAAGAGGCTGATCGCGCGACACGCGCCAAATCGCGGTTTCTGGCCTCTGCCAGTCACGATCTGCGCCAGCCCATGCAGGCGATGGCGCTGTTGAACTCGCTCATCGCACGCCACAAGCGCTCCAGCGAAGGGGGGCGCCTGACAGCGCTTCTGGATCAGACCCTGACCTCGATGACAGCGATGCTGGATTCGATGCTGGATGCGAACCGGATCGAGTCTGGTGTCGTGCGCCCCGTGATGCGCCCTGTTGCGATCCTGCCCCTGATGCAGCGCCTTGTCGATGAATTCGCGCCGCAATGCGAACTCAAGCGGCTGAAACTGCGCTTCGTGCCCTGCAAGTCATGGGTGCAGACTGACCCACAGCTTCTGGAGCAGATGCTGCGAAACCTGTTGTCCAATGCCCTGAAATATACGCAGGACGGCGGTATCTTACTAGGGTGCAGGCTTCGTGGCGCGTCGCTGACGATTCAGGTCTATGACACGGGCATAGGTGTCCCAAAATCCGAAACCAGCGCGATTTTTGATGCCTATCGTCAGGGATCAGACGTTCACGCCCTGGCCGGTCATGGTCTTGGGCTGGGCCTGTCCATTGTCCAGCGGCTTGCGAAACTGATGGATCACCCGGTCGCCTTGCGCTCAAGGCCCGGCAAGGGGTCGGTTTTCATGATTACCGTTCCGGTTGTCGAAGCCGGGCCCGAACCGACGCCGCCACTCCAGCGCGAGCTTGACGAAACGCGCGCGCCTGCCCCGCGACAGGGCGTTATCCTGTTGGTCGAGGATGAAGGCCCGCTGCGGGAACTGCTGCAAGAGTTTCTGGTGAAAGAAGGACATACCGTCATTGCCCATTCCAACGCAAAAGACGCGCTGTCCTGGGCCAGTGACACCGCGACCCAGCCCGATCTGCTGCTGACCGATTTCGATCTGCGCGGTGGGATCGACGGCCTGCGATTGGCACAGGATATTCCCAATATTCTTGGCCATGCCGTGCCCACGATCATTCTTACCGGCGACATCACCGCCAAGACGCTCAAAAGCATTTCCGAGACGGAATTCAAGCAGGTTACCAAGCCCGTCATGCCACAGGTGCTGCTGGCGCTGATATCCGATATGTTGCGTTCTAACCATGCCGAAAGATCGCGCAGAGAGTCGCGCATGGACGCCTCTGCATCGACCGTGCATGTCATTGACGACGACCCGATGATCCGCGGAACCATGCGGCGGCTGTTCGAGGCAGAGGGCTGGAATGTAATGTGCTATGCCTCTGCCGAGGACTTTCTGGCCTTGCCACGTCCAGGCATCGAAGATTGCCTTCTGGTTGATGCCCTTTTGCCCGGGCTGAGCGGGGTCGATCTTCTGGCCCTGTTGCAGGCCGAGAATTCGCAAGTGCCCGCCGTGGTGCTGACCGGCTTTGGTGATGCTGCGATGGCGGTCGCCGCCATGAAGGCAGGTGCGTCAGACCTGATCGAAAAGCCTGCCAGTGCGGCGGAACTGATTGCAAGTGTGCGCTACGCCATCAGGACGGCGCAGAATGGTCCCGCACGAACAGGCTCGCGCAAAGCCGCCAATCTGCGCTTCGCCAAACTGACGACCCGTGAACGCCAGGTGCTGCAGCATGTCCTGGCCGGAGAACCCAACAAGATCATCGCCGCTGATCTTGGGATCAATCAACGCACGGTCGAAAATCACCGCGCTTCGGTGATGCGCAAGACCGGGGCTGGATCACTGCCTGCGCTGGTGCGCATGGCGCTTGCGGCTGACGTGCAGGACGCCTGACGCGCCGCAGCCAGCCCGGTCCATGGGTATCGTCGCCCGATCGGGCACAGGCGAATTGGAACGTGCGCTCGTGCATGGCGTTGACGTTTTCAGACCTCTTAGGGTTGGCAGGGTCTTGGTGGCCCGGTCGCCTCACCTCACCAGTTTCAAGGATAACCTCATGTCATGCAAGTCTGCGGCCTCAATGCGCTGCACCAGAGGCAAGTCGCGCCCACGCAGCCCGGCCAAGACGCGACGCCGCGCCCCGAAGGCCGTGGCCGCGCGTCTGGTTGCTGCTGCTTTCGCCCCATTGACCGCGCTGAACCGGGGGGCGGCGAAGCAGCGCAAGGCACGAAAGAAAGCCGTGGGCCGGTCGCTCGGCGTTGTGATGTCCCAGTTGCGCGCGGGGCAGGCATTGATACCGGCCAGCGTTACAGGTGCGGGGCGAAGCAATCCGGAGCCGAAAATTCCGGAAGGGGCGCAGTATCTCGCACGACGCTATCGCTGCATGGCGGGTGCGCGGCGCTACAAGTTGTATCTGCCCGCCAGCCAGCCAAAGCGGCCCAAGGGTCTGCTGCTCATGCTGCATGGTTGCAGCCAGTCCCCCGATGATTTCGCACTCGGCACGCATATGAACGACCTCGCTGAAAAGCATGGCCTGGCCGTAGCCTACCCCGCCCAGACCCGGCAGAACAATGCGGCCTCGTGCTGGAACTGGTTCCGACCGGGTGATCAGGCGCGCGGCGTGGGTGAGCCAGCGCTTCTGGCGGCCCTGACACGGAAGCTGATGAAGGAACTGGGCGTGGGCCGGGACAGGACGTTCGTTGCCGGATTATCGGCAGGGGGCGCGATGGCGGCCATTCTGGTGGATGAGTATCCCGAGGTTTTCGCGGCGGCGGGCATCCATTCGGGTCTGGCGCGCGGTGCAGCGTCGGACATGCGCTCCGCAATTGCGGCCATGCGCAACGGAGGTGACGGTGATCGCCCGCATGCCCGAGCACAAACAATCGAACCCGTGCGCCGCATCGTCTTTCACGGGGACAGTGACAGCACCGTTGACCCGTCCAATGCATTGCACATCGTGACAGGGGCTCTGGGGTGCGATGCGGCGCCGTCGCAGGTGGTTAGCCGCACAGTGCGTGGCCGCGCCTACATCAAAAGCACCTATGCGGCCTTGGAGGGCGCAGGCGCGCTGGAGTTATGGATCGTGACCGGGGCAGGGCATGCATGGTCCGGCGGTCGGAAGGCAGGGTCATTCACCGACAAGAAGGGACCTGATGCCTCGGCTCAGATGATCAGGTTCTTTCTGACAGAGTCCGCCTGACACGTCTTGTGGCTGGAACGACACGTTTGCGGGCGGGTTTCCAGTATGTAGCTGATGCAGATTGAACAGAAGGCTCAGGACCGCAGGTCTCTGCTCAGGCGTCCTCGCAAGCCGTTCAATGACCAGCCACAACCCGGCAGGGGGCACCTGTTGCCACAGATCCCCGTCATACGGGATCGAGGAGACTGACATGACAGAACATATGAACACCCAGCCCGGAAACGGCACCGGCGGCGCCTTTGCGTTCGTGCGCGACGGCTACAAGCAGGTCGAAGCGCATGACCTTACGACATCTGATCTTGAACGCGCCCATGTTTATGGCCGCGATGAAGAAAACATCGGCTCTATCAGTGCGCTTCAACTGGGGAGCGACGACAAGATCACCCATGCGGTGATCGATGTCGGCGGATTTCTGGGGATGGGGGCGCATTCGGTTCTGCTGCCATTCAGCCAGTTGAACGTCCAGCGCGAAACGGGCGGGTCCGACCTGCGCGTCAATCTGGATACGACCAAGGACAAGCTCAAGGCGATGCCACACCACAAAGCCTGACCACGCCGCGGGTTGAAACACCAAGAGAAAGGCCGCACAGAAAACTGTGCGGCCCTTTTTTTCATTCACGATTGGATCAGTCATACCGAAGTTCCGGCATGATCGAATGATTGACGCAGGATTTTAGTTGCGTGCCGAATATCGCGGCAGGTCCTGGATCTGAGCCTTGGTCGCATCAACATAGACACGCACATCCGAATAGCCCTCGGTTGTCAGGATCGTCAGTTCATCAAAGCCGATTAACGCCTGACTGCTGCCGATACCCAAGAAACCGCCAAAGTCGATGATGATGTGGGAGACAGCACCATCTTCATCCAGCAGCATGTCATCGATCGAGCCGACATCATTGTCCTGCGTATCATACACGGATTTCCCGATCAGCATTTCAGTCGAGACATCGCGTGCTTCCATTCTGGAATAGCCATCGCGCTCCATCTGTGGTGCCGCAAAGCCAGTCCGGATGTCCTCATTCTGCGCCATCCCCTGTGTGCCATCGGCACTGGCCATGTTAACCGCGCGTCTGTCCCCTTCACCCGGCATGTCACCGGTAGCAGAAGCCGTCCGATCATAGGCGGGGGCGTTGTTGAGCATGTCCACCGAAGTGTTCAGCACAACATACATCTGCGATCGGTCTTCAGCGTCCGACACGAAAGTGACCTGATCCATCGTGATGGCGACATCCTGTTCGCCCATGCCCAGAAACCCGCCGACACCGATCACGAGGGCACGCACTTCACCGTCATTCGAAATTACGATCTCGTTGATCTGGCCGATCTGCTCCATGTTCTCGATATCGGAACGGTTGATCATACCCATGCGGCTGCCGCCATCGGCATTCATGTGCTGATTTGCGCCGGACTGGGCCTGTCCGTCGGTTGCGGCTGCCTGACCGTCATTGGTCCGCAGTTCGTTCTGCCCAGAGCGGCGCGCATAGACATCATGGCCCATCAACTCCGACGCGAAGATGTCCGATTCGCCACGCATCACCATGAAGCCCGACTGCATGCCATTTTGCTGCTGCTGTGTTTCGGTCTGACCTGCAGAGTCTGTCGACTGTGCAAACGCCATCCCCGGAATGCCAAGTGCGACCACAAGTGCTGTGGTTGAAAGTAGCGTGTTCATTGGAATTCTCCTTGGGGCAAGTGACATCTCGACCATCGATCATCCGATTGCCCAACGAGATAGAAACCTGAGTCCTTTCGCTTTCGTTCCGGATTTTCTGTGTGCGATATCCCATCTGGAGCGCGCCCGCGAGCTTCACATTGCCTGAGGGGAATTTCGCCTCGGACGGGGTGATCCTCGTCACCATCATGCGCAGCCACTCGGCTGAAAGCCAGCTTACCTTCGAAGTGGCCGAAGAACCGAAGCTAGGGCAAGCGCGCGTGCTGCTGGATTTCGGTGGCAAGGCCGAGCTTTTGCATCTGGCCGAGTCTGTCACTGCCACCGAGCTGTGGATTGCCAAGGAAGGCAACCGCAATGCGCGCCTCGCGATGGTCGGCGAGGATGACGAGAGGCCACGCAAACCAATCTGTCTCGCTCAGAGAACAGGCTATGCCTTTGGCGCTTCCTCACTTCGACACCCATCATTTTGGCCGGTTCGCTGCATGTGGATTCAGGTTCAACCAGTATCTCGTATGACGT
>REBU01000094.1 GCA_007692585.1 Paracoccaceae bacterium | reverse complement strand
GGCAGTTGAACGGGTCATTCTCCGCGACGCGGGTGGTGATGCGCACATCATCGCCCGACCCGGACGAGAACGGGTGCACCGCCAGATCGATACGCCCGCGCGCCATGTCATAGCCGAACCTTTCTGCGAGCTTGCGCGCCAGCCGCAACTGGCCGTCGCGGTCGAATGAGCCTGTCAGTGCAGGCGGCGTATCTGCGCCGAGCACTGCGTCGCGCAGCGCCACAAGGCGCGGGCGCATCTGGTCAAAGATCGCCGCGACCGAAGCCGCATCGGTTTCCGGCTCGTAATCGGCCATGAGCGCGTCATAGGGATCGCCGCCATCGGCGATCGCTTCGCCCTCTTCACGGCGCAGCGCGATCATCTGGCTCAGCCAGGGCAGAAAGGCTGCGACATCGCCTGCGGCGCGGGCTTCCTCCCACGCGGTTTGCGCCAGCGGTGTGATGCGTGCGAGTTCCGCGGCCAACCGCGCCGGCACGCGCGTGTTGCGCGCGAAGTCGCGCCTGAGTTCGCGCAGCTGCGCTGCGCCCGTGTCATCTGGGGGCTCGGCGGTGTCGAGCAGATCGCCGAGCTTCGGGTCCGTGCGCCGCGCGTGCAGCACGGATTCCAGCGCGGCCATTTCCTCCGAGCGCTGTGCATTGGCCCCGCGTGGCATGACCGTCTGCTGGTCCCAGCCGAGCCGCCCGGAGACCTGCGCGAGCGCTTCGGTCTGGCGGGTGAAGTCCATCACTTCGGCGAAGGCGGTCATACGGCAGCCCCTTGCTTGCGCAGGCGATCAAAGCGCGGGAATTGCGCCAGATGCCGCGCGCGGATGATCAGCACCCAGAGCAGCACTGCGGTCGCCTGATGGGCGATACCAAGCTGCCAGGGCGCACCATGCAGCACTGTGAAGACGCCCAATGCGATCTGCGCCACCATCACCGCGAACATGGCATGATAGGCCGCACGCGTGGCCGAGTGGGTCGACTTGCGACCGCGCAGCCAGACCACGAGCGCAAAAGCCGCGAGCAGATAGCCCGCCTTGCGGTGGATGAATTGCGTCGTGGCGGGGTTTTCAAAGAAATTCGTCCAGAGCGGCTGCATCGCCAGCAATTCGGGCGGGATGAAGACCCCGTTCATCAGCGGCCAATCCGTGTAGCCGCGCCCGGCATCAATGCCCGCCACGAGCGCGCCGAGCAGGATTTGCAGGAAGGCAAAATGCATCAGCCCGGTCGTCATGGAATAAAGCCTCGCCTCACGTCCGCGCCGCGCCGCGATCAGCTCGGCCTCGGGGCGATTGAGCAGAAACGTATACCACGCGATCATGCCAAGGATGACGAAAGCCAGCCCCAGATGCGTCGCCAGCCGGTAGGAGGCGACGCTGACCATCCCTTCGCCCGCCGTGATCCCGGACGCCACCATCCACCAGCCAATCGCGCCCTGCAGACCGCCCAATGCGCCCAGCGCCAGCAGGCGTGACGTCCAGCCGGTTGGGATGCGCTTCGTGAGCCAGAAGAACAGGAAGCCCACGCCCCAGACCAGACCAATGACACGGCCCAACTGGCGATGGCCCCATTCCCACCAGTAGATGACCTTGAACTCCTCAAGCGTCATGCCACGGTTGACGATCTGATACTGGTCGATCTGACGGTATTTCTCGAATTCTTCCAGCCACATGGCCTCGGACATAGGGGGGATTGCGCCGGTGACAGGGCGCCATTCCGTGATCGACAGGCCGCTATCGGTCAGGCGGGTCATCCCCCCCACGACGATCATGACGCAGACGAGGGCAAACAGCATGATCAGCCAGCCCCGGATCGCGCGCCGCGCGCCCTTGGGGTGTCGGTCGATGCTCCCGGTTCTCGGGGTTTCGCGTTGCGCGGTTGTGGTGCTCACATCCTCGAAGATCGCACGTTGTTTGGCCATGCACGGGCTCCTGTCCTGTCAGGGCGCAAGCTAGTCTGTGGGGGCCTGCGGTTCAAGCGCTCGCTTCGCCGAAGGCACGCGACGTGGGGTGGCTGTCATGGCAGGCGCAGTTGCGGTAAGGCCACCCCTTGCCGTAACCGCGCCAATGCCTGCAACAGCGCGGCCCGCCCGCCGATCTGGTCCTCGAAATGCAGCGCCGCGCAGGCCGAGCGCGTGTAAAGCCCAGGATCCCGCGCGGCGACCCGCGCAAAGTCGAAGGGATTGCTCACCAGCCCGACCGGCGGCGCGGCGCACCGCTCCGGCCCGCGACCGGGGCGCAGATGCACAGGATCGTCGGACACGACCACCGCCAGCCCTTCGTCGAGCCAGGCCGGAAGCGCTCCGTTCAACGACGCCGCAACCCCGGCATGGGCATGGATCGCGACATGCGCCAGTTCATGGCGGATGATCGTCGCAATCCCTCCGCCCGGCGCAATATAGACCACAGCCCCGATGGGCGTGGACAGGGTCAGCCCATAGGCCCCCCGCACCCGCAGACGCACCGCGCAATCCTGCGTCGCGCAGGCGATGATCCGGTGCCGTGCCTCGGGGCGGCCCAGTTCGGCATCGACATGGGCCTGCGCCGCATCAATCTTCTGCACCAGATCGCGCTGCCACTCTGCCGCGCCCGCGGCATCGGCAAGCACACCGCCACCAAGCCGCACCAGTCCGAAACAACCCGGGCAAATCGCGGCAGGCAGCACCGGATAGGTCGCGCCCAGCGCGGTCAGCAACACGACCAGCAGCAGGCCCAGCGCCACGGTCAGGCGCTGCAGCGCGCGTCTCACTCTGCGCTGTGACTGCGCAGCAATTTGCGCAGCATGCCATGCAGGGCCTGCACATCCGCCCGCGTCAGCGCCAGCCGCGCCCACATGTTGCGCAGGTTCAGACGCATGGCGGCTGCCTTTTCCGGTGGATAGAAGAAGCCCGCCGCTTGCAGACGTTCCTCGAAATGATCGCCGAGCTTCTCGCGCTCGATGGCGCTGGCGAAATCCGTGCCCGCCATCGCCATGACTTCGGGCGGGGTCGTATCGCCCTGACGGGCGAATTCATAGGCCACCAGCAACACACATTGCGCAAGGTTCAGCGAATAAAAACGAGGGTTCACCGGCACCGTGATGATCGCATTGGCACGTGCCACATCGTCATTCTCCAGCCCCGCGCGCTCTGGCCCGAACAGCACCGCCACGCGCTTGCCCGCCGCCATCATCGCGCGCGCCTGCGCCATCGCATGCTCGGGCGTCAGCACAGGCTTGGTCAGCCCGCGCCCGCGTGCGGTCGTCGCATAGACGTAATCGCAATCCCCGATCGCTTCGGGCAGGGTCGCAAAGACGCCCGCCCGCTCCAGCACCGGCGAGGCCCCCGAGGCCATCGCCACAGCCTTCGGATTGGGCCAGCCATCGCGCGGCGCGACCATGCGCATCCGTGCACAGCCGAAATTCAGCATTGCGCGCGCCGCCGCGCCGATATTTTCGCCCATTTGCGGACGTACCAGCACCATCAGCGGCGTGGGCGCATCAAACAGCGGATCATCGGTCGGGGTCATGGGCAGGCGTCACATATCAAGGGAACTCGTCCCCGCCATACTGTCTTTGCGCCAAGGCGACAAGCGCCGCGCCTTGTCTCGCGCCATGCGCCAAGTTAAGAGGGCGCGATCCACCCCGCAAGAAAGAGCCCCCATGGACGCGGACACCCCTCAACTTTACCTCATCACGCCGCCCGTGATCGATCTTGCCAGCTTTCCTGACACGCTGGCGCGTGTGCTCGACGGGCAAGAGATCGCCTGCCTGCGGCTGGCGCTTGCAACGCGAGACGAGGATGCGATCCTGCGCACAGGCGACGCGCTGCGCGAAATCGCCCATGCGCGGGACATCCCGCTGGTGATCGCCGATCACGCGCTGATGGTCGAGCGGCTGGGGCTGGACGGGGTGCATCTGACGGACGCGCAACCGCGCATCCGCAAACTGCGCGAGACACTGGGCGCCGAGGCGATCATCGGCGCCTTTTGTGGCACGCTACGCCATGACGGCATGAGCGCGGGCGAGGCTGGCGCAGATTACATCAGCTTCGGGCCGGTCGGGCCAAACAGCCTTGGCGACGGCGATTGCGCCAGCCGTGAAATGTTCGAATGGTGGTCCGAGATCGTCGAATTGCCGGTCGTAGCCGAAGGCGCGCTGAACCGCGAGCTGGTGGCCAGTTTCGCGCCAGTCGTCGACTTCTTCGCGATTGGTGAAGAAATCTGGGGCCAGGATGATCCGCTGGCAGCACTCAAGGATCTGACGGCGGCATTGCGCTAGGTATCGGGACCGCTATGCGCGCAATGGGTGCGCATGGCGGTCTTTGTCCGGCGCATTGACGCGCCCTGCCCCACATACGCGCAGATGCTGCGCGCATCACATCTCCGCACTCGGGGCCTGCGCCGTGGAATGGCGCGCAACAAGGGTGATGGGCAATTGCAAGGCGGCTTCGGTCTGATCCGCGCCCTTTTGCAGCCTGCGCAACAGCAACGCCGCCGCCTGCGCGCCGATATTCGCTGCGGGGATATCCACAGTCGTCAGTGACGGCGACAGATGCGCGGCGAAATCGACGTTGTCGATACCTGCGAAGGATATGTCCTGAGGGACCGTAACCCCGCGCCCCTGCGCCTCTATCATCGCACCGATGGCCAGAAGATCCGCCGTGCCGATGATCGCTGTCGGCCGGGGCACCATTTCCAGCAGCATCGTGCAGCCCGAGCGGCCCGCAGCCAGCGTCAGGGGTTGTTCGCTGATCTGCGTGCGGGCGAGCGTGATGCCGCGCGCCTGCAGAGCCGCACGGATCCCATCGACACGCGCGTTCTGGCGGTCATTGTTGCGCAACTCGCCACAGATTACCCCGAAACGCTCATGCCCGGCATCGAGCAAATGATCCGCGATCAGCCGACCCGCCAGATGGTTGTCGACCGTCACACGGTCAATCCCATCGCGCCCCTCCCACATCTGCACCAGCGGGATACCGCAGGCCGCGAGCATCGACCAGGTCGCTTCCGGGCGCGCGCCCCCCACGACCATCAACCCGTCGACCCCATGCGAAATCAGCTGCGACAGAGCGGCAGCTTCGTTTGCCGCGTCATATTCATGCGAGGCGATCAGCAACTGATACCCATGCGCTGCGAAAAGGCGCTGGATTTCTTGCAAGCCCACTGAAAAGATCGGGGAATTCAGCGTAGGCACCGCGACGCCGATTGTGTCGGTCTGACCCGAGGCAAGCGCGCGCGCCTTGCGATTTGGAACATATCCAAGCCGCGTCGCGACCGAGCGGATGCGATCCAACGTGTCCGGCTGGACCAGATCCGGCTGCGAGAGCGCGCGCGACACGGTCGCGATGGAGCATCCCGATTCTCTCGCGATATCCGTCAGCCTTGCCTTTCGGGTTGATGCCATATCCGCCCTTTGCTGAAAATTACATCTCTTATATCTACCTGAAAAAGTGGACTTTTGCAACTACACGGAAAAAATACTTGACAGATAATGAGCAACCATGAAAGCGTTTACATCAATTGTGAAATCGGGGAGGAGTTCACAGTGCCGCGCAGGATTTCCATAGGTTTTGCCACGATACTCATCGTCTGCGCGCTGTGGTATGCGGCCACGACGGGCCTTGGACTGATCGCGCCGGGGCGCTTTCCATCACCGACGGAAACCTGGTCTGCATTGATCCACATATCCGGGCGCGGATATGGCGGCGGCGATCTGGCGATGCATGTCTACAACTCGCTGCGCCTCGTGGTGATGGGGTTTATTTTCGCCATTGCGACTGGGGTACCTCTGGGCCTGCTCATGGGCTGGAGCCGCCGCGCCGAGGCATTGATCAACCCGATATTCCTGATCATCCGCCCGATCCCGCCTCTGGCATGGATCCCGCTTGCCATCCTGTGGCTGGGGCTCGGGGATGCGGCCAAGATCATGGTGATCTGGTTCTCGGCCTTCGTGCCGTCGGTCATCAACACCTATGCGGGCGTGCGCAACATCGACCGCCCGGTTCTGGAGGCCGCCTATATGCTCGGGATGCCCAAGATCCGCTTCATTACGGAAGTGCTGATCCCCGGTGCCAGCCCGATGATCTTCACGGGTCTGCGGCTGTCACTGCAGGCGTCCTGGACGACGCTTGTCGCGGCGGAACTCGTAGGCGCGTTCTACGGGCTGGGGCGTGTGCTCAATGTCGCGCAGCAAGATCTCTATCCGGGGATGATCCTCGTGGGGATGATCGCTGTCGCAATTCTGGGCTGGGCGACAACACGGCTTCTGGGCATGGCAGAGATGCGCGCCCTGCGGTGGAACACGGCCGCACTGGCTGCGAAAGGCTGACAGGATGCAAAAACAAATACCACTCTGGCAATCGGTCACACTTGGCTTCTTGGGTCTGGCAAGCTTTCTGGGGCTCTGGCATGGACTTGCGATCAGCAATCTCGTGCCTTCGGTCTTTCTGCCGTCGCCGCTGGAAGTTTACGACCGTTTCACCACATTGCTGGAGCGACGCTTTGCCGGCGCGACCCTGCCGGGGCATCTTGCCGCAAGTTTCCAGCGCTTCGCTTACGGGTTCCTGCTCGCCGCAGTGATCGGCATTCCGCTGGGACTGCTGATGGGCTGGTATCAGATCCTCGATGAGATCGTCTCGCCGCTGTTTGACGCGCTGCGCTTCATTGCACCGATTGCCTGGGTGCCGTTCGCGGCGCTGTGGTTCGGAACCGGGATTGGCGGGCCGATCATGATCATCTTCGCAGGCGCCTTTCCGCCCTGCGTGATCAACGCCTATCGCGGTGCGAAATTCGTCGATCCGCGCCTGATCGAGGCCGCGAACATGCTCGGCACCCCCTCGCATCGGGTGATCCGCGAAATCCTGCTGCCGTCTTCGGTGCCCTCGATCATCTCGGGGCTGCGCGTCTCGGCGGGGCTCGGCTGGCAGTCGCTGGTCGGCGCAGAGCTGATCGTGGCCTCGGCGGGCGTCGGCTACATGATGGTGCAGGGACAAGCGAATGTGTCCACGACAACGGTGATGGCGGGCATGGTGGCCATCGGACTGGTGGGGCTTGCGCTCGATAGCGCGCTGCGCCTGGCCGAACGCATCATCCAGCGCCGTCGCGGGCTGGACAACTGACAGAGGAACGAGATGGGGGGAACGAGATGGGCGTGATCGAATTCAAGAATGTGAACAAGGTTTTCGGACCACGCGCGACCGGCTTCCGCGCGCTGGACGACATCAATCTGGAGATCCGTGACAAGGAATTCGTGGCCATCGTCGGGCCTTCGGGCTGCGGCAAGACGACCTGCCTGCGTATGGTCGCAGGGTTTGAGGATGCGACGGACGGCGTCGTTTCGGTAGGCGGGACACCCATCAAGCGCCCTGGTCCAGACCGCGCCGTGGTGTTTCAGCAATTCGCCCTGTTTCCGTGGAAATCTGTCTATGACAATATCGATCTGGGGCTGCGCAATCTCAATGTCAGCCGGGCAGATCGCGAAGCGCGCATTGATGCCATTCTCGATCTGATGAACCTCAAGCAATATGCCAAGCACTTCCCGCATCAGCTTTCGGGCGGCATGCAGCAGCGTGTCGCGATTGCGCGGGCCTATGTGCTAGACCCGGATGTGTTGCTGATGGACGAACCTTTCGGCGCGCTGGATGCGCAGACCCGCGTCGTCATGCAGGAAGAACTGGTGCGGCTGGCGCGCAAGAACCCGCGCACTGTGTTGTTCATCACCCATGCGGTCGAAGAAGCCGTCTATCTGGCCGACCGGGTAGCGATCATGACCCGCGCGCCGGGGCGGATCAAGGAAGTGCTGGATGTCGCCACGATCCGCAATGCCGAGAACTGGGACAGCTATGACAAGATCGAGGATGTCATGGATCTCGAAAGCTTCGTGCATCTGCGCACCCATATCTGGCGCAGCCTGCGCGAGGAGAAAGCGGCCCAGCACGCCTGAACGCACAACAAAACCCAACAGAGGAGGAACTGACCCATGAAACTGACCTTCAAGGCCGTGGCCCTTGCCACAGTCGCAAGCTTCGGCACCATCGCGCCCGCACAGGCGCAAGATCTGACGCCGATCAATCTTAGCTACCAGCCCGCGCTTTATTGGGCGCTGCCCTTCTATCTCGCGACCGAATTCGGCTGGTGGGCCGAAGTGGGCCTGGCCCCCCGCTTCACAACCTTCCCCGCAGGCGCGCCCCAGATCGCCGCCGCACAGGCCAATGACTGGGATGTGGGCGGGACCGGATCGGTGCCTGCGGTGCTGGGCGCGGCCCGCTTCGGACTGCAGACCATAGGCCTGACCAATGACGAAAGCGCAGGCAACGCGCTGATGGCCACGAATGATGTGATCGAGGGCTTCCGCAACGACCCCGAGAGCATCCGCGGCCAGCGCATCCTTCTGACCACCAACTCGACGGTCGATTTCGCCACCCAGTCCTGCCTTGCGCAATGGGGGCTGAGCCAGTCTGACGTCGAGTATATCAACCTCGGTCAGGCGCAGGTGATCACGGGCATCATCGCAGGCGAAGCGCAGCTCGCCGGGGTCTGGGCGCCCAACACCTACACGCTGCAGGAACGCGCCAATAGCGATTACCTGTGCTCGGGCGCCGATGCAGGCGCAATTGTGCCCGGCGCGCTGGTCGTGCGGCCCGGTTTCGCCGAGGAGCATCCCGACCGCGTGGCCCGCGTGCTCGCGACCTTCCTGCGCGGGGTGGTCTGGGCCAAGGAAAACCCCGAGGAAGCGCGCCGCCATCTGGTCGATTTCTATTCCGATGGCGGGGTCGAGATCTCTGACGCGGCGGTGAACGCAGAGTTTGACCTTCGCCCGACCTTCCCGCTGGCCGAACAGATCGCGCTGATGGACCGCTCGGAAGGCGACAGCGAAATGGATCAGTGGTTCACAGCCATCGGCGATTTCATGACATCGGTCGGGACGACCGAATCGACCCAGGTCGCGGCGGATTTCATCAATCCGACCTTCATGCAGATGGTCATGGATGACCCGGAACTGCGGGCCTTTGCCAATAACGAATAACACGCAACTGGCCTGCCGCCCTGAGGTGGGCGGCAGGCGTCAACACCCAGAAGGATAAAGAGATCATCATGGCGATCACCTATCTGAAAAAAGCGGAGAAAACCCCCGAGACCGAATCCGCGCAGGCGCAAAAGGTCGTCGCTGAAATGCTGTCGCGGATCGCGGCAGAGGGCGAGGACGCCGTGCGCGCCTATGCTCTGTCGCTCGATAAATGGGACGGCGAAATTCTGGTGACGCGCGCGGAAATGGATGCGCGCGCGGCGGAAGTGCCCGAACAGGTCCAGCAGGATATCGCTTTCGCCGTCGCTCAGGTCCGCGCCTTTGCCGAGGCCCAGCGCGCCTCCGTGAATGATTTTCAGATGACCATGCCATCGGGGCTGGTCGCGGGCCAGAAATGGGTGCCGTGCAATGTCGCGGGCTGCTATGTGCCGACCGGGCGCTATGCGCATATCGCCTCGGCGATCATGTCGGTTGCGACCGCGAAAGCTGCGGGCGTGGGCACGGTCATCGCCTGCTCGACCCCGTTTCGCGGTGGCGCGATGCATCCTTACGTTCTCTATGCCATGCGTGAAGCCGGGGCCGATATCGTCATGACGCTCGGCGGCGTGCAGGCGATTGCCACCATGGCTTACGGGCTTTTCACCGGAAAACCTGCCGATGTGATCGTCGGGCCGGGCAATAAATTCGTCGCCGAAGCCAAGCGCACGCTCTTTGGCAAGGTGGGCATCGATGTCTTCGCAGGCCCGTCGGAGATCGGCATTCTGGCCGACAAGACCGCTGACCCGGAAATCGTCGCAGTCGATCTGGTGGGCCAAGCCGAGCATGGCCACGAATCCCCCGCATGGCTGTTCACCGACGACCGCGCCTTGGCCGAGGTTGTCATGGCCCGCGTCCCCGAGCTGATCGCCACGCTGCCCGAACCCGCCCGCGAAGCCGCCGATGCAGCATGGCGCGATTATGGCGAGGTGGTTTTGTGCGACACCCGCGCGGAGTTGGTCAAAGTCTCGGATGAGTATGCGTCCGAGCATCTGGAGGTCCATTGCGCCGATCTCGACTGGTGGATGGCCAATCTGACCAATTACGGCAGCCTGTTCGTGGGCGAGGAAACGACCGTGGCTTACGGCGACAAATGCTCTGGCCCCAATCATATTCTGCCCACCAAATATGCCGCGCGCTATTCAGCGGGGCTGTCGGTGCATAAATTCCTCAAGCCCCTGACATGGCAGCAGGCCGACAATGCGGCCAGCAAGGAACTGGCCATTCGCACGGCCCGCATCTCGCGGCTGGAAGGAATGGAAGCGCATGCCCGCACGGCGGATGTGCGGCTGGCGAAATATTATCCGGGCCATAATTTCGACCTTGGCGCACCGGTCGAGTCGGTCTGAGCCATGGCCGCGTTGCCTGATCTGGGGCGGCCGCCCGAAATCCCGCCCTCGGCCATCACGAACGCCGTGGCCTTGCTGCAATCGGGGCGCCTGCACCGCTATACCGAGGCGGGCGGCGCTGGCGGGCCGGTCGCCGATCTGGAGCGCAGCTTCGCGCGCCTGATCGGGCGGCGCTATGCTGTGGCGGTCAATTCCTGTGGCGCGGCGCTTTTTCTGGCGCTGCGCATTGCGGGGATCCGCCCCGGCGATCCGGTCCTGATGAATGCCTTTACGCTTGGTCCGGTGCCCGGTGCCGTGCAGCACGCAGGCGCGCGCCCCGTATTGGTCGAGATCACCGAGGATCTGACCATAGACATGGACGATTTGCGCACCAAGGCCAAGGCCAGCGGCGCGCGGGTTCTGCTGATGTCGCATATGCGCGGGCATCTGTGCGACCTCGATGCGTTGCAGGCGCTGTGCTGCGAGCTGGGCCTGACGTTGATTGAGGATTGCGCGCATACGCTCGGCGCGTCGTGGAATGGCCGCCCGTCCGGCAGCTTCGGACTGGCCGGGTGTTTCAGCTTCCAATCCAGCAAGCATGTGAATGCTGGCGAAGGCGGGGTGCTGGTCACAGATGATGACGACATCGCCGCCCAAGCCATCCTGCATTCGGGCAGCTATATGCTGTTTGCGCAAAACGGCACTGTCCCGCCGCCCGACGTCATGGCCCGCTGGCAGGACACATGCGGCAATTACTCGATGCGCATGGGCCCGCTTGTGGCGGCGCTGGCGCTGCCGCAGTTGGATCTGTTGGGTGCGCGGGTAGCAGACTGGAACGCAAGCCATGACCGGATCGCCGCGCGTTTGACACAGGCCAGCAGCTTCGCTCTGCCCCGCCGTCCTGAGCCGGAAGCCTATGCGCAAAGCTCGTTGCAATTTCGTCTGCCCAGATTTTCGCCTGCGCAGATGCGGGCTTATGTCGATGCGGCGCGCGCGAGCGGTGTCTGGGTCAAATGGTTCGGCGCTGAACGCCCCGATGGCTACAACTCGAACCCCGCGCAATGGCCCGGCAGCACCGCGCAGGACGCGCCCCGCGCCTGCGCGATACAGGCCACGCTCTGCGACATCCGCCTGCCGCTAGGGCTGACAACAGAAGACTGCGACGCCATTGCGGATGTGCTGATTGCGGCCAGCAAAGGAGCGCAGCATGTCGCGGCTTGATGGGCTGTTTGATCTCTCGGGCCGCGCGGCGCTGGTGACGGGCGGCAATTCCGGCATCGGGCTGGCGATGGCGCGGGCCTTGGGGCTGCAAGGGGCGCGTGTGCATCTGGCGGCGCGCGACCGCGACCGGCTTCAGGCCGCATGCGACACGCTGGCCGAGGATGGCATCGAAGCCGCGCCGCACCCCGCCGATCTGAGCGATCCCGAGGGTTTGCGCATGCTGGCGCAGGCCGTGGGCAGGGTCGATATCGTGATCAACGCCGCCGGGGTCAATCTGCGCCAACCCTATGCCAAGGTCACGCCGGAAACGTTTGACCTGCACATGGCGCTGCATCTGCGTGCGCCCTTCTTTCTGGTCCAGCATCTCGCCCCGATGATGGCCAAGCGCGGCTGGGGGCGCATCCTCAACCTCGCCTCGCTACAATCGCAACGCGCCTTCGCCAATTCTGCCCCTTACGGCGCGGGCAAGGGCGGGATCGTGCAACTGACCCGCGCGATGGCGCAGGAGTTTTCCGCCCATGGCGTGACCTGCAACGCCATCGCCCCGGGGTTTTTTCCCACCCCCCTCACTGCGCCCGTCTTTGGCGACCCGGAACTGGCCGCAGCCAATGCCGCGCGCACCGCTATCGGGCGCAATGGACAGCTTGAAGACCTCTATGGCGCGACGGTCTTCCTGTGTTCTGACGCGTCCGCCTATGTCACCGGCCAGACGCTTTTTGTTGACGGAGGATTTACCGCGAAATGACCGAGAGCATGGACGCGCTGGTCTATACTGGCCCCAATCAGATGCAGCTTGAACGCCTGCCCGTGCCTGCCCCCGGCGAAGGGGAGGTGCTGGTCGAGGTCCATGCCGTGGGCATTTGCGGATCGGACATGCACGCCTATCACGGCCATGACGACCGCCGCCCCGCGCCACTGGTCCTGGGGCATGAGGCCGCGGGCATCATCGCCTCCGGCCCGCGTGCGGGGGAGCGCGTCGCGATCAACCCGCTCGTCGTTGACCCTGATTGCCCGGTGGCGCGCGCAGGCAGGCCGCATCTGTCGCCCACCCGAGCCATCATTTCCATGCCCCCGCGGCCCGGTGCCTTTGCGCGTTTCGTCACCATTCCCGAACGCAATCTGCTTGTGGTTCCCGATCGGCTGAGTTTGCGCATCGCCGCACTGACCGAACCTGTGGCCGTATCCTGGCATGCGATGCGGCTGGGGTTGGAGCGGCTGGGCCAATCGCAGCCGCGCGTTCTGGTGCAAGGCGGCGGGGCCATCGGGGTCGCGGCGGCACTGATCGCGCGGCATATGGGGGCCGCCTCCATCGATCTGGCCGAGCCGCATCCGGGGCGCCGCGCGCTCCTGCAATCCGAGCCGCAGATCACGGGCTTTGACCCACAGATGCAGGATGCCGGGGCGGATGCCTATGATCTGATCATCGACGCCGTGGGGGCGGTTGCGACGCGGCAGGCGGCTTCAAGGCTGGTGCGGCCCGGTGGGGTGATCGTCCATGTTGGACTGCTTCCGGGGATCGAAGGCTATGACATCCGCCGCGTGACCTTGCAGGAAATCACCATCACGGGCAGCTATTGCTACACGCCCGAGGATTTCGCCGCCGCCCTCGATGCGCTGGCCAAGCGCTACCTGGGCGCGCTCGACTGGGTCGAGATGCGGCCCTTCGCCCAAGGGGTTGCAGCTTTCGCGGATCTGGATGACGGGCGCGTCGATGCCGCTAAAATCGTGCTGGAGTTGCAATAGCAGGACGGCGCTATACCATCGCCTCGTAATGGAGGCGCGCGGTGTTGACCCATGAGAGGCGCAACTCCACGGGCGCGTTGTTATAGTCTAGTGCGATACGTCGGATTTGCAGAACCGGGGTGCCCTCGGCCAGCCCCAGTTCACGGGCGCATGCGCCTTCGGCGCGGACTGCAGAGAGTGCTTCGCGAGCGCGGTGGACCGTGGCGTTCATCTCATTCTGGTAGAGTTGATACATGGTGTTGGGCAACACCTCTGGATGTGTTGCCAACTGACCGAAGCGGGCGGCATCGAGAAGAATATGCTCATAAAGGATCGGCGCGCCGCCCAGATCGCGCACGCGGGTGATGCGGATCACAGCTGCACCCGGCGGCAAGCCCAGATCCTGCGCATCCGTGATGTCAATCGCCACACGCGCACGCGCCAGAACGCGGCTTTCAGGCCGCAGCATACTGCCATCAGACGCGCGCAGGTTGAAAAAGCGAAACAGCACCGCATCGCTGTCATGGCTGGCGACGACCGTGCCCTTGCCCTGACGCCGCTGCACAACCCCTTCGGCGGCAAGATCGAGGAGCGCCTTGCGCAATGTGCCCACCGCGACACCGTATTCGTCTGCAAGCCGGGTTTCAGGGGGCAGGTAAGTGCCGGGCGACCATTCGCCAGACTCGATGCGCGCCACGATCAGGTCGCGCAACTGGCGGTGCAGGGGCTGGGCAATGGGGCGGTCGGTCATGGTGAAACTCGATACTCCAGATGATCAGGGGCGCGCAATCTGTCTTGACAGTCATTTATTGTATAAACTATATATTAATGCAAGCAATTTGGAGCGCCCCCCCCATGACCCAGATGCAATTGACGCCAGAGAAAGCCATTGAACTGGTCCTGCAGGTTTTCGCCGCAGCTGGCATGCCGAGTGATCTGGCACGCCCTGCCGCGCATGCTCTGGTGCGCGCCGAACAAGAGGGACTGCCATCGCATGGGCTGGCGCGCGTGCCGTTTTACGCCGCGCAGATGCGCGCGGGCAAGGTTGTGGCGACGGCCGCGCCTGTCGTGCAGCGCGACGGTGCCGTAATCCGCGTTGATGCGGGCTTCGGCCTCGCTTTTGCGGCGATTGACGCAGGCGCGAAAGCCGCGCGCGATGTCGCCACGGAGCTGGGCGTTGCCGTCGTCAGCGTCACACATTCGCACCATTTCGGCGTTGCAGGCCAAGCGGTCGAGCCCTTCGCCCGCGCAGGGCTGGTCGCGCTGGCCCTTGCCAATGCGCCTGCGGCCATGGCCCCCTGGGGCGGCAATCGCGCGCTTTACGGCACTAACCCCATCGCTTTTGCTGCGCCGCGCATGGCGGGCGATCCGCTGGTCATCGACCTGTCCCTGAGCCATGTTGCGCGCGGCAAGGTGATGCTTGCGCAAAAAGCAGGCCAGCCGATCCCCGCCGATTGGGCGTTGGATATCCACGGCAACCCCACCACGGACCCCGATGCGGCCATGGCCGGGACGATGCTGCCCTCGGGCGGGGCCAAGGGCGCTGCGCTTGCGCTGATGGTGGAATTGCTGACAGCCGGGCTTGCTGGCGCGAATTTTGCGTATCAGGCCAGCTCGCTCTTCGACGATGCGGGCCCTGCCCCGGATCTTGCGCATTTCATACTGGTGCTTGATCCCGCGCGTTTTGCCCCCGGATTTACAGAGCGCGCCGAAGCCATGCTGAGTGCCATCGAAGCGCAGGAAGGCGCACGCCTGCCCGGCGCGCGCCGCATGGCCGAGCGTATGGCGCGCAGCGATGCCATCGAAATTCCCCAACACCTGCATGACACGCTTGCCGGGTTGGCCAAGACTTGATCGAGAAAAAGGGAGAAGGATTACCATGATCGCAAATGCCCATCCGCAACTGCTTGTGCATGACAAGGCCGACAATGTCGGTGTTGTCGTGGTCGAGGGTCTGACCGCAGGAACCGAGATGCTCTGTGTCTGCACGGAAGATAACAGCGATTTCCGCCTGACCGCGAAAGCCGATATCCCCATCGGCCACAAGGTCGCGCTGAAAGACCTCTCGGCAGGCGACACGATCATCAAATACGGCGAAGATATCGGCAAGATGGTCGGTGGTGCCGAAACTGGCGGCCATGTCCATGTCCACAATCTGAAAACCAAACGCTGGTAAGGGAGCGCGACAGATGGCTTTTGATTTCACTCAGGAAACCGTCAAGGCATGGCGCCGCGAAAATGGTCGCGTCGGTGTGCGCAACCATGTGCTGATCCTGCCGGTCGACGATATTTCCAACGCCGCCTGCGAAGCGGTGGCCAATAACGTCAAGGGCACGATGGCCATCCCGCATGCCTATGGCCGCCTGCAATTCGGCGAAGACCTCGACCTGCATTTCCGCACCATCATCGGCACGGGCGCGAACCCGAATGTGGCCGCTGTCGTGGTGATCGGGATCGAGCCGGAATGGACCAAGATCATTGTCGACGGCATCGCCAAGACCGGCAAGCCGGTTGAAGGATTCTGGATCGAGCAGAACGGCGATTTCGAGACGATCCGCAAGGCCAGCTGGAAGGCCAAGGAATTCGTGCATTGGGCGTCCGAGTTGCAGAAGGAAGACTGTGCGCTGACCGACCTCTGGGTGTCGACCAAATGCGGCGAATCCGACACGACGACGGGGCTTTCCTCCTGCCCCACCGTGGGCAACATGTATGACAAGCTCTTGCCGCACGGCCTCTATGGGGTGTTCGGCGAGACGTCGGAGATCACCGGAGCCGAGCATATCTGCGAAAAGCGCGCGGCGAATCCGGAAGCGGCGGAGAAGTTCATGAAGACCTGGAAAGCCTATCAGGACGACGTGATCGAGCAGTTCAAGACCTCGGACCTGTCCGACAGCCAGCCCACCAAGGGCAATATTCTGGGCGGTCTGTCGACCATCGAGGAAAAGGCGCTGGGCAATCTGGAAAAGATCGGCCGCACATCGACCTATATCGACGTTCTGGAACCGGCAGAGGCCCCTACGAAAGGCGCTGGCCTCTATTTCATGGACACATCTTCCGCGGCAGCGGAATGTGTGACCCTGATGGCTGCGGCGGGCTATGTGATCCACACCTTCCCCACGGGTCAGGGAAATGTGGTCGGCAATCCCATCGTGCCGGTGATCAAGATTTCCGGCAACCCGCGCACGCTGCGCACCATGGCCGAGCATATCGATGTCGATGTGACCGGGGTTCTGACGCGCGAGATGACCATCGATCAGGCCGGGGATGCGCTGATCGAGATGATCAAGCGCACCGCGAATGGTCGCATGACTGCGGCCGAAGCGCTGGGGCACCGGGAATTCTCGATGACCAAGCTCTACCGCTCGGCCTGATCGGGCCTGCGATCGCGACCAATGGGGCGGGTTGCAAGACCCGCCCCCCTCTTAGTCCTCTGCGAGCCCGTCATGTCGCCTATCGCCCGCATCCAAGCCTTCGCCGTCCCGGTCGCGCCTGGCCTGATGCTGGCCGCGACCATTGCTGCAGCGGCGGCATTTCTGGGGGCGCATTACGGTGCCCCCGTCATGCTTTTCGCGCTGCTGCTGGGCATGGCGTTCAACTTTCTGCACGAGGAAGGCCCCTGTCGCGCGGGCATCGATCTTGCGTCCAAATTCGTCCTGCGCTTGGGGGTCGGCCTGCTGGGCATCCGTATCGCAATGGATGATATGGCGCAGATCGGGATAACAGGCGCGGCGGTTCTGGTCGGGCTGATCGCGCTGACCATCGCCACGGGCTTCATCATTGCGCCGCTCTTCCGGCGGCAATGGCGCTTTGCGCTGCTGACCGGGGGCGCTGTGGCGATCTGCGGGGCCTCTGCCGCACTGGCGATCGCGGCGGTGATCCCGCATAATGACAAGACCGAACGCAACACATTGTTCACAGTGATGGCCGTCACAGCGCTGTCCACCGTCGCGATGGTGGCCTATCCGTTACTGTTTCAGTCTGTCGGCTTCAGTGAGCTGCAACAGGGGTTCCTGATCGGCGCGACAATCCACGATGTCGCGCAGGTCGTGGGGGCCGGGTTCTCCGTATCCGACCAGACTGGTGAGATGGCGACGATCACCAAGCTCTTTCGTGTCGCCATGCTGCCTGTGGTGCTGATCGCCATCGTGCTGGTGCTGCGCATGACCCCCGTGGGCGCGGGCCAAGGCAGGATTGCACTGCTGCCCTGGTTCATGGTGCTGTTTCTGGCGCTGGTGGCACTGGGCAGCGCGGTCGACCTGCCGCCCGTGCTGGTTGCGAAGGTTGATACGATCTCACGCGCCTGCCTGATCACGGCGATTGCCGCGCTGGGGGTCAAGACCTCGCTCAAGGCACTGCGCGCGGTCGGATCTGGGCATCTGTTCATCGTGGTGATCCAGACGCTTGCGCTCCTGGGCTTCGCGCTCTTGGCGCTCCTGTCATTCGGCCTTTTCGCGCCGCATTAAGATACATCGCGGCGGGGCAGTCAGACCCGACGCTGACCTTGGGCCTATGCATGCCCCTGCACGGCAAGAAACAGAACTTGCCCGCGCGGCAGCATCGCATCGCTGCGCGTCAGGGTCCATCCACAACGCTGCGCCATGGTCTGCACGTCGATTTCCAGCAAATGATAGGGCGCGCGGCCGCGATGGGTCACGACACCGTCGGGCTGGCGATAAGGGCTCTGCGCGCGGGCTGCATCGGGGGCGAGGAAAACCGTGAAAAGGAAGCATTCCAGCCGCCTGAAGCGCTGCAGGCTGATCAGCGCGCGTTCGAGATGATCGCGGGTCAGATGCGGAAACACTGCGAAAGCGATCGCATGGGTGATGCTCTGCGGCACCCCCGGAAAGGCGAAATGCGCGTCCTCGATCAGTTGCGCCGGGTCGAGCCGCTCGGGCTGCGCAAGTTCGGCGCGATGCCCCGCCAGCAGAATGTCGCGCGAGGCATCCGTGGCCCAGTAATGCCCCGCATCGAGATAGGGCACCAGCTTGCACCCCAGACGCAATGCGCCCGCACCGATGTCGAGAAGCTGGTGATGCGGCAACAGCCCTGCATTCTTCAGCAGCGCGAGCCCGATCCGCCCGGTCTCTTCCCACCGCCCGCCGACAATATCGCGATGCCGTCCAGCGGCGATGGCGCTGGCATAGAAGCCATCGACTTCATAGGGATTGCTGGACACAGTGGCGGACCTTTCGGGGCGGCTGAAACGGGCTCAGGCGGCGATATATTGCGGCAACAAGCGTGATCATTGTTTGCATGTTCCTGCAAGACCAGACTCGCCGCCAATAGGCCCGCCCCCCCCCCCGCGCAAAACAGCTGAAAATCAGGCGGCAGCACCGCCGTCACGTGGCAGGTAACCCCGACAGCGGCTTCAGGGGAAGACCCCCGCCTTCTGCACAGTCAGATTGCGCGATGTCGATGGATCTTGCGGCGCGCAATCCATGGCCTGCTACCGGGGCCGATTCGCGGGAACAGCATCTTCTTGGGCCGCATGTCCGGCGCGCCCGGCGATCTGCCCCAGCCAGAGTGCAACGGCAGCGAATACGCCCACCAGCGCCCACAGATGCGCCCCAACATGGGGATCTGCGGCATTACACCCGCCATGAAACTGTTCCCGAAGCGGGCGCGAAGCGACAGAATGGCTGCGTGAATTCTACGGATGGACCCCGTGAAAAAAAGGGGGGAGATTACCGCAAAGATGAGACCCGCTGATCAGTGGGTGTCGCTCGCGTTCATGATTATGACGAGGCTGTGTCGTCCCTTCTCCAACCGCACCCGAACAAGTCCATTCTCGAGCGCCAAAGGGGTTTCATTCAGCATTGCGAAGCGCACGCCAGACCCTGTGCCGCCTTCGTTCCGGATGTTGATGTCCAGGCGTGCCTTGCCGACGTTCACCGTTGCATTCAACTCGGGCCAGTCTTTGGGAAAACAAGGGTTCAGCACCCAGTCTCGCCCTTGGCGGGTCAGGCCCAGTAGCCCCTCGATCCCTGCGCGATACATCCAGGCAGCTGATCCAGTATACCATGTCCAGCCACCGCGCCCCTCGTGCGGAGCGGTGGAATAGACGTCAGCTGCGACGACATAGGGTTCGACTTTGTACAGCGCAGCATCATCTTGGGTCAACGCGTGGTTGACAGGATTGACCAGTGCGAACAGCCCGCTTGCGGCATCGCCGTCACCCAGCCGACAATACGCCAAAATCGCCCACATCGCGGCATGGCTGTATTGCCCGCCGTTTTCGCGGAGACCTGGCGGGTAGCCCTTGATATAGCCGGGATCAAGCGGCGTACTGTTGAACGGTGGGGTGAAAAGCAGCGCAAGGCCTGGGTCTGGGCGCATCAGATGTGTGGCCATGCTGGCCATCGCTGTGGCTGCGCGATCGGGATCTGCGGCACCTGACAGCACCGCCCAGGATTGGGCGATGCTGTCGATACAGCATTCGTCAGACGTGGCTGATCCCAAGGGCGTGCCATCGTCAAAGGTGCCGCGCCGGTACCAGTCGCCGTCCCAGCCATCACGCTCCATCGCCTCCAGCAATGTCGCGCGATGTGCGCGCCACCGGGCCGCGCGGGTCGGGTCATGGGTGTCGGCAAAGGGCGCCAGCCGGTCGATTGTCGCGATAAGCAGCCAGCCAAGCCAGACAGAGGTGCCTTTCCCTTCCTCGCCAACACGGTTCATTCCGTCGTTCCAGTCACCAGTGCCGATCAGCGGCATGCCGTTCGCGCCTGTCAGGTCAATGGCAAGGTCGATGCCGCGGGCGCAATGCTCAAACAGGCTCGCGTGGGTGTCTGATAAACGCGGTTGGAAGAAATCATCATGCGCGCCGTCCGGCAATACGGGACCTTCCAGAAACGGGATATGCTCATCCAACACCGCATCATCCCCGGTGACGGCGATGTATTCGGCAACACCATATCCAAGCCAGACCCGATCGTCAGATATGCGCGTCCGCACGCCTTGGCCTGAATGCGGCAGCCACCAATGCTGTACGTCACCTTCGGGAAACTGCCTGGCTGCAGCGCGCAGCAAATGCGCACGTGTCATATCAGGCCACAGGGCGGTCAGCGCCATGCCATCCTGCAATTGATCGCGAAACCCGTAAGCGCCGCTGGCCTGATAGAACCCCGCCCTAGCCCAGATGCGGCACGCGAGCGTCTGATAGAGCAGCCAGCCGTTGAGCATGATATCCATCGACCGGTCAGGTGAGGTGACTTGCACAGCGCCCAACAAGCTGGACCAATGCTGCCTCACTGCTGCCAATGAAACATCAGGATCGATGGCACGGTGGCGCAGGATCAAGGTGCGCGCGTCGTCCTCTGACGCCGTTTGGCCAAGCAGAAATACCACGTTCACGCTTTCACCCGGGGCCAGCGTCACTTCGCGTTGCAAAGCAGCGCAAGGATCCAGGGACGCACCCATACGGCCAGACAGGCCGGCAATACCTGCAGGTGCTGCGATATTGCCAATCGGTCCAAGAACCTCGGCCCGGTCGGAGCTATGGCTGGTGACTGCATCACCCAGGTCGGCAAACGCGACGCGGCCTGCAAAGGCGATTGCGAAGGGATTGCGGGCGAAAATTGCGCCTGTCTCCTCATCCCGTGCTGTGGTGATATGCAGCGCGGTTACATTCCGCGACGTGCCAAGCACCCATTCGGCATATGCTGTCACTGACAGGCGCCGTATCTGATCGCCGGTGTTGTGCAGGGTCAGGCGGGTGATCTTGACCGGGTCATCTGTAGGGACGAACTGCACCATATCGGCGGAAATCCCGTGAGCCGTATGCTCAAACCGGCTGTAACCAAAGCCGTGCCGCGCGATATAGGTGCCGGTGCTGCGGATCGGCAGCGCCGTCGGGGTCCAGATCGCCCCGGTGTCGAGATCGCGCAGATAAAGCGCCTCGCCCGCGGGATCGCAGACTGGATCGTTGGACCACGGCGTGATCTGGTTTTCGCGGCTGTTTTCAGCCCAGACAAACCCACTGCCTTCGGCAGACACCTGAAAGCCGAAGCCAGGATTCGCGATCACATTCAGCCACGGTGCAGGTGTGGTCGCCCCATCGCGCAAGATCGTGACATATTCGCGGCCATCATCGGCAAACCCGCCAGTGCCGTTGAAAAATTCGAGGGTGGGAATAGCTGGGTCGCTGGTCGGAACCTGGCGGGAAGATCGGGCCAACATTGGCGCTGCTGGTTCAGGCACTCTGGGCATCAGCCCGTCGATCTGATGTCCAATCAGGCCGCGACTGGCCAACAAGGTCACGCGCGCAACCGACAGTAACTGTGCGCGCTGATCGTCGGTGATCAGATCGGCGCGCAGAATGTAGACTGCGCACTGCGTTCCAAGCGGTTGACCTGCGCTGCGCGGGCGTGATTGGGCAGACCGAACCGCCGCTTCGATCAGCTCCTGCATGTCTTGCACATAGGAGGAGGCGCGGTCGTTCAGGATCACAAGATCGACGTCGAGCTGCTGCATGCGCAGATATTCATGGGCTACAAGTAACTCATGCAGGGCAGTGGCATCTTCGGTATCGCTGATGCGAAACAAGATGATCGGCAGATCGCCGGAAATCCCCATCGCCCAAAGCGACGATTGCGGGCCAGCACCGGGATCGGCCTCCTTTGCGCGAAGCCGTGTGTCTTTGCGAAGGATCATCCCGCCAAGACGTTGGAAGTCCGCAGCATTGGCAGGCGTAATGCCCAGATGGCGCAGCTGCACCTGCGCTCGCGTCCAGGACAACGTCTCGGCGCGCATGAATGCGGACGGATCGCGGTGACGATCCACGAGATCCAAAAGTGCCTCGGGCCTGTCCGCAATCATTGTCCAGAAGGTCACACGTGCCATCCCGCCCGGTGGCACAATCACACGGCGGCGCAGCGCAAAAATCGGGTCGAGCACCGTGCCGGTCGTATCCGAGAGCGGGCTGTCCGACATAGCCGCCGTGCCAATCGTCTGCCCTCGCCCTATAAATCGCGCGCGGTCTGTTTCATATTGCAAGGGAGCGGTCTCGCACCCTTCGACGACAGCGATATGGGCGGCCCAAACTTCTGGGTCGTGCGGTGACCGCTGGCGCCGGGTGGCAATCAGCGCACCAAGTTCGGGCATGTAATCGGTGACAACAAACATCTTGCTAAAGGCCGGGTGAGCCAGATCTGCGGCAGGCGGTGCCAGCACCAGTTCTGCGTAAGATGTCAGATCAATTTCGCGCGGCTGGTTGCCGGTATTGGTCAGGGTGACGCGCCGGGCCTCGGCGTCGTCTTCGGCAGAAACGACGATCTCGGTCGTCATCGCTAGCGTGCCGTCCTGATAGCTGAAAGCGGCGTTGTGTTCGCCAAATACAGTGGTGTAGGCAATGTGTTTTTCGTTCAAAGGCTGCACCGCACCGGACCAAAGCGCACCAGAACTGGCGTCGCGGGCAAAGATGAACGCGCCATGGCTGGTCTGGCTCGCCTCGGTGCGCCAGCGGGTGATCGCAAGATCACGCCAGCGGCTGTACCCGCCACCCGTCGGTGTCAGCATCACACCATAGGTGCCGTTTGAAAGGAGATGCGCTGTTGCGGCATCTTCATTGGGTCCATTGAAACGGCGCAGCACAGAGGCGTTGCACAGCTCTGTCACTTTCGCCGGCACGGCCTCTGCCAGAGGCAGCCTGGCGGTGGCGTCCCGTGGCACGCGTTCCTGCAGCAACAAATCAACGGCACGGATCATCGGTTCAGAATGGAAACGGGCGCGCAAGCGGCCATCCTGCAAGGCATTGGCGATAGCCGTGATGGTCATTCCCTGATGATGTGCCATGAAACTTTGCACAATGGCGTGCTCCGCCTTGGCAGGCAGCCGAGAGGGGGTGAAATCCACTGCTTCATAAAAGCCATAGCGCCCTTCAGCCCCGATTGCGCTGAGGCGGTCAAAGTTTTGCAAAGCGGCTTGCGGATCGATCATGGTCGCAAGGCCTGTCGCATAGGGCGCGACGACCCGGTTCGCGTTCAGCCCGCGTTTCAGCCCCAGACCTGGAACGCCAAAGTTGGAATATTGATAAGTCATCTCCAGGTCGCGTGCGTTGTAGGAAGATTCCGATATACCCCAAGGGATCCCGTGATCAGCCCCATAGGCAATTTGTCTATCCACGATCAGGCGGTTGGTCTGTTCCAGCACTGAGCCCGCAGGCGCACGCATCACCAGCGATGGCATCAGATATTCAAACATGCTGCCCGACCATGAAATCAGCGCCGAGCCGGCACCCACGGGTGAGGCCGCCCGGCCCAGCCGGAACCAATGCCGTGTCGGCAGATCACCTTTTGCAATGGCAAAGAGGCTGGCCAGCCGCGCCTCTGACGCCAGCAGGTCATAGCAGTTGGCATCTCGGGTATTGATGACGACGGAAAATCCGATGGACAAAAGTTTCTTTTCGGGGTCGAGCAGGAAAGCGAAATCCATGTCCATTGCCAAACGGCGGGCGAGGTTTTCGACATCGGTCAGCTGGGCGAGATCTGCACCGGAAGCATCGGTCAGTTCTCCCCTGGCGCAGTTTTCAGCCGCGCGGCACCAGAACGCCAGATCGGTATCGTCCTCGGCTTCAGTGCACGCTTGCCCAGCCAGTCGCAGGAAATCGCTCCACGCGGATGCAGCGTCAAGCTGATCGAGCAGATTTGCCACTTCTGCATCAGGATTGCCTAGCGCTTCCCGCGCCAGCAAGACCGCATCGGCCAGCCCTGCATGCCGGTCGGCATCCGCGAGTGGCGTGTCGCGCCATTCCCGGCACGCCTGTGCAACGGCGATAAGGTGCCCAGCCAGATTGCCGCTGTCAACGGACGAGACATAGGCTGGGTCCAGCACCCTCAGATCATGTGTATCGTGCCAATTGTACAGATGCCCACGAAAACGCGGCATTCGCGCTATGGTTTTCAGCGTTTGTTCCATGCGGTTCAGCGCCTCTGCCTGAGAGATCCAGCCCATATCGCGCGCAACAGTCGCCGACAGCAGATAAAGGCCAATGTTTGTGGGCGAAGTACGGTGAAACACCTGTGGCGCAGGATTTTCCTGAAAGTTGTCGGGGGGCAGGAAATTGTCGGCCTCGGTCACGAAAGTCTCGAAATACCGCCAAGTGCGGCGGGCGATCAGACGCAGGCGCTGAGCGTCTGTGGTGTCGAGCGGCTGTATGACTTTCGCGGCTTGCGGGCGGCTGACGTGATACGCCACTGCCGGGGCGACGAGCCACAGCAGCGCAAAAGGCAAAACCAACGGCCATGCGGCGGGGTTCAGCGCCAGCGCCAAACCGCAAGTGCCAAAGCACAGAGCGAGGCCTCCCGCCATCTTGGCGTACTGGCCGAAAAACCTCGGACGCGCACCTGCACCCGATGCTGCCGCTGTTACCCATTGCAGCAAATGCTTGCGCGTGATCGTCAGCCGGATGACCGTACGCAAAAAGGCGTCTGCCATTTGCCATGCGGTATCGGCCAAAAACGTGATGTTCAGCGCGATCTGCGCCGCAGCCCGGCGTGTGTCTGCCAATAGTGCAGCCATATGGCTGCGCGAGGTGATCCCCGCCCGTCCCGGCAATACAGCGAAGGGCAGACCGAGCAGATGCGGCAGTGCCAGCATCAGCATCACGGCGATAGTCCATGCGGCGGCCATCGGCAAAGGCATCAACCATCCCGCAAACAGCGATATCACACTCAGCGGCGCGACCAAAGCGCGGCGCAGGTTGTCAACCATCTTCCAGCGGCCAAGAGGCGACAGGCCGCTGTCGCGACGGACCAGCCAAGGCAACAATTGCCAGTCACCCCGGACCCAGCGGTGCTGCCTTTGTGTCGCGACGCCATAGCGTGCCGGAAACGCTTCGACGACATCAACATCCGAGGCGAGCCCGGCACGAGCAAAAACGCCTTCAAACAGATCATGGCTGAGCATGGTATTGTCCGGCACCCGGCCTGCCAAAGCGGCGGCGAAAGCATCGACGTCATAGATGCCCTTACCTGTGAATGATCCTTCGCCGAACAGATCCTGATACACGTTGGAATCCGCGCTGGCATAGGGTTCGATCCCGCCAGGGGTAGAAAATACGCGCTGGAATACGGACCCATCATTGCCGACAGGTAAGGCCGGTGTCACGCGAGGCTGCACGATGCCATAGCCTGTGATCACCCGCCGCGTAACCGGGTCGAAAACTGCACGGTTGAGCGGATGTGCCATTTTGCCGATCAACCGCGCGACGGTGTCTCGCAAAAGCTGGGTGTCCGCGTCCAACGTGATGATGAAGCGCACGGCCTGCGGCAGGCGGTCATGTGGCAGGAAACTGGTGTCCTGCGCGCCGCGCAGAAGGCGGTTCAACTCGTTCAGCTTGCCGCGTTTGCGTTCCCAGCCCATCCAGACACATTCACTCGGGTTCCATTGCCGGTAGCGATGCAGGAACAAGAAGCGGTCGCCATGATCATTCGGATAGGTGGCGTTCAGCCGGTCTACGGCGGCCTTCGCCTCGGCAATAAGGGCGGCGTCGCCGGGCTGATGTTCTGTGGCAGAATCTGGCCCATCGGACAATAAAGCGTAATGTAGCGCGCCATCGGGGCCGGACAGATGATGCACTTCCAACTGGGCTATCAAAGCGGCCAGATCATCGCGATCACGAAGAATGACCGGTACCGCGATCAGCGTGCGCAGATCAGCGGGAATGCCCTTGGTCATCTCCAGCCCGGGTAACGCGCGCGGCCGCTTGATCCGCGTGACCGTCAGATTGACCAGTGCAGTTCCGGCTTCGGACGCGGCGAGCAAACCCGTCAGCGCCAGCCCGACCAGCGCGACCCCGCCTGCCCCTACCGCCCAGAGGGCCAGCGCCAGAACAGCGAAAGAGGTTAGTGCAATCGCACCCAGATACCCTTTCAGACCGAGCCGCAAAACCCAGCGACCCAACCGCTCTACCGGCGATGGTTTGAAATCGACAGCCCGTTCCAGCACAGGCCGCCCTGTACCGATCAGTCCATGGCCTGGGTCGGATGAAGCCGCATCACTACCCTGCCGAGCCAAGTCCAGCGCGGCATCGGTCACTTCCAACTCATCAAGATCCGACCCGCGCGCCAGAACCTCTATTGCCGTGCGATAGCTATCGCGGGTGGCAAAATCCATCGCGGCAAAATCGGAACCGGCGCGTAATCGCTTATCGATCAGGCTGACGTCTTCGACGAAATCCGCCCAATCGAGCTCGGATGCCAGCCGCATCGAGGTAACGATATTCCGCATGGTGACATTTGATGCACCCTGCCGATGCTGGGCGTGCTGCACCACGGTTTCAATGGAAGAATTCTGAGCGCGCAACTGACCCTCGAGCCAGCCATACAGCGGAGTTTCCGCGGGGTCAAAGCCACGTAGGCGTTTGGCGATCTGGGCGGCGACAATCTCGTCCAAAGGCCCTGTCGGCAGATCAGCCGTCGCGGACATCAACGTGTCTTGCACAGCCCCCGCAGGCTCCTTGCGGGCAGCCAGAACCCGGTCGACGATGTCGTCAGCGATCAGGCGCAATGCCTCGCCTTTGGTGATCTGATCGGCCAGCCTGCGCATATTCTCAACCAACACGATACGCAACGTGATGGCGACTGCCCAAAGCTCGCCGATGCTGAGTGGACTGACCTGTTGATATGACTCAACAAACCGCACCAATACCGGGCCGGAAAGCAGGCTGTCCGTATGTGCGACATAGGCCCAAGTCATGCCAAAGACGCGCGGATACCCGGCAAACGGACCGTCCGCCAATTTGGGAAGTTGTCGATAATATCCGATAGGCAGGTCAGCCTTGATCTGGCGTAATTGCTGTTCGACAAGATGAAAGTTATCCAGCAACCATTCCGCAGCAGGGGAAATCGGGCGACCGTCTCCTAGACTGCGCGCGCACCCAAGATACGCCGCCAACAACGCAGCGGCATTATCGTTTGTCCGCGTTGTCAGATGCTGTACGCGAAACTTGAACGGTGTGACCAAACTGGCCCGCGCCCTGGCGCGTCCTTGTGTGGTCTGCGCTTGCGCCAGCGAGAGCGCGTGATGCTCCAGGCGCTCTGTGCCAAACAACTCCGAGCGGATGATGCCAGCATCTTGCCACAAGCCCGGCTTTGCGCACAGCCAACGCATCGGTTTGCGCAAAAACGCATGCCATTTCGCCGCGTGCTGATCAAGGTCACGCAATCAAGGGCGCCACAGAGACGACGGAGGTTTCCGCTTCGGGGCTATCAACTGCGATTTCAGCCATATCGCCTTGGTCTTGAGCAGCGTCAGCTGCGCCGGCGGTTGGCATCCTGGTCGTGAGCCTGTCTGGACGTATGCGGTGCGTCATCGCCAGCCAGTTGTGTTCAATCTGGTCCCAATCCATGATGATATCTCCTTTCATTGCAAACACCCAACCCGTCCCGAACGTTCCCGACCTTGCTTTGGCTGCTGCGCCGAACTTCGCCGGGCGTTGTTGATGGTCACAGAGGTGGTTCGGTTGATCTGCACAGGTTCCGGGCGTTTTCTAAGTGGATTTC
>REBU01000028.1 GCA_007692585.1 Paracoccaceae bacterium | reverse complement strand
GCCGACAGCGCCGACCGCATCCGCGAAGTGCGGAGGGCGATGGCATGACCACCCCACGTTTTGAGGGCTCTTATCTGGGGGCAGGCGCGAAAATCTCGGCGGCGGCTGTGCTGGAATGCAAGATCTGCTGGCATGTCTATGACCCCGCCCATGGCGATGAGACCCGGCAGGTCAGCCCCGGCACGCCCTTCACCGCGTTGCCCCATGACTGGACCTGTCCCGGCTGCGGGGCTGCGGCGGAACAGTTCATGGTCCTGCGCGACACTGGTGCAACGCCGGATGCGATGGAGGCCGCAATCGCGCGGCTGGAGGCCGATTTCCGCGAAATCTACAATGGCAAGATGCGCGATGTGCCGCTGTGCAATCATTCGCTGCATGTTCAGGCGGTGGGGTTCCAGCCCTGGGGCGGGCATTTCCTCGGCGTGCTGATCGCGCCCTGGTTCATGAACCTTGTGCTGCTGGCCGGGCCAGAGGATAACTGGACCGCCTTGCAGGCGGGCGCGAAGGAACTGATCGGCTTCCCGAGCGGCCAATATGAGTTCATCCACAATGCCCGCGAACAGGTGGGCGGCTACAAGGCGTGTTCGCTGTTTTCGCCCATGGGCGATTTCAACAGCCAGATGCAGGCGGTCGATGTGGCCCGCGCGGTCATGGTTGGGCTCTTTGACCCCGCAGCGCTTGAACGGCTGGAAGATGCGGCCCAGCCCTTGCCCAAGCCCGAAGTCCCGCAGATTGCCCCGCCGACACTGGCGAAAGCCCGCCCGCTGGAGCGGCGCGCCTTCATCACCGGGCAGGTGTAACCCGATGCAGGGCGCGTTGCAGATCACGCATGACGGGCAGGGCTGGTCCTTTGACCTGCCCGATCCGCCCGCGCTGGGTGCGCTGTTGCGCGGCAAACCTGCGCCAGAGGCCGCTGATCTGCTGCCGCGCCTGTTCAATCTGTGCGGTGCCGCGCAGGGCATGGCCGCGCGCCTGTCGCTGGGCCTGACGATTGCGCCCGATGCCAACGCAACGCTGGCGCGCGAGGTGCTGCGCGACCATCTGCTGGCGCTCTTCGTCACCCTGCCGCGCGCCGCTGGCTTGTCGCCGCAGCCCTTGCCCGCAGGCTGGCAGACCAGCCCTGATCTTGCGCCCGCGCTCTGGGGTGGGGCGCGCCCGGTGCTGCTGGCGCAATGGCTGGCCGCAGGGCAGGGGCTTGCGCCCCTCGTCGCGCGTGTCGCGGCGCGCTTCGGCGCGCAAGGCACTGTGCCGCCCTTGCCCTTCGTCACGCTGCCAAACGCGGACAGCCCCGCCGCGCTGGAAAACAGCCCCGCCGCGCGTCATGCCGCCGACCCGCTTCTGCGGCAGGCGGAAACGCTGGCCGGGCGCGGCCCTCTCTGGCGTCTTTTGGGGCGCATCGTCGATACTGAAGCCGCCGCGCGCGGCGCATTGCCCGCGCCCGAATTGCGCGCCGATGGCATGGCGCTGGTGCCTGCCGCGCGGGGGGCTTATGCGCTGCGGCTAAAAGCGCATCAGGACCGGATCACGGCGATCTGCCGCATCACGCCCACCGATCACATGCTCGCCCCCGGTGGCGCGCTGCGCCGCGCACTGGACGCGCTCGACCAGCCCGCTCTTGCGCCCCTTCTGGTCGCGCTGCATGATCCCTGCCTGCCCGTCAAACTGCCCGAGGTGGATCATGCATGAAATGTCGCTCGCCGAGGGCATACGCCAGATCATCGACACGCAGGCCGCCGCGCATGGCTTCGCCCGCGTCACGACCTTGCGGCTGGAAATCGGGCGTTTTGCGGGCGTCGAGAAACCGGCGCTGGAATTTGCCCTCGATGTGGTGCTGCGCGGATCGAGCGCCGAAGGGGCCGGGGTCGAGATGATCGACCTGCCGGGGCGCGCGCTCTGCTATGACTGCGGCGAGGTGGTTGAAATTGCCGACCGGCTGGATCCCTGCCCGCTCTGCGGCAGCGGCAAGATCCTGCCTCAGGGCGGGGATGAGATGCGGATCAAGGATATGGAGGTGATCTGATGTGCACTGTTTGCGGATGCAGTTCCGGGCCGAAGATCGACGGCCAGACCCATGCCCATAGCCACGCGCATGAGCATGACCACGCCCATTCCCACGGCGCGGATCACGACCACGATCATCACCACTATGGCGATGGCGCTGCGGGTGTCTCGGTGCCGGGCATGTCGCAAGCCCGCCTGATCCAGATCGAAACCGATATTCTGGCCAAGAACAACGCCTATGCCGCGTCAAACCGGCGCGTGCTGACGGCGCTCGAGGCTTTCGCGGTGAACCTCGTCTCCTCGCCTGGTTCGGGCAAGACGACGCTTTTGTGCAAGACGATTGAAGCCCTTGGCGGCCAGCCTTTGGCGGTGATCGAAGGTGACCAGCAGACCAGCAATGACGCCGACCGCATCCGCGCGACGGGTGCGCGCGCGGTGCAGGTCAACACCGGCAAGGGCTGCCATCTCGACGGGCATATGGTGGGCCATGCGATGGATGATCTGCACCTTGCCCCGCAAAGCCTGCTCTTCATCGAAAATGTCGGCAATCTGGTCTGCCCCGCCGCCTTTGATCTGGGCGAGGATGCCAAGGTCGCGATCCTGTCCGTGACCGAGGGCGAGGACAAGCCGCTGAAATACCCCGATATGTTCACGGCCGCGAAACTGGCGATCCTGAACAAGATCGACCTTGCGCCGCATTGCGATGCCGATCTTGACGCCTACGAGGCGAACCTGCGGCGCATCAACCCCGACATCATCGTGCTGCGCGTCTCGGCCCGCACGGGTGAGGGGATGGATGCGTGGATTGACTGGCTGCGCGCGGGGCTGCGCGCGAAAGCGCGGCCATGACCCGTTCAGCGCGCCCTGCCATCCTGCTGGTCGATGATGAGCCGCATTCGCTGGCCTCGATGCGCATGGCGTTGGAGGATGATTTCGAGGTGCTGACGGCCGCCAGCGCCGATGCCGCGATGGAGCTTCTGCGCGACGAATGGGTGCAGGTCATCTTCTGTGACCAGCGCATGCCGGGGCGGACAGGCGTTCAATTCCTGACGGAAGTGCGCGAGACATGGCCCGAAATCGTGCGGATCATCATCACCGGCTATACCGACCCCAGCGATATGGCCGATGCGATCAATGCCGCCGGGATCTACCAGTTTCTGACCAAGCCCTGGCATCCTGACCAGCTTTTGATGGCCGCGCGCAACGCAGCGGCGCTGTTTTCGATGACGCGCGAACACGAACGCTTGTCGCTGGAAATGAAGCATCTGGGCACGACCGCCGAGACCAAGCTGGAAAAACGCCGCCGCGACTTGCGCGAGCGGCAAGGCTTTGACGCGATCCTGCGCAGCCCGCAGTCACGGATGAACGCGGTGGTCGACATGGCACGCCAATATGCCAGTTTTGACGTGCCGGTGTTGCTGTCAGGCGAGGCTGGCACTGGCAAGCAGGAGCTTGCGCGCGCCATGCACCATGCGAGTTTGCGCGCCGAAAAGCCGTTTCTGGCGCTGAACTGTGCGGGTCTGCCCGATGACCAGTTGGAACTGGAACTTTTCGGTGCAAGGCGCGGCGCGGTGGCGGGGTTGGCCACAAACCGCATCGGGCTGTTACAGAAAGCCGACCGCGGCACGCTTTATCTTGGCGGCGTGGAAAGCCTGAGCCCGAAAATGCAGATGGCGCTGATCTGCGTGCTGCGCGAAGGCGCGTTTCAACCCCTGGGCGGGCATGAAGCCATCCGCACGAACCTGCGCCTGATTTGCGGGCTGACCGGCGATCTGCGCGCGTTGATGGCCGAAGGGAGGTTGCGCACCGATCTGGGTTACGCGATCTCGGCGGGTGAAATCACAGTGCCGCCCCTGCGTGGACGGCGCGGCGATGTGGCGATTCTGGCCACGGCCTGCCTGTTCGACGCGGCCAGCCTGCACGGCAAGCAAGTGCGTGGCTTTGATGATGTAAGCTTGGGCTTTCTGGAAAACTACGACTGGCCCGGAAACCTGCGCGAATTGGAAAACGAGGTCACGCGCATGCTGATCTTCGCGCAAGAACCGCTTCTGGGGGCCGATCTGATCTCGCGCCACATCTTGCAGGCCGAGCCAAGCGAGGACGGTGCCGACCGCGCGCTGGAGCCGATCCTGACGCGTGAAGGCACGCTGAAAGACCGGGTGGAACTGGTGGAAATGCGCATCCTGCGCGAGACTCTGACCCGCCACCGCTGGAACAAGAGCCGGGCCGCGGCGGATCTGGGCCTGAGCCGCGTGGGCCTGCGCGCCAAGATCGACCGTTACGGCATAGACGACCCCAGTGGCGCGAGCGTCACCGAAGAGGAGGACTGACCCATGTGCCTTGGTATTCCCGGCCAGATCACGGCCATCACTGATGAGGCGCGGCTCATGGCCATGGCCGATGTCTCGGGCGTGCGGCGCGAGATCTCGCTCGCACCGGTTGCCAACCGGCCATTGACCGAGCTGGTCGGGCAATGGGCGTTGATCCATGTCGGTTTCGCCATGGCGATCATCGACGAGGAAGAGGCCGCGCGCACGTTGGAGGCGCTGCGCGATCTGGGCGAGGCGCAAGAGACGCTGGAGGCCATGGCCGAGGGGCAAAAGGCACTGGAGGGCACCCAATGAAACATGTCACCGAATTCCGCGATCCGGCGCTGGCCAAATTTCTGCTGGCGGACATCGCGCGGCTTTGCGACCAGATCGGCGCGACCCGCGAAAAGCCGGTGCATATCATGGAAATCTGCGGCGGCCATACCCATGCGATATTCCGCTTCGGCCTCGACAAACTGGTGCATGAGGGGATCGAATTCATCCACGGCCCCGGCTGTCCGGTCTGCGTGCTGCCGATGTCGCGCGTCGATGAGTGTATCGAGATTGCCGAACGCGAGGGCGTCATCTTCACAACCTTCGGCGATGCGATGCGCGTGCCGGGAGCGCGCGGGTCACTGATGCAGGCGAAGGCGCGCGGGGCCGATATCCGCATGGTCTACAGCCCTCTCGACGCACTCGAAATCGCACGGCGCAATCCTGACCGCGAAGTGGTGTTCTTCGGGCTTGGGTTTGAAACCACCACCCCCTCGACCGCTTTCGCCATTCAGGCCGCCGCCCGCGAAGGGCTGTTCAATTTCAGTGTGTTCTGCAATCACATCACGGTGCCAGAACCCATCCGCGCGCTGCTGGGCGACCCGCATATGACACTCGACGGGTTTATCGGGCCGGGCCATGTCAGCATGGTGATTGGCACGCATCCCTATGATTTCATCGCCCAAGAGTTCGGCAAGCCGATTGTCGTGGCGGGGTTCGAGCCGATTGATCTGCTGCAATCCGTGGTGATGGTCTTGCGACAAGTGGCCGAGGGGCGGGCCGAGGTCGAAAACCAATATGCCCGCGTCGTGCCCGAGCATGGCAACCCCGCTTCCATGGCCGCGATTGCAGATGTGTATGAGCGCCGCCCGTCCTTCGAGTGGCGGGGCTTGGGTGAGATTGACGCGAGCGGGTTGCGCATCCGGCCTGACTATGCCGCATTCGACGCGGAAGCGAAATTCGGCGTGGGCTATGGGGCGGCCGGCCCGCGCCATGTGCCCGAGCCAGAAGGCTGCGCTTGCGGCGCGGTGATGACCGGGCGGATCAAGCCCACGGCCTGCCCGCAATATGGGCTGGGCTGCACGCCGGAGACGCCGCTTGGGGCGCTGATGGTCAGCTCTGAAGGGGCCTGCGCGGCCTATTGGCAATATGGTGGCGCGCGCGGCGCCGCGGCGTGAAAGGCCGCAAGGTCGTGGTAAGTAGTTTTGGCAAGAAAATGAGGCAGGGATGGCTTTGCGTGACAGCCATGTGACCATGGCGCATGGGGGCGGCGGGCGCGCAATGCGCGATCTGATTGCCGAGGTATTCACAGCCGTCTTTCAGCCCCCCGGCATGGAGGATCAGGCGCGTTTGATGGATGCAGCCCTGCAGGAGCCGGGCGCAAGGCTCGCCTTTACCACCGATGGCTATGTTGTCTCGCCGATGGAATTTCCCGGCGGTGACATCGGCAAGCTGGCGGTCTGCGGCACGATCAATGATCTGGTCGTGGGCGGCGCGCGGCCCTTGTGGCTCTCGGCGGGTTTCATCATCGAGGAAGGTACTGAAATAGCCCTTCTGCGCCGGATCGTGGCCAGCATGGCGCGCGAGGCCGAAGCGGCGGGCGTGCGGATCGTCACGGGCGATACCAAGGTGGTCGAGCGCGGCGCGGCTGATGGGGTCTTCGTCACCACCTGCGGGGTTGGGGTCATCGCGCCTGGCTGCGATCTGGGCGCAAGACACATCCGCGCCGGTGATGCGATCATCGTCAATGGCTCTCTGGGCGATCATGGGGCCGTGATCATGGCCGCACGCGGGGAATTTGCACTTGAGACGGAGCTGACATCCGATTGCGCTGCTCTGCATCGCATCATGCATGCGGCACTTGCCGCTGCGCCCGATCTGCGTGCCGCGCGCGACTGCACGCGTGGCGGGATCGCCTCGGCTTTGAATGAGCTGGCCACCGAGGCCGGGTTGGGTATGGTTCTGGAGGAAGCGCAAGTGCCGCTGCGCGCGCAGGTGCGCGGGCTTTGCGAAATCCTGGGTCTCGATCCGCTTTATCTGGCCAATGAGGGCCGGTTGGTCCTATTTGTGCCTGAGGAACAGGCGCAGGGAGTTCTCACGGCCATGCACGCTCTGCCCGAGGGCGCGGGCGCGGCGGTGATCGGCCATGTCGTAGCGGCTCATCCCGGTCAGGTGCGGATGCATGGCAGCCTTGGTGGCAGCCGGATTGTCGATATGCTGATCGGGGATCAGTTGCCTCGGATCTGCTAGAGCAAAGACGATCAGGCTGAAACCGCGCGCTTGGCAGCGTAGCGACCGGATGTCGGGGCGGACCGGCAATGCGCGGCGATCTGCGACCGTGACTCCGCGCCAAGTCGTTCAACATGGGGGGAGTACACGAAATCAGACATTGATCATTTCGAGGCGCCGGGCCTATGTCGCGCGGCACGGCGATTTGGGTCAAACAAGCGCAAGGCCTCTCTGCTATGCAGATGCTGAAGCTATGCATTCCCCTATCCTTGAAGTCAGATTTCCCCATTGCGGCAGGTCGAGGTGCTTCGGAGACGTTTCGAGCTGCACGCCCATGCCATCAGCTCGAACTTCACTTTCGAATGGCTCCACTCTTGCCGTTCTCGCACGCCCATGCCCCGGTAGATCCCGTGAGGCGTGCCACACGGTGTCATAGTTACTGCCCATGCCGACAGTCGCGCCAATCTGAACTTTTCCGGTCATGCGGAAAAAGGCAATTTTTCTGAAGCTCAAGGTTCGGTCAGGCGGTTTCGGCAGATCCTGCTGCACCGGAGCAAATTCGCATTTTCCCTCTGCCCTGTCGATAGCCCCAGATATTCTGTGTCCGCCCCAAAGCTTCGCAAGAGCCTGACTGCCGTTGCCCGCTGCGGCGTGCATGAGCGGCGGTTTCAGCATGCCCTTTGAAAAAGACAGGCCGGCCGCGATGGCGCACTTGACACAGCTTCTCCCGGGCTGCGGCGTGCTTGAATGTCGCTGATCGGCTCGAAGCGGTCGTCGTGCATCTTCTGTCAGGTTCGGAACACAAGAACCGCGCGTCGGGGGCTTGCTGCGGGGCATATGCGGTTGGAGATGCTGCGCTTGAGCGGTGCAGGCGGTCTACTGTCGGACGCGCTCGGGATAATCCGTGATGATGCCATCCACCCCGATGGCGTACATGCGTGCGATATCGTCGGGGTCGTTCACGGTCCAGGCGTTGACCGCAAGGCCGAGATCCTGCGCGCGCCTGACCCGTGCCTTGGTCAGATCGCGGTGATAGGCGCACCAGCAGCGCCCGCCCTGTGCCGCGATCAGGTCGGGCAGAGTGTCAGCATGCGCGGCAAGCGACAGCCCGGCCATCCATGCAGAGCCCGGGAAGATCGTCAGATCGTCGCCTGATTGCTCATAGCTCAGATACCCGCGCGCCAGATCGGGCGACTGGCGCTGCAACTCGGCCAGAACGCGCCAGTCGAAAGACGACACGAGGATCTGGCCTGACAGGCGATGACCTGCGAGCGTCTGCACAAGCGCCTCGACCAGCGTCGCGGGCGGGTCGCCCAGGTCATCGCGCGTGGGGTCGGATTTGATCTCGATATTCAGGATCAGCCCGGCGTCACCGGCGGCCCAGTCCAGAACCTGATCGAGGCTGGGGATGCGTTCCCCGTCGCGCGGCTGCTGATCGGGATAGGATCTGCCATAGGCGTGGTCGGGATTGAGCCGCCCCACGTCATAGCGTTGCAGCTGCGCAAGGTTGAGGTCGCGAATTTTTGGCCCCGCTGCGCGAAGCCATTGGCCATCCGGCCCTCGCGCGAGCTGCATCGGCACAAGCGGGTCATGCACCACGACCGGCACATGACCGGCGGCATTGTGCACATCGATCTCAAGCCCCTGCGCGCCGGTCGCGCGCAAGTAGCGAAAGCTCGCCAGCGTGTTTTCGGGCAGCACACCGCGCGCGCCGCGATGCCCGTAGATGACCGGCGCGCCTGCGGGTCGGCGGAACGGGTTCGCGGTCATGCGGAACGCCTGCCGCCAATCGCGCGGCTGGGCTGCTGTGGGACAGGGTGGATGCGGCAGGTCAGATGCGTTGCCTCCGGGAAACTGGGCCTGGGTCAGTCCTGACGTCGATGCGATGAAAGGTCAAATGGCGATGACACTTGTCGGATCCTTGGCGGCGCTGTGACAGCGCCTGACCTGTTGCGGTCTTATTCGCGCGGGTCGTGCCGTGCCAGCCGCGCGTCGGCCAGCTGCATCACGACCCCGGCCTGACCTGCAAGCGGGCTTTGGGCGGGGATCAGGCTGATGTCATGGCCGCGCCGCGCAAGGTCCGCGACAGTGTCGGGGGCGATATCGGCTTCCAGCTTCAGGCTGTCGCGACTGTCCGAGAATGTGCGCCCAAGAAGGAATCGCGGGGCCGCGAGCGCTTCGGCCGGGGATTGCCCGAAATCGATCAGCCGGGTCAGGAGCATGGACAGGGTCTGGGGTTGCCCATCTGCGCCTTGTGTTCCGTAGACGATGCGCGGGGCACCGTCCTGAAGTGCGATGCCGGGGTTCAGGGTGTAGAAGGGCAGTTTTCCGGGGGCGAAGACATTGGGGTGGCCTGGCGTGGTGGTGAAGGCCGCGCCCCGGTTCTGCCAGAGGATCCCGGTATCCCCCGCAACGACGCCACTGCCCCAATCGAAATAGGTGCTCTGTAGCACGCTGGCCGCGTTGCCCTGTGCGTCGATGGCCCCCAGAAACACAGTATCGCCGTGCTGCCACTGATGCGGCCACGGCATGGCCTTGTCGGTCGCGATATCGGCATGCAGCGCGCCGAGCCGTTCGGCCGAGAGCCAGCTTGCGATGCTGTCCGTCACCTCGGGCGTGTCGCCCAGACCAGCGCGGTGCAGGAAGGCCCGTTTGGTGGCTTCGACACAGAGATGGAAATGGTCGGCCCCGCCCGCTTCCAGCCCTGACAGATCGCATTGCGACAGGATGCCCATGATCTGCAAGGTCGTGACGCCCTGTGTCGGCGGCGGCGGGGCGAGAAGCGTCATGCCGCGATAGGGCAGTCGCAGCGGTGCGCTCTCGCGCGTCGTCGTGCGCGCCAGATCATCAGCGCTGATGGTCACACCTGCGGCGCGCAGCCCGTCCACGATCCGGGTCGACAAACCCCCGGTGTAAAAGGCGCTTGCGCCCTTCTCGGCAATTTCGCGCAGGGTTTGGGCAAGCTGGGGCTGGGCAAGCATATGCCCTGATGGCAGCGGTTTGCCATCCTGCAGGAAAAGCGCACTGAAACCGGGCCATGTCTGCGCGTCCGTTGCGCGATACGCCCCCCAGAACGCCTGCGATCTGGCCACAGGGAAGCCGTCTTGGGCAAGCTGCATCGCCGGTGTCAGCAGATCCCCCCACTGGGCGCTGCCGCCAAGCTGGTCGCGGGCATAGCTGAAGGCATGCTGCCATCCGTCGACCACAGCGGCGGTAGTCAGGACGGAGCCGGGGCCGCGGTGTGGGATGGGCCCGGCGGGCATGGGCCGCGCGATGCCCTGACCGATGGCCAGAAAGCAGCGTTGCTGGCCCAAGCGGTCCGCGATCAGCCAGACGGCATCGCCGCCGAGCCCGCAAAAATGCGGCATGACCACGCTCAAGGCCGCGCCGGCGGCAATCAGCGCTTCAGGGGCGGTGCCCCCTTGGCGCAAGACGCGCATGCCGATTTCCGTGGCCAGCGGATGCGGGGTTGTCAGCGCGCCCGTCACTGTGCCCGCTCCGCTGCGCGGAGGTGTGTGCCTGCGCAGATCCGACGCGATCCTTGGGCCACGTGGCGGATGATCCGTATCATGTTGGTCCTGTCCATCTCAGCCACCTTGATCTACCGCGCCAGACCAGCAGAATTTTCTCCAAATATCACTGAGGCTTAGGGCTATTCGCGCCATAAGTAAACGTTCACTTACCTTAACGCGCACCCTGCGGCGGCTGAAGCTGAATTTTTCAGCTTTCCGAAAAAACCGCTTGCAGTGGTGAAGTCCGGGGCTTTCGGGTAGACCTTCGGGCCAGCATGCCGCCGATCACTGCGACAGGATGACGTTTTCATGGAAGATCCCGCTCTCAAGACAGCTCCCCGCAGTCGCGACCCGGAACGCACGCGCGCGCAGCTGATGGAGGCGGCGCTGACAGAATTCGGGGATCACGGGTTTCATGGCGCGCGCGTGGACAGGATCACCAAGGCGGTCGGCTGCAATGCGCGCCTGCTCTACCACTATTTCGGCAGCAAGGAAAAACTGTATATCGCGGCGCTGGAGCATATTTTCACCGATATCCGCGCGCAGGAACGACAGCTGGAGTTGGAGCGCCTGCCGCCGCGCGCCGCGATGGAGCGGCTGGTCGGCTTCACCTTCGATTTCTTCGACAGCAACCCGCTTTTCGTGAAAGTTGCGCGCAATGAAAACCTGCTGGAAGGCCGCTATATCGTCCAGACCGAAGCAGTGCGCGCCAGTTCGCTGCCGTTGATGGATGCGATCACGAAGATATTGGAACAGGGCTATCGCGAAGGCGCTTTCGCCCGCAGCTATGATCCGTTGCAGCTTTATGTCACGATTGTCGCGATCAGTGCGCATCACCTGAATAATGGCCATACTTTCAGCGCGATTTTCGGCGTCGATCTGCTGAGCGTCGAATGGCGGGTCGAACGGCGTCGCCACGCGATTGCCTTCGTGATGAACGCCCTGGATGCAGCCGCCCCCTGAGAGTTGACGAATCAACCCCTGCGCCACGGGACCGCGCCCGCGCCCCTGCGGTCGCGCGGTCGCGCGCGGGTTCAGACAGCGCCAGTTTTGCCTGCATCGAGAAGGCGCAACGCCTAAAAAACAGGCAAAGCTGATTTAATTCGTCATTCTCTTACTTAGGGGGCTACTCAGGACGCTCTGGCCCGGATTGCTGGTGACATGAACACAGCATTCCACATCCCAGACACAGCGAGGGCAGTTTCCGGCATGGCATCTGCAGCAGTTTCCCAGCCTGTGCATCCGCGTCCCGCGATCGAGCTGCACGAGGCGTCAGTGGTTTTCGGAACCGGCGAAAAGGCTGTCACCGCGCTGACGCCCACGACATTGCGCATGGACCGGGGCGATTTTCTGGCGCTCGTCGGCCCGTCGGGCTGCGGGAAATCGACCATTCTGCGGTTGGCCAGCAACCTGATCAAACCCTCCTCTGGTCAGATCCTGCTGGGCGGGCGCGATGCTGCGGCCAAGGAAATGCGTATCGGCATGGCCTTTCAGAACCCGACCATGCTGCCATGGCTGACCATTGAAAAGAATGTCATGCTGCCGCTGAAGATCGTGGAGCCGTTCAAGCGCAGCTTCCAGCGCGACAAGAAAGGCGCTTACCGCGACCGCGTTCATGCACTTCTGGCGCAGGTCGGGCTGAAGGATTTCGCCAATCACTTCCCCTGGCAATTGTCCGGCGGGATGTTGCAACGCGCCAATCTGTGCCGCGCGCTGATCCATGATCCGGATCTGCTGCTTCTGGACGAGCCTTTCGGCGCCTTGGACCAGTTCACCCGCGAGGAATTGTGGCAGACGCTGCAGGAGTTGTATCTGGACCGGCAGCCGACCGTGCTTTTGGTGACCCACGACCTGCGCGAGGCGGGCTATCTGGCGCGCCGCATCTGCGTGATGAGTGCGCGGCCCGGGCGGATCATCTCGGACCGGGCCGTGACGATGCCGCAGCCGCGCGACATTGGCGTGATCTACACCCCTGAATTTGTCGAGATGACACAAGGGCTGCGCGAATTGATCGCGCAGGTCCGCAAATAGGCCCGGAGCCTGCCCAACTGGAGGTTTGCGCATGAACGAGAACACCAAGATCAGGATCATGTCGCTGTCGTTGATCGTCGGCTTCTTTGTGATGTGGGAAGTGCTCTGCGTCCTTTTGGGCGTATCGGATCTGATCCTGCCGCGCCCCTCGGAAATCGCGGTGACGCTCTGGACGCGGTTCCCGGTCCTGTGGCCGCATATCCTGCAGACGCTCTATGCCACGCTGACAGGCTTTGCGTTGGGCGTCATCATCGGCGTGTCGATTGGGGTGATGATCGGCACATCCCGCGTGGCCTACGGTGTCGCCTATCCGTTGCTGGTAGGTTTTTCATCGATCCCCAAAGTGGCAGTAGTACCTATTCTGGTCTTGTGGTTCGGCTCTGGCACGACACCTGCGATCCTGACGGCGATGATCATCTGCGTCTTTCCCATCGTGGTGAATATTGCCACAGGGCTGGCCACCACCGAACCGGATCTGGAAGATGTGCTCAAGACGCTGGGCGCGTCAAAGCGCGAAGTGCTCTGGAATGTCGGCCTGCCGCGCACGATGCCCTATTTCTTCGCCTCGCTGAAAGTGGCCATCACGCTGTCCTTTGTCGGCGCGGTGCTGTCTGAAACCGTGGCGTCCAATCGCGGCATTGGCAATGTGATGATGACGGCTTCGTCGAATTTCCAGGTGTCGCTGGTTTTCGCGGGTCTGTTCATTCTCGCGCTCATGGGCGTGGCGCTCTACGCCTTTTTCTCGTTTCTTGAAGCGCGTGTTACTGGCTGGGCCACGCGCGGCAAGGATTTTGCCGTCACCTGACCGTGGCGGCGCTCTGCAGATACACCCCTCCACTCGTACAAGGAAATGACGCATGAAAACGATGTTCAAAGCCGCAACTCTGGCTGTCGTCACAGCCCTTCTTCCGGCCTTCGCGCAGGCCACTGATATACGCTTCACGCTGGGCTGGAAAACCCAAGGGTCCGACGCGCCCTTCCTGCTGGCGCTCAGCAAGGGATATTTTGCTGAAGAGGGGCTGAATGTCACCATCGACCAGGGCGAGGGATCGGCGGCGACGGTCTCGCGGATCATGGGCGGGGCCTATGATGCGGGATTTGGGGATATCAACGCGATCATCCAGAACGCTGCCCAGCGACCCGGACAGGCCCCGGTCATGGTCTATCAGCTCTGGAACCGCCCGCCCTTTGCCATCGTGACGCCGAAAAGCGCCGGGATCGAAACCCCCGCCGATTTTGAAGGCAAAACCCTTGGCGGCGCGCAGGGTACGCCCACCACGCGGCTGTTCCCGGTTTTCGCTGAACTGAACGGCATCGACATGTCGACCATCGCGCAAGAGAACATGGCCCCCAACCTGCAGGAGCCGATGCTGATCCGCGGCGATATCGACGGGGCTTTCGTGTTCACGATCACAAGCTGGTTCAACCTGATCGCCAATCGCCAGAACCCGGCCGAGGATTTCAACTGGTTCCTGTTCGAGGATTACGGGATGGACCTGTATTCCAACGGTCTGATGGTGTCGCGCAGCCTGATCGCGGACAATCCTGAAGCGGTCGCCGGTCTGGTGCGCGCTGTGAACCGTGCGACGCTGGAAGTGGCGCAGGATCAGGACGCGGCGATGGATGCGATCATGGCTTTCGACAATCTGGTGGATCGTGACAATGAACGCGCGCGCTTGAATTTCGCGCTGACCAATCTGATGAACGCCCCCGAAACCGATGAGATCGGGATGGGCGATCTGGTCGATGAACGCCTGACACGCTCGATCGAGATTGTCGCCGAGGGCTATGATCTGGAGCGTCTGCCGGAAGCGTCGGAGATTTTTGACCGCAGCTTCCTGCCACCGGTCGAGGAGCGGAGCTTCCTCGTCGAGATCAGCGGCTGAGCTAAACCCCCGCGCGCCGACAGAATGGGTCGGTCCGGCGCGCGGATCCATGGAAACCACATAAGCCGGTTTGCAAGCATGCCCTCTGCCCAGACACTTATCCGCGGCGGTCTTGTTCTGGTCGAGAACGACCATTTCGAACAGGCGAGCTTGCTTGTGCGCGACGGCGTGATTGCCGATATTTTTCAGGGTGACGGTCCAGATGATCTGCCGGTGATGGATGCATCGGGCCGGATTGTCATTCCCGGTCTGGTCAATGGTCACACCCATTCACACGGGGCGCTGGGGCGCGGCGGTGTCGCGCAAGACGCAACGCTCGAGCAGTTTCTGGCGGGTGTCCCGGGCTTGAACGGCCAGCGCACTGCAGAGCATATGCGCCTGAGCGCGCAGCTCTCGGCGGCCGAGATGATCCGCAAGGGCTGCACCGCCTGTTTCGATCTGACCGGCGAGCTGCCCGGCCCGACTGTGGCGGGCCTGCATGCGGTCGCGCAGGCCTATCACGGCGCGGGCATGCGCGCGGTTGTGGCGCCCATGATCGCGGATCGCACGATCTATCAGGCGCTGCCCGGATTGCTGGCGGCTTTGCCCGACGACATGCGCCAGGTGCTGGGGGCGATCCGCCTGTCCGACTGGACGCAGACGCTGGCGATTTGCGAAGAGGCTTTTGCAAGCTGGCCTGTGCCTTTTGACCGTGTGCGGCCCGGCATTGGGCCTGCGATCCCCCTGCACTGCTCGGATCCCTTCCTGCGCGCCTGTGCCGCGCTGGCCGAGCGCCATGAGATGCCGTTGCAGACCCATCTGGCCGAAACGCGGATGCAGCAGGTTGCAGCACAAGACCGCTACGGCACGACATTGACCGCGCATCTGGGCGCGCTGGGTCTGCTATCGCCGCGGTTCAGCGGCGCGCATGGGGTCTGGCTGGACGATGCCGAGGCCGCATTGCTGGCAAAAACAGGGGCCGGGATTGTTCATAACCCGCTGAGCAATCTTCGGCTTGGATCAGGGATTGCCCCCATCCGGGCGCTGGCCGATGCCGGGGTTTGCGTCGGTGTGGGCACGGATGCGGCCAATACCTCTGACAGCCAGAACATGTTCGAGGCGTTGCGGCTGGCCGCCAGCCTGTCACGGGTCAGGGCCGATGCGGCCCAAGGCTGGGTCGCGGCACAAGAGGCGTTCTGCATGGCCACCGAGGGCAGCGCGCGCCTGATGGGTTTTGACCGCATCGGGCGCATCGCGCGCGGCTGGGCGGCGGATCTTGTGTTTCTGGACCGCAGCTATTGTCACTATGTTCCGCTGCGCGATATCCTGTCGCAGATCGTGTTCAGTGAAAACGCGGGCGCCCTGCGCGAAGTGATGATTGCCGGGCGTCTTGTTTTTGCCGGGGGCAAGGTTCTGACGCTGGATGAAGCCGCCTTGCAGCGCGCGGCGCAGGACGCAGCGCTTCGGCTGGACGCCGCCAATCTTGAGACCCGCCTTCTGACGGATGCAGCCGGGCGTCTTGTCCGCAGTTTTTGCCATGCGCGCTGCGCCGCGCATCCTCTGCCGATCCACTAGAAAGGACATGGAATGGACCAGCAAACTGATCGCCTGACCGAGGCAAAGCAACTTGTGGAACGCTATCTGGAACTGTCCATGATCCCCGATCCGGTCGGGGCGTCGGCCTGTCTGAGTGCCGATTTCGAACTGGTTTTCACAGGTGGTCGGCGCTTCAGCGGGCCTGCGGAAAGTGCGGGTTTCAACGCCAAGCGCTATGCATGGGTGAAAAAACGTTTCTTGCGCACGGATGCCGCACTCGATGCCGAAACAGGCGATGTGCATGTCTATAACACAGGCTATCTCTATGGCGAATGGCATGACGGCACGGGTTTTGAAACCAACCGCTACATGGACAAATTTGTTGTCAGGGACGGGAAACTGATCCGCACCGATGTCTGGAACGACAGTGCGGAAATCCTTCTGTCCAAGGCCGGTCTGGCAGAGGCCGCGCTGTGACGACGCTGCCCGGCCATGACCGCTACGATTACGTCCCGATCACGCGCCGCCCGCAATATGACTGGCCTAATGGCACGCGGCTTGCGGTGTATATTGGTCTGAATCTGGAGCATTTTGCCTTTGGAGAGGGGCTCGGGGCCGAGATTGCGCCGGGAGGGCCGCAGCCCGATGTGCTGAACTACGCGTGGCGCGATTATGGCAACCGCGTGGGCGCCTGGCGGATGCTGGAGATGTTCGATACGCTGAACCTGCCGGTCAGCGTGCTCGCCAATAGCGCGATGTATGATTACGCCCCGGAACTGATGGCGGCGTTTCGTGCGCGCGGTGATGAGGTGCTGGGGCATGGGCGCAGCAATTCAGAGCGCCAGAGTACGCTGTCGCCGGATGAAGAAGCCCGGCTGATCACTGAGGCCAGCGCCGCGATCACGGCGCATGAAGGCACGCCGCCCAAAGGATGGTTGTCGCCATGGATTGCAGAAAGCCCCGTCACCCCCGATCTGCTGGCCGAGGCTGGCTATGGCTACACGCTCAACTGGTGCATGGATGATCAGCCCGTCTGGATGCGCACCCGCGCTGGCCGCTTGCTGGCCATCCCCTATCCGCAAGAGGTGAACGACATCCCGTCAATCGTCGCCCGCAAGGATGGAGCGGCGCAATTTGCCGATATGATCGTGGATAATTTCGATGAAATGCTGCTGCAGGCCCGGTCGCAGCCGCTGGTGATGGGCATCGCGCTGCATCCCTATCTTGTCGGCCAACCTTACCGGCTCAGACATTTGCGCCGCGCGCTGGCGCATATCGTCGCACATCGCGACCAGATTTGGCTGACAAAGGCGGGGGATATCTTCGAATACTGCAAGAGCGAAATCGCGGATCGGATTGTCTGAGCCGCGCAATATTGCGCGGCCGCCATCTTGGCCCCCATTTGTGCAGGCGTGGGCCAAGACGTGGGCCAGTACCCGCGACGAATGTGATTGTGGTGCTTGAGGCGGGCACAACAAGGAGGATCATCTCCGTGCCGCAGCCGGATCGGGGCCTGCAGATGCAAGAAGCCCCCCGGCAAAGTCTTCGATGGACAGTTCGACATTTTTGCCGCGCGCCCGGAACGTGTCGATCCCCTTGTGGCACGCAATCGCACGAGGCCCGGGACTCAATGGCACATCCTCGCGTCCTCTTTGCCGCTTGCTAAGCACCGCCCGCCGCATATCCGCGCGCCTGCCTGATGCTGTGCGGCCCATGGGCGCGCGCGACCTTGCGCAAAGCGGGTGTCATCGCTGCCAGATGTCGACCGCCACTTGCCGTCTGCAACGCGTCTGGCACTGCGTTAGGGCGGATGTCTCTGATTGTCACATGACTGTCATTTAACACCATTAGGGAGGGGGCACTCACTTGGCCCGACTCGGGCGTGAAACCAGAGGAGCGTATGATGCGCACATCCCTTAAGCTGATGCTTACAGCCTCGACACTGGCTATTTCTGTCAGCGCTGCCCAAGCAGATTCCATCGATCCCGCCCTGCCCAGCTATGAGCCTGTTTCGGGTGTGTCGGGGAACCTGACCTCGATCGGTTCGGACACGCTGAACAACCTGATGACGCTGTGGTCCGAAGGCTTCCGCAGCTTTTACCCGAATGTTGCTGTCCAGATTCAGGGCGCAGGCTCGGGCACGGCGCCGCCCGCTCTGATCGAAGGGACGGCACAGTTCGGCCCGATGTCGCGCGCGATGCGGGGCTCGGAAATCGAGGAATTCGAAGCCCGTTTCGGCTATCCGCCGCTGCCGATGCGCGGCGCTATCGATGGGGTCGGTGTGTTCGTGCACCGCGACAACCCGGTGACCTGCATTTCGCTGCAGGACGTGGACGCCATCTTCTCCTCGACGCGCAATGGCGGCGCGGATGAGGCGATCACCACCTGGGGCCAGCTGGGCGCTGAAGGGGAGTGGGCCGACCGTTCGATCGCAGCCTACGGGCGCAACTCGGCTTCGGGCACGTTCGGCTTTTTCCGCGATGTGGCGCTGTTCGGGGGCGATTTCAGCCCCGAAGTGCGCGAACAGCCCGGTTCGTCGACTGTGATACAGGGGGTTGCGGCTGATCTTGGCGGCATCGGCTATTCCGGCGTCGGCTACGGCACCGCTGACGTGCGCGCGCTGGAAATCCGCGGCGAAGATGGTGTGTGCTATTCGACCGACGATGCGCCCTCGGGCGATTATCCGGTTGCACGTTTCCTGTTCGTCTACATGAACGTCAACCCCAATGAACCGCTGGAGCCGCTGCGCGCGGAATTCGTGCGCTATGTCTACAGCCAGGAAGGTCAGGCCGATGCCGTGCGCGCGGGCTTCTTCCCGGTCACGTCGCGTATCGCTGATCTCGACCTTGAAGCTTTCGGGCTGAAGTAAGTCCAGGCGACCGATGGGCGGGGCGCTGTTTCATGCGTCCCGCCCGATATTGTTATTCCAGCGTCGGACAGGACCAGATGAGCGAGACAGCCGCAACTCCCAGCACTCAAGACCGCGCGGCAACTGCGCGCAAGCGACGCATGACGACACGCGCCAGTGTCAAGATTGGCGAGAAACTGGCGGGGGGCATCATCACCGTCGGGGGCCTGCTGGTGATTGTCGCGGTTCTGGGGATCATGGTCTTCCTGATCCGTGTCGTTCTGCCGCTGATGTCGTCAGGCGAATTGCAGGGCAGTGTCCGCTACCAGCTCGATACCAATCAGGATGTCATCTGGGTTAATGCCGATGAGTTCCAGACGATCGGGCTTGCGCTGGCCGCCGAAGGTCGCGTGATCGCCTTTCATGTGCCGACCGGTCGGGAATTGCGCCGCGTGCAATGGGATTTCGACGGCGCGACTGTCACATCGGTCAGCGGGACAGTCGAGCGCGACCGGATTGCGCTGGGCTTTGACGATGGCACTGTGCGCTTTGCGACGCTCGCGGTGCAGAATACATCGACCGCGCGGCGCAATCTGCCGTCAGGTCTGACCGAGCTGGATGCACGCGATCGTGTGCTCGACGGGGTGATCTTCACCGAGGTGGGCACCGGCGATTTCCGTACGCTTGAGCCCGTCATTGAACTTGGCGCAAGCGAGCAGCTCTCTGATCAGCCGATCATCGGGATTGATTACCGGATCGGCGGGACGCGGGATCGTCCGGTCGTGGCCTTTGCCAGTATCGATGCGGCCAACCAGGTGCGGGTCAGCCGGTCGCGCACGCAGGTCAACATGATGACGGGCGCGGAAACGATCACCACCACCACCACCGAGCTGCCGCCACTGGGTCTGCAACCCGGGGTCGCGCCGACGGGCATCCTGATCTCGGGCAATGCTGACCGTGTTCTTGTGTCTGCAGGCGATGGCTATATTTATCGCTACGATTTGCGTGATGCCAATACCCCGATTCTGGCCGAGCGCGTCCGTGTGGCCGATGACGGGGTCGGCGTTACCGCAATGACGTTCCTGACCGCCGAAGATGCGCTGGTCGTGGGCACCGAGGCGGGCGACGTCATGGTCTATTTCCGGCTTCAGACGGGCACGCCGGACACCACCGACGGGCGCGAGATGGTGCGCGCGCGCACCCATTTGCAGATGCCTGCCGCCGTCATTGACGTGTCAGAAGCCCAGCGTGCGAAGGAATTCGTGGCGGTCGATGCAGAGGGCAATGTCTGGGTCTATCAATCCACGGCCGATCAGGTGCAATTCCGCCTCGCGCGGTCCGGAGCAGTGACCACCGATGCGCTGGCGATGATCTTCCCGCGCTCGAACGGGGTCATGCTCGCCTCACGCGGGGGCGAGGTCGAGGCCTGGCAATACACTGTGCCCCATCCCGAAGTCACGTTGCGCGTGCTGTTCGGCGAGGTCTGGTATGAGGGCTATAATGATCAGAGCTTCGTGTGGCAGTCCACAGCGGGCACGGACACGGTCGAGCCGAAATATTCGCTGGTGCCGCTGGTGTTCGGCACGTTCAAGGCCGCCTTCTATGCGATGGTCTTTGCGGTGCCCATCGCGTTGATGGCGGCGATCTACACGTCCGAATTCGTGGACAAGCGCGTGCGCGCGACGGTCAAGCCGATGATGGAGATGATGGAATCCCTGCCGACTGTGGTGTTGGGCTTCATCGCGGCGCTGGTGCTCGCGCCGCTGGTCGAGGAATGGATCGGGGCGGTGTTGCTGGGCTTCTTCGCCCTGCCGATGGGTCTGATGATCGGGGCCTTCGCCTGGCAGACCCTGCCCGCGCAGGTCGCGCTGCGCTTTGACGGGTTTCCGAAATTCGCGCTGATGGGCCTGTCCATCCTGATCACGGCCTGGATCGCGTCGCGGCTGGGCGTGGGGTTGGAAAACCTGCTGTTTTCGGGCGATTTCAAGCAATGGACCACAGGGCGCATCGGCACTGGCACGCCGTTCATGTTCCTGATCCTGCTGCCGCTGAGCTACTTTGTCACCGCCTGGGCTTTCCGCAAGCAATTTGGCCACCATTTCCGCGATCTGATCGACGGGATGGACCGCTCGCGTGCGGGTCTGTTCGATGCCGCGCGATGGATTACGCTGCTGATCCTCGCGATGATCCTGTCCTATGCGGTGGCCAGCCTGTTGACGATGATCGGCTATGATCCGCGCGGCAGCTTCATCGACAGCTATCAGCAACGCAACGCGCTGGTCGTGGGCTTCATCATGGCCTTCGCGGTCATTCCCAACATCTACACGCTGGCCGAAGATGCGCTGAACTCGGTGCCGGGTCATCTGCGGGCCGCGTCTCTGGCTTGCGGGGCGACGCCCTGGCAGACTGCGTGCTGGGTGGTGTTGCCCACGGCCGCCTCGGGGGTGTTTTCGGCGGTGATGATGGGAATGGGCCGCGCCGTGGGCGAGACGATGATCGTGGTGATGGCGGCGGGCAACACGCCGATCATGGAATGGAACATCTTCTCGGGCCTGCGCACGCTGTCGGCCACGATCGCCATCGAGCTGCCCGAGGCCGTGCGGGACGGGACCAATTACCGCATCCTGTTCCTCGCGGCCCTCACGCTATTCGTGATGACCTTCATCATCAATACAGGCGCGGAACTGATCCGCCAGCGCTTCCGCAAGCGCGCCTTCAATCTTTGATCGGGGTGGACCAGAACCATGACCAGCATGAATGAACAAATGCCCCCCGCATCGACGGCTGCAGGCGTGGCAGGGGTCGCTGCACGCGAAGCCGTGGCGCCCAAACGCGCAAGGCGGCGCTATTCTGCCGATCTGTCGGCGCTGGGCGAACCTGCGCTTTGGGGGTTTGGCGGGGCACTGGCGCTCGGGATCATCATGATCGCGGTGTTCCTGATGGTGGTGCTCTATAACGGCGCGACGACTTTCTGGCCCAAGCCCATTGACCGCGTCGAGCTGACCGATGGCACTGTGATCGCGGGGACAGAGCGGCGCGGGACGCTGTTTCGCCCGCAACTTGCCCCGCTGGATGCAGAGACCCGCGCGCTGATCGAGGAAAATGACGGCTTTGCGTTCCGCACGCTTTATCAGACGGCGAATTTCGATCTCTATGGTGATGATTTCCGCTGGGTGGCCGATTTCGAGACGGCCACTATCACCCAGCCGGAAGATTTCTACTATTTCGAGCGGCAGGTCTGGGGGGTGTTCATTGGCCGGATCGCGGGCATGCAGATCGCGGGCCAGCAGATCGACTATGACCCTGCGGTGTTCCGCCGTGAACAGGCTGCCGCGCGCGCGCGGTTCCGCGAGATCCGCCAGATCGAGCGCCGCGAGATCGGGCGCATCAACCACTATATCGAACGCGAGCGCCTTGCCCAACGCCGTGCCGTCCTGCGTCAGGGCGAAGAGGCCGCGCAACCCGCTGTTCTGGCCTCGCAAGCCCGGATCGCGGAATTGCAGGCCGAATTTCAGGTGCTGCAAGCCCGCGTGAATGAAATCCGCGCGCTGGATCGCAGTTTCACCGTCACCCTTGAAGAAGTGAACGGGCGTCAGATCAGTCCCGAGATCAGCCAGATCGTGCGCTTCTTTCCCGCCAATACGCTCAGCATCTTCGACAAGATCGGCATCTACCTGTCGCGCTGGTGGGAATTTGTCTCCGCCGAGCCGCGTGAAGCCAACACGCAAGGCGGGGTGCTGCCTGCGATTTTCGGCACGGTGGCCATGACGCTGCTGATGGTGGTTTTTGTGGCCCCTTTCGGGGTGATCACGGCGCTTTATTTGCGGGAATATGCCAAGCAGGGTCGGATCACGTCCATGGTGCGGATCTCGGTCAACAACCTCGCGGGGGTGCCGTCCATCGTCTATGGCGTGTTCGGTCTGGGCTTTTTCGCCTATGCGATGGGCGGCACGATCGACCAGCTGTTCTACCCCGAAGCCCTGCCCAACCCGACCTTTGGCAAGGGCGGCATCCTGTGGGCCTCGCTGACGCTGGCGCTGCTGACCGTGCCGGTGGTGATCGTGGCGACCGAGGAAGCGCTGTCCGCTGTGCCCCGGTCGATGCGCGAAGGCTCGCTGGCCTGCGGTGCGTCGAAATGGCAGACCATCCGCTTTGTCGTGCTGCCCAAGGCCATGCCCGGCATCATGACCGGCATGATCTTGGCCATGGCGCGCGGTGCGGGCGAAGTGGCGCCGCTGATGCTGGTGGGGGTGGTGAAACTTGCGCCAGCGCTGCCAATCGACGGGTTTGCGCCCTTCATCCATCTGGATCGCAGCTTCATGCATCTGGGCTTTCATATTTTCGATGTGGGGTTCCAGTCGCGCAATTCGGAGGCCGGAAAGCCCATGGTCTTCGTCACCACGTTGTTGCTGCTCGCGCTGATCATTGTGATGAACGCAACCGCCATCATCGTCCGCAATCGCCTGAAGCGTAAATACGCCACTGGCCAGTTCTGAGATAGACCCATGCAAGACACACTCGAATTCGAACCGACCGCCTATCATGTACGCGCATCGAATGAGGGCACGGCTCTCGACATTTCCGACTTCAATCTGTGGTATGGTCAGAAGCAGGCGCTCTTCGACAACAATCTGAAGATCGGCAAAGGGCAGGTCACGGCGATGATCGGACCATCGGGCTGCGGCAAGTCCACCTTGCTGCGCTGTCTGAACCGGATGAACGATCTGGTTGATGATCTGACGATCACCGGCCAGATCGCGGTAGACGGGTTTGATATCTATGCCAAGGGCGTCGATGTCATCGCTTTGCGCAAGCGCATGGGGATGGTGTTCCAGAAGCCCAATCCCTTCGCGATGTCGATCTATGACAACATCACCTACCCGCTGCGTGTCGATGGGGTCACCAAGAAATCCATCCTCGATGAGACGGTCGAGCGCGCTTTGACCCAGGCCGCGCTCTGGAAAGAGGTCAAGGACCGGCTCAATGACAGCGCGCTCGGCCTCTCGGGCGGGCAGCAACAGCGCCTGTGCATCGCGCGGGCTGTGGCCTCTGATCCGGAAGTGCTGTTGATGGACGAGCCCTGCTCGGCGCTTGACCCCATCGCCACGGCCCGGATCGAGGAGTTGATCGAAGAGCTGAAAGGCACCTATTCGATTGTCATCGTCACCCATTCCATGGCGCAGGCGGCGCGGGTGTCGGATAATACGGCCTTCATGTATCTGGGCCGGCTGATCGAATATGGCGATACGGACACGATTTTCACCAATCCGCAGAAATCGCGCACCAATGACTATGTGACGGGCCGCTTCGGCTGACCTTGCCGCATGGGTTTTCTCAGGCTGACAGCTGTCAGCCTGTCTTGCCCCAGATCAGCCGCGCCATGACTGGTGCGCCTGTGATCACGACGATCAGGCGCATCAGGTGGTGGATCACGATAAAGCCCAGATCCGCCCCGGCGACAATCGCCAAGACGGTCATTTCCGCCTGACCGCCGGGGGCGAATGACAGAAAGGCTTCGAGCATCGGCGCGCCGCCGATCTTGAAGGCAAGGAAGGTGAACACCCCCGCGAGCAGGGCCAGTATGACCGCGAAGGCCGCGCCTGCGGCCACGTCATGGCGCAGCTCTGCGAAGGTGACGCCGCGAAACTGCATCCCGATCCCCATGCCGATGAAGAATTGCGCCGCCATGATCGCCTCGGCCGGGGGGCGGTGGTGCAGGATATCGCCCAGCGACAGCGCCGTGGCGAGGATCAGCGGGCCAAGGATCGCCGCGCCAAAAAGCCCGATCCGTTCGCCGCCTTTCCAGCCGACCACGGCAATCACAACCATCAGGGCCATTTCATGCAGCGGCACGTCGCGCGCGGGCGCGCCCATCGGCTGGTCGAGGCTCAGCCCGAAATGGCCGGTCATCAGAATGGGTATCAGCGTGACAATCACCAGAACCCGCGTGGCGTGGATCAGTGACAGCGCGCGGGGATCGCCGCCTGCTTCCTGCCCGAAAAGCACCATGTCCTGAAATCCGCCGGGCATGGCAGCGTAGTAGCTCGTCACGCGGTCAAATCCGCAGACACGCTGGAAGAACGGCACGCCCACCAGACCAATCACGGCGACATAGGCGGGGATCATCGCAAGCGTTATTGCCATCAGTGGCACCTGTCCGAGGATCGCAGGGGTGATGGATGCGCCCACTGCAACCCCCAGAACAGTACGCGCCGCGACCGAGATTTGCCCCGCGCCCTGCATGCGCAGGCCCAGAATGGCGGCGAGCAGGCAGGCGAACATCGGACCAAAGAGAAATGGCAGCGGCAGCGCCAGCAGCTCGAAGGCTCCGACCCCGGCAAGGGCAATGGCAAAGGTCAGCAGGCGGGCGCGTGTGAACATGGCGGCTCTCTTGGAAGACATCACTTGCATACTATTGTATCCAAGTGTATGCAAGAAAAAACGCCGCTGCGAAGCTCTTGAGGATGACATGACCAGTCCATCTGACACCACCACCGATCTGCCACAGGGTCAGGGTGCCTATGACCGGCTGCTGGACGACATTCGCATTGGCGCGCTGCTGCCCGGTGCGCGGCTGCGCGAGGTCGAACTGGCCGCGCGGCTTGGCATTTCGCGCACCCCTGTGCGTGAAGCGCTGCGCCGGTTGGAGGCGGATGGTCTGGTCGAGCATCTGCCCCGGCAGGGCGCGTGCTTGCGCCGGCTGGGCTATGCCGAGGTGATGGAGCTTTACGAGATGCGCGCGGTTCTCGAAGGCACGGCGGCCCGGCTTGCGGCGCGGTCCGCATCCGATCTGGAATTGCTGGAGCTCGCTGAAATCAACGCGGCGATGCGTGCCAGTGATCAGCCCGGCGATGTCGCGCGGCTGAACCGGCAATTTCATACATCGCTGATCAATGCCGCCAAGAACCGCTATCTGCAACGCGCCATCGGGGCGATGGCGCGGACCTTGCTGATCCTTGGTCAATCGACCCTGTTCGACCCCGCCCGCAGCAAGAGCGCATCTGAGGAGCATGACACCCTGCTCGGCGCCCTGAATACGCGCGACGGGGCGCAGGCCGAAGCCGTGATGCGCGCCCATATCGAGGCTGCGCATCGCATCCGCCTGCGCCAGCTGCGCGAAGCCGGGTTGATGGACTGGGGCGAAGCGCACGGAGGTAGCGATGGTGCACTATGATGTGGTGATCGTGGGCGGCGGCAATGCCGCGCTCTGTGCCGCGATCGAGGCCGCAGAAGCGGGCGCGCGGGTGGTGATCCTGGAATCCGCGCCCAAGCATATGCGCGGCGGAAACTCGCGGCACACGCGCAATTTCCGCTGCATGCATGACGGGCCGCTCTCGGTGCTGACAGACACTTACGGCCCAGACGAATATTACGACGATCTGCTGCGCGTCACCAAAGGACAAACCGACCCGGCTTTGGCCCGGCTTGCGATCCGCGACAGCGAATCCTGTCTGCCCTGGATGGAGCGGCATGGCGTCATCTTTCAGGGCGCGCTGTCGGGCACATTGTCGCTGGACCGCACGAATGCGTTTTTTTTGGGCGGTGGCAAGGCGTTGGTGAATGCCTATTACGCCTGTGCCGAGGATCTGGGCGTGACGATCCGCTACAATGCCGAAGTGGTGGATGTCGATCTTGGAGACGGGTATTTCCGCGGCGTCAGGCTGGCCGATGGCGAAGAGATCGCAGGGCGCGCGGTGGTGCTGGCGTCTGGCGGGTTTCAGGCCGATCTCGACTGGCTGACCCGCGCCTGGGGGCCGGGGGCCGCGAATTTCCTGATCCGTGGCACGCCCTATAACCGGGGCGTGGTGCTGCGCAATGTGCTCGATCAAGGCGCGCAATCGGTCGGCGATCCGACGCAATGTCATTGTGTGGCAATTGACGGGCGCGCGCCGAAATTCGACGGCGGCATTGTCACGCGGCTCGATTGTGTGCCCTATGCTCTGGTCGTGAACCGCGACGCTGCGCGCTTTCATGACGAGGGCGAGGATGTCTGGCCCAAGCGCTATGCAATCTGGGGTCGGCTGGTGGCGGCCCAGCCCGACCAGATCGCCTATGCGATCACGGATCAGAAGGCACAGGGGCTGTTCATGCCGCCGGTCTTCGCACCAGTGAAGGCCGATACGCTGGCCGGGCTGGCCGAAGCGCTTGGCCTGTCGCCGACCGCGTTGGAACAGACCGTCGCGGGCTACAATGCCGCCTGTCAGCCGGGTGACTTCACGCCCGGCGTGCTGGACGCGCTGGCCACCCAGGGGCTGGAGCCGCCTAAGACCAACTGGGCACGCCCGCTCGATACCCCGCCCTATTACGGCTACATGCTGCGCCCCGGCGTGACCTTCACCTATCTGGGGTTGAAAGTTTCCGAGCGCGCGCAGGTTCAGGGCGCGCATGGCCCATTGCCCAATGTCTGGGCCGCGGGCGAGGTGATGGCCGGTTCGATCCTTGGTCAGGGCTATCTGGCGGGGTTCGGCATGACCATTGGCACTGTTTTCGGACGTATAGCAGGACAGGAGGCCGCATCTTATGCTGGATAACCCCCCGAATTTGAGCGACGAAGCGGCACGCCAGTTCCAGATCTGCAATTCCTGCCGCTATTGCGAAGGCTATTGCGATGTCTTCCCGCAGCTCTTCGCCCTGCCCGAGATGAGCGCCGCGTCAACGGCCCATCTGGCCAATCTGTGCCACAACTGCCGGGGCTGTTACTATGCCTGCCAATACGCGCCCCCGCATGAATTCGACCTGAACCTGCCCGCAGTTCTGGCCGAATTGCGGCAGGAGACATGGGAACGCCATGCCCGTCCGCAGGTGCTTGCGCGCGCGTTTCATAGCCACGGGGTCGCGGTGGGTGCTGCTCTGATCGTGGGCTTTGCGTTGATCTTCTTCCTGATGGCCGCCTTGCGCCCCGAGGACGGCGAAGGCTTCTATGCCTATCTGGGCCATAACGCGATGGTCGCGATCTTCGCGCCTGCCTTTCTGTTGCCGCTTGCAGGGCTGGCGCTGTCCCTGCGCAGCTATTGGCGCGAGATCGGGGGCGGGCGCATCACATGGGCGGATCTGCGTCGGATGGGCAGCTCTGTCGCGCGGCTGAAAAACCTCTCCGGGGGCGCAGGGCAGGGCTGCAATTTCGAGCAAGGCGCGCGCTATTCCAATGCGCGGCGCCATGCGCATCAGGCCACGCTCTGGGGCTTCCTGATGTGCTTCGCCGCGACGTCCGTGGCCACCTTGATGCATTACGGGCTGGGCTGGGAAGCGCCCTATCCGGTCTGGTCGCCCCCGAAACTTCTGGGCGTGCCGGGCGGGATATTGCTCTGCCTTGGCACAGGCGCGCTTGCATGGCTGAAACTGCGCGCCGACCCGGAACTGGGGGCCGCGCGGGTCTGGGGGGACGAAATGGCCTTTGTGCTGTTGCTGTTCACAGTGTCGGCCACTGGGCTTGCGCTCTATGCCGCGACGGGGACAAGCGCGGTTCCCGCGCTTCTGGCGATACATCTGGGCGCGGTTCTGGCGTTTTTCGTGCTCACGCCCTACACGAAAATGGTGCATGGGTTTTACCGCATGGCCGCCCTGCTCGCGCGGCGGTGACACCCGGCGCGGTCTGTCAGGTGCCCCCATTCCAGATGTTTTTTGGGATGCAGATTGATCCTTTTGCGATGAGCCT
>REBU01000021.1 GCA_007692585.1 Paracoccaceae bacterium | reverse complement strand
CCTTGCGGCTGGCATGGATCGGGCCGACACCCATGATCGACGGGTCCAGCCCGGCGGTGGCATAGCTTGCGATCCGCGCAAGCGGGGTCAGGCCGCGCTTCTCGGCTTCCTCGGCGCTCATCAGCATCACGGCGGCCGCGCCGTCATTGAGGCCCGAGGCATTGCCGGCTGTCACCGAGCCATCCTTGGAGAAGGCAGGCCGCAGCTTGGTCATCGACTCAAGCGTTGCGCCATGGCGGATATATTCGTCCTGATCGACGACACTCTCACCCTTGCGGGTCTTGACCGTAAAGGCTGCAATCTCGTCCTTGAATTTGCCCGCCTTCTGCGCGGCTTCGGCCTTGTTCTGGCTGGCCAGCGCGAAAGCGTCCTGTTCGTCGCGGCTAATCTGCCATTTCTCGGCAACATTTTCGGCGGTGGTGCCCATGTGATAGCCGTTGAACGCATCCCAGAGACCATCCTTGATCATGGAATCGATCATCTTCATGTCGCCCATTTTCTGGCCTGCGCGCAGATGCGCGACATGGGGGCTGAGCGTCATGTTTTCCTGCCCTCCCGCCAGCACGATAGCGGCGTCGCCAAGCTGGATATGCTGCGCGCCGAGGGCCACAGCGCGCAGACCCGAGCCACAGACCTGATTGAGCGACCATGCCGAGGCCTCGATCGGCAGGCCCGCATTGACATGCGCCTGACGCGCAGGGTTCTGGCCCTGTCCGGCGGTCAGGACCTGACCCAGGATCGTCTCGGAAATCTCCGCCTTGTCCACGCCAGCGCGGGCGACGACTTCCTGCAACACTGCGGCGCCCAATTCATGGGCCGGGGTATTGGCGAAGGCGCCGCCGAAAGACCCGACGGCTGTCCGTGCCGCGGAAACAATAACAACATTGGTCATGAGAACTCCTCTCTCCAGTCAAAGACCCGCCCAACAGACGCGCGCGGAAATGGCGATCTGAGCGATCCTCGCAAAAGTTGTATCACGCGCAGACGGCAGTGCAATCCGGCTTAACGGCATGTTTGCGCCATAATGACAGCGCAACGCCGCAGATCTGGTGCGATCCCACGGGTTTTGTTTGAAAAGATCTCACAGATTGTTTCCATGATTCGGCGGCTCTGCGATGGACATGACCTTAACAAAGTTTTAGCATGTGATTATGGAACAAAGCACGGAAAAGCGTCGGGCAAAATATCACCTGGGCCAGGTCGTCCGGCATCGCAAGCATAGTTTTCGCGGTGTCATATTTGATGTGGATGCGGCTTTCTCCAACACGGAAGAATGGTACAGCGCGATCCCCGAAGGATCGCGACCAAGCAGGGATCAGCCATTTTATCACTTGCTGGCGGAAAATGACGAAAGCTTTTACATCGCCTACGTTTCCGAGCAGAATCTCGTACTGGACGATTCAGGCGAGCCCGTGGACCACCCCGATCTCAGCGAGTTATTCGGGGATTACAGGGACGGTCATTATGCGCTCCAGATTGCATTGAACTGACACATCTCTGTCGGCAAACAGTGTCAGCGCAATGTCGCAGAACCAGAACTCTTGATTCAAAGATCGCTATGGCGCGTCGTGGGGAGCCAGAAACTCAACTGGTTGCGTCCGTTTTCGCGCGCGTAACAAAGATTTTCTGACAGTTTTCGGATGATGTACCAGCCGTAGCCACCCTCGCGCAGCTCAGCGGGATCGGGTGAGCTTCGACCGAGAGCATCTGGGTTGAAGGCAACCCCATGATCTTCAAGCTGACATTTGAGATAGTCACCCTCGACCCTGATTGACAGGGAAATTTCGCCGCCCTTGCTCAGATAGCCATGACGCGCGATATTTGTCATCGCTTCAGTGAGCGCAAGGTTGAGGTCGTCGATCACGTCGCGGGCCAGGCCGAGGGCGCTGAGATGCGTTTCGACAGTCCTGACTGTGCTGCGGATCTCGCGAAGTTCACCGTCACACTGCATCTGCAAGCTATCCATCGGGCCTGTCGCCTGGGTCATTCGCGCGCCCTCCGAGCATGTCGGAGCCACGCTTTTCGTTCCGCGCCGACCCGATGTGCTGATCTGCTCATTTTTGGCCTCACTCTGCCGCTTTGATGTCCTCGGCTACAGGCGCTCGGTCATGGATCTTGAACACCGTATCCATCCGGGTCAGCCGGAACAGCTTGCGCACGCCTTGAGTCAGCGCTGCAACTTCCAGCGGTCGTTCCGGGCCGAGCATTTTCATCACCGCGACAATCGCCCCGAGCCCGCTACTGTCGAGAAATTCGACTTTGGACAGGTCCAGAATGACGGGCGACCCTTCGGTGGCCGTCAGGTCGCGCACGATATCCTTGAAGGTGATCGCGACCGCGGCATCAAGCCGAGGTTCGAGAATCGAAATGACCAGCGCCTCGCCGGCCTTTCCTAACGTCACTTGCATTTGCACCCCTTTCCTGCGCTTGCAATTTCACACCGTAGTGCCGAAAGGTTACCAACAGGTTTTCCTGGAGCAGGTCTTGGAGGCGGGGATGATGGAAATAGCCATTCTTGGAGCAGCACGCACGGCGATGGGGGGATTGCAGGGCGTGTTTGCGCAAACTGACGCGGCAGAATTGGGCGGGGCGGCCATCGCGGGGGCGCTGCGCGATGCGCAGATTGACGCGGGGCTGGTCGAGGAGTTGCTGATGGGCTGTGTTCTGCCCGCCGGTCAGGGGCAGGCCCCGGCGCGGCAGGCGGGGTTCAAGGCTGGGCTGGGCGAGGCTGTTCCTGCGACGACGCTGAACAAGATGTGCGGCTCGGGGATGAAGGCTGCGATGATCGCGCATGACCGGATTGCTCTGGGGCAGGCGGGTGTGATGGTGGCAGGCGGGATGGAGAGCATGTCGCGCGCGCCCTATCTGTTGCCGGGGATGCGGGCGGGCGCGCGGCTCGGTCATGGGCAGGTGGTCGATCACATGTTCCTGGACGGGTTGGAAGACGCCTATGACAAGGGCCGGTTGATGGGCAGCTTCGCAGAGGAGTGCGCGGCGCATTTTCAATTCACGCGCGCCGCGCAGGACGACTATGCGCTTGGCTCGCTGTCCAATGCGCTGGCCGCGCAGCGCGCGGGCGCGTTTGAGCGCGAGATCGCGCCCGTCGAGATCGCGACGCGCAAGGGCAATCTGCGCGTCGTCGAGGATGAGCAGCCCGGCACGGCGCGTCCGGAAAAGATCCCGCAGCTCAAGCCTGCGTTTCGCAAGGATGGCACGGTGACTGCGGCCAACAGCTCGTCAATTTCGGACGGGGCGGCGGCGTTGGTGCTGGGCAGCATGGCCGTGGCCGAGGCGCAGGGCGTGACCCCGCGCGGGTTTATTCGCGGCCATGCGAGCCATGCGCAGGCGCCGGGCTGGTTCACAACGGCGCCGGTCCCGGCTGCGCGCAAGTTGATGGAACGCTTGGGCTGGTCACTGGGCGATGTCGATCTGTGGGAGGTGAATGAAGCCTTCGCGGTCGTGCCGATGGCGTTCATGCACGAGATGGGGCTGCCGCGCGATGTCGTCAATGTCCATGGCGGGGCCTGTGCGCTGGGCCATCCGATTGGCGCGTCAGGCGCGCGGATCATGGTGACGCTTCTGAACGCGCTGGAAGCGCGCGGGCTCAGACGCGGGATTGCCGCCATCTGCATCGGTGGTGGTGAGGGCACAGCGATCGCCATTGAGCGGGCGTGATGCGCGGCCTTGCCCCCATCGAGGGGGCGCGGCCGCGTCGCAAGGGCGCTGGCGCTGCTTGCTCCGGCATATTGAGAGAGGATGCGCATGGATTATGACGCTCTGGCCGCGCGGGTCGCGGCGCTGACCGAAGGCGAGGAAGATGTGGTCGCGCTGATGGCGACGATTGCCTGTGAGGTGCATCACGCCGACCCGCGCTTCGACTGGACCGGGTTCTACCGTGTCACCGCGCCGGGCGTGCTCAAGATCGGGCCTTATCAGGGCGGTCATGGCTGTCTGGTCATCCCGTTTTCACGCGGGGTGTGCGGGGCCTGTGCGCGGACGGGCGAAATACAGCTGGTCCCGGATGTCGATGCGTTCGAGGGCCACATTGCCTGCGCCAGCAGCACGCGGTCAGAACTGGTCTTGCCGGTTTTCGATGCCGAGGGGTGTTTGATCGCGGTTTTCGATATCGACAGTGACCAGCCCGATGCCTTCACTGCGCGCGATGCAGAGGCGTTGCAGGCTATCCTGCAGGCGAGTTTCGCACGCAAGCACGCATGAGCGGGATTGATTGGGATGATGCCTTCGCCAATGGCCGCTATATTGCGGGGGCTGCGGCATATCCCGCTGCCTGGGCCGAGGCCGCGCGCGCCTGTCGCGCTTGCGCGCAAATTCGCGCGGATATCGTCTACGGTCCTGACCCACGTGCGCGCTATGATCTGATCCTGCCGGAAGGGCGCGCGCAGGGGCTGGTCGTGTTCGTCCACGGGGGCTACTGGCTGCAATTCGACAAATCCTACTGGTCGCATCTGGCCGCTGGCCCTGTTGCCCATGGCTGGGCCGTGGCCCTGCCGAGTTACCCGCTCGCCCCGCAAGTGAGCTTGCCCAAGATCACGGTCCAGATCGCGCAGGCCATTGCCCATGCCGCGCGTGAGGTGGCGGGGCCGATCCGCTTGGTGGGGCATTCCGCCGGTGGGCATCTGGTGACGCGCATGATCTGCGCGACGAGCCCGCTCGCGCCAGATCTTCGCGCGCGGCTTGCGCGCGTGGTATCCGTCTCGGGCTTGCATGATCTGCGCCCGCTGCTGGCCACGACGATGAATGCTGAACTGGGGCTCACGCCGCAGACCGCGGCGCAGGAAAGTGCAGTCCTGCAAGCACCGCTGGCGGGTGTTCCGGTCACTGTCTGGGTAGGCGGGCATGAGCGACCCGAATTTCTGCGTCAGGCGGCGCTTTTGCGCGAATCCTGGGTGCTGCGCGGTGGCGATGTGACGCTGGTGGTGGCAGCGGGCCGCCACCATTTCGATGTCATCGCGGAGCTGACCGATGCGCAAAGCGCGCTGACGCAGGCGGTAATTATGGCCTGAACGTGCTGCGGTCAGAAATCGATGGCGATGCCCTTCTTTTCCCAATCGCCGTAGCGCACAGGCTCAGGCCCCTTACGCCCGCCAAGTTCGCGCGGCAATGCCAGCTCGGCTTCCGCCGCACGGCGGGCATCGGCCTCGGCGAGGGCGCGCTGGGCGGCCGGTGGGAGGGCGGCGCGGCGCTCTTCTTCGCTGATGATCGGGGTCGGGTCTTGGATCTCGGTCATGGTGCTTTCCCTTGCCTCAGGCGTAACCGTGATATACCGCGCAGGGCGCGAAGGACAAGAAAGTTGCGCCCATGCCCCAGTCTATGTCTCAGCCTGCCTCTATGGCCGCGCGCGCAGCAGCGCTTGATCTGGTCACCACGGTGGTCACTGAACAGCGCAGCCTGTCGGAAGTGCTGGCCAGCCCGCCTGCGCGTTTCGGGGCCTTGCCGCCCGAGGAGCGCGCCCGCGCACAGCGGCTTGCGCTGGCGGGGTTTCGTCAGATTGGGCGCGCCGATGGGTATCTGAAACGGGCGCTGCGCAAGACCCCGCCGGAGCCTGTGCTCTGGGTGCTGCGGCTGGCGCTGATCGAGATGCACGCGCTGGGCGCACCTGCTCATGGGGTGATCAATGATGCTGTGGCCCTGACGCGGGCGCGCGGTTTCGCGCGCCTGTCGGGGCTGGTCAATGCCGTGCTGCGCCAGCTTGCCGACGGGCTGGACTGGGCGGCAGGCCCGGCCCCGCGCCTTCCCGATTGGCTGCGCGGGCGGTTGCAGAATGCCTATGGCGCGCAGGTGACGGCTTCGATTGAGGCGGCGCATCTGCGCCCCCCGCCGCTCGATCTGACGTTGAAGGGCGCGCGCCCGGCGGGGCTGGCGGGCGCGCTTCTGCCGACCGGCAGTCTGCGGCTGGACGCGCCGGGGCAGATCACACAGCTGCCGGGCTATGCCGAGGGCGCGTTCTGGGTGCAGGACGCGGCCAGTGCGCTTCCGGTCCAGCTGCTGGGAGATGTGGCCGGGCTGCGGGTGCTCGATCTCTGCGCGGCTCCGGGGGGCAAGACGATGCAACTGGCCGCGCGCGGGGCGCAAGTCACGGCGCTGGATCTGTCCGCTCCGCGCCTGCAGCGGTTGCGCGAAAACCTGACGCGCACCGGGCTTGCGGCGGAAGTCGTCGTGGCGGATGCGCTGGGCTGGCGGCCTGCGCGGGCTTTCGACGCGATTGTGCTCGACGCGCCCTGTTCGGCCACGGGGACGATCCGGCGTCACCCGGAACTTCCGCTGATTCGGAGCGGTGCGGATATCAAGGCGCTGCAAGGCTTGCAGGCGCAACTTCTGGATCGGGTGCTGGACCCTGCGCAGGGGCTGCTCGCAGCTGGCGGGCGGGTGGTCTATTGCACTTGCTCGCTTCTGCCCTCCGAGGGGGAGGACCAACTCGCTGCAGCGATCGCGCGTCATGGTGCCCGCGTCCTGCCCGCGACGCTGCCAGGGCTGCCGCCGGAGGCGTTTCTGCCCTGCGGCGGGGTCCGCACGCGGCCCGATTTCTGGCCCGAGACAGGCGGGATGGACGGGTTCTTCATGGCTGTGATTGCGCCCGCATCCGCGCCCTGAGCCTTGCCCGATGCGGGTTATATAGGGTAGGCAACCCAAGACCCCGTAGGAGGCCGCGCCCCCGTGACCCGACCCAGCCGCACTGGAACGACGCCGGTTCGCCTTTCCGACAGGCTGCTGCTGCGCTGGCACGCAGTGCGCGGTGACAAAGCGGAGTTGGGCGTACTGCCTGCACCGCATCGGATCGGCCAGTATGCGCGGGGCCAGCAGATGATCGCGGGGCGGTTCGTGCTGGCGGGCGAAGTGATCGAGGCGCGGCCGTACCTGTCCTTCACGGCAACTTCGGCCGAGGCGGTCGATGCGCTTCAGGGGTTTGACTGGCTCGATCATCTGGCGGCAGTAGGGGATGGCGCGGCGCGCAAGTTCGCGCAGGCAGCGCTTCATGACTGGATCGCGGAATTCGGGCATGGGGCCGGTCCGGGCTGGGCGCCCGAACTTGCCGGGCGTCGGGTGAGCCGCCTGATCGCGCATGCGTTGTTTCTGACGCAGGGGATGGGGGCGACGGATCAGGCGCGCTTCGCGCAGATCATCGCGCTGCATGCGCGCTACCTGGCACGGGCCGCCATGCGCGCCGCGCCTGGTCTGGCGCGGATCGAGGCGTTGGCGGGCTACCTGCACGCGGCCCTTGTGCTGGATGGCATGGCCGACCGCGTGCCGGTGATCCTTGGACAGGTGCAGGACAGCGCTGCTGGGATGATCGGTGCAGATGGCGGGATCGCGTCGCGCAACCCGGAGGAGCTGCTGACCATGTTCGAGGTGCTGACGGCCGTCGCGCAGGATCTGAGTGATCGCGACACGACCCCGCCACCGCCGCTTCTGGACCTGCTCGACCGGATCGCGACCGCCTTGCGGGTGCTGCGCCATGCCGATGGCGGGCTGGCACGATTTCAGGGCGGCGGGCGCGGTGCAGACGGCGTGCTCGGTGATGCGCTGGGCATCCATGCGCGCCAGCGCCCGAAGGCTTTGCGCGCGCCGCTGCCGGAGGCGGCCATGGGATATGTGCGGCTCGGGGCCGGGCGCTGCAGCGTGCTGATCGACGCGGCCCCGCCGCCTCTTGGGGCGGCGGCGGGGGGGGCGCATGCTTCCACGCTCGCCTTCGAGCTGACATCGAACCGCCGCCCTCTGATCGTCAGCTGTGGTGACGGGCGCAGCTTCGGGGCCGAATGGCACCGCGCCAGCCGCGCCAGCGCATCGCATTCCACGCTGTCGATCGAGGGCTTTTCCTCGTCGCGTTTCGCCCGCGCGACACAGGCGCATCAGCGCCTTGACGACGGGCCGCGGCATGTCCGCGTCAAGCTGCACCATGACGCGCAGGGGCGCAGTGTGGCCTTGTCGCATGATGGCTACCTGCCGACCCATGGGCTGGTGCATGAGCGTAGTCTCGGCTTGTCCTCCGATGGGCGGGTTTTGCATGGTCGCGACAGCCTGACCGCCACGGGGCAGGACGCAGAGCGCCGGTTAGATGCGGCGCTGGCGCGGACAGGGGGCGCAGGCGCTGCCTTTGCGCTGCGCTTTCATCTGCACCCCGACGCGGAAGCTGCGCTCGACATGAACGCTACTGCGGTGTCCGTGGCGCTGCGCTCGGGCGAGATCTGGGTGTTTCGCGCTGCCGGGTTGCAGCTGGAGCTGACCGCGTCGGTCTATCTGGAAAAAGGCCGCCTGAAACCGCGTCCCAGCCGACAGATCGTGTTGTCCTTGCGCGCCAACGCCTATAGGACGCAGGTCAACTGGACGCTGGCCAAGGCGCAGAACACGCCGCTTGCGCTGCGCGATCTGGGTCAGGATGATCCGCTCGTGGTGCCGCCTGTGTAAGACCTGACTGAAGGAAGTGACATGACTGACCTCGCCCCATTGAAACGCGCGCTGATTTCGGTTTCCGACAAGACCGGGCTGATTGATCTGGCCAAGGCGCTGGCCGCGCGCAAGGTGGAGCTCGTCTCGACCGGGGGCACGGCGCGGGCGCTGCGCGAGGCAGGCTTGCAGGTTCGCGATGTCGCTGATCTGACGGGATTTCCCGAAATGATGGATGGCCGCGTCAAGACGCTGCACCCGAGCGTGCATGGCGGGCTTCTGGCGCTGCGCGACAATGAGGCGCATACCGGCGCAATGGCGGCGCATGGGATTGCGGCGATCGATCTGCTGGTCGTTAATCTCTATCCGTTCGAGGCGACTGTCGCGCGTGGCGCAGACTACGACGAAGCCATCGAGAATATCGATATTGGCGGCCCGGCGATGATCCGGGCAGCGGCGAAGAATCACGCCTTCGTCACTGTCGTCACCGACCCTGAGGATTATCTGCCGCTCCTGTCGGAACTCGATGCAGAAGGGGGGCAGACGCGGCTGAGCTTCCGCCAGCGTCAGGCGCAGCGCGCCTATGCGCGCACAGCCGCTTATGATGCCGCCGTGTCGACATGGATGGCTGGCGCGATTTCCGACCCCGCGCCCCGCCGCCGCGCCTTCGCAGGCACACTGGCCCAGACCCTGCGCTATGGCGAGAACCCGCATCAGGCCGCAGCGTTTTACCGCGACGGCTCTGACCGGCCCGGTGTGGCGACCGCGACCCAGCATCAGGGCAAGGAACTGAGCTACAACAATATCAACGACACAGATGCAGCTTTTGAGCTGGTGTCGGAATTTCTGCCTGCTGATGGCCCGGCCTGCGCGATCATCAAACATGCCAACCCCTGCGGCGTGGCGCGCGGTGCGACGCTGCTGGAGGCCTATCAGCGCGCCTATGATTGCGACCGCACGTCGGCTTTCGGGGGGATCGTGGCCTTCAACAGCCCGCTGGACCTGAAAACTGCGCAGGCGATCACCGAGATTTTCACCGAAGTCGTGATCGCGCCCGGAGCCAATCACGACGCGATTGCGCATTTCGCGACCAAGAAGAATCTGCGGCTTCTCACCACGCCCGGTCTTGCCAATCCCGCAGCACCGGGGCTGGCCTTCAAACAGGTGTCGGGCGGGTTTCTGGTGCAGGATCGCGACAACGGCATGATCAGCGCCGATGACCTTCGCGTGGTGAGCGCGCGCGCGCCCAGTGAGGCCGAACTGGCGGATCTGCTGTTTGGCTGGAAGGTCGCCAAGCACGTCAAGTCGAATGCCATCGTCTATGTGAAGGGCGGCGCGACGGTGGGTGTGGGCGCAGGCCAGATGAGCCGAGTGGATTCAACCCGGATCGCGGCACAAAAAGCCCGCGATATGGCCGAAGTGCTCGGGATGGACGCGGCGCCCACGCATGGCTCGGTTGTGGCCTCGGACGCGTTCTTCCCCTTCGCAGATGGACTGCTGACCGCGGCAGAGGCTGGCGCGACGGCGGTGATCCAGCCCGGCGGCTCGATGCGTGACGAGGACGTGATTGCCGCAGCCGATGCAGCGGGGCTGGCGATGGTCTTTACCGGCCAGCGCCATTTCCGGCACTGAGCGCGATGCGCATCGCCATTGGGACCGGGGGGCTGGCGCTGATCGCGGATCAGGTCAGCAAATGGTGGGTGATCGAGCGCATGGCGCTGGATCAGCGGCTGTTTATCCCTGTGCTCGACCCTTATCTGAATTTCGCCATGGCCTGGAACCGGGGCGTAAATTTCGGCCTTTTCGGATCGGATAGCGATGTCATGCGCTGGGCGCTGATCGCACTGGCGCTGGTGATCTGCGTGGTGGTCTGGGTCTGGGTGCGGCGCGAAGGGGCAGGGCGCGGCTTGCAGATCGGGGCCGGGTTGATGATCGGCGGCGCGCTCGGCAATGTGATCGACCGCATCCGCTGGGGGGCCGTGGCGGATTTCGTCAACATGTCCTGTTGTGGCTTCAGCAACCCCTGGTCGTTCAACATCGCGGATGCCGCGATTTTCGCCGGGGCCTTTGTGCTGATCCTGCTTTCGGGCCGCAACGCCCCGCCCGCGACGAAAGCCTGATCTGGCCCTGGGCCGCGCGGAAATTTTCGCGGCAGGGCGTGACGTGGGCCAGGGAATGGGGTAAGCGATGGGGAAGGATATGCAGCGCAAAGGGGGCTACATGGCAGTCAGACAGCGGATTTATGTCGCCCTTGGTGCGGCAGTCCTGACGCTCTCGGCCTGTTCGGACCCGGACAACCCGATCCTGATGCATGCGGCCTCGCAGGAGCGCGGACCGGACGAATTCTCGATCCTGCCGACCCGCCCGCTGGAAATGCCTGCTGATCTGAGCAGCTTGCCGCCGCCCAATCCGGGCGGTGTGAACCGTGTCGACCCGCAGCCCGAAGTCGATATCGTCCGAGCGCTGGGCGGCAATCCGGCAGCAGCCGTGACGCGGGGCGCAGCCGATGGGGCGATCGTCAATCATGCCAGCCGTCTGGGCCGCGATGACAATATCCGCGCGCAGCTTGCGGCCGAAGATCTGGCCGTCCGCCAGCGCAATCGCGGCAGGCTTCTGGAGCGTGTCTTCTCGGTCAATGTCTATCACCGCGCCTATGAGGCGATGTGGCTCGACAAATATGCCGAGCTGGAACGCTGGCGGCGCGCTGGGGTGCGCACGCCGAGCGCTCCGCCACGTCCCGAATAGATCCCAACGCAGAGCGACTTTGCCTGCGCCGCTGACGTGCTATCTTGTTCCATGGCATTTTGCCGCAAGAATGGGAGGAGATCACATGTTAAGACTGACTTCAGCGACGGCCGGGTTGGTGATGCTGGCCTTGGCGGGGCCCGGATTTGGCCAGAGCCACAGCCACGACGATAACGGGATGGCGCGCACCCCCGCGCCCGATGGCGCGATGGTGTATTTCGTAGGACTTGAGGATGGCGCGACTGTCTCGAACCCGGTGACGCTGCATTTCGGCGCACGCGGTATCGGTATTGCACCAGCGGGTGTCGAGTGGCCGAATACGGGCCATCATCACCTGCTGATCAATATCGATCCGGACACGGTCGATATGGAATTCGGCCTGCCTGCGGACGATCAGCACATCCATTTCGGGGGCGGCCAGACCGAAGTGACGCTGGAGCTGCCTGAAGGCACGCACAGCATGTTCCTTCTGATGGGCGATCAAAACCACGTCCCCCATGATCCACCGATCATGTCCACGCCGATCACCATCACCGTCGAATAGATCTCTGGCGTGCCGGGCCAGTCCCGGCACGTCCGCTCACGCTTGCGTTGGCCGGGGTTGAATCCGCGCGCAAACACCGTAGCTTGCCACCGAGTTCACTCAGCGGAGAAGAGATATGCGCCTGCGCAACCTTGCGATTGCGGCCCTCGCCGTGTTTGTCACCACGATTCCCGTTGGTGCCAGTCCGGTCACCCATGCCACGCTCGATAACGGGCTGGAGGTGGTTGTGATCGAGGATCGCCGCGCGCCGGTCGTCGTCCACATGGTCTGGTATCGCGTCGGCGCTGCGGATGAGCCAGCGCTGCAATCGGGCATCGCGCATTTTCTCGAACATCTGATGTTCAAGGGCACTGACACGATGGATCCGGGCGCGTTTTCCGCGGTGGTTGAAGCCAATGGCGGTAGCGATAATGCGTTCACGTCCTGGGATTACACCGGCTATTTCCAGCGCGTCGCCTCTGACCGGTTGGCGCTGATGATGGAAATGGAAGCCGACCGGATGCAGAACCTCGCCTTCACCGAGGCCGAGTGGCTGCCAGAGCGCGATGTGATCCTCGAAGAGCGGGGCCAGGTGCTGGAAAGCCGCGTCGGTGCGCAATTCAACGAGGCGATGCTGGCCGCATTGTTCAAGGAACATCCTTACGGCGTGCCGATCATTGGCTGGCGCCATGACATGGAACGGCTGGACGATCAGATGGCGATGGAGTTCTACGCCGCGCATTACGGACCAAACAACGCCATTGTCGTAATTGCGGGCGATGTTGACACGGCTGAGGCCTTGGCGCTTGCCGAAGAGATTTACGGGCCGATTCCGCCCAATCCCGCCATCGCCCCCGTCATCCGTCCCAGCGAACCGCCGCATCTGGCCGAGCGCCGTGTGATGTTCGAGGACACGCGCATCGGTAATCCCTATGTCAGCCGCATTCATCTTGTCGAGCCGCGCCGCTCAGGGCATCAATCGGACGCCGCTGCCCTGCAGATTCTGGCCGCAATTCTGGGCGGATCGTCCACGACCTCGGTGCTGGAACGTCAGCTGAACCATGAAGAAGGCCTCGCGCTGTCTGCATGGGCGAGTTACATGGGAACGATGCGCGATTACGGCATGTTCATGCTGGGCATCACGCCGGTCGATGGGGTTTCGCTGGACGAGGCCGAAGCCGCGCTCGACCGGGTTCTGGCCGAGTTTCTGGAAAACGGCGTTGATCCTGACCAGTTCGAGCGGGTGCGCCACCAGATCCGGGCCTCGGAAATCTTCGGGATGGACAATACACAATCGCGCGCGCGCCAATATGGTGTCGGGCTGAGTATCGGATTGACTGTCGAAGATATCGACGGCTGGATCGACGCGCTGGACGCCGTGACCCCTGAAGACGTGATTGCCGCCGGGGCGCAGCTTCTGGACCGCCGCGCCTCGGTCACCGGCCATGCCATGCGCCCTCGGACAGTGGAGTTGAGCCAATGAAACGCCTGCTTGCCCTTTTCCTGATCGTCGCTTTCCCACTGCGCGCGGAAGTCGACATCACCCCGGTCACGACCGAGACTGGCCTGAACGCCTGGCTGGTCGAGGAACGCTCGATCCCCTTCGTGGCGCTTGAGCTGATCTTTGCCGGCGGCGCGGCGCTCGATAGCGATGAAACTGCAGGGGCGGTGTCTCTGATGGCTGCACTTCTGAGCGAAGGCGCGGGTGATCTTGACGCCCAGGCTTTCGCCACCCGCAGCGAAGCGCTGGCCGCGCGGCTGAGCTTCAGCGCGAATCGCGATTCCGTTTCCGTCTCGGCGCGTTTCCTGACCGAAGACGCAGACGAGGTGATCGACCTCTTGCGCCTCGCCCTGACGGAGCCACGCTTTGACGACAGCGCCATCGCGCGCCTGCGCAGCCAGACCCTCGCGGGGTTGCGCCGCGACGCGCTGGAGCCCAATGCCATCGCCTCACGCAGTTTCGCGCGTGCGGCTTACGGGCCGCATCCCTATGGGCGCGACGCCAATGGGACGCCCGAGACGGTCGAAGCGCTGCAGCGTGACGATCTGATTGCCGCCCATGGCGCGGCCATAGCGCGCGACCGGGTGTTCATCGGTGCGGCAGGGGATATCTCTGCCGATGATCTGGCGGCGCTGCTCGACCGGCTGTTCGAGGGCATCCCGCAGGAAGGCCAGCCGATCCCGGAGCGCGCCGCGTTTCTGGCCGGACCGGGCTTGGAGATCTTGCCTTTTGACGGTCCGCAATCGGTCATCGCGTTCGGTCATCGTGGAATCCCGCGTGACGACCCCGATTTCCTGACGGCTTTTGTGGTGAATGAAATTTTCGGTGGTGGACGCTTTGGCACAAGACTGATGCGCAGTTTGCGGGAAGAACGCGGGCTGACCTACGGGGTTGGTGCGTTTTTATCCTCTGGTGCGTTGGGCGAAACCTATCAGGGTCGTGTGTCCACGGATAACGCCAATGTCGAGCTGGTGATAGAGCTGTTGCGCGAAGAATGGGCGCAGATCGCGCGTGAAGGTGTCACTGATGAGGAATTGTCCCGCATCCAGACCTATCTGACCGGCGCCTATCCGCTGCGCTTCGATGGCAACGCGTCCATCGCCGCGATCATGGCATCGATGCAGTTTCAGGGATTTGATGAAGATTATGTCAATATCCGCAATGACCTGATCGACGCCTTGACGCTTGAGGAGGTCAATGAGCTTGCAGCCCGTCTGTTTGACCCGGAGGCGCTGTTTTTTGTGGTCGTGGGACAGCCTGTCGGACTGAACTAGGCTTGGCAGTCGGCCTGCGTTTATGCTACATCATGTGGCATGAATGCCCCGGATCGCAACATACGCCCTGAGATACGGCAGCTTGATGAAGCTGCCGTCAATCGCATTGCCGCCGGTGAGGTGGTGGAGCGCCCAGCTTCGGCGGTCAAGGAATTGGTGGAAAATGCGCTTGATGCAGGGGCCAGGCGCGTTGACGTGGCCTATGCGGATGGCGGCAAGACCCTGATCCGGGTGCGGGACGACGGGCACGGGATGCGCCCGCAAGATCTGCCGCTGGCACTGTCGCGCCATGCCACGTCCAAGATCGACGGCTCGGACTTGCTGAATATCCATTCCTTCGGCTTTCGCGGTGAAGCGCTGCCCTCGCTGGGCGCGGTGGGGCGGCTGAGCATCGCCACACGCGCTGCGGGCGAGGAGGGCGCCTCGATCGCAGTCGAGGGCGGCCGTATGAGCGCCCCGCGTCCGGAGGCCGCACAATACGGCACCACGGTCACGCTGCGCGATTTGTTCTATGCTACGCCCGCGCGGTTGAAATTCATGCGCACAGACCGGGCCGAAGCGCAGGCGATTGGCGATGTGGTCAAGCGGCTCGCCCTTGCCGAACCCTATGTCAGTTTTACCTTGTCGGATGTGTCAGAGGGCACAGCGCGCGAGATGTTTCGCGCCGATGCGGCCCAGGGCGCGCTGTTTGACGCGCTCGAAGAACGAATAGCGGGCGTGCTGGGGCGCGAGTTTACCGACAATGCGCTGCGCATCGATGCCGAGCGTGACGGGCTGCATCTGACGGGCTTCGCGGGCTTGCCGACCTATTCACGCGGCGCGGCTGTGGCGCAATATCTTTTCGTCAATGGCCGCCCGGTGCGTGACAAGATGCTGATAGGGGCGTTGCGCGCAGCCTATGCGGATGTCCTGTCGCGCGACCGCCACCCGGTTGTCGTGCTTTTCCTGAATTGCGCGCCGGAACTGGTCGATGTGAATGTGCACCCGGCGAAATCCGAAGTGCGCTTCCGTGATCCCGGTTTGGCGCGCGGGCTGGTGGTCTCTGGCTTGCGCCACGCGCTGGCGGGGGCCGGGCATCGCGCGTCGAGCACCGTAGCAGGGGCCATGCTGGGCGCGATGGAACAGCCCCCACAGCGCCCTGTCTATCAGATGGACCGTGCGCCCGCTGGTGCCTTGCGCGCGGCGTATCAGATGCAAGCCCCGCAGGGCATGGCCGAAGCCCCGGCACTCTGGCCCGCGCGCGACGCTGTATCAGCGCGCACAGAAGCCCCGCAACTCGATGTGCCGCAGGACGCGCCACTTGGGGCCGCACGGGCGCAAATTCACGAGAATTACATCATCGCCCAAACCGCTGATGGCATGGTCATCGTGGACGCCCATGCCGCCCATGAACGGCTGGTTTATGAGCGGCTCAAGCGACAGCGCGCGGAAAACGGCATCGCCACGCAGGCGTTGCTGATCCCCGAGATCATCGAGCTGCCCCACACAGAGTGCGCGGCCTTGCTGGCGTTGGCACCCGAGCTGGCGCAGCTGGGGCTGGTGATCGAGGGCTTCGGGGGCAGGTGTGTCATGCTGCGCGAAACCCCCGCGATTCTGGGTCAGATCGATGCGCGGGGGCTGATCCGGGACATTCTGGACGAGTTGGAAGATCAGGGCCACAGTCGCGGGCTGGAAGCGCGGATCGATGCGGTGCTGTCGCGCATTGCCTGCCATGGTTCGGTGCGCTCGGGTCGCGTGATGCGCGTCGAGGAGATGAATGCGCTCTTGCGCGAGATGGAAGCGACGCCGCTTTCGGGCCAGTGCAATCATGGCCGCCCGACCTCTGTTGCGCTTGGACTGGAGGACATCGAAAAGCTCTTCGGGCGGCGCTGAGCGGCGCGGCAATTGAAACCCGGTGATGCGGCGCTAACTGCGCGGCGATGCAGGTGACCGGGGGCAAGACCATGAGATTTGAAACAGCGACTCGCGCGGCAGGTCTGGCGCGACTTGAGGCCTTCATTCCGCGCATGGGCAAGCGCTACGCAGCGGGGCGGAATTTCGATCTGGGGCCAGAGCGGCATCTTGATGTATCGGGCCTCTCGCCGTTTTTGCGCCGCAGGTTGGTGCTGGAAGAAGAGGTCGTCGAAGCGGCGCTGGCCGCGCATGGGGCCGAGGGGGCCGAGAAATTCCTGCAAGAGGTTGCCTGGCGGGGCTATTTCAAGGGCTGGCTGGAACATCGCCCGGCTATCTGGACACGATACCGCGATGGGCTGTCGCAAGATCTGACTGCGCTTGAGCGCGACCGCGCGTTGCGTCGTGAGCTGGCGCGGGCCGAAGCCGGCCAGACCGGGATTGCCTGTTTTGATGCCTGGGCGCAGGAACTGGTCGAGACTGGCTATCTGCACAATCATGCCCGGATGTGGTTCGCCTCGATCTGGATTTTCACATTGGGGCTGCCGTGGCGCCTGGGGGCCGATTTTTTCTATCGTCATTTGCTCGATGGTGATCCGGCCTCGAATACATTGTCCTGGCGCTGGGTGGCGGGGTTGCATACGCGCGGCAAATTCTACGAGGCCAAGGCCTGGAATATCGCGAAATTCACCGGGCAGCGATTTTTGCCGCGCGACGCGGAACTGGCGGTCGTGACCAAGGGGCTGGAAGACACGGAGCCCGAGGGCCTGCCGCCAGGGACGCCGCTGCGCGCCCCAAGCGCCATGGCCGAAGGGCTGCCTAGCTTGCTGTTGCTGACGGAAGAGGATTGCGGGCTGCGTGCGGCGGAGCTGGCGGACTGGAGCCTGAGCGGATGCCTCGCGCTGGAAGTGTCGCATCTGCGGTCGCATCGGGACGTGGCGGACGCTGTGGCGGGATTTGAACGCGCTGCGCTGGAAGACGCCGCCGCACGGCTGGGCCTTGATGTTCAGATCAAACGGGCAGGTGATGCGCGCGATCTGGCGCGCTGGGCCAAGGCTTGCGGCGCGCGTCAGGTGATTACGGGGTTCGTGCCGCGCGGTCCGTTGCGCGACTGGCTGGATGAAGCGCAACTGGCTTTGACGGCTGAGGGGATTGCGCTGTGTGAGTGGCAGCGCCCTTGGGATGCAGCACTCTGGCCGCATGCCACGGCAGGGTTTTTCAAAGTGAAAAAGGCGTTGCCCCGGATCCTTGGGCAACGCCAGCTGATTTGACGGGAAAAGCGCCCATTTGGCCCTCCCACCCACCCACCCCGCGCCAAATGGGCGCTGCCTGTGCCAGTGGCACAGGCGGGGCAGGGGAGGTCTGTTTCGGCTTCAGAGCAGGCGGCGCGTGATTACCTGCGCCTGAATCTCGCCCGCCCCTTCGAAGATATTCAGGATGCGCGCGTCGCACAGGATACGGCTGATCTGATATTCCAGCGCAAAGCCATTGCCACCGTGGATCTGCAGCGAGTTATCCGCACAAGCCCATGCTACACGCGCGCCCAAGAGCTTGGCCATGCCTGCTTCCAGATCGCAGCGACGCTCGGCGTCTTTTTCGCGTGCGCTGAAATAGGTCAGCTGACGCGCGATCATGATCTCCACCGCCATCATTGCAAGCTTGGCCGCTACACGCGGGAACTCGATCAGAGATTTGCCGAATTGCTTGCGGTCTTCGGCATATTGCATGCCCACTTCCAGCGCATTCTGTGCCACGCCAATGGCCCGTGCCGCGGTCTGAATGCGCGCAGATTCAAAGGTCTGCATCAATTGCTTGAAGCCCTGACCTTCTTCGCCGCCCAGCAGGTTCTCGCCCTTGACGCGGAAATCGTCGAAATTGACCGTGTATTCCTTCATCCCGCGATAGCCCAGAACTTCGATCTCGCCGCCGGACAGGCCCGGATCGACGAAAGGCGTCTCATCCGTTCCCGGTGTCTTTTCAGCGAGGAACATCGACAGGCCGCGATAGTCCTTGGTGTCGGGAATGGTGCGCGCAAGCACAGTCATCACATGGGTCCGCGCGGCATGGGTGATCCAGGTCTTGTTGCCATTCACCACCCAGTCATCGCCATCCTTGACCGCGCGCGTGCGCAGGCTGCCGAGATCAGAGCCGGTATTGGGTTCGGTGAAAACGGCGGTCGGCAGGATTTCTCCCGAAGACAATTTCGGCAGCCACGCTTCTTTCTGCGCCTGCGTGCCGCCACAGATGATCAATTCGGCGGCGATCTCCGTGCGCGTCCCGAGGCTGCCCACCCCGATATAGCCACGCGACAACTCTTCCGACACGACGACCATTGCGGATTTCGGCATGCCAAGCCCACCGAACTCTTCCGGAATCGTCAGCCCGAAGACGCCCATTTCCGCCAGCTGGTCGATCACCTCCATCGGGATCAGCTCGTCCTTGAGGTGCCATTCATGCGCATGGGGCGCAATCTGTTCGTCGCTGTAGCGCCGGAACTGGTCGCGGATCATTTCAAGCTCTTCATCAAGGCCAGTCGCCCCGAAGGTCGCGCGACCATGATTGCTGCGCATCAGCGCCACCAGGGCCATGCGTGCGGCATCCGTGTTCCCCTCGCGCCGCAGTCGACCCGCCGCGCCGCTGTCGAGATCAGCCGTCAGACCCAGATCGGCAAGCCGCGTGATTTCGCCCTGATTCATCGGGATCCCGCCGGCAATCTGGTTCAGATATTCACCAAAGCCGATCTGATGGATCAGTTGCTCCATCTCACCGAACTTGCCTTCATCTTGCAGACGCTCTGCCCAGCCCTGCATTTGGCGCAGGCTTTCGACATAGGTTGCGAGCCAGGCCAGACCGTGGGCCGCATATTGATCCGCGTCCAGCAGAACCGGATCGACCTTGCCCGCTGGCGCGATCCGGGAGCGGACCGCGTCTGTTGCTTCGGCGAGCAGAGCCTCGATCGGAGCGAGTGCCTCGCGCGTCAGGCTGAGAAGATCGCCGAGAACGGGTGTCGGCAGGGATTGTCCATCATGCGGCATGGGTACGCTCCAATCGAAAATTCAGGTCATTGTGCAGATGCAGCGTAACCTAGGGCCTTCCGGTGGTCAGGGCAACAAAAATACGTCGCCTGATCCCAGTCTTTGCATTTATGTCGCGGGTGGACGCGCCGCGAGTGGCCCGTCTAGCCCGAAATCTGCTCGCGCAAGACCGAAGCGGTCATTGAGACGAACAGATATAGCCCTAGGAAAATAAGGAAAGCTACGGCAGAGCTTTCCAGTTTCCGGGGATAGGTCGGCTCATCCGGGGCGACAGGTTCCACCGATAGCGCCAGATAGCGGACTTGGCGCCCGACATCGATGCGGGCTTGCTCCATCTGCTGCATTGCTTGCGCACGCAGCATTTCCCGCGTCTGCACTTCCGCTTCCGCAGTGATCAGCAAGCTCTGGGTCCGTGCCAGCGATACGCCACCGTCGGAATCGCGGGTCATGGAGCCGCGCAGTGCCGAAACTTGCTCAATCAGCGCGGACTCGCGCCGTTCGACCTGCTGTAAACGCGCCTGATTTGGGCGCGGATTGGAGCGCAATTCCTGCAGGGCAAGCCGCGTCTGCAGCAATTCGGCGTCCAGCGCGCTCAGTTGCTGGGACAAGAGCGAAAGCTCGACCTCTCCGGACAGGATCGAGCTGCTTTCCTGCAATTCGACCACAGCGAGCCGTGCTTCGATCAACTGGCGTTGCGCATCTTCAAGGTTCTGGCGCGCATCATTCATCTGCGAATCGCGCATGCGCTGCGTCATCATGTCTACATGCTCCTCGGCGAACCGAATCAGCGCACGCGAGAAACGCTCACTCACTTCGGGCGAGGCGGCGATCACTTCCAGCCGGACAACCCCTTCGGTCGGATCAAACCCGATCAACACGTTGCGACGATAGCGCTTGAACGCCGCGCTGTCGGTCGCGTCAGGCGGCAGGCGGCGCAGAATATCGATCTCGGGGCTGCTGAAATGCGCCTTGAACCCTTCTTCGCGGTCAAGGCGGATCATGGCAGGCAGAGACTGGAGATAGCTTTGCACCGATGGTGCTTCGCTCTGCCCGCCCATGCCTGCCGCACCCGGCAACATGCCCCCAAGCTCGCCCCCGATGGCACCGCCATCGGCCTGCTGGATCACGAACTGGCTCTGCGTCGCATACATCGGCGTTGCGATCATGTAGAAATACCAGCTGACGATCAACGTCGGCAGCGTCACGAAGACCAGCAAGCGTACGCCCAGCAACAGCATCCGCTTGCGACGGCGCTTTGCAATCTCTTGCTGAACCCTGCGAAGTTCCTTTTCCCGTTCCTTTGCCACCCGCGCCATCCGGTCCTTGGCGGGGCTGATCGGACCACCGATGTCGCGTGTGGCCGGAATCGTCTCGGCGCGGGTGGTGAGGGCGCGGGTGGGCTCTGTCTCGTCGGTTTCGGCAAGATCGAGCATGGTGGTGCGGGCAAACGGGTCGATGCCGCGCTGGCGCAACAGCAAGACCGCCTCATGTGCCGAGGTTGGGCGGATCCCGTGTTTCTGCGCGACCCGCATCGCCATGCGCAATTGTCGCGCGTTCAGCCCTTCATTGCGGATGGCTTCCAATGATTCCAGAATGTTGGGTCGGCCCTCAAGGTCGGTTATGTCCACAGGGTCATCCGCTTCCTGACCAGGCTGCGGGCGCGCTTGCTGCGGTTCCGTAGTTTCAGCCTCAGCGGGTTCTGGCGCTGATGACTGCAGCTCTGCCGATGTGTCCTGCGGGGTCACGCGACGACGTTTGTGCACCTGAACGATCGGACGGTCTTCTGCGTCGCGGTGCGGCGCGTTCGCCTGGCCAACCGGCAGGCTGTCTTCATCGGTGAATTCGGCGTCGGCGATTTCGTCGGGTGGCAATTGCGAAAAGCCTGTGCGGTCGCGACGGAGGTCATCGACCACGACGGGTTGCGGGGCCTCGGATCTGGACCGGGCTTTGCGCAGCCGGAAGCGTTGGGACTTAATCGGTGTAGTCATAAAGTGCCTTGGCTTCCTCGAGAGTGTCAAAGAAATACAGCTTGCCGTCATGCATGACGGCTGCTGAATTGCAGAATTTTTCCAGAGTATCCATCTGATGCGACACAATCACAAGCGTCGACTTTTCAAAACGTTCGCGCATGACGGATCCCGCGCGACGGTTGAAGGCGACGTCCGTGGTGGTCGGCATCCCTTCATCGATCAGATACAGGTCGAAATTCATCGCCATCATCAGCGCCAGTGACAGCCGCGCCCGCATCCCCTGGCTGTACGTGCCGATTGGCATATCAAAATATTCACGAATATCGCACATCCAGCGGCAGAAAGCTTCCACTTCATCGGGTTCAAGGCTGTAAAGCGAGGCAATATAGCGCACGTTTTCGGTGCCCGATTGCTTGGTGTCGAGCCCGCCCATGAAGCCAAGAGGGAAAGATACACTGCACCGTCTGTGGATGACGCCGTCATCGGGCTTTTCCAAGCCGGCCATCATGTTTACGACCGTGGTCTTGCCTGTGCCGTTCTTGGCCAGAATCCCCAGGTTCATCCCGCTACGGACAGTGAAGCTTGCATCTTCAAGAATGACTTTGCGCTGAGTTCCGGTCCAGTATGATTTGCTGACACTCTCGAATTCCAACATCACTCACTGCCCCGCGCAACCACTCAGTGGATCCCCTGCCTTCCGTCTTCAGTCAGATTGCTCAGACGATGGATAGCCCCAGTCAGTCAGGCGGATGAGACGTGCTTCATATGTCTTAACGTCTACCATGATACCCGTTTACGGGTAAAGATGACCCTAACAGATGCGTGCCGAATTTTGACTTTCGGTTCAGTCTTGCAGATATGGAGGTTTTTTTCGCTCGAGGGCGGATCGTGCGCAGAAACCGGCCGTCAGCGACCCCAGCTGCGTACCGCGCCACAATCGAAATGCACAAAATTCGACCGAGAATAGCGCCCGACCCCACCAGCGTTGCATGATTGTGCGGCTTGAGCGATCTGTCCGACACTGCGTGAATTCAGCCTGACATCCGCCGCCTGACCACGCAGATGCAACGAGTTTTCCGCAACATTGCCTGACCGCGCGCGCAGCATCTGGTTGGTTTGCGGCGAACGGTAACCCGAGAGCAGCATGTAGGGTTCGCTGACGCGCAGGATATTGTGCGTTGCGGCCAGAAAATCCACAGTGCGCGTATCGATATTATGGACCTGATTATTGCGCCAGTCACGGAAGAAATGATTGATTTCGCCGATGGATTCCGGAATGTAGCTGCCGTCGATCCAGTAGATCAGATTTATATTTTCCCCTGTTCGCCCCGAATAGAAGCGCAGCCTGCGGATATCGCCTGCTCCGCGTGCATATGCGGTAACGCCGGGAAAGAAGGGCGCAGCGCTGATTGCGGTGGCTGCAAAGGCACCAAGGATCGTGCGGCGAGTTAACTTCGTCGTCGAGCTGTCAATCATGGAAAACGATGTCCCTCGTTTTTGTTTTTCCGTCTCCTGACCCTGAAACTCTGGAGGGTCGGAAGTCGTCGAAGCGCCATAGTTCTCGCGCTACCGGGCTTTACTGATGCCACAGCGGGCACTGTTCCCCAAGATATTTTGACGTAGCGAAGTGGGTAGCCGCCCTTGCTGAGCGGAATTTTGCCAATTCGGCCGAAGATCGCGAGCGGCGGGGCGGGGTCATGAGCAACGGAGGGATGGATCATGCGTATCATGGTAAAGCAGATCCCTTGACAAAACCTGAATGTCACGGATGCGGTTTTTTGCGTCCGGTCGCGGGGTTGTGAGTGGACGTCATCGCGTTTATTCTGTGCAAAAAGATATGTTTGACTAAAGGGATATGTTGCATGCGGGTATCGGGACAGGTCACGCCTCTTGGATCAGTGCGGGTTTGGGCGCTTGCGGGCGCGGCTGCAGTGCTCTTGTGGTCCGCATCCCCTGTCGGTGCGCAGGAATTTCCGGCTTTCCGGCAGGCGCTCGCAGAGACTGTTTCGGAAAACGAAGCTGTTGCGATCTTCTACCGCGCACGGGATTTTGCCCCTCTCTGGACGGGCAGCGATCACGCGGCGCGGCGTGAGGCGCTGCTGACCGCTTTGTCGCGTGCAAGCCAGCATGGGCTGCCCGTGGCACGTTACGATGTGCCGGGGCTGGTCGCTGCCTTTGAGGCTGTGCAAAGCGAACGCGACAGGGCGCTTTTGGAGGCGCGCGTGACGAAGGTTTTCCTGCAATATGCGCGGGATATGTCCAGCGGCGTGCTCAATCCGCGCAGTGTCGACCGCAACATCGTTCGCGCTTTGCCGCGCCCCGATCCGACGGCGCTGCTGCAGCAGGTCGCCGAGGCGCCGATGACGACGGTGCTGCGCAATCTGATCCCCGCAGCGCCCGAATACGCGCGGCTGTTGCGCGCGCGTCACGATCTGAGCCAAGTCATCGCGCAGGGGGGCTGGGGTCCGACGGTGCCGGAAGCGCGCTTCACCCCCGGCACATCCGGGTCAGAGGTCGTGGCGCTGCGCAATCGTCTGGTCGCGATGGGATATCTGGAGCGCTCGGCGGCAGCGAGCTATGATGCGGCGCTCCAGATGGCGGTGATGGGCTTCCAGGCCAGGCATGGACTGGAGGCGGATGGCGTCGCCGGTGCGGCAACCATCCGGGCGATCAATGTGGCCCCTGAGGAGCGGTTGAAATCGGTGATCGTGGCGCTGGAGCGTGAACGCTGGCTGAATATCCCGCGTGGCGAGCGGCACATCTGGGTCAATCTGACCGATTTCACGTCGCAGATCGTCGATCACGATCAGGTGACCTTCGAGACGGTCTCGGTGATCGGGGCGCAAACGGATGGACGTCAGACCCCGGAATTTTCGGACCGCATGACGTATCTCGAAATCAATCCCGACTGGACCCTGCCGCGCTCGATCATTGCGCGGTCTTATTGGGGCGCGCTGTCGGCAGGCGGTGCGCGGCATTTGCAGATCGTCGATGCCCGCGGCCGCGTTGTGCCGCGTGAACAGATCAATTTCGCGCGCTACACGCCTGCGAATTTCCCCTTCAATGTTCGCCAGCCCCCAGGGCCGAACAATGCGCTGGGTGAGGTTAAATTCATGTTCCCGAACCCCTACGCGATCTATCTGCACGACACCCCTGAACGACATTTGTTTCGTACCACCATGCGGGCGCATTCGTCAGGATGCATTCGCCTGAATGATCCGCGCGAGTTTGCCTATGAGCTTTTGTCGCGCCAAACCGATGATCCACGCGGGCTCTATCATTCCACGCTCAACACGCGCCAGCAGACGCGGGTCTTCCTCAAGGAGCCGGTGCCGGTGCACCTGGTCTATCGCACGGCTTTTACTGACGTGCGGGGGGCGTTGAATTTCCGTGCCGATGTCTATGGGCGTGACGCGATGATCTATGATGCGCTGCGCGCGCTTGGCGCAGCCGGGTCGGATATGCAGATCTGAGCCCGTGCAGACAGCCTGACGGGGCGCCTGTGACTTGATTTTGAGTTGTCCTATGTCATGAAACTGTTACAGTCAGATGCAATCCACAGTGCAGGGCAGCAACAGCCCGGCGAAAGAGGCGTGAAAGCAGGATGGAACGAAAGCTGATCGAAGAGCGCGTGATCGCAATCATCGCGGAACAGGCCATGATCGAGCCTGCCGAGATCACGCTGACCTGTCGGCTCGCTGATCTGGGAATTGACAGTCTTGGGCTGGTCGAGTGCATTTTCAGCATTGAAGAAGCCTTCAATATCGCAGTGCCTTTCAACGCAAACACGCCTGAACAGCCCGGTTTTGATCTGTCTTCCGTGGGCGCGATCATTTCCGAGGTCGAAAAACTGGTGGCGCGACAGGCCGCATGAGGCGTGTTGTCCTGACGGGGGCGGGCACGCTCAACCCGCTTGGCCATGACACAGCGCAGAGTTTCGCGGCGCTCAAGCGGGGCCATTGTGCGATTGGCCCGTTGACCTGTCGTGATGTGGATCGCCTGAGCATCCGCGTCGGTGCCGAGATCACAGGCTATGATCCGCAGGCACATTTCACCCGCGCGCAGTTGACTGGTCTGGACAGGTTTTCTCAGATCGCGCTGATTGCCGCGCGTGAGGCGGTAGCACAGGCCGGGCTGGTTCTGTCGGACGCGGCGCGTCTGCGCGCGGGCGTGATACTCGGCACAGCGGGTGGTGGCAATCTGACCGTCGATGACAATTATCGCAATGTCTACGAGGAGGGAAAGAACCGTGTCCATCCTCTGGTGGTGCCGCGCCTGATGCACAATGCCGCGACGGCCCATCTGTCGATGGAATTCGGGCTGAAGGGACCGGGGCTGACAGTCTCGACGGCCTGCGCATCTGCCAATCACGCGATGGGACAGGCGTTGCAGGTGCTGCGTGCGGGGCAGGCGGATGTGATGCTGACAGGCGGATCCGAGGCGATGCTCTGTTTCGGCGGCATCAAGGCCTGGGAAGGCTTGCGCGTGATGTCGCGTGACACGTGCCGCCCGTTTTCGCGCGACCGCTCGGGGATGGTGCAGGGCGAGGGCGGCGCGGTTTTCGTTTTCGAAACACTGGAGCACGCGACTGCGCGCGGGGCCGAGATCCTGGCGGAAGTGGCAGGTTTCGGGATGAGTTCGGATGCAGGTGATATCGTCATGCCCGATCGCGATGGGCCCGTGCGGGCGATGCAGGCCGCGCTCGCGGATGCGGGGCTTGCCCCTGAGGCGGTAGATTACGTCAATGCCCATGGCACCGGGACCGCTGCGAATGACCGGATCGAGGCCCAGGCGCTGCGCATCGTGATGGGCGATCATCTGGACCGGCTGCCTGTGTCTTCGACCAAGTCCATGCATGGCCATCTGATCGGCGGGACCAGTGCTGTCGAATTGCTGGCCGGGCTGATGGCGATCCGCGAGGGCGTGATTGCGCCCACGATGAATTTCTCAGAGCCAGACCCGGAGATCGTGCTCGATGTCGTCCCGAATGAGGCCCGCGCGGGCAAGGTCGATGTGGTAATGTCCAACGCCTTCGCTTTTGGCGGGTTAAACGCAGTGCTGATGCTGAAACGCTTTACCTGAAGCGCCGCGTGTTGCGCAAGACATGCTCTCTGAAAACGGATCCTGGACCGGAAAGAGGGCTGCGCCATCGTTACCGGTGAACGTTTTTCGGAACATTTTTTCCGCGCGCAATCCGCAGCATGCCAAAGGGCATGCAAGCGGCACGGGCGCAAGTCAGTGAACGGGCACTGAGACAGGATCGAGCAGGGTGCGACCGCCGTCGATCGTGATGATCTGGCCAGTCATGAAGGCGGCAGCGTTGGAGGCGAGGAATTGCACCGCTTCGGCAGCTTCCGAGGATGCACCGATGCGTCCCATCGGCGTTTGCCGCAGGATCTTCTCGCGGTAATCATCATTGTTTTGCATCTGCTCTTTCAGATTGGCGCTCATCACAGAGCCAAGCGCCACACCATTCACGCGGATGCCGTGTTGCGCATAGGCCACGGCCAGTGACCGTGTCATCTGGTCAAGTGCCGCCGAGGCAATCGAATAGGCCATCAGCTCCGGCTGCGTGCGTCGCGCGGCAATTGAGGACAGGTTGATGATCGAGCCGATAGCCTTCATCCGCTCGCTGGAGCCTTCGGCCTGCGATATCATGCGTTTGGCGATCACCTGCGACAGTTTCAGACTGGCCAGCAGGTTCTGTTGCAGAGCTGTTTCCACCGCATCGCACTGATCATCCAACGGGTCTGACACGATGCAGGAGCGCGTCGCGTTAACCAGGATATCGACGCGGTCAAATGCGTCGACCGTCGCCGAGAGCAGATTGGCGATCGTCAGCCGCTCGCGCAGGTCACCGGCAAAGAAAATCGCGTGTTCATCGGTCCCCGACAGCGTGGCGATCTCGCTCTTGAGCCTGCTCTCATCGCGGTCGGCCAGCACCACATTGGCCCCCTGCGCCACGAAATGGCGGGCAATCGCAAGCCCGACACCATTGGCGGCACCTGTGACAATTGCGGTCTTTCCAGAGATGGCATAGCTCATGGAGGTGGGTTCCTTATCGCCTTGGTTTGGTGCTGCGCGGCCCGCTGGCCTGCCAGACCCGAAAGACGTTGGTTTCGGTGAGAACGTCATGGCGCTGGAAATACTGCGCCAGCGCGCCTTCATAGGGTAGGTGGCGGTTGGCGACCATCCACAGCGTCCCGCGCGTGCCCAGCATCCGCGCCGCAGCGGCGATGAAGGCCAGCCCCAGAGCGGGCTGCGCGCTGCGCCCGGTATGAAATGGCGGGTTCATCACGACCCCGCCAAGCGAAGCTGGCAGCGCGAAGCTGCAGGCATCGGCCCAGTGAAACTCTGCGCGCGGATCGTCGAGATTACGCCGCGCCAAGTCCAGCGCCTGCGCTTCGGCTTCGACCAGATGCAGCGTCTCGACCCCTTCGCGGCCGAGGATTGCGGCAGAGAGATACCCCCAGCCCGCGCCCAGATCGGCCATGCGTGCAGGCAGTTTCGGCGGCAGCGATGCAGCAAGGAGCGCTGAGCCGGGATCGATGCCATCCGCGGAAAACACGCCCGGCAGGGTTTCGAAAGTGCCAAGCGCGGGGTCACGCAGAGTGCGGGGCGCAGCAGCCCAGTCGCTGAAATCCAGCCCAGTTGGCGCAAACCAGAACAGCTTGCCATGGGCTTTTGAAATCGCCTCAGAGACGGTCACGCGCGCGCGCAACGCCTTCAGGACCGATTCTACCCCATCGGATTTCTGCCCGTCCACCACGACCAGCCGCGCCCCTTGGGCGACGGCCTCTGCGATCAGCGCGAAGGCTTCGGCTTTGGCGCGCGGCAGGCAGATCAGCGCCGCCGCAGCCGGGGCAGAGTTGGCGGCGACCGACCAGCCTGCTTGCGCCAGCGCCTCATGGTCGGGCTTGAAGCTCTGCACCATCTGCACGGCTTCGCGGGGCAGGGCGCTGAGCAGTGGCGAGAAATCCTCGCCCGCGCGGGGGCGATAGACAGACAGATTCGGGCCGGGCAATACAAGACCGGCTTCCAGCGCGAGCGCCAGACGGATCCCCCGCGGTGCGGGGTCATGAAGGATTGATGCAGGTGTGGTCATGGGGCGCGCAGCGGCGCTTATTCCTTTTCCAGCGTGCATTGCAGCGGGTGTTGATGGCGCCGCGCAAAGTCCATGACCTGCGCAACCTTGGTTTCGGCCACCTCATAAGAGAAGACACCGACCACGGCCACCCCTTTCTTGTGCACTGTCAGCATCACATCAAACGCCATGGCGTGCGACATGCCGAAAAACCGCTCCAGCACATGCACGACGAATTCCATCGGCGTGTAGTCGTCATTGAGCA
>REBU01000109.1 GCA_007692585.1 Paracoccaceae bacterium | reverse complement strand
CTTGTTTCATCAGCGCCCCGGAAGCCCAGCGCGGGGCGTTGCCGGTTGCCAGCGCGTCGCGGCCATTCTCAGGCAAGAAAACTGGACCAGCCGCTCCAGCTTAGGCCCGAGCCGTGAAGACTTCCGCCGTTTCGCCATCTTCGCGGATCAGGCTTCCGCCACCCATCAGCATCGCGGCCAAGGGTTCGCCTGTTTCGGCTACCCACGCGAAAATCACGCAAGGCCCGAGCGCAGCCGTGCCTCGCTTGCCTTCCTGCCGGTCAAGTCGCCTGCGCCAACTCATAGGTGAAAATCCACCAGCATTTCGGCAAGGTCGCGCTGCGCCTTCGCTTCGGCTTCCCCACCCGAAGCAATCGCAGCCGCCAGCCGGTCGAGCGCGTCGCGCTGGGCAGGGGTTGGCGGGGCTCGTGCCGAGTGGCACGGAGGGCTTGATTTCTGGCTATCGCAGTCGTCCAGTCTTTTTTCCACCGGCGAGCGTTCTTGCGGCTCGGGATGATCCAAGTAGCCTGCCGGTCGCTGAGGGCAGTGTGGCAGCGACGGGTGTCATAGGCAGCGTCGGTCGTTACAGTGCCGCGGTCTTCGCCCTCAGGGATCTGGGCCAGCGTGTCAGGCACGATTGGTCAGTCGCCGTTGTTGCTTGACATACCCTCCACCGCCCGGATGCCTGACATAGCCGTATCTTTGGCCAGATGGACCTTGCGTCATTGGCGGCGGCCCTATGCGCGCAAGGCACCGCCACTTTCGGACAGTCCCCGCGGATAGTCGCGGAAATATGACTGGCACGACTGACCGGTCGCCAGAGCCCCCGGCGACCGGTCCGCGATTCAGGCCGCTTTCGCGGCTTTTAGCGCGGCATAAAAGCTGCTTTCGAACTCCATGTATCCTGTGAAAGAGACAGGATCACCGAAAGGCAGGATCTGGGTCGCCCAGAAGCCCCCATATCCATTGGAGCGGTCGATCCAGTAGAACAGGTTTGCCAGCCCCGCCCAGCCCAGAGCACCTGCGGGCCGACCGGTCGGCGCTGTGTCGTCATTCACCATGAAGCTGTAGGACCAGGACTTGGACAGTCCCGGAAAGAACTCGGCGTCATTGGACAGCGACGGGATCACGCCCGGCAGCATCCCGATTTTCTTCTCGCCGAGGTGGTTTTTCGCGGCCATGGCCACAGTTTCGGGTTTCAGGACGCGCCCGTTCGGCCCCATGCCGTCATTCAGCCACATGCGGATGAACTTCATGTAGTCGCCGACCGTCCCATAGAGACCATGCCCCCCCATGTGGACCTCGGGCTTGTCGGGCAGCTCGAAATCCATCGGCGACAGCGCCCCGTCGGCACCGCGCGCATGCATGCCCGCCAGCCGCTTGCGCAATCCGTCATGCAGCTCGAAGGTCATGTCCTCGATCCCCAGCGGATCGAAGATGCGGCTCTGGAACACCTCGCCCAGCCGTTTGCCGGTGATCGCCTCGACCACCTGCCCGGCCCAGTCGATATTGGTGCCATATTCCCACTTATCGCCGGGATCGAACTGCAAGGGCGTCATGATCGAGGCTTTCGAGGCCGTGATGACGCTCGGCTGACCTTTTTCCTGCGCCAGCCGGTTATAGGTTTCACTGAAGAAATCATAGCCAAACCCCCCGGTATGCAAGAGCAGGTGCTTGGTGGTCACTGGCCGTTTCGGGGCGCGCAGGATCGGCTCGCCTGCCGCGTCGAAGCCGTCAATGACCTTCAGCGTGCCGATATCGGGCGCATAGTCACTGGCGGGCGCATCGAGATCGAGCTTGCCCTCCTCGACAAGCTGAAGCACTGCGGTCGCCGTGATCGCCTTGGTCGTCGAGAAGATCGCAAACGCGTCCGTGGTGGTGATGGCCGCATCGCCATCGATCCGGCGCAACCCGGCCGCGCCTTCATAGATGTTCTTCTCGCGATCCGTGACCATAGCGACGACACCGGGCACGCGCGGCTGCGATGTCACGACCTTTTCCAGCAGGTGGTCTGCATTGAATATATGGCTCATTTTTTCCTCCATGAACTGAGCTTGTGACCTGCCCCACATGCGGCGCGGCAGGCCGTCGTCGTGGTCTGTCGCTCAGGCGTCTTGCGGCGCGGCGACTTTCGACATGGCAAAGAGCGGATAGCCGTCGGCTGCAATCTCGTCGCATTTCTTGCGATACGTCCCGACGCCGCCCGTATAGGACAGGACGCGGCGCGGTTTGCCGGGCACGTTGGAGCCGGTATACCACGACTCTGTCTTGGCGATCAGCGTGGCATTGGCCGTCTCGTCATGGTGGCGGACCCATTCATCCTCGCCCGCCTCCGTGGGCTCGATGACATCCTTGCCGCTGTTGCGCATGTCCTCGATGCAGCGCGCGATCCATTCGGTCTGTTGTTGCAGACAGGTGGTCATGTTGCACAGCGCCGCCGAGGGCGCGAGCGGCGCGCCGGTCATGAACAGGTTCGGGAAGCCGAATTTCATCAGCCCAAGCGTCGTGCGGATGTCCTTGCGCCATTCCTCGGCCAGCTTCATGCCCTCGCGCCCGGTGATATCAATCCGCGCCAGCGCGCCGGAGCCCGCGTCGAACCCCACGGCCATGATGATGGTATCGACCGCATGGACAGTGCCATCGCGCAGCTTCACACCTTCGGGGACGATTTCGGTGATCGGGTTGTCGCGCACGCTGACGGCGTCGACATTGTCGCGCAGATAGGTTTCGAGATATCCGGTTTCGAGCGGCACGCGATGGGTGCCGAACCCATAATCGCCCGTCTTCGGCACAAGGATGTCGATCAGATAGGGATCCTTGAGCCGCGCGCGCATCTTCTCGCGCACGAATTCCGAGATTTCCTCGCTGACAGCTTCATCAAAGAACATCTCCGCGAAAGAGGCGAGCCACAGCTTCAGCGAGCCATCGGCATGGATCTCTTCCAGCACGGCACGGCGCTGCTCGGGGGTCAACTCGGCCCATGTGTGCTCGAAATCATACTCAAACCCCGTAAAGGTGTGCGGGATATTGGCCCTTAACTCGTCGAAACGGCCTTTGTACCAGCGCGCCTCATCGGGGCCGTATTTGGGGTTCTTCATCGGCAGGACATATTGCGGGGTGCGCACGAAGACGGTCAGATGCGCGACGGCGGGCGCGATGGTCTGGATGACCTGTATCCCCGTGGCCCCTGTGCCGATGACGGCGACGCGCTTGCCGTCCAGCGCAAGCCCGCCCTTGGGATAGCGCCCTGTATGGACGATCTCGCCGCGAAAGCTTGACTGGCCCGGAAAACGATCTTCCAGCGGGGCCGACAGCATCCCGGTGCAACCGATCAGGTATTGCGTGTCAATCACGTCGCCCTGATCCGTCTCGACCGTCCAGCGCCCTGTCGCGTCATTGAACGTCGCCTTGACGACCTTGGTCGAAAACGAAATATCGCGCCGCAGATCGAGCGTGTCAGTGATGTAGTGCAACCAGCGCTCGATTTCCGGCTGGCCGGGAAAGCGCTCGCTCCAGGTCCAGCCCTTGTAGAGTTTTTCGTCAAAGAGATACTGGTAAATATAGGCTTCGCTGTCGAATTTGGCGCCGGGGTAGCGGTTCCAGTACCATGTTCCCCCGACATCGCTGGCTGTGTCGCAGGCATGGGTTTTCAGCCCCATCTCGCGCAGCTGGTTCAGCTGGTAGAGTCCTGCAACCCCGGCCCCGATCACAAGCGCGTCCAGTCTGGCCGGCACGGGCTTTCGGTCCGCCGAAGTGGCGGTCTGATGAGCGTCAAGCATGATTTCCTCCATATTGGTTACGGTCGCCTCCACGCGACCGCGACAGGTATCGTCAGGCTCCCCTCCTCAGGGTCTGCGCCTGCGATACGGTCAATTTTTAACACCTATCCAAGATGCAGGATTGAACGTTTCAGTGCCGCGCCTTGTAAGATCTTAACATGCGGCACTTTCGCCGATGACGCCCCCTATCACAGGCCACACCCCGCCAGCGCCAGCAGGCCGCGTCACTGCGCCTCAAGCCGATAGACAGCGGGCGTTTTCCCGAATTCTGCCGCGAACATCCGCGTCAGATGCGCCTGATCGCAGAACCCGCAATCGACTGCGATCACCTTGATGGGCAGAGTTGTCCGGGTCAGCAGAGCGCGGGCCTTTTCGAGCCGTCGGGCCTTGACGAAGGCATAGGGCGGCATCCCGAATGTGCGCCGGAACTGGCGTGCAAACAGGCAGGGCATCATGTCCAGCGCATCGGCCAGCAGCTTGAGATCAAGGGAGCGCTCAAGATTGGTATCGATGAATTCCAGAATCCTGCGTTTCTGCTGCGGGGACAAGGATCCACTGCGCCCTGTCTCTTGCACCCGCACAGAGGAATATTGCCGCAACAGATGGATGATCAGCGCGCGCGCAACGGAATCGACATAAAGCGCGCCACCCAGCCCACATGTGCGCGCCTCGGATGCGATCGCGGCGGCGGCATTGGCCATGACCGGATCATCCACGCGCAGAATATCTTCCAAAGTGACCTCACTCACGGCGCAGTCCATGATCTCGCTAGCCACATTCGTCACAAGATCGCCCGACAGATAGATATGGGTCACATCGATGGGCTCATGCCAGTTCCAATAGGCCTGTTGCGCCCGCGTCAGAAGCGACGTCGCGCCGGGCCCCAGCGTCTCGCGCTTCCATCGGCCGTCAAACCGCCGCCGCATGGGCGTGACGCCGGTCTGATAGCTGACCAGCATGAAATCGCGCATTGCCGGAACCACCACATCCTGCCCGAGATAATGGTAAGAGCGCAGCGCGACATTCTTCCAGTTCTGGCCATCGCTTGCCAGAAGCACCTTGCCCGGAACCCAGACAGGCAATTGCTCAAATCGAATCAACTCTCCCAACAAGCTTCCTCCCAGATCTTGATGGATGGTGCATTCGTGAGTGGTCGTTTTTCCGCAAGTTGCGGCGCGCCTTCTGCCAGGCGGCGTCGCAGAAGGCGGGGACGCGCGGCGGGGCAGCGATATTCTCTTTCGACAGAAGGCGAAGGGTAACAGCTGAGCGCCTTCCGGGATACTCTACTTTAGTGTGAACCGCCCCGCCCCTCTGCACGCGATGGGAAGCGCTGCGCATTGCAGCCGCCCGCCGCATCTGTCACACAATCGGCAGTCGGTTGGTCAGGATCGGCGGCATATGGCTTGGAAAAAGGACTGTCTCATGCGTCTTCCCCTCATCTTTGCGGCGGCTCTGGCCCTGTCGCCTGCCATCGCCCAGACCCAGCCCCTGCCGCAGCTCTTTGATGTGACCGGGGTCGAGGCCGGGGATGTGCTCAATATCCGCGCCACGCCTTCGGCCAGTGCCGAGATCATCGGCACGCTGGACCGCGACGCCCGAGGCGTCGAGATCGTGGCCGCCAATCCCGAGGGCACATGGGGGCAGGTCAATACAGCCGAGACGGCTGGCTGGGTGAACCTGCGCTACATGGACGCGCGCGGAGTGCATATCGACAATTTCAACCTGCCCGACGAGCTGTTCTGCTACGGGACCGAGCCCTTCTGGTCGGTGCAGAATGTTGGTGGGGCACTGCATTTCGACACGCCCGACGCGCCTGCCCGCGATCTGGAGCTGTGGATGGCGCAGGATAGCGGCATCGCGGAGGATCTGCGGCGCATGGTGCAATTCGCGGGCATCGGCGGGCCGGGCATGGCGTTCATCTACCCTGCCGCCTGCAATGATGGCATGAGCGACCGCGCCTTTGGACTGTCGATCAGCCTGATGACCGCGCCGACGGGCCCGATGCTGTCAGGCTGCTGCAGCCTCAGTCGCTGAGCGCGGCCTGCCAGCGCTCCAGCCGCGCGCGATTGGCCCCCATATCGGAATAGCCGAACCGCGCGCGGGCAAAGCCCAGCAGCATCGCCCCCTCGCCTGTGTTCTCGATCAGGACCGAGGTATAATCGGGAAAGCCCATGATCCGGGTGCGGGTCAGATAGGTCATATGCATGGCCTCGACTGACCCTGCCAGAAGCGTCGCCCCGTCGGCCAGCGCCACCGCGTGCAGCCGCGCGGCCAGCGCGTCGGGCGTCATCTGATAGACGCGCGGCATCGCATCGCCACCGACCATGCGGATCAGGTGGAAATTGGGGCTGGCAGGACGGGCCACCAGACGCGGATCCTCATGCCAACGCGCCGGATCGCTGGGGGCAAACCTGATATAGGCCATGAAGACCAACGCCAGCGCTACAGCCAGAAGGGCCACAAATTTGATCATCCCGCTCTCGTTCCATTAAGGTCTCAGGGATCAAGATGGTGCGGCAGGGGATGATGGTCAAGCAAGCCTTGCACTTGGCGAACCCGTTGCATCGCCGCCAAGAGATCACGCGTCGCAGGCGCGGGGGGACTGACCGGGCAGTGCCTTACGCCGGCTCAGATGGTCGGGCGCGTCGCACCATTTGCCCCGTCGTGGAAAAATTCCCCAACCCACATGTGGCGGCCCATATCGCGTGCCACCCTGCCGGGGTCGGTGGCAGCGAGGTGCCGAACCGCTCAGCTTGCGCGCGATCTCGCTCAGCGCTCAGCTGCTGACCGTCCGATCAGACTGTAACGCGGTCTGCAAGGCGTCGATCTTGCCGACATTCGCCACCAAAGTTTCACGCTGTTTTTGCAATGTGCTGACCTCGTTCGCACTGAACGTGCCATCAATTTCGCATTCGCGCAGCGTGTCGTCATAGGCTTCCAGAAGGCGCTTCTCGCCGTCACGAAGGCCTGGAAGAAGGCTCTTTTCATCTGCCGAAATGACAAAGCGGACATTCAGCGCAGCCTTGTGCACGAAGCTCATGAATGAACCGTCGCCATCCGGGCGCTCGCCACGTTCCAGCAGCAGCCCCGCAAGCTCGTGGGCGTGGTTCAGATGCTGTTTGCGCAGCTCGGCGCAGAGCTCGCGGACGCCCGCATGATTTCCGATATTCATCGCGTCCTCGTAGCCTTTTGCTGCGTCAGCGATTTTCGTATGCAGTGATGAAATGATCTCGATGGGTGTGGGCATGGTACGCTCCGATTCAATGGATTGTTGTACCGCTTAACCCGCGCAATGCCGTCGCGTTCCATCTGGCTGCCGAAAAACCTGCCCCAGGATCTCGACACAAAAAGATTAATTTTTGTGTTTCATATATTTGAGAGATTCTCTTGAAGCATATACCCTCAGCCTCGCAGCGCCGCTGAGCACTATGGCAGAAAATCACCTGATGTTTTCATGCGGCCTGCAGAGCATCCTCACCGCAGCATCGCGCGGGCGTCCACCACGCTGGCGGCGGCCGACCGGAATGGCGTGGCGGCCAGCGCCTGACCCGTCTCCAGGCAGGATGATCCGCTGATCTGCACTTGTAACTCAGGTGGAGCGCAAGTGCGCGAGGCTTGACGCCCCTGCGTTTCTGGCGACGCGGCAATCAGGCGGTCAGCAGCACCAGAAGGGTCGCTCGCTGCGGCCAATGCATACCGACCGAGACAGGAACAAACCGCCCGCCAGATCACGCTGCCGCCGCCATCATCCCCTCGCGCTGCAGATGCGCATGGGTCTGATCGAGCGTGCGGCGCGCGCGCGTCATCAGCTCGTCGATATCGGCCTCCGAGATCACCAGCGGCGGCGCAATGATCATCCGGTCACCGACATGGCGCATGACCAGATTATTGCCGAAAGAATATTCGCGGCAGATCAGGCCCACAGTTCCGGGATCCGAGGTGAAGCGCGCCCGCGCGGCTTTGTCCGGGGTCAGCGCGAGGCTTGCCATCATGCCGCGCGACACGGCCTCGCCCACCAGCGGATGATCCGCCAGACTGCCCCAGGCCCGCGCCAGATAGGGGGCAATGCGATCATGCACGCGCGCGACGATCTGCTCCTCCTCGAGGAT
>REBU01000104.1 GCA_007692585.1 Paracoccaceae bacterium | reverse complement strand
CCAGAACAGATTGGCGGCTGTGCGGCTTAGCATCTCATTCCTCCGCGATGACCCAGGTGTCCTTGACGCCCCCGCCCTGGCTCGAGTTCACGACCAGCGAGCCTTCGGTCAGCGCCACCCGTGTCAGCCCGCCCTGCACCAGCTCGATATCGCGCCCGACCAGACAATAGGGCCGCAGGTCCACATGGCGCGGCGCGATGCCTTCTTCGACGAAAGTCGGGCATGTGGACAGCGCGAGCGTGGGCTGTGCGATGTAATTCGACGGATTGGCGGCAAGCTTGGCGGCGAAAGCCTCGATCGTGGCCTTGTCCGCCTTGGGGCCGACGAGCATCCCATAGCCGCCCGAGCCATGCACTTCCTTCACCACCAGCTCGGCAATGTGCTCCTGCACGTATTTGTAGTCATCGGCCTTGGCGCATTGCCAGGTCGGCACATTCTCTAGGATCGGCGCCTCGCCCAGATAGAAGCGGATCATTTCGGGCACGAAGGTATAGATCGCCTTGTCATCGGCCACGCCCGCACCGGGGGCCGAGCAGATCGTCACCCCGCCTGAGCGGTAGACATTCATCAGCCCCGGCACGCCCAGCGTTGAATCAGGGCGGAAACAGAGCGGATCGAGGAAGGCATCGTCGATCCGGCGATAGATCACATCGACTTTCTGCGGGCCTTCGGTCGTGCGCATCCAGCAGAAATCGCCCTCGACGAACAGATCCTGCCCTTCGACCAACTCGATCCCCATCAGGTCGGCAAGGAAGCTGTGCTCGTAATAGGCCGAGTTATAGTGACCGGGCGTCAGCAGCACTACTTTCGGGTCGCGCTCACATTTCTCCGGCGCGACGGATGCCAGCGTGCGCTTGAGAAGCCGCGCATAGCCATCGACGGGCGCGACGCGGTTTTCCTGAAAGAGATGCGGGAACATCCGCATCATCACTTCGCGGTTTTCCAGCATGTAGGACACGCCCGAGGGCGTGCGGCAGTTATCTTCCAGCACATAAAACTGATCCGCACCGGTGCGCACCAGATCAATGCCCACGATATGGCTGAACACACCCAGCGGTGGACGGAAGCCTGCGACGGCGATCTCGTAGGCTTCGTTGCGATAGACCAGATCGGCCGGGATGCGGCCTGCGCGAATGATCTCGCCGCGGTCGTAGACATCGGACAGAAACGCATTGAGCGCGCGGGCGCGTTGCTTGATGCCGCGCTCCAGCTTGCGCCATTCCTCCGCCGAGAAAACGCGCGGGAACATGTCGAAGGGGATCAGCCGGTCCGGGTCGCCACCTTCGCCATAGACCGCGAATGTGATGCCGTATCGGCGAAACAGGTCTTCGGCCTCAGCTTGCTTGATGGCGCGGAATTCTGCCGGCATGTTCTGATACCAGCCTTCCAGCGTCCGGTAAGGGGGCCGAAGCTTGTCAGAATCGTACATTTCATTGAAATATTGCGCAACCATGTGCCGAACCTGCCTGTGTTTTCATCATGAAAGTCGGATGAACCCGCGATGTAAAGAGGTTAACGCCTAACTGCCCGAAAAAGACGCAAAATTACGGCACGCATTTTAGATGTCACGGTTTTGCTCCTTTCAGACCAGGATCGCGCGCATTGAGCCAATTGACCGCGAGAAGCACGATCAGCGTCCCCGCGCCTACGGCTTCGACGGTGAAATCGGGCCAGAACAGTGCGACAATCGCAGGCAGCGCGACAAGCCGTGAAGCGTTGTCCATGCGCCCGAAAAGCCAGCCTTCGATCGCAGCGGCGAAGGCCACAAGCCCCAGGATCGCAGTGAAGCCAGTCCAGAGCACATGCAACAGGGGACCACCGTAGATGATTTCGGGATTGAAGACCATGAACAGCGGGATCAGATACAGGCCCTTGGCGAATTTCCACGCCTGCACACTGGTTTCCATGGGTTTCGAACCGGCCACAGCGGCGCCCGCGAAGGCCGCGAGCGCGACGGGCGGGGTCACATTGCTGTCTTGCGAATACCAGAACACCACCAGATGCGCGATCAGAAGCGGGATGCCGAATTCATTATGCAGCGCGGGTCCGACCAGCACGATCAGCACGATGTAACTTGCCGTCACCGGCAGCCCCAGCCCCAGGATCAGGGACGCGATCAGCACCAGCCCCAGCGCGATGACGATATTGCCGCCTGACAGCGAAATCATCATCGAGGAGAATTTCAGCCCCAGTCCGGTCAGCCCCACGACGCCCACGATGATCCCCGCCACCGCGCAGGCGATGGACACGGCGACCGCGTTGCGCGCGCCCAGCTCCAGGCTCTCGAAGACCATCCGCAGCCCGCGCATGACCGACGCCTGCAGCCGCGCCGCCGTCAGCGGGCCGCCTGCCACAAGCGTCCAGGCCCCGCGCAGGCCCGCAACCCCGATCACCGCCACAATGGCCCAGAATCCCACCCGCATGGGCGAGATATTGTTGACCAGCAGCCAGACCAGCAGCACCAGCGGCACGATGAATTGCCAGCCCGCTTTCAGCACCTGCCGCACCAGTGGCAATTCCTGCGCCGACATGCCCCGCATGCCCTGTTTCATCGCCACAATATGCACGAATAGATAGACGGTGCCGAGATAGAGGATCGCCGGGAAGATCGAAACCATGACGATCTCGATATAGGGAACGCGCGTGTATTCCGAGATCAGGAAAGCCCCTGCCCCCATCAAGGGCGGCGTGATCTGCCCACCGGTCGAAGCGGCGGCTTCAATCCCGCCAGCCTGTTTGGGCTTGTAGCCCAGCCGCTTCATCAGCGGGATGGTAAAAGCACCGGTCGTGACCACATTGGCAATCGCAGAGCCCGAGATCGACCCCATCCCCGCGCTCGCCAGCACCGCCGCTTTCGCAGGCCCGCCGGGTTTGCGGCCTGTCGCGGCGAAAGCCAGGTCGATGAAGAATTTGCCCGCGCCGGTCTTTTCCAGAAACGCCCCGAACAACACGAACATGAACACGAAGGTCGCGGCCACGCCGAGAGGCAGGCCGAAAATTCCCTCTTGCCCCAGGTAAAGTTGCCCGATGAGCCGGTCGACATTGGCCCCGCGATGCGCCAGCACCCCCGGCATCCACTCGCCCAAGGCAGGCAGCGCGCCGCGCGGCCCGGCCAGCGCATAGGCGATCGCAAGCGCGCCGATGATCGTCATGCCGAGCCCCACTGCGCGGCGGCTGGCCTCCAGCACAGCGATCACGCAGATGATCCCCACCGTCACATCCGTCGCGGTCCACCAGCCCGCCCGCGCGATGATCGCATCGAGGTTCCAGATGATATAGGCCCCGCTCAGAAAGCCTGCAGTGATGAAACCTGCATCGATGATCCAGCCCAACAGCCCGCGCGGGCGCGACGGCCCGAACACCGGGAAGATCAGGAAGGCCAGCACCAGCACAAAGGCCAGATGCGTCGTGCGCTGATAGAACAGCCCCAGCGGCTGGATACCCGCCGTGTAGAGCTGGAAAAGTGACAGACAAACCGCAACGGCCGTGATCAGCCACAAGACCATGCGCGGCTGATGCTGATCAGCCGAGCGCAGGTTGTTAGGCAGGGCGGAGTCGTCCATCCGCGCAGGGTCTTGTGATTGGCCTTGTGGCAGGGTGCTGTCGGAGTTGAAACTCATGCTGCGCTCATTCTGGCTTCAGGGTCAGCGTGGCGCGCGCGCCCGGCGCAAGCGCAGACAAGTCGAGTTGCGCCGCCTCCAGCGTCAGGCGATGACCCACCGAGGACGATCCGATGCGGAGCGTCAGGCGATTGTCAGCCAGCGGCTCGGCCATCCGCTCGATCCAATAGCCGCCTTCCGGGGCAGCGACCATCTGGCCGCGACCGGGGATTTCTCCAAGGCCAGCGGCACCATCGTGCAGGTAGCTGCGCATCAACATGAACTGCCCCGCCTGTTGGATGAAACAATCCGCCACAGCGCCGCCAGTGACGGAATGCGACCAATGCAAACACAGCTCCGCACCTGTTCCCAGCGGCCACTGCGCCAGCACCTGACCTGTTTCCAGCGTGACCTCGACGACCGGATCGGCGCAAAGCGGGGCCGCACAAAGGGCAAGGGCGGCCGTCATCAGCCGCCCCGAAGCCAAAGCGCTCACGGGCGCTGGTGATCCTGCGCTTCGGCCCCGACTTCCTCGAGATAGCGCAACGCGCCGGGGTGGAACGGGATAGGCGTCGATGCGATCGTGAACTCAACAGTCGTATCATTGGCTGCGGGATGAATGGCGATCAGCTCGTCCACATTCTCGAACATGGCCTTGGTGACGTTAAACGCCAGATCATCGTCCATATCCGCATGCACGATCAGAACATTCGGGGTCGAGATCGTCGGCACAGGCTCTTGCATCCCGTCATAGAGCCCCGCACGCAACGTATAGGGCGCGAAAGTTGGCTCGGCCTCGATTGCAGCGGCAATTTCCTCATCACTCAGTCCAATAATGCGGATCGCGCGCGTGGTCGCCAGGTTCATGATCGAGCTGGTGGGTGGCCCGACACTCCAGAACCCCGCCACGATATCGCCATCACGCAGCGCATCGGCGGTCTCGTTGAAATTCAGCCGCTCGGGCGAGAAATCATCATAGGTGATACCGTTGGCGGCAAGCAGCGTCTGCGCGCTGACCTCTGTCCCGGAACCCGGTGCGCCCACGGAAACACGCTGCCCGCGCAGATCCTCCAGACTGGTGATGCCGCTATCGGCCAGCGTCACGATCTGCACGGCATTTGGATAGATCGAGGCCAGCGCGCGCAGCTCACCGACCTGCCGCCCCTCGAATGCGCCTTCGCCGTGAAACGCCTGATAGACGGTATCGGCCAGCGCCAATGCGATATCGCTGTCACCGCGCGAGATCAGCGCGACATTTTCGACCGACGCACCTGTGACCTCGGCGCTGGCCGTGGCGCCATCGACATGGGTGTTGATCACTTCGGCCAGACCGCCACCGAAGGGGAAATACACCCCGCCAGTGCCGCCCGTCGCGATGGAAAGCTGCTGGGCTTGCACGGGTGCTGCCAAGAGCATGAGTGCGGCACCCAGTGCCGAGAATCTGCGTGTCATCAAGTCTCCTCCCGAAGGTTTTCGTTTTTCTTGTGCGATCGAACTGGATCAATCCCAAGACTAGCGAGGCTTTCAAGGTCACGCAAGATTCGCAGACCTTCCCTGTATTGCAGCGTCGCCGACGCATTGGGCCGATCTGCGTCGCCGCGCAAAATGAACTGCGCAGGTTCACCAGATATTAAATCGCGGCGTGCCATGATCCGCGCGGTTTCATGTGTCAGGCGGTGGGTATCCACAGACATGGGCCATAGCCGTAACGCAGAAGTACAAAAGGATTTAGTCGAGATGGCGGCATTGAGCATCAAGTTGAAAATCTCAATTCTTTCACTCCTGGGCATACTGGGAATGGTCGCGCTCATCGGTGCCTTCTTGATGACCCTTTCGCGGATTGATCAGGCGCAGTCACTCGCGATGCGCCAGATGGATCTGGCGTTGGCTGCCTCCAAAGTTACCGAAACGATTGATGATCTGCGCATGGCCGAACGCGATGTTCTGCAGCGCCCCTCGCCCGACCGGATCGCGGAAATCCACGCTGCCGCCACGGCCAAGCGCCGTGCGCTGCTAGATTTTGAAACGATGGCACAGTCAAACCGCATTGATCCTGACCCAGAGGCGGCAGAGCTTCCCGCGGCATCAGACGCAATGGTGACTGCGGCCGAGCACATCATCCGCCTGCGTGAGGAATTAGGCTTTGCCGAGACCGAAGGGCTCGAAGGCGCGTTGCGCAGCGCCGTGCATACTCTGGAAAACCAGTTGACTCAATTTGACGCGCCGCGCCTATCGGTCGTAATGCTGATGATGCGTCGCCACGAGAAAGACTTCATGTTGCGTGAAGACCCGAGATATCTTGACCTCATGAATACGCGCCGCGCTGAATTCAGCGCGCTTTTGCAACGCAGCATCGACATTCCAGCCCAGTCGCATGCGGGCATCCTGGAGATGCTAAACCGCTATCACGAAGCCTTTGGGAATTATTCGCAGGTCCGCCTCCAACTTGTCGACGCGATTGCGGCTTCGGATGCCGCATATGCCGCGACCGCAAGCCTGCTCGATGCGATGACCGCCCGACTTGAGGAAGGGGCGAATCAGACAGTTCTGATGGCCGAACAGGTTCGGGCCGCGGCCACGATGGGAACGCTCACCATCGCGGCAACGATGCTCGCGCTTGCTGGTTTGCTGTCGGTCATGACCATTCGCGGCATTGCGCGCGGGCTGGACCGAGCCATGGCAGCCGTCCGGGCCGTAGCGCGAGGAGATCTGAGTGCAATCGCAGTCCCGGCCAACAAGACACAGCCCTCCCGCCGCAACAATGACGAGGTCGCGCAACTGCTCGCAGAATTGGACCTTATGAATACAAGCCTGCGTCAACTCGTCAACGCCGCAGGAACCATTTCCCGCGGAGATCTGAACGTAGCGATTCAGCGCCGGTCAGATGCCGACACTCTGGCCATTGCGTTGGAAGATATGTTGGCTGGCCTCCGCGCCCGTGCGGCGGAAGCAGGACGTGCAAGCGCTGTGCAGGAACGGGTGGTGCGTGATATCTCCAAGGGATTGGAACGTCTCGCCGACGGCGATCTGACCAAGCCGATCCCAAGCCCTGCGGATGATCCTTTCCCGCGCGAATATGAAATGCTGCGCATTTCGTTCAACAGCGTGATCAGCAGCCTGTCTGACACACTGAGCCGCGTCGCGGGGGTGTCTGACGGGGTGCGTAGCGGATCCGAGGAAATTACCTCAGCGGCGCAGGAGCTTTCGGGGCGGGCGGAAACCCAGGCCGCGACGCTGGAACAATCCGCAGCGGCGCTCAATGAGCTGACGGAAAGTGTGCGCTCGACGGCACAACGCGCGAAAAAGGCCGAGCAGGTCTCGGAGGAAAATCGCAAAACTGCGCAGGACGGAGCCAAAATCATGCGCGATGCAGTCGACGCAATGAAGATGATCGAAAAATCTTCGAGTCAAATCAATCGCATCATTGGCGTGATCGACGATATCGCGTTTCAGACCAATCTTCTTGCACTCAATGCCGGTGTCGAGGCCGCGCGCGCTGGGGACGCCGGCCGCGGCTTTGCAGTCGTCGCTTCTGAGGTGCGTGGGCTTGCGCAGCGCGCCTCTGACTCTGCACGCGAGATCAAGTCGTTGATTTCACAGAGCACGTCGCAGGTGGAGGCAGGCTCGGCGCTGGTTGATCGAACAGGGCAGAGCCTGGAGGAAATCCTACGCAAGGCCATCGATGTCTCGGAACAGGTTTCCGCCATCGCCGTCGCAGCTTCAGAACAGTCGAGCGGGCTCGCCGAGATCAATGTTGGTGTCAATCAACTCGACCAGGTGACTCAGCAGAATGCGGCTGTGGCAGAAGAAACCAATGCCGCCGCAGCGTCGCTGCAGCGCCAGGCGGAGACACTTCAAGCAGAACTTTCCAACTTCCAATTGGCTAAACTGTCGAAATCCGCCCCCGCACCGCGCGCGCAGACGCGCTCGCGATCCAACAACGCCCCACTCCAGCAAGCACAGGCCGTCCCCCCCCGACCCGCAGCCCTTGTACGTGCGCAACCAAAACTTGCCGCAGCGGGCGGAGAGCGATTTATCGAATTCTGATAGGCGTTGGGATATGCGTCCTATGCCCCTGCAGAGCAAACTCAGTTTTGGCGTCCCTCCTGATCTCCCAACTTTAACACTTTGGGCCGGGATTCTGGCTGGATTTGAAGGCTAAGGCATTGAAATGCCGTGGGTTGTTAGGGCAATTTCTCTCAGGTCTTGTTGTGTCACGTCAGAAGAATTTAGATCATTGAAATATGATACTGAAGGAGATATCGTCGTGACATGTATGTGCGTGTCTCAAAGTCGGGAAATCGAAGCTACCTCCAGATCGTCGAGGGCTACCGCGACGATGTCGGGCGCGTGAAGCAAAAGGTCATCGCCAATCTGGGCCGGCTCGACAAGATGGGTGAGAAAGACCTGTCAGCTCTGATCCATGGCCTTCAGCGCGCAATTGGTCGGCCGGAAACGCTGCCCGAGCCTCCGAAATTCGACACTGCCAAGGCCTT
>REBU01000074.1 GCA_007692585.1 Paracoccaceae bacterium | reverse complement strand
GGTTCGATTCCCTTCACCCGCTCCATCTTCTCTGTCTTGATACCTGCGACGCCCTTTGTCTTTGAGGGCGCCGAGCAAGATTTGGTCGTGCACTGATCTTCTGCTCCGCATAAGCGTCACTCCGGTTGTAGCTGGGGCAGCTGCGCAAGATCTTCGAGATGTGCCTGGACTTCCAGCGCCTCTGCGCCTCTGATCTGCCATGCGGCGGGTGGTGTCATCCGGGCGCGAAGCCGGCGCAGAAGCCAGCCGGGAGCAATGGGCGTTGCGCACGGCATTTCATGCAGCGAAGGGCAGGGGGAGAGGTGCCAGCGGCTTTCGACCCCTGGCGCGCCGCCCAATTCCGGGGTCAGCAGCAGCGCCAGAATGCCCTGCGCGCCGCGCCGCGCAAGCCCCGCCTCTGCGGCGAGATGCAGGCGGCGCAATGGGGTAAGCGGCGGTGGGCTGGACAGCTCGGCGACGACACCTGCGACAGCACCCGCGCGCAAGGCTTCTTCAGCGCAGGCCAAGGCCTCTGTGTCGCGCGTCACACCAAGCACGATCAGCCGCGCCGGATCGAGCCAGGGACACACGCCTGCCGGAGCCAGTTGTTCAGGTGCCCATTGCGGTCTGATCCACAGGATCGCGCCCGACATCGGGGCCAGCGCCCAGAGCGCCAACAGACGCCGTGCCGGCCCGCATAATTCATGTGCCCGCCCGGACCGGAGCTGCAGGAGTTGGTCCAGAGACAGGGGTTTATCCTCTGTGCTGTCGGGCAGATTTTCGGACACCATCCGTAAGTTCCATTTTTGTTCCAAATTAGCAAAGCCCTGTTATTCGCGCAAGCCTGTGTGAGGGCAAAAGAAAACAGGATGCGTCCCGGTCTGGATTTTGTTAGAACGCATGACAAATCTTAGCCGGAGGCCCTGACCCATGCGCCGCGTTGCCCTTTTTGCAGGCTTGTTTGTGTTGGCCGCCTGTCAGCCGATGCCCGATGACAAGGATACGATGACGGATCCAACCAGCTGTATCGCGCCGCGCCTGCAAGGGTCGGTAGGCCAGCGAATTGCCACGCTCGATCCCGTACAACTGCCCGATCCCAAGCGCATTATCGGCCCCGGCACGGCCGTGACAATGGATTACCGGCCTGAGCGATTGAATGTGCAGCATGATGCCGCCGGAATCATCATTCGCATTTTCTGCGGCTGATCGAGGGTTTTCTTGTCATCAAAACAGGTTAGGTTGCGCGCAGCAAAATGACGCAGCTCAATGACTCGGGGACAGATCATGCAAAAACGTAAACTCGGACAATCCGATCTTGTCGTGTCCGATTACTGTCTGGGAACCATGACCTATGGCAGTCAGACCAGCGAGGAGGACGCGCATCGTCAACTGGATATGGCATGGGACGCTGGCATCAACTTTCTTGATGCTGCCGAGATGTATCCGGTCAATCCTGTGCTGCTTGAAACCGCGGGACGTACTGAAGAATTCGTGGGGCGCTGGATCGCTGCGCGCAAACCGCAAGACCTTATCGTTGCGACCAAGATCACTGGCGCAGGGTCGAATGCGATCAAGGATGGCCCGCCCATCTCGGCAGACCGGATGCGCAATGCCGTCGACAGCTCGCTGCGCCGCCTGCAGATCGAGTGTATCGATATCTATCAGCTGCATTGGCCCAATCGCGGCAGTTATCACTTCCGCAAGAACTGGGGATTTGATCCCCGACCGCAGGATCGTGAGACAACACTTGCCCATATGCGCGAAGTGCTCGGTTGCGCGCAGGATCTGATCGCGCAGGGCAAGATCCGTCATATTGCTCTGTCCAATGAAAGCGCCTGGGGGCTCGCGCAGTGGATCAACCTGGCCGGGGCCGAGGGGCTGCCGCGCGTGCTCAGTGTGCAGAACGAATATTCGCTGCTTTGTCGTCTGTTCGATCTCGACATGGCCGAGGCATGTTGGAATGAAAACGTGCCGCTGCTGGCCTATTCCCCACTCGCAGCGGGTCTGCTGTCCGGAAAATATGCCGGCAATGTCACGCCCGATGGCTCACGTCGCGAACGTAACTCCGATCTGGGCGGGCGCATCACGGGCCGGGTCTTTGAAGCTGTCTCGGGCTATCTCGCGATTGCGCATGAATTCGGGCTTGATCCTGTCCATATGGCGATCCAGTGGACGCTGACGCGCCCTGCACCGACCCTGCCGATTATTGGGGCGACAAGCTCTGATCAGCTCGCACATCTGTTGGCCGGTCAGGATGTTGTCATCCCCGACGAAGCGAAATCGGCCATTGAACAGATGAACCGGGCGATGCCGTTGGTCTTTTGAACATCTGCATTTCCACGATCGGGGGCCGACCCAGATGACCGATTTTTCCCATATCCGGGCTGTGATCTTCGACAAGGATGGCACGCTTTTCGATTTCCGGGCAAGCTGGTCGGACGCCACTGACAGCCTGCTTGCGCAATTATCCGGTGGGGACCCGGTCCTTGCCCTCACTCTTGCGCAAGCCATCCTCTATGATCCTGCGCGAGGCGGTTTCGACCCCAGTTCGCCGCTGATCGCGGGCACGCTCGACGATGCGCTTGGCCTGCTTGGCCCGCATCTGCCGGACATGTCCCGCACCCGCCTTGCCGCGCTCATGCACCAGAGCGCCGCCGAAGCACAGATGATCGCGCCTTTGCCTCTGGCCCCGCTGCTCGACGCGTTGCGCGCGACAGGGCGTGAGTTGAGCGTGGCCACGAATGACAGCGAGGCTGCGGCACATCTGCACCTGAAACGCGCTGGCATACTTGACGCCTTCGCGCATGTTCTGGGTTTCGACAGCGGTTATACGCCCAAACCCGCCCCCGATATGCTGCTCGAACTGGCAGACCGCGCGGCACTGGCCCCGGCGCAGGTGATGATGGTCGGCGACAGCACCCATGATCTGATCGCGGGGCGCGCGGCGGGGATGGTCACCATCGGCGTTCTGACAGGGCTTGCCGACCGGGACACGCTGTCGCCTCATGCCGATCTTGTCCTGCCCGATATCGGCCATCTGCGCGATTGCCTCGGGGCAGGGTAGGCAGGGCGGACAGGCTCAGGCCGCAGTGTCGAGCCAGATCGTCACGGGTCCGTCATTGACCAGATGCACGGCCATATCGGCACCGAACGCGCCCGTCTCGACCTGCACACCCAAGCTGCGCAAGCTTTCGGCGAAGTGGGAATACAGCCGCTCACCTGCCTCCGGTCCTGCCGCTTGCGAGAAGCCGGGGCGATTGCCGCTGCGCGTGTCAGCGGCAAGGGTGAACTGGCTGACCACCAGTGCCGCGCCGACCGTGTCTTTCAGCGCCAGGTTCATCTTCCCACCCGCATCCCGGAAGATACGCAATTTGTAGATCTTGGCAGCCAGCGCTTCGGCCTCAGTTTCGGTATCGCCCTGCATGGCGCAGATCAGGATCATCAGCCCCGCACCGCACGCGCCGATCACTGTTCCATCCACTTCGACACGGGCCTCGCGCACGCGCTGGATCAAGGCGCGCATGTCAATTCCTGCGCCCAGGGTGGGTTCGCACCAGCGCGCGACACAGTGACCGCTGCCGCAGCGACACCGAGCGCGAGTGCTGCGCGCAGATCCGTGTCTGACAACCTGTCCAGCGCCGCCTTGCGCAATTGCCCTGCGCGCGACACTCCGGCGAGGAAGCCTGCGTTGAACGTGTCGCCCGCGCCGACTGTATCGACAACGCTGACTTTTGGGGCCGGAACATGTGTTTGTCCAAGAGCGCTGAAGGCCCGCGCACCCTGCGCCCCTTCCGTGATCGCGACGATGCGCGGGCCGCGCGCGCGCAGCGCCTGTGCCAGGGACGCAATCTCGCCTGCGCCCATCAGCCAGTGCAGATCTTCATCCGAAAGCTTCACAATATCGGCCTGCGCGATCATGCGCTCCAACCGCGCGCGATAGGCGGCTTCATCGCGGACAAAACCCGGACGGATATTGGGATCGACCATCACCAGCCTGTCGCCAGATTGCGCGCAGAGTGCTTCGAACGCGTCGGCGCAGGAGCCATCGACAAGCGAAATGCCCCCGAAAAACAGTGCCGTGACGGCATCGGGCAGCACGGGCAGTTCCGCACGCTCGAGATCGCGCAGCGCTGTGCCACGATCGTAGAACGCATATTGTGCCTGACCCTCTTTCAGGGTCACGAATGCCAGCGTGCAGGGCCGCGCCACTGCAGGCGAGAGGCTGTGATCAACGCCAGCCTGCTCCAGACCGGCGCGCAGTTGCGTGCCGAACAGATCATCCGAAAGCGGACAGAAAAAACTTGTCGCCACCCCCAGCCGCCCAAGTGCGACAGCCGTATTGAAGACGGCGCCCCCGGCATGTGGTGCAAAGCAGGGATGGCCATCCGCAGTCTCGCGCGGCAGCATGTCGATCAGGGCCTCGCCCGCACAGAGGATCATCGCGTTCTCCTTCAGAACCCACCCAGTTCCGCGACATAAAAGGCGATGAGCAGAAATGCCAGCGCTAACATGACCGCGCCCGCGATCTTCCAGAGCGACCAGGGGCGTTCCCCCTGAACCCGACCCGTCTGACCATTGACAATAAACCGGTAGGATTTGCCGCGATACCGATAGGCGGCCATCCAGACCGGCAGCAGCAGATGCTTGAATCGTTCGTCACTATGTGTCGTGCTCAGCGATGTGATGCGTTGCTCATCGCCGCCAATGTCTCGCATGACATCGGCGCGAATCTGCGCTTCCATCTCATGCTTGGCCGTATCGAACCCCTCAGCCAGCCCGACCGTGTAGCCCTCGGCGCGAAAGCCTGACAGGTAATCTGCGCTATAGGGTTGCAGATCAGCCGTCGTCCAGGGCTCCAGTCGCCGCGCATTGGCCTGCGGTAGCGATGTCGAGGCGATCACCAGCAGATCCAGGAATTGGCGCTGCACCTGTCCTGAAACAGATTGCCAGCGCGTGCGTCGTTCGCGCCGCTGGTCCTTTCCGCGCCCGACTGTCACATAGTAATGCGTGCCGCGCTGGCCCGAGTATCGCGACCGGGTCGCGGCATCAAAGCCCCAATAGGGCACATACAACCCGTTCAGCTTGCCCGTGCTGCGCGCGTATTTCGCCAGAGTGCCCGGTGCAAACCATAGGCCTTTCAGCCATTTGCCCATCCGCGCATGTGCATCGGCCTCTGACAGGCGGAAGGGCAGCAATCCATGCGGCTTGATATGGCGATGCGCGCCGGTATCCGTGACCACGGGGCTTGCGCAAAACGGGCATTCGGCAGAATGGACATGCTCCTCGAACTGCACATCCGCCCCGCAGGTATCGCAATGGACGACGCGGGTTTCCTCCATATCTTCGGGCAGAAGTTCCTGCGCGAGCGCGGCATGCAGGTCGAGCGATTGCAGCACCTGCACACGGGCCGCGTCATCCACTTGCGGGATTGGCTGTTCGTGCCCGCAATACTCACAACTCAGGCGCGCGGCACCTGGCGTGAAACGCAGCGACGCCCCACATTGCGCGCAGGGAAAGCGGTGCTCAAGCTGTGTTCTGCTCATGCTTTGTCCCGAAAAGCCGTGCCCCGCCCCGATTGCCAGTATCTGAAGGAACAGCCGGTTTCATCCTGCCCAAAAACTCGAAAACCCCCAAGGCTGCGACCCCCGGGCCGCCCGTTCAACCCACAGGCGGGGGCGGTGGCGGCATCGCGGCAAAGAGCTGCGCCAGCGCGGGCACATCGCCGGCCTTCAGCCAACCTGACTGACCTTCTGTCCAGACCAGCGTTTCGCGTGTGATCTGTCCGCGCAGCGTGGATTGTGCAAAGGGGCCACGGGTCTGGCCATTCTCGGCGATATGCCACATCGGCTCCGCGGCAGGTGGCGGCGGGGGCGGGGCCGTGGCGGCCTGCTGGCCCATCCCTTGCGCCATCGCCATTCCCATTCCCATGCCCATTCCGGCCCCAAGCCCCGCGCCCATACCGCCGTCGCTGCCCCCTTCGGCGGCTTTCTGCATCGCTTGCGCCGCAGAAAACTGGGTGAACTTGTTGAGATCGCCCACAATCCCCATCGAAGTCCGCTGATCGAGGACTTTTTCGACTTCCGGGGGCAGCGAGATGTTCTCGATATAGAATTCGGGCATATCCAGCCCGTATTCCCCCAATGTCGGTGTGATCGCCTTGGTCACCACATCCGACAGATCCTTGGTGTTCGCGGCCATGTCGAGCGCGGGGATACCACTGGCCGCCAGAACACGGCTGACTTTTTGCACCACGATATTGCGGATCTGTCCGGCGATCTTCTCCTGCGTGAAATCCCCGTCCGTGCCGACAATCTCGCGCATGAAGGGCACGGGATCCTGCACCCGGATCGCATAGGAGCCAAAGGCGCGCAGACGCAAAGGGCCGAATTCCGGGTCTCGCAGCATGACCGGGTTCTGCGTGCCCCATTTCAGCCCGGCAAAGCGGCGGGTATTGACGAAATAGATCTCGGATTTGAACGGCGAGTTGAAGCCGTGATCCCAATGCTGCAGCGCGGTCATCAGCGGCATGTTGTTGGTTTCGAGCATATAAAGGCCCGGCCCGAACACATCGGCCAGCTGCCCCTCATGGATGAAGACGGCCATCTGCCCTTCGCGCACGGTCAGCTTGGCACCAAACATGATCGAATTGCCGTAACGCTCAAACCGATGCACCATCGTGTTGCGACTGGAATCCGTCCATTCGATCACATCGATGAACTGACCTTTGAGGAAACTGAAAACCATGGCTCTACCTTTTTCCCGATGGGCCGTTATCCGCGATAGTATCGCCTAACTCGCGCCGCCCATCAACTCACTTGCGATTTCACGGATAATCGGGCGGGCTTCGGCCTCGCGCATGCCCGGGCGCAGGCGTGGATCGTAAAGAATGCGCAACAACTGTTCATCCAGTACCGTCAGGACAGCGAATTCCGCCGTGTCATTGAACAGCGACGGACGCGCGCGCGGGCTGTCATTGGACAGCCCCATCCCCTGTGCCAGCTCTTCGTAAAAGCAGGCCCTGCGCGACAAGTCGGGCAATTCGGTGCGGATGATTGCCAACGCATCAGTGTAGACATTCCCGCCCTGACGTGAATAGGCCAGCACCAGGCAGGAGACCGAGAGCGGCAGGTTCTCCACAAGATCCAGCGTCAGGGAATCGACTCCCGGCAAGATCTGCCTCAGGCGCGGCCCAATCGCTTGTCGCTCTGCCTCATCGACAACGAGAATGTGAAAATTTCCGCCACTTTCGACACGCGCGACCGGATGGCCCGTCAGGCTGGCCAGTCGTGCCGCGTATCCGGTCACGAAATTTGTATCATTGCGGCGGGCTTCGGCTGCCGCAGCTTCGCCAAAATGAAGCTGCATCCGCACCGGCATATCCCAGCGGCGCAACACCGAAGGCGTCTTGCGCTCCACCAGCTGCCCGTCGAGCATCGTATATTCGTCATAAAGCGCGATCCGGACAAAAGCCTCCTCCACGTCCCGTGCATTGATCGGCAGATCGCGCGGGCTGCGATCTTGACGCAGCATCCCATTGGCGAGGCGTTGGGCTTCGAGCGTGGCGAAATATTGGGCGATACGGTCATCGCTGATCCGCGCGGGGGGCTCGGCCATGCGGGGGGGGCGCGGCATTGGGGCCGTGCTGGCCACAGGTGCCGTAGCCACCGGGCGCGGCTCCAATGCCTGATCGCAACTGGCCGTCAGAAAGACAGCGCCAAGCGCCAAAGCGGCTGCACCCAAGTGTGCGAGGCCACGCTCCTGTCCAACGAGACGTTTGCGGAGAGCGCGGCGCATGGCTTCACCCACGCATCCCGGCGGCCGCATTCGGGCTGCGCGCGCTTGCTGCCGTCAGCGACTTGCGCAGCTCGGCTTCCATCTTCACCAATTCCTCTTCGGCCGCGACACGCTTCGCGCGCCCGTCATCTGCGATCTGCAGACTGTCTTCGATCGTCGCGATCAGTGTCTCATTGGCGCGCTTGACGGCTTCGATATCAAAGACACCGCGCTCGATTTCTTCGCGGACCTCGCGATTGGCCTGGCGCAGATTATCCGCATTCCCGGTCAGAAGCTCATTGGTCAGATCATTGGCCGCGCGCACGGCCTGTGCAGCTTCGCGCGATCGTTGGATCGTAAGGGCCTGGGCAAGCTGCGTTTCCCAGAGCGGCACAGTATTGACCAGGGTCGAATTGATCTTCGTGACCAGCGACTTGTCGTTTTCCTGCACCAGCCGGATCGAGGGCAACGA
>REBU01000077.1 GCA_007692585.1 Paracoccaceae bacterium | reverse complement strand
CGTTGCAGGCGATTGCCAAGCTCCTGCTCCACCCCGCGCCGGATCGTGTCCTGCACGCGCTCGCCCTCCTCGCGTTGAACGTTCAGCTCACGTTGCAGCCGCTCCTCCAACTCGGAGCGGGCGCGATCTTCCAGACGGGCGGCTTCTTCGCGGGCGATTTCTTCCAGCCGCTCTTGTTCCACCCGCAATTGTTCGCGCGCGAGCGCCTCCATATCCAGCCGGAAGCGCGGCTCGGCCCATGGCCCGGTGATCATCAGCGGCACGCGGAACGTATCGTCGCCGCGCACTGCAGCGGGCACCACGCGGTAGTCGAGATTGCGCGCGCCAAGCCCGACCGTGCCGCGCCCGGTGACATTGAAGCGCGACGCCTCCAGCCGCAGATCATCATTGCGTAAGACCCCGCCGTCTATGGTGAAACTGCCAGTGAGCGACTGGAAAACCGTGCGATTGCCTGCGCCCATATAGGACATGTCGAGGTTGCGCAGCATGCCCGCGAGGTCGAAACCGATGATCTCGCCTTGCGCGAAGTCGATGCGCCCTTCGCCGCGCAGGCTGTCCATGATCGCCTGCATCGTGTTGCCGACGCCCAGGAATTGCAGATCCATATCGGCCTGCCCCTGCAAACGGCGGTAGTCAGCCAGTTCGGTCAGGAGCGGCAAGAGGTCGAGCCCCCGCGCGCGCAGGCTGCCGCCGACCGAAAGGCCGGAGCGGTTGTTCATCACGAATTCGCCGGTCAGTTGCCCGCCAAACAGCGCCACTTCGCGCAATTCGGTGACAGCGCGGGCGCGGTCGATGCTCAGGCCCAGCCGGGTGCGGCCCAATGTGGCGATATCGGTGCGCATGCCGTTGAGGGTCAGCGAGATGTCAGCATCTATCAGACCCAAGGCCGAGGCGTCGATGGGCGTGCGCGACCACCCCTGCGCCGGGGCTGCAGCACTGCCCCCGCCCCCCCCGCTGCCGGGGCTGCGCAGGTCTAGGATGTCTCCGGCGAATTGTCCAGTTACGCGCGGCCGGTCGCCCCCCGGGATCAGGTCGGCGCCGCCCGAGAGCCGGGTGGTGCCCGCGCGAAACTGCGCCTCGCGCGCGAAGATCCGCCCGTCTGCCGTGCGCGTCACCTGTCCTGTCAGGCCGAGCGGCAGGAAATCTGGCGCAACATCGCCGCCGGTCTGTCCGATAAGCTGCATCACCGGGTGCAGCGCAGGCAGATTGGCATTCACCTGCCCCTCGAAGGTCAGATTTTCGAGGCCTGCGCGCCCCGCGAAGGTGATGCTGGTGCCTGCAGCGGTCGCATCGAAGCTGAGTTGCGCGAGCCCCCCGGAGAGGAAGCGTTCTGCGTGGTCGATGCGCGCGCTGATCTCGAAATCCTGTCCATTCATCTCGCCCGAGGCCGTGATCTCGGCGGGCCCGGCGAAAACCGGCATTTGCAGGCGTGCATTCACCCCCTGCAGATGCAGATCCGTGCCCGATTGCGCATCAGAGAAGCGCAAGCTGGCGCCGTTGATGCGCGCCTCGGCCAGCGAGATGCTGCGGGGCGCGGAGGTGGAAGCTGTCGGTGCGTCACTTCGCGGGGCTTGGACGCCGTCGCGTGCAAAATCCCAGTTCACGCGGCCCGAAGCATCGCGCCGCAGATGCAGACGCGGCTCTTGCAACACGATGCGCTCGATCTCGATATCGCCGCGGATTAGGGCGGCGAGGTTCAGGCCGATATCCATCTCGGCGGCCTCCAGCATCGCGCCGGGACCGGCCCATTCGGGATTGCCGATGCTGACATTGCGCGCACTCGCCCCGATCACGGGATAGAAACTGGGGCTGACATCGCCCCCGAAGACCAAGCCGCGCCCCGTCGCAGCCTCAAACTGCGTCGCGGCAAGCATAGCGATGCGCTGGGTCGGCAAGAGAAACAGCGCCGCGATCACGAGCACCACAATTCCAAGACAGGCCACGATCACAGCTTTGATCAGACGCATTCTTCCCTCCTCACCGACACAAAACTTTGCAAGTCATGGCAAATCTATCGCTGCACGCAGGGTGTGTCTTGGCTTAAATCGCGATTGGCGGGTTTTTGCGCAAGCGCTCGGGGCCTTGCCATGTGCACGCCCATGTGAAACAGGAAGGCTGGTTTTCCATCAGAGGTCAGCGCCCCATGTCCCAGATCGTCACCCGTTTTGCACCCTCGCCTACAGGCTATCTGCATATCGGAAATCTGCGCACGGCACTGTTCAATTACCTGATCGCGCGCAAATCCGGCGGGCAGTTCATTTTGCGGCTTGATGATACAGATGCGGAGCGCTCGAAGCAGGACTATATCGACGCCATTCAGGAAGATCTGGAATGGCTGGGGCTTGGCTGGGACCGGATCGAGCAGCAGTCGAAGCGGCTGGACCGCTATCAGGCGGCGGCAGAAAAGCTGCGCGCGGATGGGCGTTTCTATGAGTGTTTTGAAAGCCCGACCGAGCTGGACCTGAAGCGCAAGAAGCAGCTGAACATGGGCCGCCCGCCCGTCTACGACCGCGCAGCGCTCGCGCTTGACAGCGCCGCGAAGGACGCGCTTCGCGCCGAGCGCGCAGGCTATTGGCGCTTTCTGCTCAACCAGAACCGAATTGAGTGGGAAGATAGCATCCTCGGGGCGCTGTCGATCGATGCGGCCTCGGTCTCGGACCCGGTGCTGATCCGGGGCGATGGGCAGGTGCTCTATACATTGGCTTCGGTGGTCGATGACATGGAGATGGGCGTCACGCATATTGTGCGCGGCTCGGACCATGTGACCAATACCGCGACCCAGATCCAGATCATCGAAGCGCTGGGCGGCACCGCGCCCGCATTCGCGCATCACTCGCTGTTGACCGGCGCGCAGGGCGAGGCGCTGTCGAAACGTCTGGGCACGCTCAGCTTGCGCGATTTGCGCGCGCAAGGGGTCACCCCTGCAGCCCTTCTGTCACTGATGGCGCGGCTGGGCTCCAGCCAGCCGGTCGAGCTGCGCATGACGTTGGATGACATCGCCGAAGGCTTCGATCTTGGCCAATTCGGATCTGCGCCGACGAAGTTCGATACAGAAGACCTCTGGCCACTGACCCGCGCTGATCTGCAGTCCCGCCCATATACGGCGGTCGCGGATCAGATCGCAGCGCTTGGGGTGCCTGCGGAAATCGCGCCGCAATTCTGGGAGGTGGCGCGCGAGAATATCGGGAAGCTGGATGATCTGGCCGAATGGTGGGCGCTGTGTCGCGACGGTGCCGCGCCCGAGATTGCACGGGAAGACGCGGAGTTTGTGGCCGAAGCGCTGCAGCTCCTGCCGCCGCCACCTTACGGACCCGAGGCCTGGGCCGATTGGACAAGCGCGGTCAAGGACGCGAGCGGGCGCAAAGGCAAGGGGTTGTTCATGCCGCTGCGCAAAGCCCTGACCGGGCAGAGCCACGGGCCGGATATGCGCGCATTGATGCCACTTCTGCAACGGGTGCGCGCGCTCGACTGACTGCCCAGCGGTGCCTGCGAGGGCGCGCAGCTTATGCCCGATATGATGCAAGGCTCACAGCCCTGTTCGGAACTCCGCGATCAGGCTGTGCACCACGGCGCGCAGCGCCTCCTCATCTGTGGCTCCATCGTCCCGCGCGGCGGCAAAGACCGCGCGCTGGCGCTCTGAACTTGTCCCCATGGCGAGGATATCCTGCGCGCCACGGAGTTCATTCAGGCAGCCCAAAACCATCGCATCGGCTTCCAGCAACTCGATCAGCTCGCCCATCAGATCCGCCATCGGAACCAGCGCGCCCTTGCCGATATCCAGAAGCCCCTCGCGCGGCCCATAGCGCTGCGCACGCCAGCGGTTTTCGGCAATCAGGAAGCGGTCATAGATGCGCCAGCGCTGGTTGCGGCGGCGCAGCTCAACCAGCATCCGCGTGATCGCCTGCACCAGTGCCGCAATGGTCAGCGTGTGCTCCATGATCGGCATCACATCGCAAATCCGTGCCTCCAGGGTCGGAAAGCGGGCCGAGGGGCGGATGTCCCACCAGATCTTGGTGGTGTCCTCGATCAGCCCGGCCTCGATGATGGTGTCGACCGAACGGCGATACTCACCGTAGCTGATGAAATCCGGCGGCAGGCCCGTGCGCGGCAGGTTGTCAAACACACTCAGCCGGTAGCTGTTGAGCCCGGTATCCTGCCCGCCCCAATAGGGCGAGGAGGTCGAAAGCGCCAGAAGATGCGGCAGGAAATAGGTGATCTGGCGCATGATATCGATGCGCAGATCGTCATCGGGCAGGCCGACATGGACATGCGTCCCGCAGATCAGCATGCGCCGCACCACACCGCCCAGATCCCGCGCGAGCGCGTTATAGCGGTCCTTTTCGGTATGTTTGCGCGCATGCCAGTCGGCGAAAGGATGGCAGGAGACCGCGAGCGGCGCGAGGCCATACTCAGCCGCACAATGGGCAATCGCGCGACGCAAGGCCCCGAGATCGGCGCGCGCCTCAGCGAGGTTTGCGCAGACGCCTGTGCCGACCTCAATCTGGCAGGCGAGGAATTCGGGCGAGACTTTCTCGCCAAGCGCGTCCTCGCATTCGCGCATCAGCGCGTCGGGCACATCGGCCAATGCGCCAGTCTCGGCATCAACGAGCAGATACTCCTCCTCGATCCCGAGTGTATAGGCGGTTGCGTCATCACTCATTAAGCAAGTTTACCCCAGCCTGTGCGCCCGGCAAGAAGAAATTGACGCGGCCCGGAGTGCAGGCTAGCGCTGTCAGCATGACGGTCTTGCACGACGCCCTACCCTACGCCCCCTGGACACAGCCCCATGCGCGCCGCCTGCCCGGTGTCATGCCGCTGCCGCGCGCGGACTGGCTGCTGGTCGATGCCGCCTATCGCCCGCAGATGGCCGAGCGCGCGCGCCTGCTGGCCACGCGCACGCAAGACGTTCTGGCGCTGCTGCCGCAGGCGTGTGATGCCGCGGCCGAATTGTTGGATGAAGTGCTGCGCGACCTGCCCGCGCATGGCTTCACTGTCGCGCCAGACGCAATCCTGCGCCCTGATGGGATAACGGTGCGCGCTGACCCTGCGCGCCCGCTCTGGACGCTTGGCCATCTGCTGCAGGCCGATTTCTGCATCCTACAGACACAGGGCGACGAACATGTGCTGACCGGCGCAGTCCTGTGTTTTCCGTCCAGCTGGACGCTGGCCGAGAAACTGGGCCGCCCGTTGATGCGCATCCACGCCCCGGTTGCGCATTATGATCAGGATATGGGCAAGCGGGTGCAGCGCATGTTCGATTTGATGCGCCCTGATCAGCCGCTCTGGCGCGCCAACATCCTGCGCTATACCAATCCCGCCCTGTACCAGCCGCGCGCGGAATATGCGCCCAAGGACAAGGATGGCGGCGGCGATTATATCCGGTCTGAACGGCAGGTGCTGCTGAAGCTGCCCAGGACAGGCGCAGTCGTGTTTTCGATCCACACCGCACAGGTGCGCCGCAGCGCTTTGACCCAGACGCAGCTTGCGGCCCTTTCCGAGATCGATAGCTCAGTCCAACCGCCGCCGGGCGGCCTCGATCCGCTGCCGCTCTGATGGCGCGATGACAGGACCGCGCAGCGCATCCGCGCGGGCGCGCAGAGCCGCGATACGCGCATCTGGCGGCGCGCTGAGCTGAGCCGAACGCGGCCCCTCCGCAGCCAGGCTCAGAACCTGTGACAGCGGCAGCAGTGCCGGTGTGGGCTCAGCCGCGCCAGACTTGGCCGGAGGCAGATCAGACGGCGCAAAGCAGGCAACCAACAGCCAAGGCGCGGCCCAGATCAACGCATGGGGCCATGGTAAAGGGCGGCGATGTGGCTGCACGGGTTTTGCCTTTGTCTTGGTCCCTGCAGTCTACTGCGAGAGCGCGGCGCGGCGCAAGCGGGGTTGCACATCCCCGCGTTTCGGGCTGAATTGGCGGCATGGCGCGCAAGAAGAACTCCTGTGGTGAAACAACCGACCTGCGGATCCGGGCAGTCGCGCTGAAACTCTTTGCGCGGCATGGCTATGCTGCGGTGTCGATGCGCCAGATCGCGCAGGATGTCGGCGTGCAGGCGGGCACGCTGTATCTCTACACACCTGACAAGCAATCGCTGCTGTTTGACCTGATGCAGGCACATATGGGCGAATTGCTCGATGCTCTCGCGGCCCTGCCCCCCTGCCCTGATCCGCTGACAGAACTTGAGCAATTTACCCGCTTCCATATCCGCTTCCATTCCGCGCGCAGCGATGCGGTCTTTGTCAGCTACATGGAGTTGCGCAATCTGGAGCCTGCGAATTTCGCTCGGATTGAGGCGATGCGCCGCAGCTATGAAGCCCATCTGGAGGGGATATTGGCGCAAGGGGCAAGTTCGGGGCAGGTCACTTTGCCGGACACGAAACTTGCAGCCTTCGCGCTGATCGCCATGCTGACTGGCGTCAATACATGGTATCGCGAAGGCGGACGGCTGAGCCTTGTGCGGGTCGAGGATATCTATTGGGATATGGTGCGCAAAGCGGTCGGGGCGTGAATGCGCCCCAACCGACCGGATCAGTAGGTTTCGATCCTGATATTAACGTTACAGGACGTATGGTTTGCGTTCATGACCCAGATCATAAACTCGCCGCCTTGCGTCGGTCCCATGCTAATTCGAGAATTGAAATTCCCGGAGAGACGGAACGGATCCAGCCACGAATTCCAGCTGATGTCCCGGTTGTAGCTCCACCCACCGAAAGGGTCGCGCACAAGCAGGCTGGTTTCGCAACTCCGCCCGTTGTTGCCGTCATCGGTCGTGATCCGGAAACGTGCTTGTTCAGTCGAATACTCTCCTATGTCATAGTTAAGCACGAGGGACGGTGAGGCGAAAATGCGTCCTACGAAGCTGGAACCGAAGCCTGGGCAGTCCCGCAGACGGACATCACCCCGCGCCCTGACGCGATACTGCAGCCCATACCACAAATCGCCGAAATTCACCTGATGGGTCTGTGCGGCAAGCCGCGGCTCTGGACATCCGCGATGCACAGGGAAGAGATTGAACCTGTCATTGCGATCCCAAGGCCGATTTGTAACAAAATGTGCAGGCCCGTGGCTCCCACGTTGAGCGGTGACGCGGAAATTCATGAACCCGAAGGATTCATTGTCGATAGCTTCGTCGAGATTCGCCGAAAACCCGAGTGAAAAATTCTCTGCCGGGTTTTCAATATCGATGACCACACGCCAGACCTGATCACTCCAACCCAAGCCCCAGATATTGGTCCCGGACTGCACCAAGGTCTTCGTGGTCGTGAACCGTCCCTCCGCGCGCGAGGACACTGTACGGCGCGGCGCGACCATCATGCCGTCTCCCCAGGCGTTAGCTTGAAAAGCCTCGGTCGAAATGCTGGAACCGTTCACGAGGATCATCAGGTGTTCACCCTCTGGCCGTGCCCAAGTTTGATCGTAACCATCCCAGCTGTCGATAACAAACAGATCGAATTCGATGCGGGCCGACCGGGACTCCGCGCCCAGATTGACCTGATAGGTCACTGGGTTTGTGCGGGTTTCACGACCAAATGGACCGAAGAAACTTTGCGCGACGGTATGCGTGACCGTATCGCGCGACCAGTTCTCGGTATTGCCATCGTTGAAATCGGTATTGACGATCTCGACGACTGTACCTTCGGGTTCTGGCACGGGCTCGGGCTCTTCCTCAGGTGGCCCGCCGAGTTCGGGAAGAATCTCGGGCGCGCCTTCGGGGAAGACCGCGTTATCGAGTTCAAAGCGCACGAAAGGCGAGAAACGGGGGCGCGTCACCGCAATCGGCGACAGGCGTGTGTTGCGCAGCAGCGGGATGCCCAGCACACCCCGAGACGGCGTTTCCCAAATTGTAAACGCCTCGACGAGGATCAGTGCTTCGCCCGGGACGATCTGGGGGATCCGATCCGCGAGATTACCTAAGGGCAACATGTTGCCAGGGTTGAAGAAATTGGTATCAGGAAGATTTGAAAGCGCCCCGAGGATCGCGTCATACTCCTCGCCCGTCGCGCCACTCTGGGGTGCGGATCCTTGGCTGCCGCCGTCACTCCCCTCGCCGGAGGGATCGCCGAAATTTAAATCATCAAGCTCGAGGAGCGACGGATCGAGATTGACGCTGTCAAGCGATTTAAGCGCTGGAAGACCGCGCGTCCCCCAGGACCAGAGCACGACATAATCATCGATCGCCTCGGAATAGGCGATGGACGATATCCGCAGACGCGTCTGCCGGGTGCGAAAGGTCAGAACATCATAGACGTCATTCAACCCTTCGAGATAATCGACCGTGATCGTGTCGGTCTGCCGCGAAATCAGATCTGCGACATTGAGTGCAGCCGATTGCGCTTCGGTGCGGGCGCGGAAAGCGTCGAAGAAGATGATGGTTGCCAGATAGGCCCAGAGCAGGATGGGGATCACGATGATCAGTTCGATGGTCATCGAGCCACGATGATCCTCGCGAAACTGAAGCAACCGGGCGGACAGGATTTGCCGGATGGATACTTTACGCATCTCGCTTACCTCGGCTCATTTACAAAAACACCAGTTGAAATCAGGATCTGATCGCCTTTTTCATTGACCGGGATGCCCAGCGCCCAACCCGTCAGCCTGATGAAAGGATTGGTGACCACGCAAACCCTGACCAACATCAGTTCCTGAGCATCAGCGCCCGCGCCAGGATTGAACGTGACCGCGGGGGTAATCTGCTGTTGGCGGTCCACGCAGCGCAGGGGCGCATCAAGGCCCGCGAAGGTAGTGGTATTGATGGGCTGCATCTCGACAGTGATGTTGGTGCGGCAGTCAGGCACCATGCTGGTGCGTGCGCAGATCAACGCGGCCATGTTGTCAGAGGCACTGACATTTCCCAGCCGGACCTCGCGCATGGTCAGATCGACCGCACGGGCGAGAAAGGTCTGGCGCAATTGCGCCACACCACTGTCGAGGGCCAGCAAGACAAAAGACATCACAAACGGGAAAACAATCACGAATTCGACCGTCACGCCGCCGTCATCCGCCCGCCAGCACCGAGAGAGCCTGTTGCGCAGAACCGACAAGATGCTCATTGCGTCAGCCTCAGGGTCTGGGTCTGAATATGCGTCGCAATATTGCGGAACGCGGCGATAAGCTGTTCACCGGAGCTGTTGAAGAAAAATGACGGGGCCGAGGCACAGCTTTCCATCAGTGCCACGCCGCGCGGCGGTGCTTCGAATGCTACGGAATAGATGGTGACATTCTGTGCCTTCAACGCGTTGCACACGGCCACAGTATCCGCATCCTGTATCTCGACTGTCGCTTTGCGGCGCCCCGGGCTATCTTCTTCAAAGCAGCAGTTTTCGCCATCGGTCATCAGGATTATCGCGCGGAAAGTGAAGGGCTCGTCCCAGGCCAGCGGGCGATTTCTGAAGACCGAGTCGACATTGCCGCTGTCGATCTGATGCTCGATGATCGGGTTGATGGACGGGTCGAGGAACAGCGCGCCTGCGCGCACCCCCAGATCAATCGAGGTGCCAAAGCTCGGGGCGAGCGTGTTGATGTAGGCGATCGCCTCGCTGCGCGAGCGCAGATAGGGGCGGATGGGCATTTCACGGAGCGATTTGAAGTCGGGCTCCCTCTCATTGGCCGTGCCTTCGCCGGTGGCACAGTTGCGCCGCCACATCGGTGTATTGATGCTGTTGGTGACAGTGTCCCACTCCGCGAAGTCGATGCAGAACGCATCGACCATGCTGCCTGAAGGTGGATTGGCGAGATTGGTGAAATACCCCAGCGTGTTGGCAGGCATGATGACTTCAGTGCTGTAGGGCACGATGGTGATCGCGATGCGATCTTCCAGGTCTTCACCCTCCGGCAGCATCATCTCGACGAACTCGGTGGCTGCAGCGCGCAGGTTCTGGATGCGTTCGTTGCTGAACATTGAATAGGATACGTCGAGAACCATCACGATTTCAAAACGAACTTCCGCCAGCGATTCGGTCGCACCCGCACCGAGGTTCATCTGCAGGTTGTTGACATTGCTCAGCCGCATGAAGGTGGTGTTGAAATTGGCGCGGGGCTGGACGAGCACGGTGCGCGAGTCGTCCGGTCCTGTCACTGTGATCGCGCCTTCACGGTCGATATATTTTCCCAGACCTTCGGCTTCGAAATAGGAGCGCACAAGGTCTTCGGGATCAGGATTGTCGGGATTGTCGCGGATTACGGCAGCCGCGAGCACAGCACGATCCGCTGTGCCCTGCAGGCGGACCCGCTCACTCTCATAGCGCATCATGTCGACAGCAATCCCGCCAACCATCAGGATGATGATGAATGCAAGAAGGCCGAAAATGATAATTCCGCCGTCCTCATCGCGACGGAAGAGATCGTAGAGCGATGCTCGCGCGGTCGGGCGCTTTTTGCTGCCTGAGTTGATCATTTTTAATTACCTTCACCCTTTTATATCTTGAAAAGCGCCAAGACGTCGGGGAACTCCCCAATCTCTGACCCCAACACACCGGGAAGGAAGATAATAAAAGCCTGTGGCAACTTTGGGGCGAAACACCCGGTAATTGTGGCAAGTTTTAGGAAAATTCTCATTTTTGGGTCAGCTGCGCGGAGCAACTGTTGGGGATCTCGCGACAAACATGGCTGAATCCCGGGTTTTTTCTTGTTTTATTAACGCCAAAGACCGAACACTGGGACCGAAAAAAGGACTCAGGGAGAGGAGACACGACATGCAGCATCACAAGGAACCCGGCTTCCGCGAAAATGTCGATCTGATGTTCCACAGGGCAGCGGCGCATCTGGACCTGACACCGGGACTGGCCGCCAAGATCCAGATTTGCAACTCGACCTACACGGTGCGTTTCGGGGTGCGGTTGCGCGGCAAGATCGAGACTTTTGTAGGTTACCGCTCCGTTCATTCAGAGCATATGGAGCCTGTGAAGGGCGGCATCCGTTACGCCCCGGAAGTCAACCAGAACGAAGTCGAAGCCCTCGCCGCGCTGATGACCTATAAATGCGCCCTTGTCGAAACCCCCTTTGGCGGGTCGAAAGGCGGTCTATGCATCGATCCGCGCAATTACGACGAGCGCGAACTGGAACAGATCACCCGGCGCTTCGCTTATGAACTGGCCAAGCGCGACCTGATCCACCCGGCCCAGAACGTGCCCGCACCTGACATGGGCACAAGCGAGCGGGAAATGGCCTGGATTGCCGATCAATATGCGCGGATGAACACGACCGACATCAACGCGCGCGCATGTGTGACGGGCAAACCGCTGAATGCAGGCGGGATCAAAGGGCGCGTGGAAGCAACGGGTCGCGGTGTGCAATTTGCGTTACAGGAATTTTTCCGCCATCCCGAAGATGTCACAAAAACCGGCCTGACTGGCAGCCTGGCAGGCAAGCGGGTGATTGTGCAGGGGCTTGGCAATGTGGGGTATCACGCGGCAAGCTTCCTGCGCGACGAAGATGACGCCCGAATCATCGCGGTGATCGAGCGCGACGGCGCCGTGATTCAACCTGATGGCCTTGACCCGGAAGCGTTGCGCACATGGATCGCTCAGACAGGCGGTGTGAAGGATTTCCCCGGTGCCGACTATGTCGCGGACGGGGCCAAACTGCTCGAAGCGGAGTGCGACATCCTGATCCCGGCAGCACTCGAGGGCGTCATCAATCTGGGCAATGCAGATCGCATCCGCGCGCCCCTGATCATCGAAGCCGCCAATGGACCGATCACTGCGGGGGCCGATGATATCCTGCGCGAGAAAGGCACGGTCATCATTCCCGACCTTTACGCGAATGCAGGCGGGGTCACAGTGTCCTATTTCGAATGGGTCAAGAACCTCAGCCATATCCGCTTCGGCCGCATGCAGCGCCGCAACGAGGAAGCCCATGCACGACTGCTGGTCAGCGAACTGGAGCGGCTCTCTGCCGATAAGCAACTGGGTTGGGAGCTGGCACCGGATTTCAAGAAACGCTACCTGCAGGGTGCAGACGAATTGCAACTGGTGCGGTCGGGACTCGATGACACGATGCGCGTGGCCTATCAAAGCATTTCGGAGGAATGGCACCGCCGCCCGCAGGTGAAAGATCTTCGCACCGCCGCGTTCATTGTCGCAATTGAGCGGGTCGCGGCGAGTTATCGGGCAAAGGGGTTGTAATGGAGGCTCATGGCTTGGGGAGCGGGCTTTGCCCGCGCCCCGCACCTGCCAATTAGTGAGGGCGCGTGCAAATCGGAGCGGTCGCTGCAGGTTTATCTGACCCTGAAATCCGCCTGATCGCCCTGCCCCTGATCAGAGATGAAGCGCAAGGTGTCGCCGTTGCGCAGCACGAGCTGGCAGTTATAGCCATCGCCGCCAGAGCCCCATTCAAGAGTGCGACAGAAATATCCGTTGCGCCATTCCCAGCGGCCACCAACATTCTGACCGAAACCACGCCCTGCAATCTCGCCTTGGGGCAACACTTGCAGCCGCACAGCGAAGCGGGTCAGTTCGTTACCCTCAACCAATGCACGGAAATTCGCCTCTTCTCGCACGGGCTGGAAATCGGCCCAAACCGGGCTCGCCATCAGGCCGCCCAGAAGCGTCAGAACAAAAAGTTGCTTCATCCTTTCCTCCAGACCAATAATCACACATGCAATACGCGCATGATATCGGTTCGGATCTGCCGCGGAGGTGTTAATATCTCGTAAGCGGCGGAAAAGCGCCGACGGGGATGCCTATAGTCCCAGCACATCGAGCATCGAATATTCGCCCGGTCCCTGCCCTTCCAGCCAGAGCGCGGCCTTCAACGCCCCGCGCGCGAACAATGCGCGGTCGGAGGCGACATGGCGCAGCGTGATCCGCTCGCCCTCGCCCGCGAAGATCACATCATGCTCACCGATGAAGTCCCCACCCCGGATCGCGTGAAACCCGATATCGCCGGGCGCGCGCGAGCCCGTGATCCCGTCACGCCCACGATCCGCCACATCCACCAGCTGCACCCCGCGCCCCGCGGCCGCGGCATCCCCCAGCATCAGCGCCGTGCCCGAAGGCGCATCGACCTTATGGCGGTGATGGGCCTCGACGATCTCGATATCGTAGTCCGCGCCCAGCGCCTGCGCGACCTGCCGCGTCAGCGTCACCAGCAGATTGACCCCGAGGCTCATATTCCCGGCCCGAACGATCCGCCCGGTCCGGCCCGCCTGCGCAATCGCGGCCAGATCCGCCTCCACAAACCCTGTCGTGCCGATGACATGCGCGACGCCTGCCTCGGCAGCGGCCTGCGCAAGCGCAACCGTGACCGCAGGGGTGGTGAAATCAATGATCACGTCGCTGCACCCGAGCGCCATGGCGACATCGTCAGTCACGTCAAGCCCGCGCGTCGCCCCCCCCATGGCCGCCCCCAGATCCTGCCCGACCCAGCCATGGCCTGCGCGCTCAACCACAGCGGACAGTGTCGCGCGCTCGTGCGCGTCGATCAGCTGCACCAGCATCTGCCCCATGCGCCCGGACGCGCCCATCACTGCCAATCGCATCACCCGACCCCCTTGCATCAGTCACAATGTCGCGCATCGCATAGCGGGACGGACGGAAAATGGCAAAGCCTCGTTGCGCGCGGGCGCAAGGTCTTCTACACCTGAACCATGGCTCAACGTCGATTTGAAAAAACCTCCGGCCCGTCGCAGCGACAGTTGCGTGTGGGCGAATTGATCCGCCGCGAATTGGCGGAAGTGCTCTCGCGTGGCGATGTGCACGACCCTGATCTGTCGCGCGTGCCAATCACGGTCAGCGAAGTGCGCACCTCGCCCGACCTGAAGATCGCGACGGCCTATGTCATGCCATTGGGCGGACAGGGCCAACCTGAGGCGCTGGCCGCCCTGCGCCGCAACAAGGCCGAACTGCGCCATCTCGTCTCGCGCAAGATGACATTGAAATACGTTCCCGACCTGCGCTTTCAGCTCGATGAGACATTTGACCGGATGGATGACACGCGCCGCCTGTTCGAGGATGAGCGCGTCAAGCGCGACATCGCGCAAGGGTCCGATGGTGATGCAGCGGAAAGCTAGCTTTCTGGGTGCGCTGGTCGCTTTTGTCCTGACCGGCACCATGGCGCAGGCCGACTGCACCCGCACCAGCTTCCGCGACCAAAGCTTCACGCATTGCGAAGCGCGTATCACCGACGACCTGCGCCTGTTTCTCTACGGCTCGAACGAGCAGGTCTACGGCAATTTTCGCAATATCGACGAGACTTTGGCCAGCGAGGGCAAGAAGCTCGCTTTCGCGATGAATGCCAGCATGTATCACCCCGACCGCAGTCCGGTGGGATTGTTCATTCAGGATGGACACGAACTGTCCCGAATCGTGACCTCTGAGGGGCCGGGGAATTTCGGCCTGCTGCCCAATGGCGTCTTCTGCATCGAGGCCGGGCGCTTCACCGTGATCGAAAGTCGCCGGTTCGCTGCTGCGCGGCCCGACTGTCGCGACGCGGTGCAATCAGGGCCGATGTTGATCATCGACGGGGCCTATCACCCGCGCTTCATCGCGGAATCGAGCTCGCGACTGATCCGCAATGGGGTCGGTGTATCGGGCGATGGGAAGCGCGCCATTTTCGTAATCAGCAACAACCCGGTCAACTTCTTTGAATTCGCACGGTTCTTCCGGGAGCATCTGGGCGTCCCGCAAGCGCTCTACCTGGATGGCAATGTGTCGCGGCTGCATGCTCCAGGGCTCAGACGATCGGATTGGGGCACACTTCTGGGGCCGATTGTCGGCAAGGTTGTTGACGCGCCCGCGCCCAGGAATTAGCAGGCGATCTTCAGATGAAGGATAGATCATGGGACGCAAGCGCAAGGGCCGCGCCATTTCGGGCTGGCTGATCATTGACAAGCCTGCAGGCGTGACATCAACCGCCGTTGTGAACAAGGTGCGCTGGGCCTTGCAGGCGCAGAAAGCAGGCCATGCGGGCACACTCGACCCGGCGGCAACCGGCGTGCTGGCTGTGGCGCTGGGCGAGGCCACGAAAACCGTGCCCTACATTACCGATGCGCTGAAATGTTACCGTTTCATGGTCCGCCTTGGACAGGCCACGAACACCGATGACGCCGAGGGCACCGTCATCGCCGAAAGCGATCTACGCCCGACAGATGCCGAAATCGCGGCCGCGCTCGAGGACTTTCGTGGCGAGATCGCGCAAGTGCCGCCGCAGTTTTCCGCCGTCAAGGTCGAGGGCGAGCGCGCCTATGACATCGCGCGCGCGGGCGATGAGATGGATCTTGCCGCGCGCCCTCTCTGGGTGGAGAAGCTGGAGCTTGTCGCGCGGCCCGACGCCGATCATGTCGAGCTCGAAATGGTTTGCGGCAAGGGCGGCTATGTGCGCGCGATTGCCCGCGATCTGGGCGCGGCCTTAAGCTGTCATGGCCATGTCGCGTGGCTGCGGCGCACATGGTCGGGGCCGTTTGATGCAAGCGACGGGCTGAGCCTCGCGCAGATCGACGCGCTGGCCCAAGACCCTGCACTCGACGCGCATCTGCGCCCGCTGGAACAGGGGCTGGCGGATCTGCCGGAACTGCCTGCGACCCCAGAGGGCGCGGCAAAGCTGCGCAATGGCAATCCCGGCATGGTGCTGAGTGCATCAGTCGACTATGGCGATGAAGCCTGGGCCAGCTATCAGGGCCGCGCTGTGGCTGTGGGGCGCTACAAGGCGGGCGAATTGCATCCCTCACGCGTCTTCAATCTCGACTGATGGATGACGCGGCGGTCACCATCCGCAGCCACCGCAAGGGCGATGCGCCCTCAGTGGCCGTCTATTCGCCCTGCGAGCGCTACCGCTACATGCTGACGCGCGAATGGGCACCGGACCAAGGCTGCGCGCTGTTTGTAATGCTCAACCCTTCGACGGCGACCGAGGTGCAGAATGACCCGACGGTGGAGCGCTGCGAACGCCGCGCGCGCGCCTTGGGCTTCGGGGCATTCAGGGTGTGCAATATCTTTGCCTTTCGCGCGACGGATCCGCGCGAGATGCGCGCGCAAGCTGATCCGATCGGTCCACTCAATGATCAGGCCATAGCCGAGAGCGCGCCTTGGGCCGATCAGATCATCTGCGCCTGGGGCATGCATGGCGCGCATCTCGCGCGCGGCCCGGTCGTCGAGGCGCTGTTGCGCGCCACGGATCGGCCGCTCTGGCATCTGGGACTGACGCAGGCAGGCCATCCCAAACACCCGCTTTATATCGGCTATCGGGTACAGCCGACAGTTTGGGCGTAGCGCCGCAAGGCCCGTTGCGAACGGGTTGCAGGGCGCGCGGGTGGGTGGGTGGGGCGTGCCCTGCAATCCGTTCGCAACGGGCCGCCACGGATCAGTTCAGAAAAAGCGAGGGGCTGGTAACGCAGCGCACAAGTGTGCGGCCCTCGGCAGTGCGCACGAGCTGACCATAAGGCGCGCTCGGCGGGCAGTCACGGTGCCGCCCCGAGGCGTCTGGCTGCGCCGGGCGCGGTGCTGCTGCGGCTGGCGGGCGGGGCCGCTGCTCGGCCTGCGGCGCGGGCGCGGGGCGCGGCGGGGCAGAAATCGGCGCTGCGACTTCAGGCGCGGCAACTTCGGGCGCGGCGACTTCGGGCGCGGCGGGGGCGGCACCCAGCGCTGGCTCGAGGTCTGGAGCAACGCCATCTGGCGCCGGGGCGCTCGGTGCTGACGCATCCCCGGCCCCGCCTGCCATAGCATCGCAAACCGGCTGGCGGTCCGGTCCGAAGCGCGGAATCCAGGTGACTTCGCCGCCAAAGGTCGAACGCAGGAAAACGCAGCCCTGACTATCAGTGAACTCGCGGCCCTCGAAGCCTTCGGGCGGCAGTTCTGCCGGCGCAAATCCTGTTTGCGCCCCCACCGACCCTGCCATGACGGCAAGAAGGCTGATCACAACCGCAAAACGTGTCATGCGACATCTCCTGTTTCCATGCGCAGAACATGCCGCAGCAACCGTTTCAAAGTAAAGCCCGGCCTCTGCGACAAATGTCAGACTGTGCCAAAGATGCGATCCCCCGCATCGCCCAAGCCGGGCACAATGTAGCCTTTCTCGTTCAGATGACTGTCGACCGAGGCCGTCACGATCCGCACATCAGGGTGCTCACGCGCCATGCAGGCCACACCTTCGGGCGCGGCAAGCAGACAGATCAGCGTGATATCCGTGGCCCCTGCCGCCTTCAACAGCGCCACGGCTGCCGCCGAAGAATTGCCCGTCGCCAGCATCGGATCCACCGCGATGACCAGACGGCCCGAAATCTCGGGCGGCAATTTGTTGTAATACTGCACGGGCTGCAGGGTTTCTTCATCGCGGTAGAGCCCCACAAAGCCCACTTTCGCCGTCGGGATCACATCCAGAACCCCATCCAGCAGACCGTTGCCCGCGCGCAGGATCGACACGACCACCGGATCGGGACAGCCCAGCAGCGGGGCCTCCATCTCGGTCAGCGGCGTTGAGATGGTCTGGGTCTTCAGCGGCAGATCCCGCGCGGCTTCATAGGTCAGCAGCAGGCTGATCTCGCGCAAGAGCCGCCGAAATTCCGGCCCCGGCGTACGGGCGTCGCGCATCAGCGACAGCTTGTGTTGCACCAGCGGGTGATCGACGAGGGTCAGATTGGGATGGGTCATGGGGTCTCCAGTCGGGTGGCGATGGCCGCGCGGGTATCCCCGTCGCAAAAGGCCGCGTCAAGCGCCGTGCGGTTGATTGCGTGAAACTCGGGCATGTCCCAGCCGAATTGATCGGCAAGCGCTTGGTATTCCTGACACAGCGTCGTGTGAAAGAAGGGTGGATCATCGGTCGAGACGGTCACCGCCACGCCTCGCTTGCGCAGGTGGTCTATCGGGTGGTCACGCAGATGCGGGTAAAGGCCCAGTGCGATATTCGAGCCGGGGCAGACCTCCAGCACCACACCGCGCGCGGCCAGATCATCGACCAGAGCGGGGTCTTCGATTGCGCGCACCCCGTGGCCGATACGGCTGACCCCCAGATGGGTGAGCGCATCGCGCACAGATTGCGGCCCGCCCCATTCACCCGCATGCGCGGTCAGCCCAAGTCCCGCTTCGCGCGCGGCGTCGAAAGCATAGGTGAAATCGCGCGGGTGCAGCATGGTTTCATCGCCCGCAATCCCGAACCCTGTGACGAACCCCCCGGCGGTTTCCTGCGCGCAAATCGCGATCTGGCGGGCTTGCGCGGGGCCGAAATGGCGAATGCAGGTCACGCAGGCGCGCATCGTTATGCCCATAGATGCCTCGGCCTCATCCGCTGCGGCCTCGATCGCGGCAAGGAAATCGCGCCATGCGCCCAGATCACCGCCGCCGCAGAAATCGGGCGAGAGAAAGGCTTCGGTGTAGATCACGCCCTGCGCGGCGGAGTGCTCCAGAACCGCCAGCGTCAGATCGTGGAAATCCTGCGGTGTGGTGAGCACAGTGCAGGCGGCCTCATAGATGCGCAGGAACTCTGTGAAATCACGGTAGCTGTAATGCCCCTGCGCGTCAAAAATCCGGGACAGATCAATGTGTTTCTGCTTGGCTTTCGCGCGGATGAACTCAGGCGGCGCCGCACCTTCGAGATGCAGATGAAGTTCCAGCTTGGGCAATGTGGCGAGATCACTCATGGCAGGAAACTCCGCCCCGGTCCTTGCGCGGGCACGCGCAGATGCGCAGCGATGCTGGCGGCAACATCCGCAAAAGCAAAATGCCCGATCTCGCCCGCGCCCTTCCCCGCAACCAGTACGGGCACGCGTTCGCGCGTGTGATCCGTGCCCGGCGCGGTCGGATCATTGCCGTGATCGGCAGTGATCACCAGCATGTCACCGGGCATCAGACGCGCGAGCGCCTTGCCGGCCACGCGGTCGAAATGCTCAAGCGCGCGGGCATATCCGGCCACATCGCGCGTATGGCCATAGAGCGTGTCGAATTCCACGAAGTTGCAAAATGTCAGTGACCCCGGCTCGGCCTCATCGAGCAGCCGCAGGAAATGGTCGAACAGGGCCGCATCATCCTTGCCCTTGTGCGCGACATCGATCCCGCGACCCGAGAAGATATCACTGATCTTTCCAACTGCATGCACACGCCCGCCCGCGCCCTGAACCCAGTCCATAAGCGTTGGCGCAGGCGGCATCATGGCGAAATCGCGGCGATTGCCGGTGCGCCGAAACCCCTCCTCCACTGAGCCGACGAAGGGACGCGCGATCACACGGCCCACGCGGCGCGCGTGCAGGCCAGGGGCAAGATCAGCGCAAAGCTGATGCAGCCTTTCCAGCCCGAACGTGGTTTCATGCGCTGCAATTTGCAGCACGCTGTCAGCAGAAGTATAGCAAATCGGCCAACCCGTGCGCAGATGCTCGGCACCCATATTCTCGACAATCGGAATGCCTGCCGCATGGCAATTGCCAAGGATGCCGTTGGTTCCGGCCCGCGCGCATATCTCATCCACGAGTTCGTCAGGAAAGGCGGGCGTGGTCTTCGGGAAATAGGTCCAATCCCAGGGCACAGGCAGGCCTGCGAGCTCCCAATGCCCAGAGGGCGTATCCTTGCCGCGTGACAGCTCCGTCGCAGCCCCCCATCGCCCTTGCGGCACCGCCTCAAGCCCCGGTGTCGCCGCGCCAGAGGCGAGCCGAATTGCTGCGCCAAGCCCCAGATTGTCCAGCACCGGCACCGTTAGCGGTCCCGCGCGCCCCTGGTCGGCGCGGCCCTCCGCACAGGCTTTGATGATATGGGCTAGGGTATTAGCCCCCGCATCGCCGAAATCGGCGGCATCGGGCGCCCCGCCGCAACCGACGGAATCGAGCACAACCAGAAAAGCGCGCGCCATTCAGGCCCCGTCCATGTGATCGGCCGTGAAGGCTCCCGGCAGCAGATCAGCCACACGCATGACATGCGTCGCGCCGTTCAGCGCGGCCAGCGTGACCTGCACATCCGGCCCGGCGAATTCCGCGATCTTCTGGCGGCACCCGCCGCAGGGCGGCACTGGACTTGGGCTGTCGGCCACGACTGTCATCTCGGCGATTTGCGTTTCGCCTGCCGCGACCATGGCGGCAATCGCGCCGGCTTCGGCGCAGGTGCCTTCGGGATAGGCGACGTTTTCCACATTGCAGCCGATATAAACCTGCCCGGACGCACTGCGCAACGCCGCCCCAACCTTGAAGCGGGAATAAGGCACATAGGCGTTTTCGCGCACGCGGGTCGCCGCTTCAAGCAATGTCATGGTCTACTCCGTCCTGTTGTGATGATTTTGCGCTGGGCGGGCGCGGTTTGCAAGCGCTAGCCTGCAACGGACAGTGCGTAAACACGGCTTGCAAAAGCAACAACCAACTGCCAAAAGAAAGATAGTTTAAGATTAAACCAAATCTGCGAGGGGGAGGCAGGATGCCCGATAACAGCACAGAAGACAATCGTCATCCGGCTTTGCTCTATCACGAATTCCCGCGCCCCGGGAAACTTGAAATTCGCCCCACAAAGCCGCTGGCCAATGGCATCGACCTGTCGCGCGCCTACAGCCCTGGCGTCGCCGAAGCCTGTCTGGAGATCAAGGCTAATCCCGAAGATGCAGCCCGCTACACAGCGCGCGGCAATCTGGTCGCTGTGGTAACCAACGGAACCGCCGTGCTTGGTCTGGGCAATATCGGGCCGCTGGCGTCCAAACCCGTGATGGAGGGCAAGGCGGTCTTGTTCAAGAAATTCGCCAATATCGATTGCTTTGACATCGAGGTGAATGAATCCGACCCCGAGAAGCTGGCCGAGATCGTTTGTGCGCTGGAGCCGACTTTCGGGGCGATCAATCTTGAAGACATCAAGGCGCCGGATTGCTTTATCGTCGAAAAAATCTGCCGCGAGCGCATGGGCATCCCGGTCTTCCACGATGACCAGCACGGCACGGCGATTGTCGTGGGCGCTGCCGCGACCAATGCGTTGCGTGTGGCGGGCAAGAGTTTCGAGGCGATCAAGATCGTCAGCACCGGGGGCGGGGCTGCGGGGATTGCCTGCCTGAACATGCTACTGAAGCTCGGGGTAAGGCGCGAGAATGTCTGGCTTTGCGACATTCACGGGCTGGTCCACGAGGGTCGCGAGATTGACATGAACCCGCAAAAGGCGGCGTTCGCCCAAGCCAGTGATGCGCGCACGCTTGATGAGGTGATCGACGGAGCAGATCTCTTTCTGGGCCTTTCTGGTCCCGGTGTGCTGCGCGCCGATCAGGTCGCCCGGATGAGCGCGCGGCCCATCGTTTTCGCGCTGGCCAATCCGACCCCGGAAATTCTGCCCGATCAGGTCCGCGCCGTGGCCCCCGATGCAATTATCGCCACGGGGCGGTCGGATTTTCCCAATCAGGTCAACAACGTCCTGTGCTTTCCCTTTATCTTTCGCGGCGCGCTGGACGTGGGCGCGACCGAGATCAATGACGCGATGCAGATCGGCTGCGTCGAGGGGATCGCCGCACTCGCCCGCGCCACGACCAGCGCCGAGGCCGCGGCGGCCTATAAGGGCGAGCAACTGAGTTTCGGGCCGGATTACCTGATCCCCAAGCCCTTTGATCCCCGCCTGATGGGGATCGTGGCAAGCGCTGTTGCAAAGGCGGCCATCGAGTCGGGGGTGGCAACGCGCCCGCTGCCCGACCTCAAAGCCTACAAGGCGCAGCTTGATGCTTCGGTCTTCCGGTCCGCAATGATCATGCGCCCCGTCTTTGAGGCCGCCCGTGCAACCCCCCGCAGGATCGTCTTTGCCGAAGGCGAGGATGAGCGGGTGCTGCGCGCGGCCTCTTCCATGCTGGAAGAGACGGCCGAGGTGCCGATCCTGATCGGTCGCCCCGAAGTGATCGAGATGCGACTGGAGCGCGCGGGACTGTCGATCAAGCCGGGTCGCGACTTCGATCTGGTCAACCCACAGGACGATCCACGCTACCGCGACTACTGGCAGAGCTATCACGCGCTGATGGAGCGGCGCGGCGTGACCCCGGATCTTGCGCGCGCGATCATGCGCACCAATACGACCGCCATCGGCGCGATCATGGTCCATCGCGGGGATGCCGACAGCCTGATCTGCGGCACCTTCGGGCAGTTCCTCTGGCATCTGAATTACGTGACGCAGATTCTGGGCACGGCAGGGCGCCATCCAGTGGGCGCGCTGTCGCTCATGATCCAGCAGGAAGGCAATCTGTTCATCGCCGATACGCAGGTCCATCCGAACCCCACACCCGAACAGATCGCCGAAACCGCCATCGGAGCTGCGCGCCACGTCCGACGTTTTGGTCTGTCGCCGAAAGTGGCATTGTGTTCGCACAGCCAGTTCGGAAATCTCGACACGCCTTCGGGGCGCAACATGCGCGGCGCGCTGGAGATCCTGGACGCGCGGGGCGTGGATTTCGATTATGAGGGGGAGATGCATGTCGATGCAGCGCTCGATCCGGGCCTGCGTGCACGGATGATGCCCAATGCCCGCTTTGAAGAACCTGCCAATGTGCTGATCTTCGCGAACACTGACGCGGCAAGCGGCGTGCGCAACATTCTGAAGATGCGTGGCGGCGCGCTGGAAGTCGGGCCAATCCTGATGGGCATGGGCAATACAGCGCATATCGCCACCCCCTCCATCACGGCGCGGGGGCTGCTGAACATCTCTGCGCTAGCCGGGACGCCTGTCGCGCAATACGGCTGAAGCTGACGCGCTTATTTGCAAACTTTCTGCGGCTTGGTTTGCAGGCGCGGAAAGCCACGGCTGTTTGCAAATAATTTACAGGGCTTCGCGCCGATTATGCAAAGTTTTGCATCCGTCTGCGCGATGTTGCCGGTAACAGCCATTGCGCCGATTGGCCGCTTGCGTCTATCCCTTGCACAACGCGATTGAGGGAGGACACTTACATGGGCTACGCGGATCTGCATCAGCGGTCGGTCACTGACCCGAACGGTTTCTGGATGGAACAGGCGCAAGCGATTGACTGGATGCGCCCACCGTCCAAGGCATTGTTTGACGAGGCCGCGCCCCTCTATGAGTGGTTCAGCGATGGTATGGTCAATACCTGCTGGAACGCGGTGGACCGGCATGTTGAGGCCGGGCGCGGCGATCAGACTGCGATCATCTATGACAGCCCCATCACGGACACGAAACGCAAGATCACCTATGCCGAACTGCAGGGCCGTGTGGCGCGGCTTGCCGGCGCCCTGCGCGCCAAAGGTGTAAAGAAAGGCGACCGGGTCATCATCTACATGCCGATGATCCCCGAGGCGCTCGATGCGATGCTGGCCTGCGCGCGGCTGGGGGCCGTGCATTCGGTGGTGTTCGGCGGCTTTGCCGCACATGAACTGGCCGTGCGGATCGACGATGCGACTCCCAAGGCCATCATCGCCGCGAGCTGCGGAATGGAGCCGGGCCGCGTTGTGCACTACAAGCCGCTGCTGGACAATGCCATCGAACAAGCGCAGCACAAACCCGAATTCTGTGTGATCTTTCAGCGCGAACAGGAAACCGCCGCGCTGATCCCCGGTCGCGATCTGGACTGGAACATCTGTCAGGAAGGCGTGGAGCCTGCCGATTGCGTGCCCGTGGAGGGCAATCACCCTGCCTATATTCTCTACACCTCGGGCACGACGGGCCAGCCCAAAGGCGTGATCCGCCCGACGGCCGGGCATCTGGTGGCGCTGCAATGGACCATGAAGAACATCTATGACGTGGACCCCGGCGACGTGTTCTGGGCGGCGTCTGATGTGGGGTGGGTCGTGGGCCACAGCTATATCTGCTACGCTCCCCTGATTGCAGGCAACACCACGATCGTTTTCGAGGGCAAGCCCATCGGCACGCCCGATGCGGGCACCTTCTGGCGGGTAATCTCGGAGCATAAGGTCAAGAGCTTCTTCACTGCCCCCACGGCGTTCCGCGCAGTCAAGCGCGAAGATCCGAAAGGCGAGTTTGTCACGAAATACGATCTCTCCTGCCTGAAAACAGTGTATCTCGCAGGTGAGCGCGCGGATTCCGACACGATCATCTGGGCGCAGGATCAGCTCAAGGTGCCGGTGATCGACCATTGGTGGCAGACCGAGACCGGCTGGGCGATTGCCGCCAATCCGATGGGTGTGGAACCGCTTTCCGTCAAGCTCGGCTCGCCAGCTGTCGGCATGCCCGGCTACAATATTCAGGTGCTCGACGAAGGCGGCCACCCTGTCAGCCCCGGCACGCTGGGCGCGATTGCACTCAAGCTGCCGCTGCCACCGGGCACGCTGCCGACCCTCTGGAATGCCGAAGCGCGCTTCCGCAAGAGCTACCTTGAGCAGTTCCCCGGCTATTACGCCACGGGCGATGCGGGCTATATGGACGACGACGGCTATGTCTACATCATGGCGCGCACGGATGACGTGATCAATGTCGCCGGTCATCGCCTGTCGACCGGGGCGATGGAGGAAGTGCTCGCCAGCCATCCCGATGTCGCCGAATGTGCGGTGATCGGGGTCGCGGATGACCTGAAGGGCCAGATGCCGCTGGGCTTCCTGTGCCTGAACAAAGGCGCTGAGCGCGCGCCTGATGACGTGGTTAAGGAATGCGTCAAGCTCGTGCGCGATCAGATCGGCCCGGTCGCGGCTTTCAAGCTGGCCGTGGTGGTGGAACGTCTGCCCAAGACCCGCTCGGGCAAGATCCTGCGCGGCACCATGGTCAATATCGCCGACAGCCAGCCCTTCAAGATGCCAGCGACCATCGATGACCCTGCGATCCTCGACGAAATCCGCGATGCCTTGCGCGGGCTGGGTTTCGCACGCGACTAAGCCCTATCTGCAACCGGTCCGTGGCAGGGCGGCACGACCGCCCTGCCAGCCCGCCTTTTGCAGCAGGTCACATCTGGTGCTTGACGCTTTGGGTTGTGTTTCCTAGCCTTCGGGTTGAGTAACGAGGGCAATATCTCATGAGTAAACCCGCCAATGTGCCGCGGCTTCTGCTGGTCGAGGATACCCCCTCGCTGCAGATGCTCTACCGCACGGTTCTGACCAAGGCAGGCTATCCGCCGGTCTGCGCATCCTCTGCGGCCGAGGCGCTGGAAGCCTTCGCGCGGATCCGCCCCGCTATCGTCTTGCTGGACCTGATGCTGCCGGATCAGGACGGGCTGTCGGTGATGACCGAAATGCTGGCACAATCCCCCGAGACACGCGTGATCGTCATCACCGCTAATGGATCTGTCAACAAGGCGGTGGAAGCCACACGCAAGGGCGCGCATGATTTTCTGGTCAAGCCGCTGGGCGATATCCGGCTGGTCGGCGCGGTCGCCAGCGCGGTCGCCGATTATCGGACTGCCACACTGAACCCGCGCGCGCAATCGGCATCTTCGGCCCTCCCGGGGCTCTCGAACTTCATCGCAAATTCAGAATCGATGCAGAAATCGATGGAATTGATGAAAGCCCTTGCGGGTTCTATGGCCCCGGTGATCATCATCGGCGCTGACGGGACCGGCAAGAAAACCTGCGCCCGGATGATCCACAGCCTGTCGTCGCGCGCCCGCAAGCCTTTTGTCGAGCTTGATCTGGCCGGGCTGGACAAAAACTGCGCCGAAGCCGCGCTGTTCGGCACAGGCCCGTCCAGCCATTCGGGATCCGCGATGGGGGCCTATGGTGCATTGCGCAAGGCCTATGGCGGGACATTGCTCCTGCGGGCGCTCGATAGCCTGCCCCAAGACCTGCAGGCGCGGCTGGTCAGCATCCTCAACAGCGGCTTTCTACCCGTCCCCAACGCAGAGGCCCTGCCAATCGATGTGCGCATCATCACAGCGATGACGCATGATCCGCTGCAGGATCTGCGTGCCGGGCTGTTGCGCAAGGATCTCTACTTCCGCTTGGTTGTCCTGCCGCTCATCCTGCCTCGCCTGCAAGAGCGCCGCGAGGATATCCCCGACCTTGCCCAGTGTTTCCTGACTGAAATTGCTTCACTGGAGAACAAGGCGTTTCAGCGTCTGGAGCCCGCGGCAATCCGGATTCTGCAAAATTATTGCTGGGACGGCAATCTGCATGAACTGCGCAACATGTTGCATCAAGCTGTCGTGCTGCATGACGGGCCGGTGCTGACCCGCGCCATGTTGCCAGAGACTTTGGGACAGGCGCACACAGCGGCCGAGCCTGCGCAGGACCACCCCCGCGATCTTGGAGCGGCGCTCGAAGGCATGACGCTTGCCGAGATCGAAGCCTATGCGATTCAGGCCGCGATCACACGTCACGGCGGCTCGATCCCACGCGCCTCGCAAGAACTCGATATTGCGCCCTCGACGATCTATCGCAAGCGGGATGCGTGGCATGGCAAAGCCCATTGAGCGCGCCCGCTCGGTCCTGATCACAGGCTCATCGTCCGGGATTGGTTACCACGCGGCGCATGCGCTGACCGCGCGCGGCTGGCGCGTTTTTGCGACATGCCGCAGCGAGACCGATTGCACACGACTGCGGGCGGAAGGGCTGGAAAGCCTGTGGCTCGATTACACCGACAAGGCGTCGATGCAGGCAGCGGTCACCGAGATTGTGGCGCGTACAGGCGGGCGGCTGGATGCGCTGTTCAACAATGGGGCCTATGCGCTGCCAGGCGCTGTCGAAGACCTTCCCGCTGACGGGTTGCGCGCGATCTTCGAGACCAACCTGTTCGGCTGGCACGAACTGACACGGCAGGTGCTGCCGCTGATGCGCGCACAAGGACATGGGCGGATCGTGCAGAATTCCTCCGTGCTGGGTCTGGCGGCGCTGAAATGGCGTGGGGCCTATGTCGCGACCAAATTCGCGCTGGAGGGCCTGAGCGACGTATTGCGGCTCGAACTGGCGGGCACAGGCATCCGCGTGATCCTGATCGAGCCGGGGCCTGTGACCTCGCGCATCCGACAGAACTCGATTGCGCATTTCGAAAAATGGATCGACTGGGAGAACAGCCCGCGCGCGCAGGATTACCGCGACAGCTTGCTGGCACGGCTTTATGACCAGCGGGAGCCGGATTTTTTCGAGTTGCCGCCCGAGGCCGTGACGCGGCGTGTTATTCATGCGCTCGAAGCTCCCCGCCCCCGCGCGCGCTATTATGTGACGACACCGACCTACCTTCTGGGCAGTGCAAGACGCGTCCTGCCGACCCGCGCCCTGGACTGGCTTCTGGACAAATTCTAGCCAATCGTGAAAAAAGCAGTCGCATTCGGGGCCTACGCCGCTAGATAATTGGCGCAGATAGTTATGACGAGGGACGCAAGATGTTTTCCGATCCGCTTTTCGTGCTCGCCGTTCTGGCCGCGCTTGGGGTTCTTGTGATTCTTGCGATCGGCATCGGTGGATTTGCGCGAGGGGGCGAATTCAACCGACAGCATGGCAACCGCATGATGCGCTGGCGCCTATACGCGCAATTCGGCGCGGTGGTGCTGATCATGATCTTCGTATATTTCCGACAAAAAGGGGCCTGACATGGTCGTTCTGAACAAGATCTACACCCGCACGGGCGATGCGGGTGAAACCGCGCTTGGCAACGGCGCGCGCGTGGCCAAGCACAGCCAGCGGGTGACCGCTTACGGCACAGTCGACGAATTGAACTCGACGATCGGGCTGGCCCGACTGCACGCAACGGGCGAGATGCGGGACGCATTCGCGCGTATCCAGAATGATCTGTTTGATCTCGGCGCGGATCTCTGTCGACCGGAGATGGAACGCGATTCGGAAGCCGAATACACGCCCCTGCGCATCGTGCCTGCGCAGGTTGATCGTCTGGAGCGCGAGATCGACGCGATGAATGCCAAGCTCACGCCGCTGCGCAGTTTCATTCTGCCCGGTGGCTCTGCCTTGGCGGCGCATCTGCATCTTTGCCGGACAGTCGCGCGCCGCGCCGAGCGCGAGACAGTGGCCCTGACAGCGATGGAAGGGGTGAACGAATCGGCAGTGAAATACCTCAACCGTCTGTCGGACTGGTTCTTCGTTGCCGGCCGTATTGCCAATAATGATGGGGTTGATGATATTCTTTGGGTGCCTGGCGCCAACAGATAAAGGTGTCCGGCACCAAGACGCGACGTCGTAGCGCATAGAGATGTCGATTTTCTTCTGTCGTCCGGGCAACGGCCTCGTTAGAACATGTCACAAGAGTTTGAGAGAGGGAGATACACGCTGATGAAGGTGCTCGTGCCGGTCAAGCGCGTGATCGATTACAACGTGAAAGTCCGCGTAAAAGCGGATGGCAGTGGTGTCGATCTGGCGAATGTGAAGATGTCGATGAACCCGTTCGACGAAATCGCCGTCGAGGAAGCGATCCGGCTGAAGGAAGCGGGCGTCGCCAGCGAGATCGTGGCCGTGTCGATCGGTGTGAAACAGGCGCAGGAAACCCTACGCACAGCGCTGGCCATGGGGGCAGATCGTGCGATCCTGATCGTGGCGGCAGAGGATGTGCATACCGATATCGAGCCGCTGGCAGTTGCAAAACTGCTCAAGGCCGTCATCGACGAGGAAGGCCCGCAGATCGTACTATGCGGCAAGCAAGCGATTGACAATGACATGAATGCCACCGGGCAGATGCTCGCCGCGTTGACCGGCTGGGCCCAGGCGACCTTCGCTTCCGAGGTCAAGGTGGACGGAGATCACGCGACAGTCACGCGCGAAGTCGACGGTGGCTTGCAGACCATCAAGGTCAAGTTGCCCGCGATCATTTCGGTTGATCTTCGTCTGAACGAGCCACGCTATGCCTCGCTCCCGAACATCATGAAAGCGAAGAAAAAGCCTCTCGATGAAAAGACGCCTGCCAATTATGGCATCGATGTCAGCCCGCGTCTGAGCGTGGTCAAGACAACAGAGCCTGCGGCGCGTGCAGCAGGGGTCAAGGTCGGCTCTGTGGATGAGCTGGTGGCGAAACTGAAAGATGAAGCGGGGGTGATCTGATGGCGGTTCTTCTTCTGGCGGAAGTCACTGACGGGGCGCTGAACATGGACGCGACCTCGAAGGCGGTGACAGCGGCCAAGCAGCTCGGTGATGTGACAGTCCTCTGCGCAGGGGCGAAAGCTGCTGACGCAGCCGCCGCAGCGGCGAAAATCAGCGGCGTGTCCAAAGTGCTCTGCGCCGAGGATGCCTCGCTCAGCCACCGTCTGGCCGAACCTACGGCGGCGCTGATCGTGTCGCTGGCGGATGGCTTCAGCCACATCGTCGCGCCCTCAACCACGGACGCGAAGAACATCCTGCCACGCGTGGCAGCGCTTCTGGATGTGATGGTGATTTCCGAAGTCACCGGTGTCGTCGATGCCGACACATTCGAGCGCCCGATCTATGCTGGCAACGCGATTCAGACGGTCAAATCGTCCGATGCCACGAAGGTAATGACGATCCGCACCTCGACTTTCGAGACTGCGGGGCACGATGGGGCAGCGACTGTCGAAACGATTTCGGCCGCGCCCAATCCCGGCCTGTCGGAATGGATCGAGGACAAGGTGGCCGAGTCCGATCGCCCCGAACTGACTTCGGCCAAGGTCGTGGTGTCAGGTGGGCGTGGCGTTGGCTCTGAAGATGATTTCAAGATCATTGAAGGGCTCGCCGACAAGCTTGGCGCGGCCGTTGGTGCGTCGCGCGCAGCTGTCGATTCGGGCTATGCGCCCAATGACTGGCAGGTGGGCCAGACCGGCAAGGTAGTGGCCCCCGACCTTTATATTGCGGTGGGGATTTCGGGGGCGATTCAGCATCTCGCTGGGATGAAGGACTCGAAAGTCATCGTTGCCATCAACAAGGACGAAGAAGCACCGATCTTCCAAGTGGCGGATTACGGGCTCGTGGGCGATCTCTTCACGCTGGTGCCGGAACTGACTGAAAAGCTCTGATCAATTTGGTGAAACTTGCATGGGCCGCCCCCTATCCGGGCGGCCTTTTGCTTGGGCTGGTGTGACTGCCTGCCCGATGCGTCCCGCATCGGGCAGCGCCCGCGAGGCGTGCAGGGGCGGGTGGGTGGGCACGTCGAACGGGCGCTCCCCCGCTTACCCGAAGCGTGCACGCCAGCTTGGCAGCAGATCCCCCGGCATCGTG
>REBU01000023.1 GCA_007692585.1 Paracoccaceae bacterium | reverse complement strand
GGTTGGTGCTGATCGACCGTTCGGAGCTTTGGAAAGGTCGCCCGGTCAAGGCCCTCACAGAAGGCCTGACCAAATCGGGTGGTCGGAACAACACCGGACGTATCACGGCACGCCGCATTGGTGGGGGCGCAAAGCGTCTTTATCGCATCGTGGACTTCAAGCGGAACAAGCTCGACGTTCCGGCAGTTGTAGAACGGATCGAATATGACCCGAACCGCACGGCCTTCATCGCGCTGATCAGATATGAAAGCGGTGAGCAGGCCTATATTCTTGCACCGCAGCGTCTGGCTGTGGGCGACAAGGTTGTGGCTTCGGCGAAGGCCGACGTAAAGCCCGGCAATGCAATGCCGTTTTCGGGCATGCCCATCGGGACAATCGTTCACAATATCGAGATGAAGCCCGGCAAGGGTGGCCAGATCGCGCGTGCCGCGGGCACCTATGCACAATTCGTCGGTCGTGATGGGGGCTATGCCCAGATCCGTCTGTCCTCGGGCGAATTGCGTCTGGTGCGTCAGGAATGCATGGCAACTGTTGGCGCTGTGTCGAACCCCGACAACTCGAACCAGAATTTCGGTAAGGCTGGTCGCACGCGGCATCAGGGCAAGCGCCCGTCGGTGCGTGGTGTGGCGATGAACCCCATCGATCACCCGCATGGTGGTGGTGAGGGCCGGACCTCCGGGGGCCGCACGCCGGTCACTCCTTGGGGTAAGGACACGAAGGGCCGCAAGACCCGTTCGAACAAGCAGACCGACAAATACATCCTGCGGTCGCGTCACGCGAAGAAGAAGGGTCGCTAATCCATGGCACGTTCAGTTTGGAAGGGCCCTTTCGTCGATGCTTACGTCTTGAAAAAGGCGGAGAAGGTTCGCGAATCGGGTCGCAATGAAGTCATCAAGATCTGGTCGCGCCGCTCGACCATTCTGCCCCAGTTCGTGGGGCTGACATTCGGCGTCTACAACGGCAAGAAGCATATTCCTGTCAATGTGACCGAGGACATGATCGGCCAGAAATTCGGTGAATACTCGCCGACCCGCACCTATTACGGGCATGCGGCCGACAAAAAAGCGAAACGGAAGTAAGCCATGGGTAAAGAGACAAATCCGCGCCGTGTGGCCGAAAACGAGGCCATGGCCAAGTCGCGCATGCTGCGCACCTCGCCGCAGAAGCTCAATCTGGTTGCGGCGATGATCCGCGGCAAGAAAGTCGACAAGGCGCTAACCGATCTGACTTTCTCGAAGAAGCGGATCGCTGGTGATGTGAAGAAATGTCTGCAATCGGCGATTGCAAATGCGGAAAACAACCACGGTCTTGATGTGGACGATCTGGTCGTCGCAGAAGCCTGGGTTGGCAAGAACCTGGTGCTCAAGCGCGGTCGTCCGCGGGCACGGGGCCGCTTTGGCAAGATCATGAAGCCGTTTTCAGAGCTGACCATCAAGGTTCGCCAGGTCGAGGAGCAAGCATAATGGGTCAGAAGGTCAATCCGATTGGCATGCGCCTGCAGGTGAACCGCACCTGGGACAGCCGCTGGTTTGCGGAAAGCAAGGATTACGGCAATCTGTTGCTCGAGGATCTGAAGATCCGCGATTTCATCAATGATGAGTGCAAGCAGGCTGGTGTGAGCCGCGTGATCATCGAGCGCCCGCACAAGAAGTGCCGCGTGACGATCCACACGGCGCGTCCGGGCGTGATCATCGGCAAGAAAGGCGCAGATATCGAAACGCTGCGCAAGAAGCTGGCGAACCTGACGAAATCCGATCTGCATCTAAACATCGTTGAAGTGCGCAAGCCTGAACTTGACGCGCAGCTGGTTGCCGAAAGCATCTGCCAGCAGCTTGAGCGTCGGGTGAGCTTCCGTCGTGCGATGAAGCGGGCGGTGCAGAACGCGATGCGCATGGGGGCTCTGGGCATCCGGGTCAACCTTGCGGGGCGTCTGGGCGGAGCAGAGATCGCGCGGACCGAATGGTACCGCGAAGGTCGCGTGCCGCTGCACACGCTGCGCGCCGATATCGATCACGCCCATTCCGAAGCGCTGACGGCCTATGGCATCATCGGCGTGAAGGTCTGGATCTTCAAGGGTGAGATCATGGAACATGATCCGCAGGCCCGTGATCGTCGGCATCAGGAACTTCAGGACAGCGGCGGCGCTCAGCGCCCGCGTCGCTGATCCGACTGAAGGAGAGACACCATGTTGCAACCGAAACGGACGAAGTTCCGCAAACAGCACAAGGGCCGCATTCATGGCGAGGCGAAGGGCGGGTTTGACCTGAACTTCGGCAGCTATGGCCTGAAGGCTGTCGAGCCCGAGCGCATCACCGCGCGCCAGATCGAAGCTGCACGTCGTGCCATGACGCGTCACATGAAGCGTCAGGGCCGTGTCTGGATCCGCATCTTCCCGGATGTGCCTGTCACCTCGAAGCCTACCGAAGTGCGGATGGGTAAAGGTAAGGGGTCCGTAGATTTCTGGGCCGCGAAAGTGAAGCCTGGCCGCGTGATGTTCGAGATCGATGGCGTCAATGACGCAACCGCGCGTGAGGCGCTGCGCCTTGCGGCGATGAAACTGCCGATCAAGACCCGCGTCGTGCAGCGCGAAGATTGGTAAGCTTCTGGGTGTGTGCAGAGCGCGCACCCGATTGAATATCCCGATATCCCGGCTTGCGACACGAGCCGGGATATCTTCTTTCCCGCAGAGCCCTTGCCAAACTGGCGCAACCCGCCTATAGCACGCGCTCATCCACCTCCGCTGGGAATCAGGGTGACCCTATCACAGGGGGCTCTCCAGCGATTGTTGACTGAAGGATAGGCCATGAAAGCCGAAGAACTACGCGACAAGACACCGGATCAGCTGCGCGATCAGTTGGTTTCGCTGAAGAAGGAAGCGTTCAACCTGCGTTTCCAGAAGGCGACAAACCAGTTGGACAACACAGCCCGCATCCGTCAGGTGCGTCGCGACGCTGCTCGCGTCTCGACGATCCTCAACGAAAAAGCCCGCGCTGCGGCGGCGAATTAAGGAGCTCAGACCATGCCCAAACGCATCCTGCAAGGCAAAGTGACGAGCGACAAGAACGATCAGACCGTCACGGTTCTGGTCGAGCGCCGCTTCACGCACCCCGTCATGAAGAAAACCGTTCGCAGCACGAAAAAATACCGTGCACATGACGCGGAGAACCAGTTCAAGGTCGGCGACACTGTCCGCATCATCGAATGCGCGCCGATTTCGAAAACCAAACGCTGGGAGGTTCTGGTCGACGCCACCGCGTAAGCCAGTCCTTTCAGTCTTATCGAAACCCTGGGCATGAGGCCCAAAGGTCGGGAGACATCAAATGATCCAGATGCAGACCAATCTGGATGTCGCTGACAACTCTGGCGCACGCCGAGTTCAGTGCATCAAGGTCCTCGGTGGGTCCAAGCGGCGCTATGCGTCCGTGGGCGACATCATCGTTGTATCGGTCAAGGAAGCCATTCCGAAAGGCCGTGTGAAGAAAGGTGACGTCCGCAAGGCCGTCGTCGTGCGCACCGCGAAGGAAGTACGTCGCGAAGACGGCACCGCCATTCGCTTCGACCGCAATGCGGCCGTGATCCTCAACAATGCTGGCGAGCCTGTCGGGACCCGTATCTTCGGGCCGGTGGTGCGTGAGCTGCGCGCGAAGAACTTCATGAAGATCATCTCGCTTGCGCCGGAGGTGCTGTAATGGCTGCCAAACTGAAAAAAGGTGACAAGGTCATCGTTCTGACTGGCAAGGACAAAGGCAAGACCGGTGAAATCGACCGCGTCATGCCGTCCGACAACAAGGCCGTCGTGAACGGGATCAACGTCGCGATCCGCCACACCAAGCAGAGCCAGACCACGCAGGGCGGCCGCCTTCCGCAGGCGATGCCGATTGACCTGTCGAACCTGGCTTTGGTCGATGCAAACGGCAAGGCAACCCGCGTCGGCTTCCGTATGGATGGTGACCAGAAGGTCCGTTTTGCCAAGACAACCGGGGAGGCGATCTGATGCTTGATCAAGCCAATTACACCCCCCGCCTGAAGACGGTCTACAAAGACCAGATCCGTGCGGTGCTGAAAGAAGAATTCGGCTACAAGAACGACATGCAGATCCCCAAGCTCGACAAGATCGTGCTGAACATGGGCATCGGCGAGGCCGTTAAGGACAGCAAAAAGATCAAGTCTGCCCAGGCCGATCTGACTGCCATTGCTGGCCAGAAAGCCGTCATCACCAAGGCACGCAACTCGATCGCGGGTTTCCGTGTTCGTGAGGAAATGCCGCTGGGCGTGAAGGTCACTCTGCGCGGTGCGCGAATGTATGAATTCCTCGACCGCCTGATCACCGTGGCGCTGCCGCGTGTTCGCGACTTCCGCGGGGTGAAGGGCACCTCTTTTGACGGCCGTGGCAACTACGCCATGGGCATCAAGGAACATATCGTCTTTCCAGAGATCAATTTCGATCAGATCGACGAGATGTGGGGCATGGATGTCATCATCTGCACCACGGCGAAAACCGACGCTGAAGCCAAGGCATTGTTGAAAGCGTTCAACATGCCCTTCAACAGCTGACGCGAGAGGGAGAGAACCAATGGCTAAGAAAGCAATGGTCGAGCGCGAAAAGAAGCGTCAGAAGCTGGTGGCAAAATATGCCGCAAAGCGTGCTGAGCTTAAAGCTATCGCTGCCGACGCCGAACGCCCGATGGAAGAGCGCTTCAAGGCGAACCTGAAACTGGCACAACTGCCGCGCAACTCGTCCGAGACGCGCTTGCACAACCGCTGCCAGCTGACGGGTCGTCCAAAGGCTTACTATCGCAAACTGAAACTTTCGCGGATCGCGTTGCGTGATCTGGCCTCCAAGGGTCAGATTCCGGGCATGGTCAAGTCGAGCTGGTAAGGAGATCGCAAGATGTCGATGAACGATCCTCTCGGCGATATGCTGACCCGCATCCGCAATGCGCAGATGCGTGGAAAATCCACTGTTCGCACTCCTGCTTCCAAGCTGCGCGCCTGGGTTCTGGATGTGCTGAAAGACGAAGGCTATATCCGTGGCTATGAGCATGCGACTTCGGACGCAGGTCACCCGGAGCTGGAAATCTCGCTGAAATATGCAGATGGCCAGCCCGTGATCCGCGAATTGAAGCGTATCTCGACACCCGGTCGCCGCGTCTATTCCGGTGTTCGTGAGATCCCGCAGGTCCGCAATGGCCTCGGTATCTCGGTCGTCTCCACGCCGAAGGGCGTGATGTCCGATGCAGCAGCCCGCGCCGCCAATGTTGGTGGCGAAGTGCTCTGCCGCGTATTCTGAGGAGGGCTGAGATGTCTCGTATTGGCAAAAAGCCTGTCGAACTGCCTTCGGGCGTGTCGGCTCAGGTGAAAGGGCAGACCATTGAGGTCAAGGGCCCCAAAGGGTTGCGCAGCTTCACGGCTGGCGACGATGTGGATATCATTCTGGATGGAAATCTGGTCACGATCAAACCGCGTGGTTTGTCGAAGCGGGCGCGTCAGCAATGGGGCATGACCCGCTCCATGGTGGCCAATCTTGCTGTCGGCGTCAGCAACGGGTTCAAGAAAGAGCTTGAACTGGTCGGTGTTGGTTACCGTGCGGCGATTGCGGGCAAAGATCTGAAACTGTCGCTGGGCTACAGCCACGAAGTCGTGTTTACGGTTCCCGAGGGCATCACGATCACGACGCCCAAGCAGACCGAGATCGTTGTTGAGGGGATCGACCAGCAATTGGTGGGCGAAACCGCTGCAAATATCCGCAAATGGCGTTCGCCCGAGCCCTACAAGGGCAAAGGTATCCGCTACAAGGATGAGTATATCTTCCGTAAGGAAGGCAAGAAGAAGTAAGGGCGCGACAGATGGCGAACACAAAGCAAAAGCTGTTCCAGAAACGCCGCTTGCGCGTACGGAACAAGATCAAGAAAACGGCCAACGGGCGTCCGCGCCTGTCTGTGCACCGCTCGAACAAGAATATCAGCGTTCAGCTGATCGACGACGCGAACGGTGTGACACTGGCTTCGGCCTCGACGCTCGAAAAGGATTTCGGGTTGGCAGGCACCAACAACAAGGACGCCGCTGCCAAGATTGGCACCGCGATTGCCGAGCGCGCGAAAGCCGCTGGGATCGAGGAATGCACGTTCGACCGCGGTGGTTTCATCTTTCACGGGAAGGTCAAGGCGCTCGCCGATGCCGCTCGTGAAGGTGGCCTGAAGTTCTGAGGAGACGATTATGGCAGAGAGAGAAAACCGCCGGGAGCGTCGCGATCGCGCCGAGGAAACCCCGGAATTCGCCGATCGTCTGGTTGCGATCAACCGTGTGTCGAAAACCGTGAAAGGCGGCAAGCGCTTCGGCTTTGCGGCTCTGGTGGTTGTCGGTGACCAGCGCGGGCGTGTGGGCTTCGGCAAGGGCAAGGCGAAAGAAGTGCCCGAGGCGATCCGCAAGGCGACCGAGCAGGCGAAACGCCAGATGATCCGGGTGCCGCTGCGCGATGGACGCACGCTGCATCACGACATGGAAGGGCGTCATGGGGCCGGCAAGGTCGTCATGCGCCAGGCCGTGCCGGGGACCGGGATCATTGCTGGTGGCCCGATGCGCGCTGTCTTCGAGATGTTGGGCCTGCAGGATGTCGTGGCGAAGTCGCTCGGCAGCCAGAATCCTTATAACATGATCCGCGCGACCTTTGATGGTCTGCGCAATTCGGCAAGCCCCCGTCAGGTGGCACAACGTCGCGGCAAGAAGGTTGCGGATATCCTCCGCAAGCCCGAAGCCGAGACGGTCGACGCGTAAGGAGCGAGAAGCATGGCAAAAACCATCGTCGTCAAGCAGATCGGTTCGCCGATCCGCCGTCCTGCCGTTCAGCGTGCAACTCTGAAAGGTCTTGGACTGAACAAGATGCACCGCACCCGCGAGTTGGAAGATACACCTTCCGTGCGTGGAATGGTGAATTCGATCCCGCATCTCGTTCAGATCGTCGAAGAGCGCGGCTGACCTACCTGATGGGGTGCGCGCTGCGCGCGCGCCCTTTCTGTTTATCGCCAGTCCCTGGCATTACATGTGCCGCGTGGCCCTGATCCGTCGCTGGCAGGGCTTTCCGGCAAGAGGAGAAGCGACATGAAACTGAATGAACTTCGTGACAATCCCGGCGCAACCAAGACCCAGAAGCGCAAAGCGCGCGGCCCCGGTTCGGGCAAGGGCAAGATGGCTGGCCGTGGGATCAAGGGTCAGAAATCCCGCTCGGGTGTGGCGATCAATTCCTATGAAGGCGGCCAGATGCCGCTTTACATGCGTCTGCCGAAGCGGGGCTTCAACAAGCCCAACCGCAAAAGCTTCGCTGTGGTCAATCTCGGCCTGATCGAGAAATTCATCTCTGAAGGCAAGCTCGATGCGGCCAATGCTGTGACAGAAGACGCGCTGATTGCAGCGGGTCTTGTGCGGCGCAAGCTCGACGGCGTGCGCGTTCTGGCCAAGGGAGAGATCACTTCGAAGCTGGTGCTGAAGGTCTCTGGCGCGTCCAAGGCCGCGGTCGAGGCTGTCGAGAAGGCCGGCGGTTCGGTGGAAATCATCGCACCTGTGGCGAAAAAGGACGCGGCGGCAGCCGAATAATGGTTGTGAGTGGCGCGTGCGCCGCTTACATCCTCAGTTAAGGGTTTTCGCGCCGCCGACCGGACCCCGGTCAGGCGGCGCTTGCATGATAAAGAGAGACGCGCATGGCATCTGCGGCTGATCAACTTGCGGCAAATACAAGCTGGGGAGCACTGGCGAAAGCCACCGACCTGCGCCGCCGTATCTTTTTCGCATTGGGGCTTTTGATCGTATACCGGATCGGGACTTACATCCCGGTACCTGGCATCGATGGCAATGCCCTGCGCGATTTCATGGACGAGGCGGCCTCTGGCATCGGTGGCATGCTCAACATGTTCACGGGTGGCGCGATCAGCCGGATGGGTATCTTCGCACTCGGCATCATGCCTTATATCTCAGCGGCGATTATCGTGCAGCTGATCGGTGCGCTCTATGAGCCCTGGAAAGCGCTCAAAAAAGAGGGTGAACTGGGGCGGCGCAAGCTGAACCAATACACACGCTACCTGACTGTGCTGCTTGCGACCGGGCAATCCTATGGTCTTGCCGTGTCGCTGGAAGCAGGCGATCTGGCCACTGATCCGGGCTGGTTCTTCCGCGCCGCCGTGGTGATCACGCTTGTGGGTGGGACCATGTTCCTGATGTGGCTCGGCGAGCAGATTACAGAGCGCGGCATCGGCAACGGCATTTCGCTGATCATCTTTGTCGGCATCATCGCCGAGATCCCGGCGGCCTTGGCGACCTTCCTGTCGCAGGGGCGCTCGGGCGATATTTCGCCTGCGGTGATTATCGGGGTGATCGTGATGATGGTGGTGCTGATCGCTTTCGTGGTCTTCATGGAACGCGCCTTGCGCAAGATCACAATCCAGTATCCGCGTCGTCAGGTGGGTATGAAGGTCTTTGACGGCGGCGCTTCGCATCTGCCGATCAAGGTCAACCCCGCCAATGTGATCCCCGCGATTTTTGCGTCGTCGCTCTTGTTGTTGCCGACCACGATCGCGACGTTCTCCGGGAATTCGCAAAGTGAGTTGATGGCGACAATGCTGGCCTATTTCGGGCCCGGCCAGCCTGCCTATCTGATTTTCTTCACGGCCATGATCATCTTCTTCACCTTCTTCTACACGCAGAATGTGAGCTTCAAGACCGAGGATGTGGCGGAGAACCTGAAGAATCAGAACGGTTTCATCCCTGGGATCCGACCCGGTAAGCGCACCGAGGAATATCTCGATTACGTCGTGACGCGGATCGTGACCGTCGGGGCGATTTATCTGGCAGCGGTCTGTCTGATGCCTGAAATTCTGCGCGGGCAGCTTGCCATCCCGTTCTATTTCGGCGGCACATCGGTGCTGATCGTGGTATCGGTCACGATGGACACGATGAACAGAGTTCAGTCGCATCTGGTGGCGCATCAATATGAAGGGCTGCTGGAGAAATCCCAGCTGCGCGGAAAAGGGCGCAAGCGCGATGCTGGCGGCAAGCCGAAAGCGCCTTCGCGCCGCTAATCTGGGCGCGAGGCCGAGCTGGCGCGTCGGGCGTCAGGGTGTCTTGAGATGGTTTTTGCAACGAGGGCAGGGCGTGTATGTCCTGCCCTTGACGCGCCGCCGAAAAGGCAATAGGCGAAACGCTCGATAGTCGAATCGCGCCTCGATACCGGGGCGTGTTTTGTTTGAAAGGCACGCGGGGCGTATTCGACCCCCGTGTTGTGAAAAAAGGTTCTGGTGTTACGGAACCGCAACGAAAAGGAAACATCCGCGTGGCTCGAATTGCTGGCGTAAACATCCCGACGGGGAAGCGCGTCCCCATCGCATTGACGTATATTCACGGGATTGGCCCCAAATCCGCAGAGGAAATCTGCGCGGCTGTCGGGATCGACCTGACCCGTCGCGTGAACGAATTGTCGGATGCCGAAATCCTCTCCGTTCGCGAACATATCGACGCGAATTTCACGGTCGAAGGCGATCTGCGTCGTGAAGTCCAGATGAATATTAAGGGCATGATGGATCTCGGATCCTATCGTGGCCTGCGTCATCGTCGTAACCTGCCCGTGCGCGGCCAGCGCACCCATACCAATGCGCGCACGCGCAAAGGGCCGGCGAAAGCTATCGCTGGCAAGAAGAAATAAGGGGAGGGCAGACAAATGGCTCGTGAAAAGACCCGCGTCAAGCGGAAGGTCCGCAAGAATATTGCAGCTGGCGTCGCGCATGTGAATTCCAGCTTCAACAACACCAAGATCCTTATTTCTGACGTCCAAGGCAACGCAATTGCCTGGTCCTCGGCAGGTACGATGGGCTTCAAGGGCTCGCGTAAATCCACCCCCTACGCCGCACAGTTGGCTGCAGAAGATGCGGGCAAGAAGGCGCAGGAACATGGCGTGAAGACGCTGGAAGTCGAAGTCCAGGGGCCGGGTTCGGGTCGCGAATCCGCACTGCGGGCTCTTGCGGCTGTGGGCTTCAATATCACGGCGATCCGGGATGTAACGCCGATGGCCCATAACGGTTGCCGCCCTCCGAAGCGTCGCCGGGTTTGATTTCTCGACATTGGGGCCGGACCGCAGAACAGATGCGGCCCGGTGCCTACTTTTTGACCCTCGGGCGTCGCTGCGGACTGGACATGGCGCGGCGACAAGAATGGAGGCGACACGCATGATCCACAAGAATTGGCAAGAACTTATCAAACCCTCGCAGCTGGAAGTAAAGGCCGGCGCGGACCCGATCCGTCAGGCCGTAGTGACTGCCGAGCCGCTGGAGCGCGGTTTTGGTCTGACGCTCGGCAATGCGCTGCGTCGCGTGCTGATGTCGTCATTGCAGGGGGCGGCTATCACCTCTGTGCAGATTGACAATGTGCTGCACGAATTTTCCTCGGTGCCTGGTGTGCGCGAGGACGTGACTGATATTGTCCTGAATCTCAAGACCGTCGCTCTGCGCATGGATGTCGAAGGGCCGAAGCGGCTGTCGATTTCGGCGAAGGGGCCGGGTGTTGTGCGCGCGGGCGATATTCAGACCAGCGCTGGCATCGAGGTCCTGAACAAGGATCACGTCATCTGCCATCTCGATGACGGGGCTTCGGTTTATATGGAGCTCACCGTCAATACCGGGAAGGGCTATGTTTCGGCGGACAAGAACCGGCCCGAAGATGCGCCGATCGGTCTGATCCCGATCGATGCGATCTTCTCGCCGGTGCGCAAGGCCAGCTATGAGGTTCAGCCGACCCGTGAAGGTCAGGTGCTGGATTATGACAAGCTGACGATGAAGGTCGAGACCGATGGTTCGGTCAGCGCGGAAGACGCCGTAGCCTATGCCGCGCGCATTCTGCAAGACCAGCTTCAGATCTTCGTGAATTTCGACGAGCCGGAATCGGCAGGTGCGAAGGACGATGATGACGGGCTGGAATTCAACCCGCTTCTGCTGAAGAAGGTCGACGAGCTGGAGCTGTCGGTGCGTTCGGCCAACTGCCTGAAGAACGACAATATCGTGTATATTGGCGATCTGATTCAGAAGACCGAAGCCGAGATGCTGCGCACGCCGAATTTCGGACGCAAGTCGCTCAACGAAATCAAGGAAGTGCTTTCGGGCATGGGGCTGCATCTGGGCATGGATGTCGAGGAATGGCCGCCTGAAAATATCGACGATCTCGCCAAGCGGTTCGAAGACCAGTTCTGATGCAGGGTGCGCGCTGAGCGCGCACCTTCAGAGCTACGACCGGGCGGAAACGCTCCAAGGAGAGCCGTGGTCACGCAGCCGCGGCCAGACAAAGCAAAAACGACGTTGATAGGAGATTTCACATGCGTCACGCTCGCGGATACCGCCGCCTCAACCGCACCCATGAGCACCGCAAGGCGCTCTTTGCCAATATGGCCGGCTCGCTCATCGAACATGAGCAGATCAAGACCACGCTGCCTAAAGCCAAGGAATTGCGCCCGATTGTCGAGAAACTGATCACGCTCGCCAAGCGCGGTGATCTGCATGCGCGCCGTCAGGCTGCAGCGCAGCTGAAAGAAGACAAGGACGTCGCCAAACTGTTCGAGATCTTGGGCCCGCGCTACAAGGATCGTCAGGGTGGCTATATCCGCGTTCTGAAAGCCGGGTTCCGCTACGGCGATATGGCGCCAATGGCGATCATCGAATTCGTCGACCGTGACGTGAATGCCAAAGGCGCTGCGGATCTTTCGCGTCTCGATGCCGAGGCGGCAGCAGAGAGCTGAGGCTTGCTTCTCTGGCGACAGCCACAACCCGCGCGGGCCACGCGCGGGTTTTTTCATGGGCGCGGAACAGGAACAGTCAGCGCTTTCACCGCGCGCCTTTCGCCGCTACTCTGGCGCCATGGCTGACCTCTTTGACCGCCCTGATGCCGCGCCCGAGCGCGCCCCTGACACAGCGCCGCGCCCGCTGGCTTACCGACTGCGCCCGCAGTCTCTGGGACAGGTAATCGGTCAGCAACAGGCGCTTGGCCCCGACGGGCCGTTGGGCGCGATGCTCGCGGGGGGCGAGTTGGTTTCGCTGATCCTCTGGGGGCCGCCTGGGGTGGGCAAGACGACAATCGCGCGGCTGTTGGCGGATCACACGGCGATGCGCTTTATCCAGATCAGCGCGATTTTCACGGGTGTTCCTGATTTGCGCAAGGTCTTTGAGCAGGCGAAGCTGCGTCGCGAGAGCGGGCAGGGCACGCTGCTCTTCGTCGATGAAATCCACCGGTTCAACAAATCCCAGCAGGACGGTTTCCTGCCACATATGGAAGATGGCACGATCACGCTGGTGGGGGCCACGACCGAGAACCCGTCTTTCGAGTTGAACGCGGCGCTTTTGTCGCGCGCGCAGGTGATCGTGCTGCAGCGGCTCAGCCTCGCGGATCTGGAATTGCTGGCGCAGCGCGCTGAACGCGAGTTGGACCGCGCCCTGCCGCTTGACGGCCCCGCGCGCGAGGCCCTTCTGGAGATGGCCGACGGCGACGGGCGCGCGCTGCTCAATCTGGTGGCGCAGGTCATGGGCTGGGAGGTGACAGGCAAGCTCGATTCGAGCGCGCTGGCCGGGCGTCTGGCGCGGCGTGCGGCGCAATACGACAAATCGGGGGATGCGCATTACAACCTGATCTCGGCGCTGCACAAATCCGTGCGGGGATCCGACCCTGATGCCGCGCTCTATTGGTTCGCGCGGATGATCGAGGGGGGCGAAGACCCCCGCTATCTGGCGCGCCGCCTGACGCGCATGGCGGTTGAGGATATTGGCAATGCCGACCCGCAGGCGCACGCTGTCTGTCTGGATGCCTGGCAGAGTTACGAGCGGCTCGGCTCGCCCGAGGGTGAGCTGGCGTTGGCGCAGGCGGTGATTTATCTGGCGCTCGCGCCGAAATCGAATGCAGGCTATGTCGCGTGGAAAGCCGCGCTGCGGCTGGCCAAAGAGACCGGGTCGAAGCCTCCGCCCAAACATATCCTGAATGCGCCGACGAAGCTGATGAAGTCCGAGGGATATGGCGTGGGCTATGCCTATGACCACGACGCAGAAGACGGGTTTTTAGGGCAGGATTATTTCCCTGAAGGTGTGAAGCGGCCCGTCCTGTACCAGCCCGTCGCGCGCGGATTTGAGCGCGAATTGGGGAAGCGTCTCGACTGGTTTGCCAAGCTGCGCGAGAAGCGCGGCGGATGACGCTGCGTATGGTGAGCATCTCTGCAGGTTGACGCAGCGGATGTGCCTGATGGAGCGTGGTTTGCACGCATCGACCGCTCACCTTGCGAGCGCGACGGTTGACAACCGCTTGGCCACGAGGAAAGGAATGGCCAGTGTATGCGGGGGCGATGATGAGCAAGGTTCAGACGCGGGAAGTGGGCCCGGAGGAGGGCGAGCAGCGGCTGGATCGCTGGCTGAAGCGGCAATTCCCGCAATTGACGCAGGGGTTGATCGAGAAAGCCTGCCGCAAGGGCGATATCCGCGTGGATGGCGGGCGGGTGCAGGCGTCGACGCGGGTGCAGGCAGGCCAGAGCGTGCGCATCCCACCTCTGCCCGATGAGCAGGCCGCGCCCGTCCTGCGCAGCGCGAAGATCAGCGCGACCGATGTGGAGATGATTCAGGCGGCTGTGATGTGGAAGGACCAGCACATCATCGCGCTGAACAAACCCCCCGGTCTGCCGACGCAGGGGGGCAGCGGGCAGGGCGCGCGCCATGTCGACGGGCTGAGCGAGGCGCTGACCTTCGGCTACAAGGAGCGCCCGGTTCTGGTGCACCGGCTCGACAAGGACACCTCGGGCGTTCTGCTTCTGGCGCGCACCCCGCGCGTCGCGCGGCGGCTGGCGGAAGCGTTTCGTCACCGCCTGACGCGCAAGATCTATTGGGCGCTGGTCGCGGGCGTGCCGACGCCCGCGATGGGCACGATCAAATACGGGCTGGTCAAATCCGGCGGGCGCGGCGCGGGCGAGAAGATGCGCTGTGTGCTGCCCGATGAGGTCGATCAGATCGAAGGCGCGAAACGCGCCCAGACCGATTTCGCCGTGCTGGAGCGGCTGGGTGGCCGCGCTGCCTGGATGGCACTTTCGCCGATTACGGGCCGGACGCATCAGCTGCGCGCGCATATGGCCGAGCTGGGCCATCCGATCATCGGCGATGGTAAATATGGCGGTTCTGCACAGGAAAACTTGGGCGATGGCTGGGGCGCGGGTATCGGCGGTGCAGTCAGCAAAAAGCTGCATCTGCATGCGCGCTCGCTCCGGCTGGAGCATCCTGTCACTGGCGAGTCACTAAGCCTGACCGCGCCCCTGCCCGAGCATATGGCCCAGAGTTGGCAGTTGTTCGGCCTTGATCCGCGCGATGTGCCCGCTGACCCTTTCGAGGGGGAGGCATGACGCGCAGGCTGATCATTTTTGACGTGGATGGCACGCTGGTGGACAGTCAACGCCACATTTTAACTGCGATGGACGGGGCTTTCGGAGCGCTCGGTCTGTCTGTGCCGCCACGCGCGCAGGTGCTTGGCATTGTGGGCTTGTCGCTCCCTGTGGCCATGGCAGAGCTTGCGCCAGAGCAGGACGCACAGGCACAGGCCCGGCTCGTCGCGGCCTATAAGGACACCTTCACGGCCGAACGCGCAGCGGCGCTCTCGCCGCTCTATCCGGGTGCGGCGGCCGCACTTGACGCTCTGGCGCAGACTGACGGGGTGGTGCTCGCCATCGCCACCGGCAAATCCCGGCGCGGACTGGATCACCTGGTGGCGGCGCATGGATGGGACGGGCGTTTCGCGTCGATGCAGGTGGCGGACGATCATCCCTCGAAACCGCACCCATCGATGATTGCCGCTTGTCTGCGCGACACCGGCATTGCGCAGGCGCAGGCGGTTATGGTCGGCGACACGCGCTTTGACATGGAGATGGCGCAAGCCGCTGGCGTGGCCGGGATTGGCGTCAGTTGGGGGTATCACCCTGCGGCCAGTCTCGGGCCGCGCGTGATCGACAGTTTCGACGCTTTGCCGGGCGCATTGGCAGAGATCTGGGGGACAGCATGAGCGCGGGTTGGGTCAAGAAGCGGTTCTGGAGCGAGGTTTCGGTCGGCGCGTTCGAGGGCGGCTATGGGGTGACCCTTGATGGTCGCGGGCTGAAGACTCCGGCCAAATCCGCACTCATCGTGCCCACAGAGGCGTTGGCCGAAATGATCGCTGAGGAATGGCGTGCGCAGGGCGAAGTGATTGATCCTGCGCGCCTGCCTGCGACGCGCGCCGCCAATTCCGCCATCGACAAGGTGCGCGGGCAACAGGGAGAGGTGGCCGAGATCATCGCGGCCTATGGCGACAGCGATCTGGTCTGTTATCGCGCCAGCGTGCCTGAAGCGCTGGTCGCGCGCGAATCGGCCGCCTGGGATCCGCTGATCGACTGGACCGCGCATCGCTATGGCGTTCGCCCGATCCTGCGCGAAGGGGTGATGCATGGGCCGCAGCCGCCTGCGCTGCTGCTCAGCTTTCAGGCCGAGATCGCGCGGCTGGGCGCCTTCGAGTTGACCGCCTTTCACGATCTGGTCGCGATGAGCGGTTCGCTGATCATCGGACTCGCCGTGATAGATCGATTCGCGACGCCTGATGGGCTCTGGTTGGCCTCACGCGTCGATGAGGACTGGCAGATCGAGCAATGGGGAAGCGATCCAGAGGCCGAGGCGCTGACCGAGGGTCGGCGCGACGCCTTCCTTCAGGCGGCGCGGTTCTATTTCGCCGCGCAGCCCCCCCGGAATTGACCGCGCGACGCTACGCGCGTTCCAGTTCGCGCGGCACCACGAAACCGCAAGCTGTGCCGGACCTTAGCTGCAGCTCCGCCCAGCATGCGATGTCGAACTCTGCCACCAAGGTGGCGCAGGTCGGAAAGCTTGCAAAGCCCGGATGCATGACTGCCTGGCGCAAGAGCAGCCCGGCGAATTCGGCAATGCCGGGATTGTGGCCCAGCATCAGCACAACAGGCGCCTGCTCGGTTTTCAGCAGACGCAACATCACCTCTGGCCCCGCCAGATAAAGTGCGGGATCGAAGCGGACGGGCACGGTGGTCGGGAATTCGGCTTCGAGCAGTGCCCAGGTTTGCCGGGTGCGCGCGGCATCCGAGACCAATGCTTCTGCCGGAAGATCGCCACGCGCGCGCAGCCATTGACCGATCAGCGGTGCCGCGCGCAGCCCGCGCGGGGCCAGCGGGCGCTGGTGGTCCGTATCGAGCGGATTATCCCAGTTGGATTTCGCATGGCGGGTCAGGATCAGGCGCAATGTCATCGGTGAAATTGCCTCATGTGGAATTCGGAATGCGCGGGCAGGCGGCCCCAGCGCTGCGAGACCGGGCAGGCGGCGCGCACAGCGCAGCCCCCGGTCATGCAGCCCTGCCCATCGGGGCTGTCGAGGAAATCGTGGCAGGCCGCAACGTCATAGCCTTCGGGCACAAGGGCTGCGACAGGGCAGGCGGTCACGCAGGGTGCCGCGCAATCCGTACAGGGGTTTTGCGCCGCGGGGCCGTCTTCGACCGGGTCTGCAAAGCCCAAAGCGCCGCGGAATGAAACCCAAAGCCCTGCACGTTCATGGATCAGAAACCGCACGGGCGAGGACCAGACCCGCCCGGAGGCAAGCGCCCAGGAGTAGAACGGATGCGGCGGGGTGGCCCCGAAGGGAAAGATGGCACGCGCCGAAATCTGCCGTGCCAGCCCGCCTATGACGCGGCGCGACCAGCGGTCCATGGGGTCGGGCGCTCCATCGAGACACTCCGCACTGTGCGTGAAGTGTGGCCAGAAATTCTGCGCATCCGGCCCGAGAAGCGCCAGCGTCGCCACCCCGTCTGGCAGGGTCGTGCGATCTGCCTGACACAGACCCAGCACGGCCAGCCCTTCCGGTGCGGCCAATGCCGTGATCTGCTCCAGCGTCGCCACGGCTCTAGCCCCGTGGCATGATCTGCGGCGCGCTGTCACGGATGATGCTGCCCGCACCATGGTCGGTGAACAGCTCCAGCAGGCAGGCATTCGGCGCGCGCCCGTCAAGGATCACGACCGCACGCACCCCGCCTGCAATCGCCGCCAGCGCGGTTTCGGTCTTGGGGATCATCCCGCCGGCGATGACCCCGGCTTCGGTCAGTTCGCGGACATGTGCGGGCGTGAGCTGCGTCACGACCTCGCCTGCGGCATTCTTGACGCCGGAGACATCGGTGAGCAGCAGAAGCCGGTCAGCTTTCAGCGCGCCCGCGATTGCGCCCGCCGCGGTGTCGCCGTTGATATTATAGGTCTCGCCCGTCCGCCCCATGCCCAAGGGCGCAATCACCGGGATGAAACCGCCTGTGAACAGATGGTGCAGCAGATCAGTATTTACCTCGACCGGGCGGCCCACGAGGCCCAGTTCGGGGTCATCGGCCTCGCAGGTGACCATGCCGCCGTCCTTGCCCGAAAGCCCCACGGCGCGCCCGCCCTCGTCCTGAATGGCCTGCACGATCCGCTTGTTGACGGCGCCAGAAAGCACCATCTCGACGACTTCCATGGTCGCGGCATCGGTCACCCGCTTGCCGCGCACGAAGTCGGATTTGATCGCCAGCTTGCCCAGCATCTCGTTGATCATCGGACCGCCACCATGCACGATCACCGGGTTCACGCCGACTTGCCGCATCAAGACCACATCGCGCGCGAAACTCGCCATCTCCTCGGCATCGCCCATCGCGTGCCCGCCGAATTTGATGACGACAATCGCGCCCGCATAGCGCTGCAGATAGGGGAGCGCCTCGGATAGCGTCCGGGCTGTGGCAAACCAGTCTTGGCTCATGGGCTTTTGCTTCTTCATCAGGTGAGCCCCGCGATGACGGCGCGGAGCGTGGGAATGCCGAGACCCTTCTCGGACGAGGTCACGACCAGTTCGGGATAGGCCGCCGGGTGTTTCGCAAGCGCGGCGCGCACCTGCGCCAGCGTCTTGTCCTGATCGGCGCTGGTCAGCTTGTCGGCCTTGGTCAGCACCACCTGAAAGGTCACGGCGGATTTGTTCAGAAGCGCCATGATCTCGGCATCGACATCCTTGACGCCATGACGCATGTCGATCAGCAGAAACGCCCGGCGCAAAGTCGCACGACCAGAGAGATAGGCTTTCAGCAGCCGCTGCCATTTCTCGACCACGGGCAGCGGCGCTTTCGCAAAGCCGTAGCCCGGCAGGTCGACCAGATAATGGCTGTCGCCAATTGTGAAGTAGTTGATTTCCTGCGTGCGTCCGGGCGTATTCGAGGTCCGCGCAATCGCCCGGCGTCCGGTCAGGGCATTGATCAGGCTCGATTTCCCGACATTCGAGCGGCCCGCAAAACAGACCTCCAGCCGATCGGCAGGCGGCAGGCCGTCCATGGCCACGACGCCTTTGAGGAATTCGACCTCGCCCGTCAGAAGCTTGCGTCCCGCTTCCGTGGCGAAGGCATCGGGGTCATCGGCAAGGGGGAAAGGCAGGGTCACGCGGCACTCCTCAAACGTTCCAGATCGCGGCCCCGAATGGCATCGAGGTTGCGCGTGATCTGCTCTACCGGCCAGTCCCACCACGCAATGTCAAGCAGGGATGCGATGGTTTGCTTCTCAAACCGGCGGCGGATCTCGCGCGCGGGATTGCCCGCGACCACTGCATAGGGCGCTACATCGCGGGTCACGACGGCCTTCGCCGCGATGATTGCGCCGGGGCCGATGGTCACACCGGGCATGATCCAGGCCTCGGTGCCGACCCAGACATCCGCACCGATCACAGTGTCACCGCGGCATTCGGCCTCCCAAGTCGCGGGATCGAAGCCCTGTTCCCAGCCCGCGCCAAAGATGTTGAACGGATAGGTCGAAAATCCCGACATCGCGTGATTGGCCCCGTTCATCACGATCCGGCATCCGGTCGCAAAAGCGCAGAAGGGCCCGATCACCAGCTGGTCCCCGACGAAATCGAAATGATGCAACACGTTGCGGTCGAAAAACTCGGTCGCGTGCTCGGGGTCGTCATAATAGCTGTAGGGGCCGACGTGGAGGTTGGAGCGGTTCTTTGCCAGCGGACGCAGGGCTGCGATGCGCGGGAAACCCGGCATCGGATGCAGGGCGTCAGGGTCGGGGCCTGTGCTCATGGTGCAAGCTCTGCGCTGTCGTCCAAAGCAATGGGACCGCCCGTGATAACCCGCGCATAGACGCCGAAATTCGTGTGGCCATAGCCTTCTTCGAGCGCGTCGAGCGTGCTCACGTCGATCCGCCCGGTCGCGCAATCCACCATCGTCGCACGGCAGCGCCCGATGGACTCCACCACTTCCAGCCGCGCGTCGCCAATGGTGATCTCGCGCCCGATCAGATCGAATTCCTCCCATGGCGCGAGCCCGTCGAGCCAGAGATTGCCGCGCCAGCGATCCAGTCCCAGATCAAGCCCCAGCCGCTGGCCAAGCGCGCGATTCGACGCGAGGTTCAGAATCGACACGCTCTCGAAATCTGTATCCGTCATGCCGCGCCCGGCGCGCACGATCCGTGCAGGCTGTGCCCGCCCGTCTGTCATCAGCGGTGCGACCCAGTTCAGGAAATCGGCCTGCCCCTGTGCCGTGTCCGGTGCGAAAGTGAGTGGTTCGCACAACGGATGAGTGAGGGTGATCACGCCAGCGCCCGCGTCAAGCGTGGCGTTTATTGCTTGCAGCGCGGGCGTCTTGGCCCCGCGGGTGAAATTCATGCAGGCATTCCAGCCGGGCATGAGCATCGCGGCTTCATGCGCGACGGCCCAATGGCGATCATAGGGCAGGCAGTGGCCTGCCTCCAATGTGACCCGGGCCAAAGCCTCACGCCCATGCGCCTTGATGGGATGGCGGAAGATATGCGCCAGCCGCCACCCCATTGGCCTAGTCCTTCTTCTTTTTCTTCACGCCGATATTGCCCAGCAAATCAGGCCGGGAGCCATTCATTGCCATGATCGAATATTGCTGCGTGAAGGTGATCACGTTGTTCGCGATCCAGTAGAGCACCAGACCCGATGCAAACCAGCCCAGCATGAACATGAAAATCCATGGCATCCAGGTCATCACGGCCTGCTGGATCGGCTCAGTGGGTGTCGGGTTCAGCTTCATCTGCAGCCACATCGACACGCCCAGCAGGATCGGCAGGATGCCAATGAAGATCAGCGACAGGATGCTGTCGGGTGCAGGTGCGGCCCAGGGCAGCAGCCCAAAGAGGTTCATGATCGAGGTCGGATCGGGCGCGGAGAGGTCATTGAACACCCCGAACCATGGCGCGTGGCGTAGATCGATCGTAACGAAGATCACCTTGTAGAGCGAGAAGAAGATCGGGATCTGCAACAGGATCGGCAGACAGCCCGCCGCCGGGTTGACCTTCTTCTCTTTGTAAAGCTTCATCATTTCCTGCTGGAGCTTCTGGCGATCATCGCCCGCGCGCTCCTTGATGGCCAGCATCTCGGGCTGCAGCTCTTTCATCTTGGCCATGCTGACATAGCTCTTCCATGCCAGTGGCAGCAGCACAGCCTTGATCAGCAGCGTCAGCACGATGATCGACCAGCCCATGTTCCCGATCACGCCTTCGATGAAATAGAGCGTCGCGAAGATGGGTTTCGTTAGGAAGAAGAACCAGCCCCAGTCGATCGCGTCCAGAAACCGTTCGATCCCGAGTTCGCGCTCATAGGCGCGCAGGACTGACCATTCCTTTGCACCAGCAAAGAGCATCGTCTCAACCTGATCGCTCTCACCCGGGGCGACCACCAGCGTTGGCAGGTCAGCGCGGGCCTGATACACATCGCGCGAGGGCACGAAACGCTGCACAGCCGAAAAACTTTGACCCGGCATCGGCACAATCGCGGCCATCCAGTATTTGTCGGCAATCGCCAGCCAGCCATTCGCACCGATTTCGGTCACGCGGGCATTGGTATTCTCGCGCTCATGCACCCGCAAATCACGGACATTGCGGTAGCTGTCTTCCGACAGACGCCCGTCGGCGACCTTGATGAAGCCCTCGTGGCTGATGAAGAAATTCTCCAGATCATCGGGCTCGCCATGGCGTGAGATCAGGCCGTAAGGGGCCATGCGCGCAGTGGTATCGCCCGTATTTTCAACTCCCTGCGTGACCGTGACCATAAAATTGTCGTCGATGACGTAACGCTGGGTGAAACGCAGACCGTCGTCATTCGTCCACGCCAGCGTGATAGGTGACCCGATCCCGAGCGTGCTGCCCTCGATTTGTTCCCAGGGCGTATTCGCACCCGGCACGTCGTCCCAGTCCATATCGCGCCCCGGACGCCAACCGTAGAGCGCATAGAAGGCGTTGCGCGTACCTTCGGGGTTCAACAGGTGAACGATATCGGACGCAGGATCGACCGTTTCGCGATAGTCGCGCAGAGCCAGATCGTCGATCCGCCCGCCGCGCAGGTTGATCGAGCCTGTCAGGCGAGGCGTGTCGATGCTGATGCGCGGCAGGTCCGCGTCGATGCTGATCGCTTCTGCATCGGCCATGCTCTGGGCTTCGGCACCCTCGGCCAAGGGCAGCTCCGAGACATCCGCAGGCTGTTGCGGGACAGGTTCGGGCGGTGGAAACAGATACATCCAGACCACGAGCACCATGAGGCTCAGCCCGAAGGCCATCAGCAGATTGCGGTTCTGTTCGTCCATCGTAAGGCCGTTTCCTGTCAATCAAGGGTCGGGGCGGTTCAACTAAAGCCCCGCCGAAAGGTCAAGGGGTTTTCCCGGAATTGGCGCGCGCGAATGGTCACAAGGCGCTCAAATCCGGTGCGACCGCCAGGTTTTCCCCGCGTTCGCCCCCGCGTTCGCCAATGTGAAGCGCCAGAAAGTCGAACAGCGCCGGGTCCGGCAGATGGGACGGACGCACATTCTTCAGCGCGCGAAACATCACATTGCGCCGTCCGGGGCTGCGCTTTTCCCACTCGTTCAGGAGTGCCTTGACCTGCATACGCTGCAGCCCGTCCTGAGAGCCGCACAGATCGCAGGGGATGATCGGGAAATTCATTGCGCGGGCGAACCGTTCGCAGTCGTCTTCGGCGACGAAAGCGAGCGGACGGTAGACGAAGAGATCGCCGTCTTCATTCACCAGCTTCGGCGGCATCGTTGCGAGCCGCCCGCCATGAAAAAGGTTCATGAAAAACGTCTCCAGCAGATCGTCGCGGTGATGGCCGAGCACCACAGCGCTGCAGCCTTCCTCGCGCGCGATCCGGTAGAGGTTTCCGCGCCGCAGTCGCGAACACAAGGCGCAATAGGTCCTACCCTGTGGTACCTTGTCCATGACGATGGAATAGGTGTCCTGATACTCGATCCGATGCGCGACCTGCATCCGCGTCAGAAACTCCGGCAGCACAGTCGCGGGAAATCCCGGCTGGCCCTGATCGAGATTGCAGGCCAGCAGCTCGACCGGCAACAGCCCGCGCCATTGCAGTTCGATCAGGGCTGCGAGCAGGGTGTAGCTGTCTTTGCCGCCTGACAGGCACACGAGCCAGCGCGCCCCCGGTTCCACCATACCATACTGGTCGATCACCGCGCGGGTTTCGCGGATAATGCGTTTGCGCAGCTTGCGAAACTCGGTCGTGTCAGGGGCGCCTTGCAGGATCAGCGGCAGGTCAGTGTCATCGAGCATCTTGCTTGGCCTCCGCATCATGTTCGGGGTCTGCGCCGGGAACCGGATCATAGCCGGACTGGCCCCAAGGGTGACAACGCCCGATGCGCCGCGCGGCCAGCCATGTGCCGCGCCATGCGCCGTGGCGTTGCAGGGCTTCCATCGCATAGGCTGAACAGGTCGGCTGGTAGCGGCAATTATGCCCCACCCATGGGCTGAAGACGATGCGGTAGGCGCGAATCGGCAGCGAGATGATCCATGCCGACGGGCTCATTCCGCGCTCCCGTGCAGCTTGCGCAAAGCACGCTCCAGATCCACGCACATCGCCGCGAAGTCACAACTGACTGTGGCGCCTGGTCGCCCGATCAGAACATAATCCCAACCTGCGCGCGCAGATCCTGGCAGTACCTCGCGGGCGATGGCGCGCAGCCGTCGCTTGGCACGGTTGCGTGTGACGGCATTGCCGAGCTTCTTGGAGCAGGTATAGCCAACCCGCGCGCCCTGCGCATCTTCATCGGCGTCTCTCTCGCGCGCTTGTAGCAGAAAAGCAGGGCAGGGCACCCGCCGGGCGCGGGCCGCGCGCAAGAAATCGGCGCGCTTGACCAGTGTGGCAGGCATCGCGCATGACAAAACCGCCGAAGCCTTCGTGGGTTCGGCTTGGGGCCTTGCCACATCTGCTTCCGGCGGTGTCATCTTACGCTCCACTGGCCTGCTTGCGCAGGCCATGTCACTCAGGCCGACAGATTCTTGCGGCCGATCCGGCGACGCGCGTTCAGAATCTTGCGACCAGCCTTGGTGGCCATGCGTGCCCGGAAACCGTGGCGGCGCTTGCGGACCAGATTGCTGGGCTGATAGGTGCGTTTCATCGCTCCGTTCCTTATCCTCTGGCGAGGCGTCTCATCCTTGGTCGTGCCCGCCGTGTCAATTCAAGCCTGCCGCATAACGGCCCTGTCGCGCCAAGTCAATTCGCAATTTGACAAGTGTTGTCCCGCGCACGGGGTTTGAGTCGGGGGCAACTCGGCCTAGATGGACGCACTCGCAGACACAGCCGCGTGAGCCGCCGCTTTCCCTGTAACTTTCCCGCATTCTGCGCGTAAGGTCCATGCCAGATCAGAAGAAAGTCCAATCATGCCGCACAGAGCCGTCCTCTTCTCCGCGTTGCGCCAGCGCCTGCCGCTTATGGTCATCGCGCTGGTCGCTGTGATTGGGGCGGTGACGCTGCGCGACTATCTCAGCTTCGAGGCGCTGCGCGACAATCGCGCGGCGTTGATCGGGTTTCGCGACGCCAATTTCGCGCTGACCGCCTTGATCTTCGTGCTGACCTATATTGCCATCGTGGCCTTCTCTCTGCCCGGTGCGACCGCCGCCACATTGACCGGAGGATTTCTGTTCGGCGTGTTTCCCGGCGCGCTGTTCAATATCGGGGCCGCCACCATTGGTGCGGTTTTGATCTTTCTCGCTGTGCGCGCGGGCTTTGGCCGGGCCATGTCCGCAAAGATCGATGCCAGCGACGGGCGGATCAAGCGGCTGACCGATGCGATCCGCGCCAATGAAGCGCCCGTGCTGTTTTCGTTGCGACTGATGCCCGTTCTGCCGTTTTTTGTCATGAACGTGCTGCCTGCGCTAATTGGCGTGCGCCTGCAGGTCTTTGCTCTAACAACATTTTTCGGCATCATGCCTGGCGGCGTCATCTATACATGGGTCGGCGCGGGGCTGGGCGAGGTTTTTGCCCGCGACGAGACACCCGATCTTGGCATCATCTTCGAGCCGCATATTCTTGGGCCGCTGGTGGGATTGGCGGCGCTGTCGCTGATGCCGGTCATCATCAAGCAGTTTCGTGACAGAAAGGGGATGCCATGAGCCGCATCAAGACGGATATCTGCGTGATCGGCGCAGGCTCAGGCGGGCTGTCCGTCGCGGCAGGCGCTGTGCAGATGGGCGCGCGGGTCGTGCTGGTCGAGGGCCACAAGATGGGCGGCGATTGCCTGAATTACGGCTGCGTGCCCTCCAAGGCGTTGTTGGCGCAGGCCAAGGCTGTGGCGGCGCGCGGTGCGTCGCCCACCGAGGCCGATTTCTCCGCTGCCATGGCCCATGTCCGCGCCACGATCGCCGCCATTGCGCCGCATGATTCGGTCGAGCGTTTCGAGGGGCTGGGCGTGCAGGTGATCGAAGGCTATGCGCGCTTCACCTCACCCAGCGAGATCGAGGTCGAAGGCCAGACCATCACGGCGCGCCGTTTTGTCATCGCCACTGGCTCGCGCGCCGCCATTCCGCCGATTCCTGGGCTGGAGGATGTGCCCTACATGACCAATGAGACGCTCTTTGATCAGACAGCCTGTCCCGGCCATCTGCTGATCATCGGCGCAGGGCCCATCGGGTTGGAAATGGCGCAGGCGCATCGCCGCCTGGGCGCGCGTGTGACTGTCATTGAAGGCGCGCAGGCACTTGCCCGCGAAGACCCGGAAGCCGCCGCGTTAGTGGTTGCCGAACTGCGCCGCGACGGCGTGGAGATCGTCGAGCAGGCGCGGATCGAAGCCGTGTCGGGTCGGGCAGGGGCTATCGAGATCCGTGTCAGGGGCGGCACGATTTTCACTGGCACGCATCTGCTGGTCGCCACCGGGCGTGTGCCCAATCTGGAACGCCTCGCGCTGGATAAGGCAGGCATCGCCCACACCTCGCGTGAAATCACTGTCGATGCGCGGCTACGCAGTACCAATCGGCGCGTCCATGCGATTGGCGATGTCGCGGGTCAGGGGCAGTTCACCCATCTCGCGGGCTATCATGCAGGCGTAGTGATCCGCGCCATGCTGTTTGGTTTGCCCGCCAAGGCCCGCCACGACCATATCCCCCGCGTGACCTATACCGAGCCGGAGCTGGCGCAGATCGGGCTGGATCTGGCCGCTGCACGCAAGACCTTTGGCGCGGGTGTCAGTGAGCATCGCGTCGGTTACGATCAGCTCGACCGCGCGCAGGCGACGGGCCAGACCACAGGCTTTCTCAAGCTGATCGTCGCCAAGGGCCGCCCGGTTGGGGTCACAATTGTCGGTGCGCAGGCCGGTGAGCTGATTGCGCCTTTCGCCCTAGTGATGGCCAACCGCATGAAACTAAGTGCAATTGCCGGAACCGTCCTGCCGTATCCGACGTTGGCAGAAATATGCAAACGCGCCGCCGGGGCCTATTTCTCGCCCAAACTCTTTGATAACATGAACGTGAAGCGCGTGGTTCGGGCCGTTCAGAGGTGGTTGCCCTGACCTGCGCAAGCTAGGGTCGGGGAATGTTGCTCAATAGCCTGTCAGCGCGGTTCTTGTGGCTCGTCGTCATCTTCGTGATGCTGGCGGAAGTGCTGATCTTCGTGCCCTCCGTGTCGCGCTTTCGCGAAGATTACCTGCTGGCGCGGCTGGAACGCGCGCAGATCGCCTCGCTGGCCCTGCTCGCCTCGGATGGCTCCATCGCGGGCGAGCTTGCCGGCGAGCTTCTGGAGAATGCAGGTGTGTTCAACGTGGTGCTGCGCCGGGACGCCGTGCGCGAGTTGATCCTCGCTTCGCCCATCCCCGCCCAGATTGACGCGACCTATGACTTGCGCGAGGCCACGATCCTGTCATTGATGCGCGATGTGCTGGTCGAGATGACCCGGCCCGAGCCGCGCATCATCCGCGTGATCGGTGATCCGGTGCAGGAGGCGGGGCTGCTAATCGAGATCACGCTGGATACGGGGCAGTTGCAAACTGAATTGTCGGAGTATGGTCGGCGGATCCTGCTGCTCTCGCTGCTGATATCGGGTATCACCGCGCTTCTGCTCTATCTGTCGATCCAGGCTTTTGTCGTCGCGCCTATGCGCCGCGTCATTCGCTCGATGGCCGATTATGCCGACGCGCCTCAAGATGTGACGCGCATCCTTACACCGCAATCCTCCATCCGCGAATTGCGCGAGGCCGAGGAGGCACTGCGCGGCATGCAGACCGAACTCACCGGGCTCTTGCGCCAGAAAGAGCGTCTGGCGCAACTTGGCGGCTCGGTCGCGCGCATCAGCCACGATTTGCGCAACATGCTGACGACGGCCTCGATCCTCGCTGACCGGATGGAGATGAGCGACGACCCGCGCGTGAAGCGCGCGGCCCCCAAGCTGGTGGGATCGCTCTCACGCGCGATCAACCTGTGCGAATCGACGCTGGCTTTCGGCAAGGCAGAGGAGCCGCCGCCAAACCTCACCCGCCTGCGTCTGTCGCCAGTGATCGAGGATGTGATCGAGAACGAGAAACTCGCGCTTGCCGAAGACGCCGAGATCACGTTTCTGACCGACCTCAAGCCCGATCTGCATGCGCGCGCTGATGGCGAGCAGATTTTCCGTGTGCTCAGCAACCTGGTGCGCAATGCCCGTCAGGCAATCGAGGCCACCAAGCGCCCCGGTGTGATCGAGATCCTGTCCAAGCCAGCCCAACAGGACGGTCAGCCCGGGGTCGCAATCCGTATCGGTGATTCCGGGCCTGGCCTGCCGCCCAAGGCGCGCGAACATCTGTTCGAGGCGTTTCAGGGCGGCGCGCGCAAGGGCGGTGTGGGGCTTGGGCTGGCCATCGCGGCAGAACTGGTGCGGGGGCATGGCGGGCGTCTGGATCTGATCCGCAGCGATTCCGACGGCACCGAATTTCGGATCTGGCTGCCGGCTTCAGAGTAACAGTTTTTCTGTCTTTGCGAAAATTACCCCGCGGCAGCCCCTTGCAAAGCGCGCGGCAGGGCGATATGTCGCCCTCAACGCGCCCGTAGCTCAGCTGGATAGAGCACCAGACTACGAATCTGGGGGTCAGAGGTTCGAATCCTTTCGGGCGCGCCATCTCACATTGTGAACACCAAGCAAAATTGCCTTTTGCGTCACGAAATTGCCTCGTGGCGTGTTTTGGCATGTCTGGCTTTCGGTTCAGTCGCATCCAGGTCGTGGGCCTTCTGGGTTTCACTGTGACGGATCGGCCTTGTGCCTTCACCGCCTCTCGGGCAGCGCCTCCGGCGATCTGGTCTGACCGGAAACACAGTTTCCGGCGGAACAGAGTGGGCGGAGGGCGAAGCCCGACCCACGGCCCTGCGGATGACTGTCAATGGTGATCGGGGGCCTTGGCGCGGCCCGCAGGCGCAGCCGAGGACACGGGGCCGCCGATCACGCCGCCCCTGGGCGGCGCTTGCCGATTGACCGGCATCCGCAGGGATGTTGGGCGGTCCTGCAAATAGGAAATGTCGTCAGCCGCGGCGCGAGCCGGGCAAGGCCCGGTCGAGGGCAGGGGCTGTCCGTTGAATGACCTGGCCCGCGCTGCGCGCGCGGGCCTCCGTGTCCTTCAACAGCGACGCAACGGAGCTTTTCAGAGATATTCAGGCAGGACGCAGAGGGCTGAAGCCTTTCGCAGCTACAACAACGTGCCCGGCCCGAAGCTGCCGTTCATCGGTGGGTCATGATGCTGCGTTGCGGCACGCCCAAGCCACTTCGCCAACGCGCTATGGATCGATCTGAAGCTTCTTCATCAGGGACTTGGCAAACGCGTCGACTGGGCCGAAGCGCGCCTCAATGACGATATTGTCGGCATTGTTCTTCGCAAAATCCGCCAACCAAAGCTTAACTCGCATTTCAACTCCATCATCCCAAATCTTTCCATGCGCCTTGAACTTTTTCTCCATCGCCACAGACCACTTCTGGCCTTTTGCGGCTGGGGGCGTGATTGTAGGATCTACCTCAAACTGATTGAAGAGTGCGTCTTTGTATTTTTTTGGGTCTAAGAGATCCTCAAGTTCCGCTTCTTTTTGTCCCGGCACATTTATCAAGTTGTAATCGGAGTCCCGTATAATTGAGTCGGACAGTGCCTTTTGCACGCCAGATATTCCGGCAGCGTCACTGTCAAGAAAACACTGAATTAAGGTGGCAGAGCTTCGATATGTCCGGACCTTGTAGGAGAGATTTGACGCGCCTCCGAGAGGATCGAAAACTAGGTCCCCGCTCTTGATAGCCTTCTCAAGCGCTGGGTAGCGGCTCTGCAGAATCGCCTTGAGCACAATCACGTCGTCTTCACCTTCAACGATTGCGACGAGGCGTGCGCTTTGCAGGTTGTCAGAAAGTCGAACCCCAAGCACTTCTCTTACTTCGGCAATGCTTTTCGCAACGGCTGCTTTGCTATCCTGGACGACAATGGTACTGTCGAGCTGTGCGGGATTTACGAAAAGTGGTGAATGGCTCGTCAGAATTACCTGATTATTCTCTGAAAGACTTGCCAAAACGTCTCGCAGTTCATGTATCGCTTGGGGATGTAAATGAGCTTCAGGCTCTTCGATCGCGACAATTGAACTCGCTGAGCCGCTAGCAGCATTTGATGCATAGCGCATAAGTGCCAGCGCAACCAAGCTCTTCACGCCATCACCTTTTCGCTCGAGAGGGGTTTTGTTTCCGTCATCCACCTCGATTTGCAGACCCCGTCTCATCGCCCGAATTCGGGCATCGCGAGGAAGCCTGATCTCAACGGCCCTCACCGAAGGGAGAAAGGATGAGATCGTTTCCGTGATCGATTGAGAAAGAGCTTTTAGGATCGGTTCTTGAATCTCATCAATCTTTCTGAGCGCATCCTTATATTCAGTATTATCCTCGAGTCGATCTAACTCCTTCGAGAGAAGGTCGGAGATGACGCCCTCTGCACTTTCCGAAGTTCGAATGGCAGGAATATACTCGAACCGAACATTTCTTGATACGAAATCTGCAATTTTGTTTGTTTTCTTATTCAGCGCTGCTGCACCAGGACCTTGCTTTGGGATCAAGACTTCTTGTTCGTCCCTTGAGAGACGTACTAGAACCGGAAGTGTTCCATTCAACTTGCTGCCGATCTCAGATTGAAAGGCTTCGGTTTCGATATTGGAAAGTTTAAATTCAAAGCTTATCTCGATGCATTGATCCTTTGACGCACGGACTTGCTTCGATATTGGAAAGTCGTGTGACCAACGATATCTTGCGCGCGAACCTAGCAGGGTTGGCCTTGTGTTAATAATTCGACCTAGCCGATCTCGAACGACTGAATGCTTAAATCCTTCAATTACCTCCATGCCAAGCGCTAACGCATGGAGAATATTTGACTTACCCTCATTGTTGGCACCCACAAGAACAGAGTAGCTCGTCAGGGGAACCTTCTTCGCAGTCGTGATGCTTCGGAAATTTGATACTGTGAAGGAAGCCAGCTGCATTGTGCGTCCAGTGCTTTGGAAGTGTATCCGCTAGGACTACCGTAAATCCGCGAGTTATTTCAAGATATTGTTGGTGGGACGCTCCGCAGAGGGCATTTTCCAGTTCCAGCATGGCATACATCACCGACAGATCAGAACAAAAAGTAAACAAGCACGGTTTACAGACACCGCCGCGTTCTGGATGACGGTTTTTTTCGATCAGTCGTTTGGTTTTGGGTAATGGAGGTCCAGCAACGGGGTCACTTGGAACATTTACAGGCGCAGTGAATGTCAGCTTTCCGCCCTCCACGTCGGTCATGCCGCAACCGCGAACGGATTGTGCGCAGATGCAGC
>REBU01000070.1 GCA_007692585.1 Paracoccaceae bacterium | reverse complement strand
ATGGCGCAGGAATCCACCCTGCTGAACCCGCGTTTCTACACCACCGATTTCGACGAGCTGGACCGCATCGACGTGACCCCTGTGCGCGCTGAATGGGACAAGCTGATCGGGCAGATGAAAGCGGATCCCAACAAGGGCCATTTCAAGAAGAATGCCGATTGGGACAAGGTCGATTGGGACAATATGGAGCCCAAGCTCAAGCGCGAATTCATCGATTTTCTGGTGTCGTCCTGCACCGCCGAATTTTCGGGCTGCGTGCTCTACAAGGAGATGAAGCGGCGCGGCAAGAACCCCGACATTTGCGAGCTGTTCAACTACATGGCCCGCGACGAGGCGCGCCATGCAGGCTTCATCAATGACGCGCTGCGCGAAGCGGGTGTGGCGGTGAACCTCGGGTTTCTGACCAAGGCCAAGAAATACACCTATTTCCGGCCCAAATTCATCTATTACGCGACCTATCTGTCCGAAAAGATCGGCTATGCGCGCTACATCACCATCTACCGCCATCTGGAGGAAAACCCGGAGAAGCGCTTCCACCCGATCTTCAAGTGGTTCAAGGAATGGTGCAATGACGAGTTCAGCCATGGCGAAGCCTTCGCGCTGCTGATGCGCACCGACCCCAAGCTGACCGAGAGCTTCGCCAACAAGCTCTGGATCCGCTTCTTCCTGACGGCGGTCTATTCCACCATGTATGTGCGCGACCATGCGCGTCCGGCATTCCATGAGGCTTTGGGCGTCGATATCGACTGGTATGATCAGGAAGTGTTCCGCAAGACATCCGAGATCGCGAAACAGGTCTTCCCGATGGAGATCGACATCGACCATCCGCGCTGGATGCCGAACCTCAAGCGCATGGAGCGGGCGTTCCGCAAGATGGAAGCCGCCGAAAAACAGGGCGGGCTTGGCGGACGGCTGGCGAAGCTGGGCGCGATGAGCTCTGCTGCGCTGGCTTTCGCGTCGCTCTACACCATCCCGGTCAAGAAGAGCACGCCGCCTGCCTCCGTGCGTCTGGAACCGGCCTATTGATCCCGTGGGGTGCGTGCCCGGCACGCGCCCTGCCCCCCCAAGCTCAGGAGTGAATGCCAATGTTTGAAACCCCATGGATCGCCGCACTGGCTGCGCTGTTTCTGTGGTGGTTTGCCACGGGCATCCTGCTGTGGCGCGTCCATCGCGCCGACAAGGGCGGGCCGGATGATCACAACTGGTCGGTCCTGATTTCACTGCCGCTGCTCGCGGTCGGTGCGCTGGGCGTGCATGCCACGCTGTCGGATGCCAGCCCGCAAGGCGTCTGGCTGGCCTTCCTGTCAGCGCTGGCGCTCTGGGGCTGGGTTGAGCTGGCCTTTCTCTCGGGTGTCATCACCGGCCCCAACCAGCAGCCCTGCCCCGGCCATCTGCGCGGCGCAGATCGCTTCTGGGCCGCCTTCCGCACAGTCGCCTGGCATGAATTGCTGCTCGCCTCAATCCTCGCGCTGCTGATCGCGGCCTCGATCGGCGCGGAAAACGCCTTCGCGCTCTGGACCTTCCTTGTTCTTTTCGTGGCGCGCATTTCGGCCAAGCTGAACCTGTTTCTGGGCGTGCCGCGCATCAATACCGATTTCCTGCCCAAGCCGCTCGCGCATCTGTCGAGCTATTTCCGCCAGGGCCCGGTCAGCGGCTTCTTCCCGCTCTCGGTGACGGCTCTCGCGCTGGCTGTGGGCTGTTTTCTCGAACGGCTCTGGCGCGCGCATATGGCGCTCGATCAGGGTGCCATCATCGGCTTCACGCTGCTCTCCATGCTCACCGCTCTCGCCCTTCTGGAACATTGGTTCATGGTCTGGCGGGTGCGCGATGACAAACTCTGGCGCTGGATGATCCCGGCGCCGGCCCAAAAACAACCAAAAACATGACCGAGGGGATCCCAATGGACTTTGACAAACACTTCACCAGCGCACTGGACACCCTCAAGAGCGAAGGCAATTACCGCGTTTTTGCCGAGGTCGAACGCCAATGCGGCGCCTTCCCCAAGGTCAAACATTACAACGGTCCCGGCGTGCAGGAAGTCACGGTCTGGTGCTCGAATGACTACCTGGGGATGGGGCATCAGTCCGATGTCATTGAAACCATGGTACGCGCTGTGAAATCCTGCGGCACGGGCGCAGGCGGCACGCGCAATATTTCGGGCAATAACCACATGCACCGGTTGCTTGAAGAAGAGCTGGCCGATCTGCATGGCAAGGAGTCCGCGCTGCTGTTCACATCGGGCTATGTTTCGAACTGGGCGGCGCTGTCGACACTGGGCGCAAAGATTCCCGGTGCCGTGATCCTGTCGGATGAGAAGAACCACGCCAGCATGATCGAAGGCATCCGCCATTCGCGCGCCGACAAGGTGCTGTGGAAACACAATGACTGGCGCGATCTGGACCGCAAGCTGAAAGCCGTGGGCGACCGGCCCAAGATCGTGGCGTTTGAATCCGTCTACTCGATGGATGGCGATATCTGCCCGATGCGCGAGATCGTCGAGGTCTCCGAGGCCCATGGCGCGCTGACCTATCTGGACGAAGTGCATGCTGTCGGGATGTATGGCCCGCGCGGCGGGGGCATTTCCGAAGAACGCGGGCTTGCCCATCGCATCTCGCTGATCGAGGGGACGCTCGGCAAGGCTTTCGGCGTTATGGGCGGCTATATCACCGGCTCCGAGGCGATGTGCGATTTCATCCGTTCCTTCGCGTCGGGCTTCATTTTCACGACCGCCTTGCCGCCTGCGATTGCCGCGGCGGCCACAGCCTCGATCCAGCATCTGAAGGGCTCCGATTCCGAGCGCATGGCCCAGCGCGACCGCGTGGCGCGACTGCGCGCGCGGCTCGATGCGCAAGGCATCCCGCATATCGCCAATGAAAGCCACATCATCCCGGTGATGATCGGCGATCCGGTCAAGTGCAAGATGATCTCCGATATCCTGATGCAGGACTGGGGCATTTATGTTCAGCCGATCAATTACCCGACAGTTCCCAAGGGCACCGAGCGGCTGCGCATCACCCCCGGCCCGCTGCATTCGGATGCGGATATCGACCATCTGGTGACGGCTCTGGCCTCGCTCTGGAAGCAATGCGCCATCGCGCATGCGGTCGCATAAACGGCACTTGACTAACGACCAAACCCGCGCATCTATACTTCTCCAGATATAACAGGGAGGCAACAAAATGCCAAAGACGACCCGCGTGATCCTTGGTGCCTTTGCGCTCGGCATCGCAGGCTTTGCCGCGCAGGCAGGCGATATCGAAGCTGGTGCCGCAGCCTTCGCGAGCCAGTGCCAGAACTGCCACAATGTCACCAATGCCGAAGGCGATGTGCTTGCCGGGCGTCCGAATATGCGCACTGGCCCGAACCTCTATGGGGTGATCGGGCGTCAGGCTGGCAGCTATGACGGGTTCCGCTATGGCGCGTCGCTGGTCGAAGCCGGAGAAGGCGGCGTTGAATGGGATGAGGAGACCATGACAGCCTATCTTCTCGACCCGACCAGCTTCCTGCGCGAAACGCTCGATAACAACCGTGCGCGCAGCCAGATGTCATTCCGCGTGCGCGATGAAGCGACCGCTGCGGACATCATCGCCTTCTTGACCCAATTCGGTGAGGCCGCCGAAGATGCGGATGCCGAGGCGCCGGCCGAAGGCTGATCCAGCGCGCCGTTGATCTTGCGAGAAGCCCTGTGCCCCTGACGCACAGGGCTTTTTGCATCGCCCGCACCCCGCCTGTCTTGACGCCAACCCGTAGCGTGCCATGTCGTGATCCATGTTCATTCTCAGCCCTGATACGGTCCGCAATACGGACGCGCTGCGGATCAAATGGGTGCCGCGCCGCTATCTGGAGCGCACGACGCTCTGGCCGAAGGGCGGCGGCTGGCGGCTCTGGGCGCGTGTGATCTTTGAAACCGAAGTGCTGCGCTACGCGCTGGTGCTCGCGCCCTTTGTCATCGCCGCGCTGATCTGGCAGGACAAGGCGATCTTCATCGCGCAGGCCCCGATCCTGATGCTGATCGCCGTTCATCTGTTTGAGGCGAAATTCATGCGCGTGCCGCGCGACAAACGCGCCGCGCTGATCTCGGACGATGCGGCGGATGCGGGGCTGGATCTTCTGCGCCAACGCGCGCGCGCCATCCTGAGCCGGATCGCCGCCGGGCGCGGATTGCGGCAAGGGCGACTGCATCTGGTGATCGAGCAATCCGAGTTGATGCGCGCACCGCCCTATACGCTGGTGTCTGTGCAGAGCGACGAGGGGCCGGAACTGCTGGCGCTGGATGCGTCTGAGCGCGCGATGATCACTGAGACGCTGTTCGCCCCGCCGCTGACCGAGCGCGACTTGCAGAAGATCGCGCTGGCGCGCAAGATCGAGCTGCATGATCTGACCTTTGATCCGGCCACAGTCTCGGCCCATGCGCGCATGGCCGCACTTTTATCGCAAAAGTGACAGCAGCCGTCCAAATGGAGGCGTGACTGCGCCCGCGTCATGGCTGGCCCAGAGCACCGGCAGGCGCGGCGCATGTGTTGGCATCGGCCCATCCAGATCGGTGAGCAGGATCAGCCCGGAAAGCCGCTGTTGCGCTGCCTGCGCGAAGACGGGCCGGAAATCGGTGCCGCCGCCTTCGGGCATGGGCAGATTGGCCAATGTTTGCCGCCAGTTCACCGCGTCGAGCGTGATCTGGTGGCGGATTTCCGTGTCGAAGACGACGACCTGACACACCGCGCGCATGCGCCGCGCGACGCTGGCCGTTTCCGCCATGAACCGCGCGAGAACAGGCCTCGGGATCGAGCCAGAGGCATCGATGGCGATCATCAGACGCGGCTGGGGCCGGGGCGCGGTCAGGTTGGGTTGCCAAGGGGGCATATGTTCGTTTTGTGCAAGTGCTGCCCCCGCCATGGCAAGCCAGCGCCGGGCCGGTTGCAGCGGCGCGGGGCCGGGTTTTTGCAAGCTGGCGCGGTTCAGCCAATGGCGCAGCACGCGCTCCCACGGGATATGCGGGCGCGGCAGATCGCCAAGCCGCGCGCCAATGGCACCAAGGCCCAGCCCCGATGACCGGCCCAGCGCCATCGCGCGGGCCATATGGCCGCGCCAATCGCCCTCGTCGAGATCGCCTGCGCCCTCGGCATCCTCTCCCGCGCCCGGTGACAAGTCAGGCCGGAAGCCCGCATCGCGCGCCTTCGCCTTCAACGGCCCGCGCCCCGGCCCGCCCGAGGCATAGAGCCGGAAATAGAGCCGCTCCGCGTCCCAGGTGGACAGTGCTTGCGGGCCGGTCTGGCCCAGCAGGCTTTGCAGGGTCAGCGTCGGGCGCGGCAGGGCGTGACCGGCAGCGAGGATCGTTTCATTGACGATGGCATCGCAGGCGATCTGCCAGATCTCTGCGTCGAAGTCAGGGCCGAGCCGTTCTTGCATCGCCGCCATGCGCGACGGGTGCTGCAGGGCGACATGCAGGATGTGATGGCCCACGAGCCCGATCTGCAAATGCCGTGGCAGGGCCGCGAATTCCGGCCCATAGTGGATGTCGCGCCCGGCGGTGGCGATCATCGGCACGTCCTCGCTGTCACGGTGACGACACCAGAGCGAGAGGGTCGCCAGTGCGGGATCCTGCTCGCTCAGTGCTTGCAGCGCCGCCGTGGCGCGGCGGGAATGCTGGGCATCACGCAAGCCCCGCGGCCTCGCGTTCGCGGGCGTAGTCCGCATAGGCGGCCGAGGTCAGAAAGGCGTCCTGCCAGCCCTGTTCCAGCGCGCGGGCGATCAACAGCTCGAACCCGTGCGTGCCAAGCTCGGCCAGGGGCATGGCGCTGAAGGGCGCGCCAAGCTCGTCGCCAAGTTTGCGGATCTCGGCCATGATTTCGATGATCTGGCCGAGGTTTTCGCTATTTGCCCGCATCACCAGCGCGTAAGCGAGCGCGGTCATGCCATGCAGCGCGCGCGGGTAAAGCGGGCTGCGCCCGCGCGGGGGCGCGTCGAGCAGCGCATCGACCTGCACAGTCGCGGCAATATCGTCCATCACAAGGCGGAATTCAGCGGCAATTGCCTCGCCCAGGACACCCGCGATGGCGATGTTGCGCGCCGCACGGTCGGGCAGCGCTTGCAACAGCGTCGAAACCCGCGCCCAGGAGCGTGGCGTGCAGGCAATCATCTCGCCATCGCGCAGCGCGGTTTCGGTCGTGTCGAGGCAGTCGGGCCGGGTGCGGATGAAGGCAATCACCGCCGGGTCGAGGCCGCGCGGCAGCGCGTAGCCGGTCAGCCAGTCATCGGCGCTGGCGGTCAGGTGCAGGTGGATCAGCCGGTCGGAAAGCGCCGTGCCCATCTCATAGGCGACCGCGCCATCTTCGACCATATTGCCGGCGGCGATGACCATGCACGCGTCGGGCAGGATATGCGCCCCCACGCGGCGTTCCTGCAAGAGCCCATAGACCGTGGGTTGCAGATGCGGCGCGGCGGCGGTCAGTTCGTCGAGAAACAGGATAGAAGGCCGCGTCGGATCATCGGGCAGGTCTTCAGGGCGGAACCAGACCGTGCGCTGGCGCTCCATGTCGAAAAAAGGCAAGCCGCGCAGGTCTTGAGGCTCGATCGTGGTCAGGCGCAGGTCATAGAGTTTTGCACCAATATCAGCAGCAAGGGTCTGGATAATCTCGGTTTTCCCGATACCGGGGCGCCCATGCAGCATCCAGCTTGCGCGCAACTGGCCCGCGCGCTGCGCCTGCCAGCCTTGTTGCAAAACTGCAAGGGCCTGACCAGTGGTGATAGGGGGTGCATTGAGCATGGTGGCCTGCTTCGATCGTGTCTGGTTGCGCCATTATGTGGCGCAACCGGCAGGCGAGGCAAGTCAGGCCACGAGTTTAGGGCGCGCATCCTGCGCACCGACAAAAGCCGCGTGCAGGGCCTTGATGCTGTCCTCCAGCTTGTCGCGGGGCACGAGGAATTGCACCTCGACGCGGCGCAGCCCTTGCTGGGCGGCATGGACATTGATCTTGGCGTCCTGCAGGGCTTGCAGGCCGCGCAGCAGCACCTGCACTTCGCTGAGATCCGAGCCTATGGCCGAGACAAGCGCGAGCGAGCGCGCCGTGACCGTGGCATTGGGATAGGTCTTGAGCACATCGGCTTCGGCGCGTTTGATGGCCTTCAGCGAGCCCGACAGGTAATGCGTGATCGTGTTGGCGTTGGAATGTTTCGAGACAATCCAGAGCCTGTGGCGCGTCAGTGCCTCTAACGCACAAGCGTCATAGCCCTTCAGCCCGACCATATCGGGCTCATGCAGCTCGAACGCCTGCACTTCCAGACCCGTGACCATTTCGACGCGCCCCGCATCGCCGCCTTCTGGCCCGATCAGCGTGCCGGGATCATGCGGCTCAAACGCATTGGTCACGCGCAAGGGCACATCTGCGCGGCGCAGGATGCGCGCGGCGTTCGGATGGATCGCTTCCATCCCGAGGTTCGAGAGCTGGTCGGCCACATCATAGCTGGTGCGCCCGATCTTGACGGTATTCTCGACGCCCACGATCTTCGGGTCGGCGCTGGAGAGGTGGAATTCCTTATGGATCAACGCTTCGCGCGCGCCGGTCTGGGCGGCGAGATGGGCAAAGACGACTTCGGAATAGCCGCGGTCATATTCACGCATCAGCCCTTCGTCGCAATGCGCGTAGCCCGTGACGATGGGCATTTCCGTGGTCAGGTCAATGTCGGACATTGCCTGCGCCAAGCGCTCGGCGAGCTTCGGATTCTCGGTATCGCGCCAGCCTGACAGGTCGACAAACCGCGCATTGACGCTGTGGCGCTGCAGCATCAGCGTCAGGACAAAGGCCGAATGCGCCTCGCCCAGACCTGACAGCAATTCGCGGACCGTGTGCATCTGCTGCGCGATGCGGAAATGGCCGTAGCTGCCGAGGCGTTGCAGATCCATCAGGCAGGCGCGCGCGCCTTCCATGCGGTCGCGCACGAAAGCATCTGCGCGGTCGCGATCAGCGGCATGACCCAGCAATTCACCGTGAATCGCGCACATGCGCTGGGCCGTTTCGCGCAGGCTGTCCTGCCATCCCGCGCCACTGTCATCGGCGGCGAAACGGGCATAGACACCGGGCGATCCGGTTTTCTTGTGCTCCAGCAGCATATTGGTGATGCCGCCAAAGGCAGACACCACGAAAACGCGGTTATAGAGGTCGTCAGGTTTGCGATTGCCCAGAAACAGCGTTTCCACCAGTTCGGGGGCGCGGCTCATGGATGTGCCGCCGATTTTCTCGACTGTGTGACTCATGGGGGTCGCGACAGGTGGCTTTTCACCCCTGCCGCCCTTTGTTCAGGAAGTTTCCAGCGCGTAAGAACCATCCGCCTGATGCACTTCATGGCCCGTCACAGGCGGGTTGAAGCAGCAGGCAAAGACGCATTCGGTCTTGCAACGCAGCGTGTGCTTGTCGTGCTGGTCGAGCGCATACATCACGCCGGGGCGGATCTCATGCACCTCGCCAGTGGCAAGGTCTTCGATGCTGCCCTCGCCCGAGATGCAATAGACGCTCTCGAAATGGTTCTTGTAGTGGAATGTATGCTCGCTGCCTGCGGCGATGGTCGTGATGTGGAAGGAAAACCCCATCCCGTCATCGGCCAGAAGCATGCGCACCGATTCCCATTTCTGGTCGGCCACGCGACGCTCGGTCGTCTTGGCCTGATGGAAGTCACGAATGATCATGGGCTGTTACTCCGCTGCGATTTTCTGGGTCTGGATCTCAGCCTTCACGGCAGCTTCCAGAATGTCCAGACCGGCGGCGAATTGCGCCTGCGGGATTGTCAGCGGGGCGAGCACCTTGACGACCTCATCATGTGCGCCGGAGGTCTCGATGATCAGACCTTCGCGGAAGCACGTGGCGCAGATGCTGGCGGCCATGTCGCCAGAGCCCAGATCAATGCCCTGCATCATGCCGCGTCCTTTCAGGCTGGCGCCGGGGACGAGCGCTGCGATCTCGCGCAGACGCTGGGTCAGGAATGCGGATTTCTCTGCTGTCTGGCGCTGGAAGCTGTCATCGGACCAGAATTTTTCCAACGCCACGCGGGCCGTGACGAAAGCATGGTTGTTGCCGCGGAAGGTGCCGTTATGTTCGGCCGGTTTCCAGATATCGAGATCCGGGCGGATCAGAAGTGCCGCCATCGGCAGGCCCATGCCCGAAAGCGATTTCGCAAGCGGGATGAGGTCAGGGGTGATGCCCATCTCCTCGAAGCTGAAAAACGGACCTGTGCGGCCGATCCCCGCCTGAATGTCATCCATGATCACCAGCGCGCCATGTTCGCGGGCCAGTGCCTCGATGCCTTGCAGGAAGTCTTTGGACGCGGCGTTCAGCCCGCCTTCGCCCTGCACAGGCTCGATCAGGAAAGCCGCAGGGGCGTCGATGCCGCTCGATGGATTGGCGAGCATCGCGCGGATCATCGCAAGGCTGTCGACACCTTCCAGCGCGCCCTCATAGGGCATGCGCACGACGCCGCTGAGCGTTGTGCCCGCGCCTGCGCGCTTCCCGGCATTGCCGGTCGCGGCCAGCGCGCCCATGGTCATGCCGTGAAAGCCATTGGTGAAGGCAATGATCGTGTCGCGCCCGGTGGTCTTGCGGGCGAGTTTCATCGCCGCCTCGACCGCATTTGTGCCAGTCGGGCCAGTGAACATGACCTTATGTTCCATCCCGCGCGGGGCAAGGATCACGCGCTCGAACGTGTCGAGAAACGCGGCCTTGGCGCTGGTATGCATGTCCAGCCCATGGGTCACGCCGTCAGCCGTCAGATGCTCGATCAGCGCGGCCTTCATGTCGGGGTCATTATGGCCATAATTCAGCGAAGAACAGCCCGCCAGAAAGTCCGTGTACTCGCGCCCGTCGCTATCGGTCAGGGTCGCGTTGCGGGCTTTGGTGAAGCTCACCGGGAAGGCGCGGCAATAGCTGCGCGCCTGCGATTCCCGGCGGTCGTAGATCGTGGTGATTGTGTTGGTCATGGCAATATGCCTTTCAATTCGGAAAAAGGGGGTCAGCTTACGCGGCGAGGCGCAGCGACTTGCGGGGCAGGCTGATCGTGACCAGATGTTCGGTCGCGTGCTTGCCGCCAAGATGCGCGTCGCGCTCATAATGCGGCGCATCGGTCAGTTGGCCGCCCATGTCGCGCGCGAAGCTGCGAAACAGCCCCCAAGACGCGGCATTGGAGCGGGTGATCGTAGTCTCCATCTGGCGCACAGCGCGGCAGGACGGACGATTGAGCAATTCGCGCAGCATCTGCTTGCCGAGGCCAAGCCCGCGCGCATCCCCATGCACGGCAACCTGCCAGATGAAGAGCGTCTGCGGGCTTTCGGGCGGGATATGGCCGGAAATCCAGCCGAGGATTTGGCCATCGCGTTCGGCAAGGATGCAGGTCTGCGCGAAGTGATCGCATTGCACGACATTCATATACATCGAGTTCTGGTCCAGCGGGGGACAGGACGCGACCAACTTCCAGACTTCTGAGCCGTCATCCTTGGTCGGACGGCGGAAGGTGACAGGAGCTTGTGCGCGGATGGATACGGAATGTTTTGTCATGGTCCCTGTTGAGGCTGCTTCGGGTTAGAGTGATCTATATAACGAAAGAATATTACTTTTCAACGACAATAAAATATTTCAGTTTATTTCGTTATTTATCAGTAATTTATGTTTTACCTAGGGATCTGAAGGGGTGAATTTGATCATTTTTATTTTGTTTTATTAATTTTTACCAACACGAAACGCCCGACATGCCGCTTCGGTTCCATTGTCCCGCAAGTCTTGCGCTTTTCCTGGGAAAAGGGCACTCTCGGGAGCGCTTTCGACAGGATGCCTGCCCCAGTGATAGAACGCTCTTCTGAAACCCTGATCGCGCTGCGCCGGATCGTCCATGCGCTCGATTCCAATGCTCGTCAGATGGCGCGAGCCTCGCAATTGACGCAGGCGCAGCTTCTGGTGTTGCTGGAAGTCGCGCGCAAGGGCCATGAGATGCCGCGCGATATTGCCCGCGCGCTGGGCGTCGGGCAGGCGACGGTGACATTGCAGATCGACAAGCTTGAAGCGCGTGGGTTGGTGCGGCGTGAAAGACGCCAGGCGGACCGGCGGGCAGTCTGGGTGATCCTGACAGAGACCGGACGGGCGCTGCTCGATGAAATCCCCGATCCGCTCCATGAACGCTTCACGCAACGCTTCAACCAGCTTGCGCCTTGGGAACAGACCCTGATCCTGAGCGTGACCGAGCGACTGGGCGCGCTGTTTGACGCAGATGACGCCCCCGCATTCCCGGCATCGGAGCCGCAGGACGTCGTCGCGGGGCGCAGCGCAGCCCCCTTGCGCCCCGAAGCCTGAGACGATGCGACCCGAGCAATGATCACAATCAGGTCAGACTGCTCTGCGGCGCGCCCCTGCTGCCGTTGAGATGACCTGTGGGGGATTACAAATTTCAGCCAATGTCGCTAGAGTCGCAAAAAAGATCGAGGCAGACATGAGCAGACTGATCCTATCGCTGTTGGTTGTGGCGACGCTGGCCGCATGTGGAAGCCGGGACCGGGGGAATTTCTCCGCGCCCCGCAATCTGGACAATGCTTGTCTGATGGAACGAGAGCGGCCGCAGTATTTCGCGGCCATGCGCGCCTCGGAACGGCGCTGGGGCACCCCGCTGCCTGTGCAGATGGCCATCATTCATGCTGAGAGCCGTTTCATTGGCGATGCCCGTACCCCGGTACGCTATACGCTAGGCGTGATCCCGATGGGGCGGCAGTCATCCGCCCTGGGCTATTCGCAGGCGCTGGACGGCACCTGGGAGGAATATGTTCAGGAAACCGGCAACCGCCGCGCGTCCCGAACAGATATCCGTGATGCCGCGGATTTCGTCGGCTGGTACAACAGCAAGACCCGCGAGCGCAACGGCGTTGCATTGACCGATGCGCGCAACCTCTATCTGGCCTATCACGAGGGCCATTCCGGTTTCCGTCGCGGATCCTATAACGCGAAGCCCTGGCTTCTGGGCGTGGCCGACCGCGTTGCGTCGCGCGCGGCGATGTATGACCGGCAATTGCGCGAATGCGGGCGGCGCTAGGTTCGCAGCCCTGACCTGCCACGGCGGGCAGGTCGCCAAAATTTCACGACCTTGCCGCAATCCTGCCTTGGGCTGTCATGTATGCAAGAGCCATGAAAGGTTAATTTGCCGAGGTCATTTATGCGTTTGCCTGAACTCCTGCCCCGCATCCTGAAACCCGAAGCGATAGCGGCTATGCTCAGCGTCTTGCGCCGGAAGGCGGATCAGGATGTCGATCAGGTGGCGCGGCGGCTCGACGGGCTGTCGGGCCATACGCAAAGACGCCTGCCACAGCGCGGATACTTCAAGGGCTGACAACGGGCTCAGGCAGCTCCAGCGCCTGCATCAGATCGCGCACTTCCTGACGCGCCGCTATATGCGACATGGTCATCGCGCCCGCGCCGATATCGGTCATGTCCATCAGCGTCAGGCCCTTGGGGAACAATTCGCGGAAGATCACGCGCTCGCTGAACCCGGGGGCCACGCGGAAGCCGATACGGCGCGACAGCTGGTCGAGCGCATCGCCAACCTTGCGTTTGTTATGCATCGCGGTCGTGCCCATCCGGTTGCGCAGCACCACCCAGTTCAGCGGCCTGAGCCCCGCCTGCGCGCGGGTTTGGCGGGCTTTCCACACCATCTCGGAATAGATCGAGGGCGCCAGCACTGCGCCGGTTTCGGGGTCCGTGCGCGCGAGCAGGTCGAAATCGATGAAACTGTCATTGATCGGCGTGATCAGCGTATCGGCGACGGAATGGGCGAACTGGCTGTAGCGGGTATGCGAGCCGGGGCAGTCGATCAGGATGAAATCGCTCTCGGCGCTCAAGCCCTCCAGCGCAGCACTCATGCGGGCATCCTGCAGTTGCGGCCCCTCTGGCAGATCGAACGCCTTGGCGTCCGGCAGCGGCATGAAGCGTGGGCACGGCAGGTCGAGGTTTTCGCGCGCCATCCAGGCCTGCCGGTTTTCGATGTAGCGCCCGAAGCTCAGCTGGCGCAGGTCAAGGTCCATCGCCCCGATCCGGTATCCCATCCGCGCCAAGGCGATCGAGACATGCATCGAGACAGTCGACTTGCCCGAACCGCCCTTTTCATTGCCCACAACGATGATATGCGCCACCGCTTCGCCTCGCTTCTGATTGGCTTTCCTGCCTCGTCTAGGGCCTGCGCGGCGCAGTGACAAGCCCGCATCGCGCAGGCTGCAAAGCCCTGGTCACAATGGCAAAAGGCGTGGGTTTCCCCACGCCTTCGCCTGTCGTCTGCACAGGGGGTATCAGAAACCCAGACCTGCATATTTGTTCTTGAACTTCGACACTTTGCCGCCCGTGTCGAGCAGACGGCTGTTGCCGCCCGTCCAGGCCGGATGCACGGTCGGGTCCACGTCGAGCGACAATGTGTCGCCTTCGGAGCCCCAGGTCGATTTCATCTGGATGATCGTACCATCGGTCATCTTGACGTTGATCAGGTGGTAGTCGGGATGCGTATCGGCTTTCATGATTTCGCTCCTCAGGCTTTCGCGGACAGCGGACGGTAATTCGTTTTCTCGACGATGCGGGCAGACTTGCCGCGACGGTCGCGCAGGTAATAGAGCTTCGCACGCCGCACGCGGCCACGACGCACGACTTCGATGCTGTCGATATTGGTCGAATAGAGCGGGAACACGCGCTCGACGCCTTCGCCGAAGGAGATCTTGCGCACGGTGAAGGATGCGCCGATGCCAGAACCGCCCTTGCGGCCGATGCAGACGCCTTCGAAGTTCTGGACGCGCGAGCGGGTGCCCTCGGTCACTTTATAGCCGACGCGGATGGTGTCCCCGGCCTTGAAATCCGGGATGGTCTTGCCAAGCTCTGCGATTTGCTCGGCTTCAATCTGTGCGATCAGGTTCATCGCTGGTCCTCTTATCGATGCACGCGGGTTTGCCCACGCTGGTGATGCCGACCAAGAGCTCCGATCTTCGACCGGGTCCGCCTGATGCGCCCGTCAGAGAGTGGTCCTGCTGTTCTTCGTCCTGCGGCCCTGTCCCCTGCCCTGCCGAAGCTGTCAGGTCTGCGAACAAGGCGCGCTCCCGCACCGGTTTCCGGCGCGGATGTGCCCCGATAGGCCGGGGCGGCCTTCACGTCAAGGCTGATGGTGCGCGCCCCGACGTGGCATGCCCCGCGCAACATTGATGGCGCGAGGCAAAACAGTCTGGCTTACGCCATTGCGGCCTTGGCTTTGCTCACGATCTGTCCGAAAGCATCGGGTTCGTGCACCGCGAGATCTGCGAGAACCTTGCGGTCCACTTCGATCCCCGCCAGCATCAGCGCATTGATGAAGCGCGAATAGGTCAGCGTCGGATCAATCGCGCGCACGGCGGCATTGATTCGCTGGATCCAGAGCGCGCGGAAATTGCGCTTGCGCACCTTGCGGTCGCGGGTGGCGTATTGGTTGGCCTTGTCGACCGCCTGGGTCGCGGTGCGGAAATTCCGCGAACGCGCGCCATAATAACCTTTGGCTGCCTTGATCACCTTGCGGTGACGGGCGTGGGTGACAGTGCCTGATTTAACGCGTGACATGACAGTGTCTCCTTAGCGGTCGTAGGGCATGTATTTCTTGACGATGCGCGAATCCTGCTCGGAAAGGAGCGTGGTGCCGCGCGCGTCGCGAATGAACTTCTTGGTCCGCTTGATCATGCCATGGCGCTTGCCGGCCTGACCAGCCTTGACCTTGCCGGTCGCTGTCATGGAAAAGCGCTTCTTCGCGCCGGATTTGGTCTTCATCTTGGGCATTTCCATCTCCTTTCACTGGAGGGGTGGATCATACGCCTCGGCATGCCACTGTGGCCGGGCGAATGTATCAGAGCGCGCCGCATACCCCAGACCGGGCCGCAGCGCAAGAGCTCAGAAGAGGGACATCACCCGCGCCGCGATAGTGGTAAACACCTCGGGCACTTCGGCAGGGCGATAGAGGCCCGCGTCGCGGCCAAAGCCCACCAGCGCCACAAGCACGCCCCCGGTCGCAGCCATGAGCCCGGCCAGCACCGGGCGGCGATTGTCCACCCAGGCACTGACAAAGCTCACGGATGCCAGAAGCAAAAGGCAGATGCCACTGACAAAGAGCAGTTCATGGTCCATCTGACCTCACCCATGGGCTACATGGGAAGGTTACTCCGGTTCACCCTTCATGATCAAGTGTTCGGCGCAGGGGGCGACGCGCAGGATATTGGTCGTGCCGGGCTGGTTGAAGGGGATCCCCGCGGTGACGAGGATCTGATCGGTTTCCTTGGCGAACTCGTATTTCCGCGCCACGCGGACCGCATTGATCACGGCTTTCTTGAAGCGCTCGACTTCGCCACTGACAGTTTCGCAATGCACGCCCCAGACCAGCGAAATGCGACGTGCGACGGGCTGGAATTGCGTGATGGCGATGATCGGCACATGCGGGCGCTCGCGCGCGACCAGGTTGGCCGTGGTCCCTGACTGGGTGAAACAGCAGATCGCAGCGATGTCGGTCGTCTCGGCCAGCTCGCGCGCGGCGGCCACGATCCCGTCGGCGATGGTGTGGTGACGCACTTTGCGGGAACTGTCGATGATGTCGATATAGGTCGGGTCGCTCTCGACCTCGATGGCGACATTGTTCATCGTGGTGACTGCCTCGATCGGGTATTGGCCCGCCGCCGATTCTGCCGAGAGCATGACCGCATCGGCCCCCTCATAAATCGCGGTGGCCACATCCGAAACTTCGGCGCGGGTCGGAACCGGGCTTTCGATCATCGACTCCAACATCTGCGTCGCCACGATCACCGGCTTGGCCGCAGCGCGGGCGCGGCGCACAAGCTGTTTCTGGATCGGCGGCAGGTTCTGCACGGGCAGCTCCACCCCCAGATCGCCGCGCGCGACCATGATCCCGTCCGAGACCGCGAGAATTTCGTCAAACGCCTTGACCGCGGCAGGCTTTTCGATCTTGGACATGATCGCCGCGCGGCCCTGCACCAGCTCGCGCGCCTCGGTCACATCAGAGGCGCGCTGCACGAAAGACAGCGCCAGCCAGTCGACGCCCAGTCGACAGACGAATTCCAGATCCTTGCGGTCCTTGTCCGACAGCGCCGCCAGCGGCAACACCACATCCGGCACATTCACGCCCTTGCGGTTGGAAATCGTGCCGCCGACAATCACGGTGCAATTGGCATGTTCGGGGCTGCAGGTATCGACGCGCAGGCGGATCTTGCCGTCATTAACCAGCAGCTGCGCGCCCGGCTCCAGCGCCTTGAAGATCTCGGGATGAGGCAGGTTCACACGCGCGCCCGTCCCCGGCGCGGGGTCGAGGTCAAGCCGGAACGGCTGACCCTCAGTCAGCTCCTCCGCGCCGTTGAGGAAGGCGCCCACGCGCAGCTTGGGGCCTTGCAGATCGGCGAGGATGCCGATGGGACGGCCCAGATCCGCTTCGACCTGCCGGATGATGGCATGGCGCGCGGCGATTTCGTCATGGGTGCCATGGCTCATGTTCAGGCGGAACACATCCGCGCCCGCCTCGAACAGCGCGCGGATCATCTCATAGCTGGACGAGGCCGGGCCGAGTGTCGCCACGATCTTGATCATCCGGTGTCGCCGCAGGGGAGAAGTCATGTGATGTCCTTTCACGCGGCACGCCACCGCGATGCGTTTCGGTGATCCGTCCTCTACGACAGTCCACCGATGTTCCAAAGCCGTTAGCGCAAACAAATACTGTTTCAGTGTCGAAATGCAAGTCTTTGCTGGCTTGACGAATGCTCTTGCTGTGATCAGGTAACATCAGACAGATGGAGGACACCGTGATGGATGATCAGACCCGTATCGAACTGGAAGCCGCAGCCTTCCGCGCCCTGCTGGCGCATCTGAACAAGCGCAGCGATGTGCAGAATATCGACATGATGAACCTGACGGGCTTTTGTCGCAACTGCCTGTCGCGCTGGTATCAGGAAGCGGCCGAAGCCCGCGGCCTTGCGATGGACAAGGATTCTGCACGCGAAGCGATTTACGGGATGCCCTATTCGGAGTGGCGCGACAGGTACCAGCGCGAGGCCGATGACGCGAGCAAAGCGGCTTTCGAGAAATCATTCGCGGAGAATGTCGGCACGCAGGGAAGCTGACGCTTGCGGACAGGCCGAAAATTCACTTGGGCAACGCTGGCGGCTGGTCACTCGACCTTATCTTCGTGGTGGCGGCGAAAGACCTGAAACGGCAGCTTGGTTCAGGGCTTGACGAGCTTTGACAGTCTTGACTGACAGCCCAGGGTCGGAGCTGATTTCGCGGGGCGCGATAACGGCCCCTCGACGCTTGCATGCGCGTGCTTTTGGGGCGCAATGCAGGCAACAGGTTCAATCTGTCACATCCCGGTGTCCGGCAGCGGTCCGCCCATACCAATCTGTGGCCGACTGATCCGGGCAGTGCGCGCCTGTCCTATGGTGCGAGCGGCTCGCTAGGGCGCTGCCTCCAGCAGAGGGTCGCCCATCCGCGCCAGCCGCAGCGCAGCCTGCCGCGCGATGCCTCGCACCAGCGCCTTGCGGCGCGCCCCGGCCAGCACAGCAGGTGCGGGCATCTGCACGATCTCGGCCCCGTAACTGTCGCCAAGCATCACGCCCGCCCCGTCTGGCAACAACTCGACCGGAAAATCCTGGCCGACAGCCCAGAAGAACCGGTCGCACCACGGCAAATAGCCCTGCCACTTGCGATCTGACTGAAAATCGGCGCGGCTGGATTTGCACTCGACGATCCAGATTTCGCCTTTCGGGCCGAGCGCGATCACATCCACTCGCAGCCCCCGCCCGGGGATGAATTCGGTCAGCGGTGCAAACCCCATCCCCGCCAGAGCGCGGCAGACGCCCCGTGCAAGGCTCTGCCCCGGCCTGATCATATCGCGTGCTGCCTCGGTCATGGCGCCAGCGTGAACATATGCGGAACACTTGTCAAGCGCATCTGCGCCCTTGCAGCGGGCGTCCCCGCGCCCTATCTGTGGGGCAGGCAGGTGCTGCTCTTCGCGTGTGTTGGCCCTTTTCCAGTGGCCGATAAGCATCTCCGAGGGAGCTGGCTCTGATAAGGTCCTGGCCTTGTTATCTGGTGCCCACCTGATTAACTCAGGCTCTCGGGAAATTCACGCCGCCACGGTTGCTGCGGGCCTGCCGCCCTTCCCCGCCGCGCGCATCCAGACGCACTGGCACAAGGTTGCGGTCATGGATCGGCATGCCGCGATCATCGTCGTCATCATCGTCATCTTCATAGCCCATGCGCATGATGCGGATGGCGAATTGCACCCCCGCAAAGACCAGCCCGTTGAAGAAGAAGATCAGGAACAACCCCAGGAGCCCGTCATTCGAGCCAAAAACCAACCGTTTCAGGTTGCCGATATCGTAATACACCAAAATGGCCGTGAAGACCGCCGATAAGGCGAAGCCGATCAGCACTTGCTGGATATAGAGCTTTATGAGTTTGGGCATATGTGCCTCCGATCAGCAGTGATAGTAGTCTGATTATGACAGGAAACAACCGCGCAATCGTTAACGCAGCAGTTTGTCGCGGCTGAAGGCGGTTGAAACTGTCGGCATGTCGCTTTCAGGAGGTGCACAACATGCGCCCGCGCGCTAGATCAGCCAAACGGATTGAAGGAAGTGCGCAAACGTGATCGTGATCGAACATGGGCCGTGGGGCCGACCTGCCTTGTTTGACAGCCCGCAGCGCTGGCTGGTGGCGAGACGGCCGGCCGATGTGCTGCCGGTTCTGGAAGACGCGGAAGCTGCCCGGCGGGCGGGGGCATGGGTGGCAGGGTATCTCGCCTATGAGGCAGGGTTTGCGATGGAGCCGCGCCTTGCTGCGCTGGATCGCGGGCAGAGCGATCCCCTGGTTTGCCTTGGTGTCTATGACGCGCCGCGCGCTGCCGATCCGGTGTTGCAGCACGCTGCAGAACGCGCGGACATGGCGTCGCTGTCACCGCTCGAACCCGGCGTGAGCCGCGCCGCATATGATGCCGCCTTCGCCCAGCTGCAGGGCTACCTCGCAGCGGGCGATTGCTATCAGGTCAATCTGACCTTCCCGGTGCACACAAAACTGCGCACAGGCACACCGCTGGCGCTTTATGGGGCGCTCAGGGCGCGCCAGCCTGTTGGCTTCGGGGCCTATCTGGCGCTTGATGACGGGCGCTACATCGTGTCGCGCAGCCCCGAGCTGTTCTTTCGGCTGACCGGCGGCATCCTTGAAAGTCGCCCGATGAAGGGCACGGCACCGCGCAGTGGTGATGCCGTGCAGGATGCGCAGCTGATTGCCGCGCTGGCGGCCAGCGAGAAGGTGCAAGCGGAAAACCTGATGATCGTCGATCTCTTGCGCAACGATATCGGGCGGATCAGCGAGATCGGTTCGGTGCGGGTGCCGGAACTTTTCGCCATCGAAAGCTACGCCACCGTGCATCAGATGAGCAGCCGCATTCAGGGCCGGCTGATCGCCGGTGCCGGCCTGCCCGAGATCATGGCCGCGCTGTTTCCCTGTGGCTCGGTCACGGGTGCGCCGAAAATCCGCGCCATGCAGATCATCGCGGAGCTGGAGCCGCATCCGCGCGGGGCCTATTGCGGCGCGATTGGCTGGGCCGCGCCGGATGGCGATCAATGCTGGTCCGTGGCGATCCGCAGCTTGCAGATCGACGCACAGGGCGCGATCCTGGCCAATGTCGGCGGTGGGGTCGTGCAGGACAGCACGACTGACGGCGAATGGGAGGAAGCGCTGTGGAAGACGCGCTACGCACAGGCGCTGGTGACGACAGCCTGCGTCTGATCGAGACGATGCTCTGGGACGGTGCGCAGGCCCCGCGTGCGGCCCTGCACCACGCGCGGCTGGCCGAGGGGGCGCAGGCGCTGGGCTGGCCCTGTCCGGAGGTGATCTTGCGCGGCCCCGCGCAGCCTGCGCGCCTGCGCCTGACGCTTGACCGCCACGGTCGGGTCGAGATCACCGCCTCCCCCCTGCCCGCAGGCGCACCGCTGTGGCGGGTGGGTCTGGCGCAGGCACGGCTGTGGTCGGGCGATCCGTGGCTGCGCGTCAAATCCACCCGCCGCGCGGTCTATGACGCGGCGCGCGCCGGATTGCCTGAGGGGCTTGACGAGCTGATCTTTCGCAACGAGCGCGGCGAGGTCTGCGACGGCACGATCACCACTGTATTTTTCGATCGGGGCGCGGGATTGCGCACGCCACCGCTTTCAGCGGGACTGTTGCCCGGTGTTCTGCGCCGCGAACTGGCCTGCCCGGAGGGAACGCTGATGGCGGAAGAGCTGGCGCATGTGCGGCTCTGGGTCGGCAACGCGCTGCGCGGGCTGATCCCTGCGCAGTTCATCGCGTCCGCTGAATGAAGATGGTCGGGGCGATAGGATTCGAACCTACGACCTACGGTACCCAAAACCGTCGCGCTACCAGGCTGCGCCACGCCCCGACTGCGCGCTCTTTAGCGTGCTTGTCCCGGTCTGGAAAGCGGGAATCGCAAGGGCCACCCGAAAAACGTGCAGCTGCCGCCCGCCGCAGCTCATTCGTCGCAGGGCCAGAGCGCGCTGTCCTGTGCCAGACGCGGATGGCGCAGCGCGCTGCCCGCATCGATCCCCAGCGCCCGTGCAAGGCCGCCGTTGATTTCGAGCACCATCAGCACGTTATCGCCACCCGGAATCGGCGTTTCATCGAGCGGGATGGCCTCGTGATGCACATGGCTGACGCGCCCTGTCGGATCAACAAAGATCATATCGAGCGAAATCAGGGTGTTGCGCATCCAGAATGACGCCGTGGTGGGGCGGTCATAGATGAACAGCATGCCTGCCGAGCGCGGCAGGGAGCTACGATGCATCAAGCCGCGCGCGCGGGTCTCCTCGGTATCGGCAATCTCGACCGAGAACCGCGCCTGCCCCCAGTCGCCGCGCAGATCGACGGAGCCTGGCGCGCAAACGGCCTGCGCCACCCCGGCCCAAAGCAGCGTCAGCGCCGCCATGAGACAGCGCAGCTGCCACCTCATTCCGCGTGCTCCGGATCGTCGCCATTGGTTGTGGACAGGCCCGCTTCCCATGGCTCGATCGACACGGCCATGCGTCCGCGCTCGCCGTCGATGACGCGCAGGGCAATCGCCTCGCCCGCCTGCAACTCTGCCAGACCAGAGCGCCGCAGCGTTTCCATATGGACAAACACATCTTCAGGCTTGCCAAACACATTGGCAAATCCAAAGCCCTTGACCTTGTCGAACCACTTCACCCGTGCAGGCTCTGGCATGATCGAGGTGTCGATCTCCATGCCAGTGTCGAAATCCGCTTCTTCATCCGATGCCGTGAGCCGCTCAGGCGGCAAGACCGACAGGACATCCAGTGCCTGCAACCCACGCGGTGTCTTTTGCACAGTGATCCGTATCCGCGCCCCGTCGCACACCGAACTGAGCCCGAAATTTCGCAGCGCGTTGGCATGCAGCAGGATGTCACTTTGTACGCCGTCCGCTACGATGAAGCCGAACCCCTTGCTCGGGTCGAACCACTTCACAACCCCGGAAATCTCTTCGGCAGCGGTTTCTTCCGAACCCATTTAACGCGTCTCACTCATGTGTTGTGGGGCCAAACTACGACCCGTCATCCGTCATTTCTGGATACTCTGCGAGAACATATACCACATGACACAATCCCGCGTCCTGTCATGGCGACAAGCGCTGGATCTGCCAGCTTTCCTCAGGCGTCGCTCTGCGCCAGCAGAACCGGTCGTGCAATCTGAACGCTCCATCCGCCCAAAACTCTATCTCCACAGGGCTGATGGCAAAGCCACCCCAGAAGTCGGGCCGTGGCGGTGTCATGCCATGCCGTGCGGTCTGACGCGCCACCTCCGCCATCAATTCCGCCCGTGACCCCAGCGGTGTCGACTGTTTCGATGCCCAAGCGCCAAGTCGGCTCTTGAGCGACCGGGAGGCGTAATAGGCATCAGCCTCAGGGCCGTCAACCTTGGAAACATGCCCACGCACCCGAATTTGGCGGCGCAGGGATTTCCAGTGCATCACGAAAGCCGCCTTGCCGCTCTCGCTGATCTCGCGCGCCTTGGCACTTTGGAAATTGGTGTAGAAAACGAAACTCTCGGCTCCGATTTCCTTGAGCAGCACCATGCGGACATTGGGCATGCCATCCGCGCCCGTCGTCGACAGCGCGATCGCATTGGGGTCATTCGGCTCGGTCAGCTCGGCTTCCGCCAGCCAGCGCCGCGCGATCTCGAAAGGATCAGCCCCCGCGAAAATTCCGCCTCTTTCCTCCACAAGCCCCCCCCTGCTCATTCACTTCTGCCGCACTCTAAAGACGTCGGATCGCTGGGCAGATCGCGCCGGACCATTTCATGTGTTAACGATTCTGCACACTTGCGCAATAGTTCCGGAAAAAAAGAGCGCCTGACCTTCATCTTTAAACCCGCACCCAGTGCGGCGCGATGGCGCGCATCAACTTGCGATCACACTGCCCTTGGAATAGGATATGTCAACACAGTTTCAATGGGCAGACGGGTCATGACAGGATTGATGAACGGAAAACGCGGCCTCATCATGGGGCTTGCGAACGATAAATCCATCGCTTGGGGTATCGCCAAGGCGCTGGGTGAACACGGAGCTGAGCTGGCCTTCTCCTATCAGGGCGATGCGCTGAAAAAGCGTGTCCTGCCGCTTGCCGAGAGCCTCGGCACAGCGCATCTGTTTGAGTGTGATGTGAGCGACATGGACTCGGTGGACCGCCTGTTCGAGGGGCTTGAGGCGCTCTGGGGCAAGATCGACTTCGTGGTCCATGCCATCGGCTTTTCCGACAAGGCCGAACTGCGCGGGCGCTATGTCGACACGAGCCGCAACAATTTCGCCATGACGATGGATATTTCGGTCTATTCCTTCACCGCTGTCTGCCAGCGCGCCGCAAAGCTGATGCCCGAAGGTGGCAGCCTGCTGACCATGACCTATTATGGCGCCGAGCAGGTCATGCCGCATTACAATGTGATGGGGGTCGCCAAGGCCGCGCTGGAGGCCTCGGTCAAATATATCGCCGAAGATCTGGGCAAGGACGGCATTCGCTGCAATGCAATCAGCGCGGGGCCGATCAAGACGCTGGCGGCGTCGGGCATCGGGGATTTCCGCTACATCATGAAATGGAACGAGCTGAATTCGCCGCTGCGCCGCAATGTGACGCAGGAAGAGGTCGGCAAGGCCGCGCTCTACCTGCTGTCGGATCTGGGTTCTGGCACCACGGGCGAGAATCTGCATGTCGATGCAGGCTATCATGTCGTTGGCATGAAAGCCGTGGACGCGCCTGATATCGATGTGGTGACCGGCAAAAAGGACGCGCATTGATGACACTGGCGGCGTTCCTTGCCTTCGCAGGATTGTCGCTGATGGCCGCGATCAGCCCCGGCCCGGCTGTGCTTATGGCGGCGCGGACGGGCCTGACCGAGGGGTTCCGCACAGGCGCATGGCTCGCCGCCGGGATCGGACTTGGCGGCGCGATCTGGGCGGGTGCCGCGCTTTTCGGGCTCGGCGTGCTCTTCGCTATCGCTCCGGCCCTTCTCTGGGCGCTCAAGATCGTGGGCGCGGCCTATCTGGCCTGGCTGGGCTGGACGCTCTGGCGGTCGGCCAGCACACCGCTGGAGATTGGTGCCACCCCGTCTCTGCCGCGCTCTGCAGCTTCTGCTTTTCGGCTTGGCCTGTTCACGCAGCTTGCCAACCCCAAGCCCGCCGTGATGTTCGCCGCGATTTTTCTGGGCACTGTGCCCCCCGCAACCCCGCTTTGGGTGCTCGGCGCGCTGCTCATTGTCGTCTTCCTCAATGAAGCGCTCTGGAACACGGCCGTAGCGCGCATCTTCTCGCTCGACCGCACCCGCGCGCGATATATTTCCCTGAAAACCTTGATCGACCGGATCTTCGGCGCGGGCCTGGCCGTGCTGGGGGTCAAGATCGTGGCCACCTGAAAGGCAACAAGATGACCGACCGCCTGCCCCATGAAAAAGGCTTTCATATCAGCTGGGACCAGATCCACCGCGACAGCCGGGCGCTGGCCTGGCGGCTGGACAAGCAAGGCCCCGACGGTGGGCAGTGGCGCGCGATTGTCGCGATCACGCGCGGCGGGCTTGCGCCTGCGATGATCATCGCGCGCGAATTGGACATCCGCACGGTCGATACGATCAGCGTGAAATCCTACGACTGGCAGAATCAGGCCGAGGCACAGGTGCTGAAAGCACCGCAGGCCAATCTGATGGGCGATCAGGGCGAGGGGATCCTGATCATCGATGACCTGGTCGATACCGGCAAGACGCTGGAACTGGTGCGCGAGATGTTTCCCAAGGCGCATTTCGCGACTGTCTACGCCAAGCCCAAGGGCCGCAACATGGTCGACAGTTTCATCACCGAAGTCAGCCAGGACACATGGATCTTCTTTCCATGGGACATGGCGCTGCAATATGTCGAACCCTACCGGGGCCGGTAAGCCCCGGCCAGACGCTCGGCCAGCCCCACCACCAGCGCGGCGATCAGAACACCACCTGCGATCAGCAGGCACAGGAATTTCAGCGCCGCAAAGCTGGAATAGACGATCGCGGTCAAGGTCGCGATCTCTTGCGGCTGGGCCAGCATGTGCAGCGAGGTCAGGTTTTCCAGCAGGTCTGCCGCCGCACCGGCCAGCCCCAGCCCCGCCCCGGCCAGACCCAGACGCCGCCCAAGGCTGCCCGGACCGCCGAGCCGCGCGAGCAGCATGCCCGTGACCAAGGCCAGAACCGCGTAGCAGGCGATCAGGGCAAAATCGAGTATTTGCGATTGCCGGTAGAGATCCAGCGTGCCCGCGTCATGCATCACTGCGAAATGCTGTATCATCGTCTCGGCGCTGAAGCTCAGCTGGCCCCGCATATGGCCCGCAGGGTGGCCCGAGGCCCGATAGAGCGCATCGACCTGCGCGCTCAGACGCAGGCTTGCCAGACTGGCCGCACCAATCAGCGCGAGGTGAAGCCAGACCGGCAGCCAGCCCTGCCCGGCGCGGGACATCAGCCCCGCTCCAGCTGCGCACGGACAATCCTCAGCGCCTTGTCCACAGCCTCGTCGATGCTCAGCGTCGTGGTGTCGAGCGTGATCGCATCTTCAGCGGCGCAGAGGGGCGCATCGGCGCGGCCCATGTCGCGCGCATCGCGGGCACGCACCTGTTCCAGCACCTCGGCCAGACTGCCCTCGCCCGTCTCGCGCCAGCGCCGTTCGGCGCGGCATTCGGCGCTGGCCGTGACGAAGAGCTTCACATCTGCCCCCGGACAGATCACCGTGCCAATGTCGCGCCCGTCCAGCACCGCGCCACCCTCGCGCGCCGCGAAGTTGCGTTGGAAGGTCAGAAGCGCCGCGCGCACATCCGGCAGCACGGCCACACGGCTGGCCGCCTCACCCGCGGCGAGACTGCGCAGATCAGGGCGCGCCAGATCCTCCGGGCAAAGCGTCGATGCCGCCTGCGCAGGATCGCCGCCCTTCATGCCGACCGCGCGATAGAGAAGCCCCGTATCAAGATGCGCAAAGCCGAAATGTGCCGCGACAGCGCGGCTGATGGTGCCTTTGCCCGCTGCCGCCGGGCCGTCGATTGCCACACAGAATTTCATCGCACGCCCTTTCCTGGCACATCGGCCCGTTCATCGGCAAAAACACAACAGATTTCAAGATTTCTGCCAGAGGTTGCGCAGTCTTCGTGGAATTTCCCATGCTGCCCCCTAAGACTAGGACAGAAGTTGTGTGATCTCATATCGATTCGAGGAATACCAGAAAATGCGTCTAACCCGTTGCTTGCGTCTTGCCGCCGCCGTCAGCTGTGGCGTTCTGGCCCTGCCTGCCTTTGCGCAAGAGCGTGGACTGTCCTTCTCGATCACCGGCGGCGCAGGGGTTGCGCCGGACTATTTCGGCTCTGACAGTGTCAGTGTCGGCCCTGCAGGAAGTTTCGGCTTCGGCGGGCTGCGCTTCGGCGCGCTGGCCCTTGGCACGCTCGATACGCCTGAACAATTCGCGCCCGGCTTCGGCCCCTATGGCGCGTTCCGCTTCATCGGCAAGCGCGACGGCAAGGATGAGTTGGAGGGGATGGACGATGTCAAGGCATCGGTCGAAATCGGCGCTGGTCTGCAATATACCGAAGACTTCTGGCAGGTCTTTGGCGAACTCCGCTACGGCGCGATCGGCCACAATGCCGTTGCGGGTGAGCTTGGCGCCAATGTCATTTTCCGCGGCGAAAGCGGGCTGGTGCTGAATGCAGGCCCGCGCGCCGAATTCGGCAACCGGCGCTTCAACCGGACCTATTTCGGCGTGAGCGAGGCTGAGGCAACGGCGTCGCAGGACGCGGGCGGAAGTCTGACGGCGTTCTCGCCCTCGGCCGGGTTCTACTCGGTGGGCGTTGAAGCCGGCGCTTATCAGCCGCTGAGCGCAGATTGGGGCCTGTCAGGCTCGGTGCGGTTCGACCGGCTGCGCGGGGATGCGGCAGATTCGCCGATCGTGCAACAGGGCTCGCGCAACCAGATCAGCGCCGAGATCGGGTTGACGCGGCATTTCAACCTGCGTTTCTGAGCGCAGCCCCTCTGCCGGGCATGGTCAAAGCGCGCAGGCCGCGCTAGGTTCCGGGCAAAACACATGCCCGGAGGCTCCATGACCAGATTGCAGACGCCCACCCTGATCGAAACAGACCTTGACGCCATCGCTGCGCATGCGGGGCGCGTGGTGGTCTTTGCCGAAGCCGGCGCCCCCCTGCCCCGGACGACGCGGCGGGTGGACAGTCTGACGCGCAAGGCCATCAGCCGCGCGGTCGAAAGCGACGCGTTTGACAAGCTCAAACCCGGCGAAGGGCTGGTGCTAGCCTATCCCGCCGGAATGGCTGCGGAAACCGTGCAAGTGATCCGCATGCCCAAGCGCGTTGACGCAGACGCGCTGCGCAAGGCCGGGCTGAGCATCGGGCGCGCACAGGGCGAAACCGCAACACTGATCTGCGCCAATGCGCTGCCTATGGGCGCGTTGATCCGCACGGCCCTTCTGCGCGCCTATCAGTATCAGGCGCAGAAATCCAAGCCGAAGCCCGATTTCGGCCCCTATACGCTGATGGTGAATGCTCCTGACAAGGCCAAGGCCGATCTGGCCGAAGCCGTCGCGCTGGCCGAGGCGGTGCATATGACCCGCGATCTGGTCAACGCGCCCGCCAATGTTCTGACCACGACCAGTTTCGCCGAGCAGATCAAGGGGATGGAGTCGCTGGGCCTGAAGATCGAGATCCTTGAGGAAGCCGAGATGGAAACGCTTGGCATGCGGTCGCTGCTTGCGGTCGGCCAAGGCTCGGAAAGCCCGTCGAAACTGGCGATCCTGCGCTGGGAGGGGGCCGAGGGCGCGCCGCTGGCGGTGGTCGGCAAGGGGGTGATGTTCGACACCGGCGGCATTTCGCTGAAACCCGGTGCGGGCATGGAAGAAATGACCATGGATATGGGCGGCGCGGCGGTCACGGTCGGGCTGATGCAGGCGCTGGCCGCGCGCAAGGCGCCTGCGCATGTCGTGGGGCTGGTCGGGCTGGTCGAGAACATGCCCGATGCGCGCGCGCAGCGCCCCGGCGATGTCGTCAAATCCATGAAGGGCGACATGATCGAGGTGATCAATACCGATGCCGAGGGCCGCATGGTGCTGGCCGATGTGCTCTGGTATGCGCAGGAGCACATCCAGCCGCGCGCAGTGATCGATCTGGCGACCCTGACAGGCGCGATCATCGTGGCCTTGGGCCATGAAAAAGCCGGGGTCTTCGCCAATGATGATGCGCTGGCCGAGGCGTTTCTGACAGCTGCGGCAGAGGTGGGCGAAGGTGCCTGGCGCATGCCACTCGATCCGGCCTATCACAAGCTGATCAAGTCGCGCATCGCCGATATCAAGAATTCGGCCGGGCGTCCGGCGGGTTCGATCACAGCGGCGAGTTTCCTGCAATGTTTCATCAAGCCGGACATGCCCTGGATCCACCTCGATATTGCGGGCGTGGCGCTGACCAAGGGCGAGAGCGCGCATGCCCCCAAGGGCGCGTCGGGCTGGGGGGTGCTGGCGCTTGACGCGCTGGTGCGCGCACGATTCGAGACGCGCTGAAAGCCGCGCCCATGGGCAAGGCGATGTTCTACCACCTGACCCACAGCCCGATGGAGGTGACCGCGACCACGCTCTTGAGCCGCGCTTATGCGCAGGGCATGCGCGTGGCCGTGCGGGCGCGCTCGGACACGGTGCTGGAGCGGCTGGACCTGCATCTGTGGACCGCCGGGAAAGACAGCTTCCTGCCCCATGGCCGCGCGGGTGGGCCGCATGATGCCGATCAGCCGATCCTGCTGACCACGGAAGATGCCGCGCCCAATGCCCCTGTCTGCGTGATGAGCATCGACCGCGCAGAGGTGCGCGCTGAAGACGTTGCGGGGCTGGAACGGCTCTGGGTGCTGTTTGACGGGCAGGACGCGCAGGCGATGGATCTCGCCCGCGCGCAATGGAAAGCGATGGTCACTGCGGGCGTGCTGGCTGAATACTGGTCGGAAGACAGCGGCACCTGGGTGAAGAAAGCGCAATCCGGTCAGAACTAACGCCTTGCATCAATGCACAGGAGCTGTGACCGGCTGCGGAATGGTCCCGGCGCAGCTTCGCCCTTTATGTGCAGCAGTCACCGCACAAAAGGACAGACCATCATGACAAACGCTTCTCTTCTTCTCGCAGCCCGTATTCTTCTGGGGCTTCTCTTTGTCGCTGCCGGGCTTGGCAAGCTCGGCAATGTCGAAGGCTTCGGGGCCTTCATGGCGACTGGCGGCATTCCGTCAGTGCTCGCCTGGCCGGTCGTGCTTTTCGAGATCATCGCCGGTCTGGCGCTGATCGCAGGGCTGCAGACGCGCCTTGTGGCGCTGGCGCTGGCGGCCTTCTGTGTCGCGTCGGGCTTTCTCTATCACTTCGATCTGGGCGACCAGAATCAGGTCACGCAGCTGCTGAAGAACCTCGGCCTGGCTGGCGGCTATCTCGCGCTTCGGGTCACAGGGGCCGGGGCCTGGTCACTCGACGCGAAGCTGGGGCAGGACAACCGCGCCTATGCCTGATCTGACCTGCGGGCGGGGGATATGCTCCCCCGCCCGCATCTCGATTATTCCGCCGCCTTCAACCCGCGCGCGTCCCGCACCAGATCGAGGATTTTCTTGGCCGCGTCGGGGATATTCGTCCCAGGCCCGAAAATCGCCTTCACCCCGGCATCATAGAGGAACTGGTAATCCTGCTGCGGGATCACACCCCCGCAGATCACCAGAATATCGCCTGCGCCCTGATCCTTCAGCGCCTGCACGAGCTTGGGCGCAAGTGTTTTATGGCCTGCCGCCTGCGACGAAATGCCGATGATATGCACGTCATTGTCGATGGCGTCCTGTGCGGCCTCGTCCGGGGTCTGGAACAGCGGGCCCACATCCACATCGAAACCGATATCGGCAAACGCCGTGGCGATGACCTTGGCGCCGCGATCATGCCCGTCCTGGCCCATCTTGACCACCAGCATGCGCGGGCGGCGGCCCTCCTGCTCGGCGAAACGTTCGACATCGGCCTGAATGGCGGCAAACCCGTCATCGCCTTCATAAGCCGCGCCATATACGCCTGCGAGGGTCTTTACCTCAGCGCGATGGCGGCCAAAGATCTTTTCCATTGCCATGCTGATTTCTCCGACTGAGGCCCGCGCGCGGGCAGCATCCACGGCGGCGTCGAGCAGGTTCCCCCCCTCCGCCGCACGGCGCGTCACTTCCGCCAGCGCCGCGTCACACGCCGCCTGATCGCGCGTGCTGCGCATCTTTTCCAGCCGCGCGATCTGGCTGTCGCGCACGGCCATATTGTCGATATCGAGGATGTCGATCGGGTCTTCGACCTCCTTGCGATACTTGTTGACCCCGACGATCACTTCCTCGCCCCGGTCGATCATCGCCTGACGCCGCGCCGCGGTTTCCTCGATGCGCAGTTTCGGCATGCCAGAGGCCACGGCCTTGGTCATGCCGCCCATCTCTTCGACTTCCTCCATCAGCGCCCAGGCGGCTTCCGCCAGATCATGGGTCAGCTTCTCGATGTAATAGCTGCCCGCCAGCGGATCGACGACGCGGGTGACGCCGGTTTCTTCCTGCAACACCAGCTGCGTGTTGCGCGCGATCCGGGCGCTGAACTCGGTGGGCAAGGCGATCGCTTCATCCAGCGCATTGGTGTGCAGCGACTGCGTGCCACCCAGCACCGCCGACATGGCTTCATAGGCGGTGCGGATGACGTTGTTATAGGGGTCTTGTTCCTGCAAGCTGACGCCCGAGGTCTGGCAATGCGTGCGCAACATGCTCGATTTGGGGTCTTTGGGATTGAATTCCTCCATCACCCGCGACCACAAGAGCCGCGCGGCACGCAGCTTGGCGATTTCCATGAAGAAATTCGTGCCAATCGCAAAGAAGAAGGACAACCGCCCGGCAAAATGATCGACATCCATGCCTCGATGGATCGCCGCGCGCACATATTCGCGCCCATCGGCCAGCGTGAAGCCCAGCTCCTGCACCAGATTGGCGCCCGCTTCCTGCATGTGATAGCCGGAAATCGAGATCGAGTTGAATTTCG
>REBU01000102.1 GCA_007692585.1 Paracoccaceae bacterium | reverse complement strand
ACCTTTTGTTCTTCGATCACCTTCCAGTTGATGAATTCCTCGATATCGGGATGGTCCATGTCACAAATGACCATCTTGGCCGCGCGGCGCGTGGTCCCGCCCGACTTGATCGCACCAGCGGCCCGATCACCGATTTTCAGGAAACCCATCAACCCGGAGGATTTACCGCCGCCCGACAGTTTCTCACCTACACCACGCAGTGAGCTGAAGTTGGTCCCGGTGCCGGAACCATATTTGAACAGGCGCGCCTCGCGCACCCAGAGATCCATGATGCCGCCGTCATTGACCAGATCATCGCTGACCGACTGGATGAAACAGGCATGCGGCTGGGGGTGTTCATAGCTTGATGTCGATTTGACCAGCTCATGCGTGAACGGGTCGACATAGAAATGGCCCTGGCTTGGCCCATCGATGCCATACGCCCAATGCAGGCCGGTATTGAACCATTGCGGGCTATTGGGCGCCGCCATCTGGGCGGCCAGCATATAGCGCATTTCGTCGAAATAGGTGCGCGCGTCTTTCTCGGTGGCGAAATAGCCGCCCTTCCAGCCCCAGTAGCACCAGGCCCCTGCCAGACGGTCAAAGACCTGCCGCGCGGAGCTTTCTCCAGTGACGCGCTCGGCTTCGGGCAGCGCTTGCAACGCGTCATCATCCGCGACCGAGCGCCACAGGAATTCCGGCACACCCTCTTCCGCGACGCGCTTGAGCCGCGCGGGCACGCCTGCCTTGCGGAAATATTTCTGCGCGATCACGTCCGAGGCGACCTGGCTCCAGCCCGTCGGCACCTCGACTGCCTCGTTGCGAAACACCACTGTTCCGTCCGGGTTACGGATTTCGGAGACAGTCGTCGTGAAGTCCAGTGCCGCATAGGCGTCTGCGCCCTCGGTGGTGAAATGCCGCTCGATGATCATGGTGCCATGCCCCTCTTATGTTGCCTGCGCCCCGGAAATGCCGGGTTTATTCGTGTCTCGCTCAAGATCTGCGCACCCTTGCCTCACCGGCCAGATCCCGATGCCACTGCCCCGCTAGGGGACAATCCGCGCTGTCAGGTTTGCAGTCTCTCTGTCTTTGCCTTCGGTCCCGCGTCACATCACAGAACACCAGATGTAGTGGGTCAACTGAAGACTTGCACAATCTGACGTATAGACTGGGGGCGCGTCAACGGAAAATTCACACTTCAGCACCGGAAAAATCGCTTGACGACGAAGTGGCCACAGCGGCCTGGGCGGCGACTCAAAAGTTAACGCGACGGGGGCTGAAACCAAAAAAGCCGCAGCGTGATGCTGCGGCTTTTTTGATTGGAGCGGGCGATGAGATTCGAACTCACGACCCTAACCTTGGCAAGGTTATGCTCTACCCCTGAGCTACGCCCGCCCCGTTGACGTGGGCTGGATCTACAAACTCTTTTCGGCCCCCGCAAGAGGAAAAACCGGCAAGTCGGATTTTTTTGTGACGCTCTCGCGCAGGGTTACCGAAGCTTAAGCATTCGGCCGCACGCTATGCCGTCAGGGACGCAGCACCAAGGCGCGCATGTGACCCGATTCTCTGATCAGGAGTGCGTGATGGCCCATGACAAACCGACCTTCAGACGCAATTTTCGTACCGAAGATGCGCTCCTTGTGCAGGATCTGAATATCTTGCGGCGCCTTGAAGGCGCTATTGACCTGCTCGAGTCCCACACCCGCGAACCGGATCGGCCAAAGGGTGCATGGCTGGGCGATCTGAAAGCACGCACATTTTCGCGCGCTGGAGATACGCCCGGCCACTTGCCCGTCAGTCGCGGAAGTTGCGACTATCCTTGAGCTGATCCCAGGCCCAGACCACTTCTTGAAGTCGTTCCTCGTCATGGCGCGCACCGGCATTGCGATCTGGGTGAAGATCCTTCACCAGGCTTTTGTATTGCTTGCGAATATCGGATCGCGACCAGGAATCGCGCGCATCCAGAATTTCCAGCGCCTTGCGCTCGGTCGAGGGCAGTTTGCGCGTTCCGCCCGCAGGCGCATTGCGCCCGGGATTCTGTGTGGCGTTGGACCCCAACACCTGATGAGGATCCTCGATCCCGAGCCGCTGCCAGGCCAGGCGCTCATCGTCGCGCCCCAATGGCTTCGTCGCACGCCCCCAGACGCGGTCACGCTCCATTTCGTCCAGCATCTCCGATTCGGTCTGCCCTTCGAAGTAATTCCACTTAAGGTTGTATTCGCGCGCATGATCCTTGCAGAACCACAAATATTCATTCAGCGCATCAGGTGATTTGGGACACCGATATTTGCCGTCTTCCTCGCATCCCGGATGCTCGCATTGCCGCACCGACGTCTCCCACGCCCCGGACATCCCCCGTCGCCCGCGCGCGCGCTTCTTCTTGTCGCTGGATGCGCGAATGTCGAAATCAAAGAGTGGTTTGCGGTCCATAAATCGTCCTGTCAGGTCGTATCAACTCTGCTCCGAGATATAAAAGCCACGCGGACCTTTTCGACTCGGAGCAGGCAGTCTATGTCTTCTCGCATCAGGATTGAAGGGTGCAGAACAGTCAGATGCAGATTTGTGATGAAATCGAAGCGCGGTTGCAGGCCGCATTTTCGCCGGAACTGCTCTCGGTTGAAGATGACAGCGAAAGTCACCGGGGCCATGGCGGTTGGCGCGAAGGCGGCCAGACGCATTTCAATGTTCAGATCCGGGCCGCAGCTTTTGGCCAGATGAGCCGGATCGAGCGTCACAGGGCTGTTCATGCGGCGCTTGGCCCCGACCTGGTCGCGCGTATTCATGCCCTCGCGCTGGACATCAAGGCATAACCAGAGCGCACCGGCTGGCCTGATTTCAGCGCTGCTTAGCGCTCGGCCACCGGTGTCGACGCACGAAACATCGGCTCGCGACGGGTATCATAAATCGGCGCATCGTCAGACGGACGGTCGAGCATGACAGGATCGATGCGCGGCTCGGGCGCCGTGCTTGTCGGAGCACTGGTCTGCGGCAGTTTTTCGGCCAGAGCATCCGCGGTCAGCCTGCGGAAAATCAGCAGATGGTTCTGCACGACCATCGTGCCCGTGAAGCCCTTGCGCTCATCACTTGGCAGACATTCGCTGCGCCAGAATTCCCAACCTTCGCTCGCCACCTCATTCATAAGCACTGTCAGCTCATGGGCAAATCGTTCGGCAGGGGTTTTCAGCCCCTTGATCTTGCCACTGCGGCGCGGCGCAGGCAGCGCGAGATATTCATAGACTTGCATCGGGTGTTCCTGTTCGCTCGGATTCGGCCCAGCGGGCGCGGCCCCGGAGGTTTAATGGAGAAGCCCGAACCGCGCAACCTTGCGCCGTTCACATTCATTGACAGCCAGCAGCTCACGCGGCGGCCGGTGACCACGGTATAAACGCCACGACCGCCCCATGGGGTTTGGTTTATTCAAAACAAAGAATTTTCTTCACATTAACGAAAACTGACCTAAGGTAAACTTCACAAAGGGGAAAAACTCGGGAGCGGCGCATGCCCAAGACCTTATGCACATCCAGCCGCATGGTCCTTGATCTGCTGCGCGCGAACAGTCGCGCCACAGTATGCGAGATGGCGGCGCGGGTGGGGATCAGCCGCACAACCATAGCCTATCACCTCGATCAACTTGTGGAGCGCGGCGATGTCCGGCGCTTCACCAGTGAGACAGATCCCGAACGCGATCGCCAGCCCCCCCGGCCTGCAGGCGATGTTCGACATCAGGCTGAACAAGACACAGTGCGACGTCGTATCCAGCATGCGTGCGCACTAGCCGGAGGGTCTGTTCGTCTGGTCCCTGTCGGGCAGTGTTGACATGCGCAGTTTTGTAGAGGCCCCCGATCAGGCGCGTAGTGATGCGCTGCGCGCCCGATTGGCGCACGATGCGGATATTCTTACCCTGACCACGAGTTTCGTGCTCAAGACCCGCGCGGAGCGGCCTCCCCTGCGCAATGGCACGCCCGGCGCCGATGCGATCACACAATAGACCGAGTCAAAGACAGAGACGACCGACTGATGGAACACGAACGGAATGATATTGATCTTCTGATCGGCATGGTGCTGAGACAGATCAGACTGAGCCACGGAGACACCCTGCAATCGCTTGCCGAGCGCACTGGGATAACCTACCAGCAGATCCAGAAATACGAGACCGGGGCAAATCGTCTGTCGGTCAGCCGTCTGTTTCTGCTTACCAGGTCGCTGGGCGTCACAGCAGCAGATTTTCTGCAGCGCGTGCAGGACCAGATGGAGCAGGAAAAAAGATTGAGCCTGGAGCCTTCCCATGCACAGCGAAGCTTCGTGCGCAGCGACACCGGACGCAAGATCGTCGACAGTCTGGCTGCCATCGAAGATGACGCCGTGCTGAAATCTGTGGTGAACCTGCTGAGCTCCTTGGGAAAGTCCTCGCGGGCCTGATGCGCCGACACCGGATTGCAACGACCCGCGACATTATGCCCTGCCGCCAAGAGGCGAGGTTTCCGCTAGGAGCCACGGATCGCAAGTCAAGAGGACAGATCATGACCACCGCCACAACAGAACCCGCCCCGACGAGACTGCCGAAATTCCTTGCAAATGAGCCTTGGGGCATCTGGGCAGGCGTACTGGCCGTGATTATCGCGCTGGTCGTCTCAGTTCTGACGTTTGGCGTCGCTGGTCTGGTTGTCGTCATGGCACCTGCAGCGCTGGCAATGGTTGCCTTGTTGAGCCTGATCGTCTTCGGTTGACCGCGCTTCGCTGCGGCAAAGCGCCATCGTGACATCACGGCCCCTGATCGTACATCCGAGATGTGTATTTGAGACAGGAGCCATGATGTCCACCCTTGCCGATCCCGATACCCGCACAGCCGCCGCTACAAAAACAGCCCATCGCCGCGATGGCGAGCCGTGGCCGATCTGGGCCGCGATCATGGTCTATCTCAACTTGCTGGTCATCGCCGCCAAGGTCTATGGCTTGGCAGGGCTTGTGCTGGTGGCGGTGCCCGCAGCGCTGCTGATGGTTGTCGTCCTGTTGCTGATCGTCAAGGGCTGAGACAAGCGGGCGCATTGCGCGCGCCCGCCAGAGTGCTATCTCTCTGCAAGAACCAGACGGAGAGAGATCATGCGCGAGAGCTACGACATCGTGGTATCAGGCGGCGGCATTGCCGGAATGACTGCGGCTGCGGCCTTTGGCAGCGCCGGCTACAAGACGCTCTGTGTCGATCCTGCGCCGCCTGTCATCGCAGAAGCCGACCCCGGTTCTGACTTGCGTTCGACAGCCTTCCTGCAGCCTTCGGTCGATGTGCTGAAAGCCGCGGGGCTGTGGGACAGATTCGCGTCCCATGCCATGCCGCTACAGGTCATGCGCATTGTCGATGCGGGCGGCACGACGCCCGAACCCCGCGTCAGCCATGATTTCAACGCGGCAGATATCTCGAACCAGCCCTTCGGCTGGAACCTGCCCAACTGGCTGTTGAAGCGCGAGATTTCCGCGCGACTGGCCGAACTCGATTGCGTTACTTTCCGTCCTGGCATTGCCACGACCCGGCTGACCACGCGCGAAAGCGCAGCGCTCGTGGGGCTTTCGGACGGCGCGACTGTGGATGCGCGGTTGCTGATCGCGGCTGACGGGCGCAATTCCCCCATGCGGCAGGCGCTTGGCATTGGCGTGCGCACGACGCGTTTCGGCCAGAAGGCGCTCGCCTTTGCGGTGACCCATCCCGTCCCGCATGAGAATGTGTCGACCGAAATCCACCGCTCCGGCGGACCCTTCACATTTGTGCCGCTGCCCGATCGTGATGGACAGCCTTGTTCGGCCATCGTCTGGATGGAAACAGGCCCAGAGGTCGCGCGACTGCGTGCCCTGCCACCCGCCGCGTTCGAGGCCGAGATGAACACCCGGTCTTGCGGATTGTTCGGCCCGCTGAAACTGGTCTCGCGCCTGACTGTCTGGCCGATCATCAGCCAGATCGCAGAACGATTCACAGGTGAGCGCACCGCCCTGATGGCCGAAGCGGCTCATGTCGTGCCGCCGATCGGGGCGCAGGGGCTGAACATGTCGCTCGCCGACCTGACCGCGCTGATGGCGCTGGCAACGCCCGAAACTCTGGGCAGCCCTGCGATGCTGACGGCCTATCAACGCAAGCGCTACCCTGATGTCGCGCTGCGCGTGGCGGGAGTGGGGCTTCTCAACCGCAGCTCGATGATCGCAGCGCAGCACTTACGCGACGCGCGCGCCCGGATGCTGGACGCGATGTATTCCGCGGCTCCTGTGCGCCGGGCGCTGATGCAGATGGGCATCGGTCTGCGCTGACAGGCAGGCACGCCCGGTCAGCACAGCGTCGCGGCGAAACAGGTTGACATGCAGGCGCTGACGCTCATATTGGAATTATTCTAATATGAGCGTCAAATGTCAGACCCGACCCTCCTTCTGGTCTTCATCGCCGCCGCCATCACGGCGGTTGCGACGGGACTGGGGGCCTTGCCCCTGCTGGCGCTGCGCGATGTAACGCCGCGCATATTGGCGATGGGCAATGCATTGGCTGCGGGATTGATGCTGGCCGCGACATTTCAGCTGGTGATCGAAGGGTTTGAGCTGTCGCAACCGCGCACATTGGCGGGGCTCTTGCTGGGGCTCGTGGGCATCTGGGGCGCGAAAAAATGGCTCGATGGACGCTCGGATGTGTCGCTCGCCGATACCAAGGGCGCAGATGCGCTGAAAATCATGCTGATCATGGGGGTGATGACCGCACATTCCGCCGCTGAAGGTGTGGGCGTGGGGGTGGCCTATGGCAGCGGTCGCGATCTGGGCGATTTCATCACCATCGCGATTGCGCTGCATAACGTGCCAGAAGGGCTGGCGATTGCGCTGGTGATGGTGCCGCGCGGGGCGTCCGTTGGCAAGGCGGCGTGGTGGGCGGTCCTGTCCTCTGTCCCGCAGCCGCTGCTGGCTGTGCCGGCCTTCCTGTTCGTCTTGTCCTTCGCGCCGCTGCTGCCCGTCGGGCTTGGGCTGGCCGCCGGGGCGATGCTGTGGATGATCTTCTCGGAACTTCTGCCCGAGGCCAGCGCCGAGGTCGATCCGTCCCATGTCGGCGTGATTGTGACACTGGCCTTCACACTGATGATGGCGCTGACGCTCATTTTGGGGTGATTTCGATTGCCCGAGCCCCGCGCCCGCCCCATATATGCGCTATGACTGCAATGACCCCGATCCTGATCGCCGTAGCCTATGGGCTGATCGTCTACTGGTTCTCCGCATGGCGCACCAAGTCGGAGCTCGATGAGCGCTCGACCCCGCTCGCGGATGCAAAGCTGAAAGCCTTGACCGACCGCATGGCCGACGCCCTGGGGGTGGAGCGCATCATCGTGCATATCTACGAGATCGAGCCGGTCAACGGGCTTGCCGCCCCCGACGGGCGCATTTTCATCACGCGCGGGTTTTACAACAAATACCGCGCGGGCGACGTCTCGGCCGAGGAAATGGCCAGTGTCATCGCGCATGAACTGGGCCATGTCGCCTTGGGGCATACCCGCAAACGGATGGTGGATTTTTCGGGCACAAATGCGATGCGGATGGTGCTTGCGACAGTGTTCAACCGCTTCATTCCGGGGATTGGGGTGCTGATCGCGAATTTCATCACGACCGTGCTGATGGCACGGCTGAGCCGGGATGATGAATATGAAGCAGACGCCTATGCTTCGGCGCTGTTGCTGAAAGCCGGGATCGGGCTGGAGCCGCAGAAATCGCTGTTTCGCAAGCTGGAGCGGCTGGTCGGCATGGGCGGCGGGGCGCCCGCATGGCTGATGAGCCACCCCAAGAGCGAAGACCGCATCCGTGCGATCGAGGGTAATGCCAGCAAGTGGAAGGTCGCCGAGTGAGGGCAGCGCCCCTTGCCCCCATTGAGGGGGCTGCGGGCCGCGTCGGGACTTCCGCCCTCCAGTCGCGCACGGGATTGGCGGCGCGCTACCCTTCGATGCGGGTCAGGTCTGCCACTTGCAGACAGGTCGCGCGGATGCGGTGCAGCAGGTTCAGCCGGTTGCGCCGAATGATCTGGTTCTCGGCATTGATCTGCACCGCGTCGAAAAACGCATCAATCGGCGCGCGCAGAGCGGCCATGGCCTGCATGGCTGTGGCGAAATCCTCTTGCGCCATGGCAGGCGCGATGGCGGCTTCGGCCTGATCGAGTGCTGTGAACAGCGCGCGTTCCGCGTCGGTTTCGGCGAGTTTCGGATCTGGGCCGAAGGAGTATTCCACCCCGTCCTTGGCTTCGGCCTGCGTCAGGATATTGTTGGCACGCTTGAAGCCTTGCAGCAGGTTCGTGCCGTCCTCGGTCTTGAGGAAGGCGCTCAGCGCTTCGGCGCGCTTGACCAGCAGGGTCAGATCGTCATTGCCGGGCATGGCGAGGCAGGCGTCGATCACGTCATGGCGGATGCCTTGGTCGCGGAGATGGACCTTGAGGCGGTCGTGGAAGAAAGCGAGGAGATCGTCTTCTGTGAAGGTTACCTTCGACAAATCAAAATCTGCAAGAATCTTGCTAACACGTTCTTGCTCAGCCGATTTCTCCATTTCGGAGCGACTCTCAGAAATCCTCGACTGCAATTGCATCAACTGCGCATGTGACTTTAGGCCCATCACGCGCATTGCAGTGACTTCATCCTCGATAACATCCTTTTCAAACTCCCAATTGACTCGTGCCTCGTGTGGAGCAAGCCCTGAAACAAGCAAATCGCGAAGAGAGGCCCTCACCCCATTCCCCAACACCAACCGAATACCCCCCAGCGCTGCCCTCCGCAGCGCGAAAGGGTCTTTCGAGCCTGTGGGCTTTTCGTCAATCGACCAAAACCCGGTCAACGTGTCGATCTTGTCGGCCAGCGCCACCGCCACCGACACCGGCG
>REBU01000044.1 GCA_007692585.1 Paracoccaceae bacterium | reverse complement strand
GCGGGAACTGAACGCGAAGGCTGCGCTGCAGCATCAAGTATCCGTTGGTCGGCAGGTGTTTTGAGGCTGATCTGCGACGAGCGCGGCTGAGTGCCATCCGCCGCGTGGCGCTCACCTATCCGCCAATGCAAACCCGCGCGAAATCCGCCGTCGTGCCGCGCGTCGTGTCGAGCGATGGCATCATGCGCGTGGCGGGCTGGACCTCTGGCTGGACCCAACCAAAATAGCCCGCTCGCGCAATCATATTGCAGGTGTGCGCAGGAATTCAGAGCACAGATCCTGAAGGTTTGTCTGCACTTGGCCCTTCGCAGGCAGGCCTCGGCAATCCCCGGGTCCGGGAATGAAAAAGGCGCGACACATTTGCCAATGTGCCGCGCCGCAACTCATCGGCCGATATCTCAGTTTACCTACGAGTTCCGCGCAAGCACACGTTCCTGACGGAGCTCCGCACGATACTGAACCTGACGGGCAATCTTGCGCCAGCGTGAACCGCGGAAAAGGACGATGCCCGCCAGATAGCTGCCGACGAACAGCGCTGCAAAGCCCAGCCACGCAAGAGCAGCAGCGTAAGGCTGGTTCCAGAACAACACGCCTGCGCCGACCGGAGCCGCGATAAACGGCAGCATGATGACTGTCGTCGCAGAGTTTGCGCCACCTTTACCGATGCGGCCATGGGTGAGCAAAAGAAGGGCGCGCATGACGAGCTGGTGGTAATGCAGCCGGTCAGGAGCGCCGATGGACCGACCCGAACTCATCCGCCGACCGATTGCGAGGAAGGTGTCGGCCACGGGCCAGAAGAACATGAGCGACAATGCGACAGCAGAGACTTCGCTGGTGTGCCAAGCCAGACCAATCGCGAGCCAGACCAAAACATGGCCGAGCGTGTAAGCCCCAGCATCGCCAAGGAAAATTCGACCGAGCGGCCAGTTATAGATCAGAAAACCGAAGAGCGCAGGAATGAGAGCTGCGGTGACAACCGCAAAACTCTCGGCCCCGGCTTCAAAGGCGACCATGGACAGCCCGGCCGCGATCAGAACACCCATCGCCCCGGCAAGACCGTTCACACCGTCAATCAGGTTCAGGGAATGACACACTCCGGTCGCCCAGATAACTGTGATCACCATTGCCAGAGGCGTAACAGCCAGGATGATGTCGAGCATTGGCAGGCCGGATGGCGGGATCCAGACTTTTAAAAGCGCGATTGCGGCAACTGCGGACAGTGCTGCGGCCACCAGACGTCCCGCTGCACTGACGCGCCATCCCAGATCTTCGGCCAGTCCGGCGACGAAAACCGGCACCAAAGTCAGTGAGAACATAGAGAAGAAAGGACGCATCTCATCAGGCGCTAGAAGCAACAGGGCGATCAATGTCGCCACCAATACCCCAAGGCCACCAACGCGCGGGGTCGGGTTGACATGGGCGCATTGTACGCTGGCGAGATCGTTGCGATCGCGCGTCCGCGCGGTCAGCCAAGGGTACCCCAGGATAAGTGCGCCGCAGACCAGAGCCGAAATGCTCATCAATCCGATGAATTGAATTGGGTCGAGAATCTGCATCATCTTATTCCCTGACAATTTGAACTAAATTCAAGTTTTCTCTAACAGCATTTTGCGCTCTCACAAAGTTGGAGCTGGGAGCGTGGTTAATCTTCCGATTAGAGCAATTTGATGAAAACAGCAACGCCACGTACACACTCTGTAAAGAATTCCGTGATGGAGTCGACACGGGGTGCCTGTGTTTTCGGCACAATCACTTGATGGGGGTGATTTTGGCTTGGTGGTTCGTCCTGCTTTTCGCGGGTTTCTATATTATTATGGTGACGGTTTTGGTGGTGGCGTTGCGATCGGGTGCGAGAATCGCCACCAAGGATGAGGGATATGCTCCCCAGCGGACGTCGATTCGGAAGCACAGTCCGAAACTGCAGCGGTCGGGGACGCCGCTTCCCTCTGACGGGTAAGCGAGCTTCCTCTCGGAGCCAGACCGTCGATGTAGGCTGGGGCAGGTTCGGGTGCTGCCCCAGGTCAAGCGACTTATTGCGGGCGTCCTGTGCCCCGGGGTCACGACGATGTGTCGACCGGGAAGGCCCCGATACCGTCTAGGCAGGGCACGCACACATTTGGCTGGTTGGCGACGGGGGTCACGCAATTTTGCAAAAGCCAGGCTTTTGCTTCGACCCCATCGGCATTGGCCGGAATTTTCTGCAGACCGCGCCCCAGCGCGAGCAGCCCGCCAATGATCGCGCAGGCCGCAGACGTGCCCCCGAAGCGACAGAAGAATGACCCGAATTCGCGCAGACCATCTTCAGGTTCCGCGCTGTCATAGGGTGAGGCAGAATAGCCGCCCTGACCGGGCACATCTGTCGAGATGATCTCGAATCGTGAAAAGCGCGCGTTATTATTCTCGCGCGGGATGCCGTGCCTGTCGTCACGATGCTGCGCCATGTCCAGGCGCACATCCCCTTCGACGAAACTCTCCGCGTCGGTGCTGGGGGCCCAGACGGTCAGGCCAGATGGCGGTGAATAACTGCAGGCCCAGCCTTTCGCATTCACGGCGCCGACCGAAATCACCCCATTATCTTCCGAGGCGAGATTCGCTGGGTAAATCCCGTATTCCTCATTCTCGTTTCCGGCGGCACAGACGATCGGGCGGCGCAGCGAGATTTTCACGATCAGCTCGGCCAGCTCTGCCCAGAGCGCGCGATCCTCGTCGGAAACCGGGCAGGGCGCGGTCAGCTCGCCCAGATTGCGCCCGCCGAGATCATGCGCATAGAGTTCCGGCTGCATGCGAAACGGGTCGGGGATACCGCGCGGCAGTACAATCACATCTGCCTTGATGCGCTCTGCATAGAGAAAAGCGAGGATCATCTGCTCGGGATCAGTGTCGAAATTCGTCGAGATCGGGATGATTTCGCAGGTCGGATCGACGCCGCAGTAAGGTAGCGCCAGTGTGGTGTCGCGCGGGTCGTCGCGATAGGCTTCGGCCATCGGCACGACGACAGGCCGCGCGCCGATCAGCCCGGCGATGGCGGTGCCATGACCTGAGAAAACAGGCGATGTCGCAGGCTGGATCGTGCCGATGCAAGGCGCTTGGTCCGGGGCGAGCCGCGCATCAAGCGCATCGAGCAGCGCCTGACAGCCGGGCAGCCCCGCGACCACACCCTGCGCGGTGCCCAGCCCCAGATCACCAAGGCATGACTGCCCAACAAGGCCCGGAAATGCTCCCAGTCGGGTCGAAAACAGATCAAAGGCCAGCTTTTGATTGATCGCGGGGCGCAGATTGGGGTGATCCATCGCCACGGACGTGTCAATCATCGCGACTCGGGCAGGTTTCTTCACGTCCTCAGGCAGCCAGGTATTGGGCATGTTCTCGCGCGTCAGCACCCCCAGCGCTGTCAGATGCCAGAGACTGTCGTAGCGTAGACGCGGGGTCGCAAATTTCATCGGGGCCATCCTTTCACATCCACTCCGCTTGCGCCGCAAGCATGTTCTTTTGCAGCACTTTCTCCAGCACCGGCAGGATCATCCGCGCGAGGGAATGTCCGGCCGCGGTGTCGCAGGCGTAATGCACGCCCGCCCATTCGCGGTTCTCCGCAATGCGCCGGGCCGACAGGAACAATTGCCCAGAGCCGGGATGTTCGGGGATGACGCGTGAGATCACGAAGGCCAGCGCGAAAGACTGGAACGCGTGGTTGCTGGGATAGCTGGCATGGGCAGGCGCGGCCAGGAAATTGCGCAGGCGCGGCTCGACTTGATTGGGCCGCGGCACATTCCAGCGCGCCTTGTAATAGAGGCCGATTTCGTCGGTCAGCGCCATGACAGTCAGCATCAGGCTGATCGTGGCGTCATAGCCGCCATGGGTTTCAATGCCCAAGGGGCGCAGGTAGCGCGACAGCTCCAGTTCGGCCTCGACGAGGATTTCTTCGCGCCGCCCGATATTCTGGGGCAAGGACAAGAGCGCCTGTTTCTTCAGCAGATCCAGAGCCTGTGCGCGCAATTCCGGCAAGGACGGGGGCAGTCTCACGGGCAGATCCATCCACTCGTCACGCAACGCATAAAGCCGCGCGCGTTCTTCCCAGGGCTCCTGGATCGCACTGTCCTCCTTCCCGAAAGGATCCGCGCGATTGCGATTGCGATTGCGGTTTCGGTTGCGATTGCGATTGCGATTGCGGTTCCTGTTGCGGTTCAGCGCAAGGCTGCGCATCGCGGTCAGGGCCGATGTCATTGGCAGGATTTCGCGCTCTTCCAGCTCCAGATCGTTGGGCGTGACGACGAAATGATAATGTTCCAGTATCGCGAAATCGACCATTTCGGATCACTCCATGATAGGTTTGAGTAAGCGGAGAAGAGAATGCGCATGCGCGCCGGGTTGCAGCCCGAAGCGACGCCGCTGGACCTCGGGATCGCCGAAATCAGGATCAAGCTGCAGCAACTGGCCGCGCGTCGCTTCTGCGGCGTCGCGCTGACCGCTGGCGGATTGGGCAATCATCAGATAGCGCATTGCGGCCTTGAAGCGGGGTTGCTTTTGCAGCGCGGCGCGGCCCGCGAGCACGGCCCGCCCATAGTCGCCGCTCAGCGTGGCGGCCATCGCCAAAGTGGTGTCGTAGCTATAGGACATCGGGCTGAATGCCCCCAGCTGTGTGGCGCGATACGCATGGCGCAAGGCGGCGTCATAATCCCCGACATAGAGCTTGTGCAGCGCGAGATGATCCCAGGCAAAGGGCTGCGCGGGATTTTGGGACACGGCGCGCTCCAGCACCTTGCCGGCCAGTTCATGCTGACCCAGAACATAGCCGATAACATGGCCCAGACAGGCCAACGACATGGAATTGAACGGATTTTCGCCTAGGCGCATATTGGTCACGTCGCGCAGCTCTCTGAGGGCCGCATCACTGAGCACGCCCAGATTTTCGCCCACTGCGAAAGAGGCCGCATAGACACGCAATGCGCCGGGCAGCGAATGCTGGCACGCCTGGCTTGCCTGCAGCGTCTCGGCCTTGTCGATCAGCGTGATCGCGCGGTCCACAGCGTCATCGTCCAGCCGGAACAGCATGTTCAGCGCGCTGTGGCCCGCCAGCTGCGCCGATATCGCCGGGTCCGCGCCAGTCGCGCCGGTCTGGATCGTGCGGCACAGCCGGTCCACATTCTGCGCCACAAAGCCCAACAGCAGCAGGGCATCACTGTCCTGAAGCTCGTCCATGCTGCATTGAATGGCCTGGCTCCATTCCAACGCCAGTTGTGAGGCGCGGAACAGAAAGAAGGTCAGCGTCACCTTGCGCCCGACACAGAGCACGCGCATCCGTACGAAAAACTCCGCCTCGGCGCTTTCGGCCAGGTCCTCGATCGGGGCCATGTCATTGCGCAGATCAAGCACCCGCACTGGCATCAGGTCGCGCAGATTGCCGATGATCCGTTCCAGCAACTGATCGCTGAGATGCGCGCTCAGCTCATCGCCCCCATGCACGACGCTGCGCATTAGGCCAATCCGCACCGGCGCGGCCGCGGGCCGTCCACCAGCGACCAGCAAATGGCCTGCAACAGGCAACTGACGGGCGGCTAGAGCTTCAGCCTGATCGCTCCAGTCAAACCGCGCGCCTTGAAGCCAGTCCTCGAATTCAGGATCGCCAATGTCGAAGCCTTCGAGGAGTTCGCTGTCCTCCGTCAGCCCGAGTGTGCGCATCAGTGTCGCGTCGCGTTGCAGTGCCAGCAGATCCACCCAGACCATCGCCGGATTCAGCGCGACCGTATCCGCGCTGATTTCCAGCGCGGTCTGTCCAACCTCGCCCAGATCGCGGCGCAATTCAAACAGCGACTGCCGCAGCGATGTGGAGGAGCGCGCCTCGTCAGAATTGCTCCAGAGCTTGTCGCGCAGCCAGATGCGGCTGCGGCGCATCTGGGGCCCGAGTGCGGTCAGCGCCAGAAGCGCCTGTGCCTTGCGTCCGCGCACCACGATCTTCTGGCCCTGCGCATCCGTGATGCGCATCGGGCCTATCAGATACAGATTGAGTGCGGTGGCCTGCGGTGTGTCTTGTCTCGTCGGTCGCATGCTCTTGTCCCGGTCATGGGGCGGTGATCTCGTAGTGCCCGACGCTCCGACCCGGTCCCCAAACGAGGATGTGAGCCAGTCCGGGCCATGAAACTCGTCAATATACATGTGCTGTAGAACTTTCGCGCAGTGTGTCACATCACCATCGTGAATCAACTCCCGTTAGCGGCGCGTTAGTCCTACGCGGATCTGATGCTGCTCTCATGCAAGGTGCGGATATGCACGAAGATGTTGTAAGCAATAGACAAACTGTCACGTCTGGCCCGCTCTCGGCGCGGCAGATTCGGGCGATAACAGCCGGGTAACAGCCGGTTTGCGAAAACCAGCGGGACAGTTTCACGGGACGGTGGTTTCATGCTCGACATGCTTGATCCTTTCGCAACATTGCATCGCAAGGACGACTACCATGCGATTTTGCAGATCATCGGCACGATTGGCTGTTTGATTTATGTGGGCGGGTATCTTCTGGTCCAGACCGGGCGCCTTTGCGGCAACGGTATCGGGTATGCCGCCAGCAAGCTGGTCGCCGCAAGTTTCGTTCTGGCCAGTCTGGTCACCTCTTTCAATCTGGCGTCGTTCCTGATTCAGGTCAGTTTCATCGCTATTTCGCTCTATGGGCTATGGTACCGGCTGAGTCGCCGTATTTCAGCCCGACTGGATCGGCGCGCGGCAGCCAGCTCGCGTCCGAGCGCCCGGAGCTTTGCGCATCCCGACATCCTGGCAGGGATCGATGCGCAAACCACGACCCTGACAGATGCGTCTCTTTTTCCATGTGCGTATGAGGGCTGTCAGGGACACCGTCAGGGCCATTGCGTCGAACGTGATGGCCCTGACATCCTAGCCGTGGCGCGGGGCGAGGATCATCGTTTCCGCATGGGATCCTCGCAGGATCAATGCCACGGTGCGCGATGATGCAACTCGCGGTTACAGTGACGGGAACCTGCGCATCGGTCCCGGTGCCCGAGCTTGCAAGATTCTCGCGCCATTCCCGCATGAGGCGATGCTACTGACATATTTTCATCTTCAAGTATGAAAAAATTAACTAAAATTTGTTTCTCTAACGCTTAGCTAACGCTTCAGCTGCTAATCTATCCGAAAGTAGATCAAGAACGTCGCTAACGTGGCCTGTGTGGATTTTTGCGGTGCAACGGTCACCGCCACCTATTCCGCGCGGTACCTTCCCCAAGGGGGCGTCAGACAGTTCCCGCAAAAAAGGCCTGCCAAGCGACCATACCAATTTCATCACCAAACCTTAGCAACGCAAGTGACCCCTGTTCTTCGGAGCAGGGGTCTATTTTCAGTCGCACGGCGCCGGTCTTGTTGTCGCGCGCATGAAAAAGGCCCTGGAGTTTTCCAGGGCCTTCGTTCCGGTCGCATCAGCTTCAGCGCGCGGCGTATTGGCGTGCTGGCTGGTCGAACTCTGACGCTGCGGACAGCGAGAAAGTGCCGCCTTCGACGCGTTCCAGACGGCCTTCGCGCAGCAACGTGTTGAAGCCCAGCAGCATGTCCTCACGCGACACGCTCTTGCCCTCGTTGAAGGCGATGACATAATTCATCAGCTCGATGCGCGAGAATTTGGCCTGACCCTTCATATGTGTGAAGAAAGCAGCCGCCGCTTCGATCTGTTCGTCCAGAAGCCAGGCGTCGACTTGCTTCGCGAAGCTGCGAAACGCTTGATGGTCCGACGCACTGACAACCGTATCAGAGCGCAGGTTGCCAACACTGATCGGCGCAGGGCCCCCGGCACGGACCCGGCGGGGCAGGACGGGCTTGGGCGCTTCCGGGGCATCGTCGACACGCTGTTCCGAGACCAACACCAGCGGAGCGCGCACATTTTCGGGGCGCGCGCTGCGCGTCGTTCCGATAGCGGCGGGGCGACGCGGAACGGGTTTGGAGACCGCTGTAACGGGCGCGGCCGGCTGCGGCTGCGGTTCCTGTGCCACAGGCTCTGCGGGCGCGATAACTTCGGGCTCTTGCGCTTTTTCGGCAGGGGCCGCGTTTTCTTTGATCCGTGCGACTGCAGGTTCCATCAATTCCGGCGCGTCCATGTCACCGCGATAGCGCTCGATTTCGATTTCCTGCGCGAGATCACGTCTGCGCGGGCCACCACTGGCTTCTTCCTCGGCGCGGGCCGCGTCCACGGCGACGCGCATATGCTCGAATGTGTCGCGCCGACGCAGCGCGTCTTTCTGGCCCAGTTCGGAGCGTGCCGTTTCCAGCAGGCGCTCTGCGGTGTTGTCCGTATCCTCGATCAGGGTCGAGAAGATCTTGCGCGCTTTTGACGGGTTCTTTTTGAACGCCTTCTTCTCGATCTGCGTCAGTTCATTGACCAGATCAGTTTCGTCTTCGTCGTTCAGACCAGTATTGCCCAGAAGTCCGCGAATCTGCGCGCGCAAATCGTTCTCATCGACCTGCGGCAACTCTGCGACCGCGTCTTCCTCTGGCTCATAAGCCCGGGTCTCTTCGGCAGGGATCTCCAGCGTGATGTCGGCTTCCGGCGCGTCGTCTTCAACGGCGTCGGGCTGGCCATCATCTTCCGCCATGACCGACGCGGTTTCAATGACTTCGGGCTGCTCGGGCGCTATGTCACGTTCGGCTTCAGGCGCATCTTCCAGCGGTGTCTCCGGTTCGGCCAGATCAGTTATTTCCAGCGTGTCGTCTTCATCTTCAACATTGTCGAAATGCGCCGACAAGCTGGAGGGCGCAGCATCTTCGTCGTAAAGCCCGCTATCGGTCAGCGGGGTGTCGTCCTCATCCGCGTCCTGTGCAAAAGCCGTGGTTGTTGTGTCGTCGAGATCGGCGTGCGCAGCAGGCTGTTCAGCCTGGGCAGTTTCTGCCGCTATTTCAGGCGCAGCGTCTTCGGCCAGCGTCTGGCCGTACGCGGCGATGTCCTTCATCGACGCCTTGGCGACGGCGTTGCGGATCCGCGCAAGCTTTTCGCTCAGATCCAGTTTGTTGCTGCGCGGCAGACGCGCAGGGGCGGCGGTTTCAAGCAAAGACTGAACAGGTGTTTCCTGATCTTCGACAATGTCCTGCGCCATATCCATCTCTTCGGTGGCTTCGGGCGTTTCGGGCGCGTCTTCAGTCGGGAGTGCTGCGTCGACGGGGGCTGTGGTCTCGGCCGCGCTCTCAATATCTTGCTCTTCCGCGCTATCGGGAGTGACATCCTCGGAGAGCGTGTCGTTTTTGGCTTCGGTTGCCACGATTTCGGCCAAAGGTTCGGCCTCTGTTGTCGCCACCGGTTTCACCTCGTGTTCCGGCAGATCGGCTGCGGGGGCGGCTTCCGGTTCGGGCGTGGTCGCGCGCAGCGCCTCGGGCGCTTCAGTGGGGGCTGGAACGGCAGCCGGCTCGGCGCTCTGCTGCTGGCTTTCTTGTGCGGGCGTGCTTTCGGTCGCAGCCGGAGCTGTTGCGGCAGCAGAGAAGGCCGCGGCCACGGGCGCAGCTTCGGCTTGCGGGCGCAGCAGGATGCTGTTTTCGTGGATCTGAGCTTCGACGCGGCGCTTGATTTCGCGCTCTGCGATGCGATGGAGCATTTCTGCATCAGGGGTCGGGGGCTCGGCACCGAAATACCGGTCATCGGCCGCAAGATCCCGGAAATACTCGGCTATGGCCTTCATGGTGCCAAAAGGCTCGTCAAATCCTTCCAACGTGCAGGAGAATGTGCCGTAGGAAACTGTCAGTATCTTGTTTGAACCAACCATAGTTTGCTCGCTTTCTTTGCCTCTATGGCACCAGATGTCGTGGATAAGATGAGCGATTACATGTTCAGACTTGGGTATTTTAATGATCTGAATATGGCCAAGAATGTGGCGATTCGTCTTAATTGAAAGCATATCTCAATGCATCCGCTTGTCGATACAAACCGATGTGTGACCCTTGTCGGAGGCGGGATCGTGCAGCGCGCGGACATCTTGCGGGCGCTGGAGCTTGCACCTCGGCTGGTGGCGGCGGATGGCGGGGCCAACCGGTTGCATGCGTTCGGGATGACGCCCGCGCAAGTCATCGGCGATCTGGACTCGCTGGAGCCGTCCCTGCGCGCGCAGCTTGGGGCGCGGGTCGTGCATGTCGCGGATCAGGACAGCACCGATTTCGACAAGGCGCTGCGGCTGATCGACGCCCCGCTGGTGATCGGGCTGGGTTTTGACGGGGCGCGGCTCGATCACACGCTGGCGGCCATGTCTTCGCTCATCCGGCATGGGCGCGCGCGGGTGGTGTTGCTCTGCGCCGACGATATCTGCTTTCTGGCCCCGCCACAGATCACGCTGGATCTGGTTGCGGATGCGCGTGTCTCGCTCTTTCCGATGGCGCGCGTCACGGGACGTTCGCAAGGTCTGTGCTGGCCGATTGACGGGCTGGAATTCGCGCCAGACGGGGTGATCGGCACGTCAAACCATGCGCTGCAGGGACAGGTCGAGCTGGCGTTTGACGGCCCCGGCATGCTGGTCTTGCTGGAGCGTCAGTGGTTGGGGCAGGTCGCCGCGCGACTGGCCCGTGGCCCGGATTGGCCGCCCCCGGCCTGACACCGGAAGACGCAGGCCGCGCCGCGGTTAGAGCATCGCGCCCAGGCCGACACCAAAGGCGACAAGTGCGCCACCGATCAGTGCCCCGGCCACCGGGCCGATCCTGCTTGTGCTCGCAGGGGGCGTGGCGGGTTGGGACTGGGCAATCAGGGCGTTTTCGGCCAGGCGCGGCAGATGCGGACCAAAGCGGCTGAGGATGCGCAGGGTCTGTGTCAGATCGCGGGCGAGCGCCTTGGGGCCGATATTCTCACGCACATAGCTTTCCACGACCGGGCGGGCTGTGCGCCACATGTTAATCTCAGGGTTCAGTGACCGCGCGACGCCTTCGACGACAACCATCGTGCGCTGCAGCAAGATCAGCTCAGTGCGCGTTTCCATCCCAAAACGCTCGGTGACTTCGAACAGATAGGCCAGCAAGCGCGCCATGGAGATATGGCGTGCATCCATCCCGAAGATCGGCTCGCCCACAGCGCTGAGGGCGCGGGCAAATTCGTCGATATCGCGGTCTGCAGGCACATAACCCATCTCGAAATGCACTTCGGCCACGCGCCGGTAGTCTTTCTGGATGAAGCCGAACAGGATTTCGGCATAGGCCCGCCGGGTAAAGCTGTCGATGCGGCCCATGATGCCGAAATCGAAGGCGATGATCTCGCCCGTGGGCGTGACCTTCATATTGCCCTGATGCATGTCGCCGTGAAACAGCCCGTCGCGCAGCGCATGCTGCAGAAACAGCGTCAGCACCCGCGTGCCAAGCTCCGCGCGGCTGACCCCCAGCGCATCAATCGCGGCATTGTCGCCCATCGGCACACCTTCGGCCCAATCAAGCACCATGACCCGGCGCGATGACAGGTTCCAGTTGGGCCGGGGCACGCTGAAGCCTGCATCCTGTTCGATATTCGACGCGAATTCCGAGGCCGAGGCCGCTTCCAGCCGCAGGTCCAGCTCGGCCAGCACCATCGACTCGAAATGCGTGATCACGTCATGCGGGCGCAGGCGGCGGGTCTTGGGCAGAATGAACTCGATCACGTTCGCGACGAAATAGAACGCATCGATGTCGGTCTGAAACGCGCGCTCGACCCCTGGACGCAGCACCTTGATGGCGACGCGCGCGCCTGTCTCGGCAAGGATTGCGGAATGCACCTGCGCGATTGACGCGGCCGCGACCGGTTCCGACACCTCCGAGAACAGCGCCTCGATGGGGCGTTCCAGCTCTTCGGCGATCATTTCCAGCGCTTTGTCGCGCGGGAAAGGGGGCAGTTGGTCCTGCAGATAGCGCAGCTGATCGGCCAGATCCTGCCCGACGACATCAGGGCGCGTGGCAAGCGTCTGGCCGAATTTGATATAGGCCGGCCCCAGTGCCGTCAGCGCGCGGGTCAGGGGCGGCAGCGCGGGATCACCCCGCAGCCCCAGCGGCTTGAGCGGCCAGCCCAGCACCCGCGCGGCGACCCGCAGGCGCGGTGGCGCGTTCATGGCTTCGAGCACTTCGGCCATGGCGCCGGTGCGCTCGAACGTGGCACCTGTGCGGATCAGCCGCCAGAGGTTGAAGACACTTCGCAACATCTCAGAGTTTCCAGCCTGAATGCAGCGCCGCGATGCCCATGGACAGATTGCGATACTTGACCTGCCCGAAACCTGCGGCGCGGATTATCTCGGCGAAGCGGTCCTGATCGGGAAAGCGGCGGATCGATTCGACCAGATACTGATAACTGTCACGGTCCCCCGTCACCAACTTGCCCATCTGCGGGATCACATTGAACGAATAAAGGTCATAGGCTTTTTGCAGCAGATCATTCGGGATCTGGCTGAATTCCAGCACCATCAGCCGCCCGCCGGGCCGCAAGACGCGATAGGCTTCCGACAGCGCATCCTCGATCCGGGTCACGTTGCGGATGCCGAAGCTGATTGTATAGACATCGAAACTCTTGTCCGCGAAGGGCAGGGCCATCGCATCGCCTTCGATCCAGTCGAGCGCCTGCGCCATGTTTTCGGCCTCGGCGCGTTTTTGACCTTCGAGTAGCATCGAGGCCGTCAGATCGAGCACGGTGGCGCGCGCATCGTCGCCCGCGCGCTTGAGGAAACGAAAGGCCACATCGCCAGTCCCGCCCGCCACATCAAGCAGATGCTGACCAGGGCGAGGGGCCAGCCAGTCCATCATGGCGTCTTTCCAGACCCGGTGGATGCCCAGTGACATCAGATCATTCATCACATCATATTTCGAGGCCACACTGGTGAAGACACCGCGCACCAGCCCCGCTTTCTGGTCTTCCTCCACGGTCTGAAATCCGAAATGAGTGGTCTTGTCTGTCCCGGTCATCTGTGCCGCTCTCCGCCTGCTGCCCCTTGTCGGAGCGCTTCCCTACTCCTTATAGGAGGAAACGGGGGCGATACAATGCGGCCCCATGACCCTGAAGGACACCCGCCATGCCCGAATTGCCCGAGGTCGAGACAGTCCGTCAGGGCCTGTTGCCTGCGATGGAAGGGCAGGTGATCGCGCGGCTGGAGCTGCGCCGGGCCGATCTGCGCTGGCCCTTCCCGCCTGACATGGCCGCGCGGGTCAGCGGTGCGCGGGTTTTGCAACTGCGCAGGCGATCCAAGTATATTCTGGCCGAGACGGATCGCGGCGAAACCCTGCTCATCCATCTGGGCATGTCGGGGCGCATGGTCATCTCGGGGCTGGAGGCCGCGCATGTTCCGGGGCAGTTCCATTTCGATCATCCGGCGCTTGAGAAGCATGACCATGTCATCTTCCACATGGGCAACGGCGCGCGGGTGACATTCAATGACCCGCGCCGCTTCGGGGCGATGGATCTGTGGCCCACCGACCAGCTTGGCGCGCATCCTCTGCTGGCATCCTTGGGACCGGAGCCACTGGGCAACAGCTTTCATGCCGACCATCTGAAGACGCGTTTCGCGGGGCGCAGGACGCCGGTCAAGGCCGCGCTGCTAGATCAGCGAATCGTGGCGGGGCTGGGCAATATCTATGTCTGCGAAGCGCTGTTTCGCGCCGGAATCCATCCGCGCCGCGCGGCCGGGCGGATCGGCCCCGCGCGGATCGAGGCGCTGACAGACGCGATCCGCGCAACCCTGCAAGAGGCGATCGCGGCGGGCGGCTCATCGCTGCGCGATTACCGTCAGGCCAATGGCGAACTTGGATATTTTCAGCATGCCTTTCGCGTCTATGGGCGCGAAGGTGCGGCCTGCGTCAGCCCGGATTGCCCGGAAACTGTGCGCCGGATCGTGCAGTCGGGGCGCTCCAGCTTCTATTGCGCGGCCTGTCAGAGATGACTTGATCCCAAGGCTCAAGCTGTTAAGGCTCAGGGCAATTCGCAATAATCAAGGTGCCATCCATGGCCTATGAAACGCTGATCGTCGATATCGAAGATCATGTCGCGCTGATCCGTCTGAACCGTCCCGACGCGCTGAATGCGCTCAATAGCGTTTTGCTGGGCGAACTATCCGACGCGCTGAGCGCTGCTGATCACAATGACAAGGTGCGCTGCATCGTCATCACCGGGTCCGACAAGGCCTTCGCTGCGGGGGCCGATATCAAGGAGATGTCGGAGAAGACCGCGGTAGAGATGTTCGAGACGGATATGTTCGGCCCTGAGACCGAGCTGTTCCAGCGCATCCGCAAGCCCATCATCGCGGCTGTCGCAGGCTATGCGCTGGGCGGGGGGTGTGAGCTGGCGATGATGTGTGATTTCATCATTGCCGCAGATACGGCCAAATTCGGCCAGCCCGAGATCAATCTGGGTGTGGTCGCGGGCATCGGCGGCACCCAGCGCCTGACGCGCTTCGTGGGCAAGTCCAAGGCGATGGACATGCATCTGACAGGCCGTTTCATGGATGCCGAAGAAGCGGAACGCGCCGGGCTGGTCAGTCGCGTTGTGCCGGCCAAGAAGCTGATGGAAGAAGCGATGGCCGCGGCGGGCAAGATCGCGGAGAAATCGCAGGTGTCGGTCAAGGTCGTCAAGGAAGCCGTCAATCGCAGCTACGAAACAACGCTGCGCGAGGGCTTGTTGTTCGAGCGGCGCGTGTTTCACATGCTCTTTGCGTCCGAGGATCAGAAAGAAGGCATGTCGGCCTTTCTGGAGAAGCGCCAGCCACAGTTCCGCGACAGTTGAACATGGCGCGTTTTCGCGCTTTTCTTTTGTCGCCGGCTGGCGTATACGCCGCCACACATGCGCGTGGGCCCGCTTAAGGCATTTGTCGAACCTGACCGATCCGGTCAGTGTAGGGTCGTTGCGCGATCAGGTTGAAACGAAATCGAAAGACAAAGCCCATGGCCAATACGCCCCAGTCCAAGAAACGCGCCCGCCAGGTCGAGCGTCGCACCGATGTCAACAAGGCGCGCCGCTCGCGCATCCGCACTTTCCTGCGCAAAGTCGAGGAGGCGATTGCCTCCGGTGACGCTGCGCAGGCCAAGGAAGCGCTGCGTCAAGTGCAGCCCGAACTGGCACGCGGTGTCACCAAAGGTGTGATGCACAAGAACACAGTGGCACGCAAGATGTCGCGTCTGTCGGCGCGGGTCAAGTTGCTGAGCGCCTGAAAATCTATTGTTAATAAACGAAAAATGGCGCCCTCGGGCGCCTTTTTGCGTTTTGGTGATGCCTCTGGATGCAACAGGTGGCGATTCTTTGGAGGTCCGATGTTAGTCAAGTCTGATGTTGTGTTGCGGTGAAACTTCGGACGTTGTTAATGTCTTGATGCGACTCGGACAGTCCTTGGGGGGCCTGCGTTGTTGCCGCCTGGCAGAGTGTTCGGGCGCAGCAAGAAATCGGATGTCGCTAGGTGTGAGTATGGGTGCGTATGATGACGCGCGGCAGGGCGTTGTGACCAGAGCGATAGACTGATCAGAGCAATGAGCGGATCAGAACCGGGTCAGGTGGTCGTATGCGCGACCGCATGAGCCTGTGTTTCGTGAGCTTCATTGTGACGGCGCCGTGTGTCTGAGGAAAAGCAAGAGCGGGGGAAGATGTGGCGATAGGCTGGGCAGGTATTTCTGATGAATTGCGGCGTGAGGTTGGTGAGAGCAATCACAAGAATTGGATAGAACCGCTCGAATGCCTCGAGATCAACGACGGTGTCGTGCGATTTCGTGCGCCCTCGCGATTCGTCGGCGATTGGGTCAAACGCAACTATCACGACCAGATCCTGACCCTGATCCGCAAGGAAGGGAGCGATGTCACTCGGCTGGATTTCGTGGTCAGCACCGTCGCCGCGACCCCTGCGAAAAGCGTGACCCCGCCCGCTGAAAGCCCCGCACCAGCCACCGCGATGGGCGAAGACGTGTTGCAAGGCGTCGTGCTGGATCAGAAACTGACTTTCGACAATTTCGTGGTCGGAAAACCCAATGAACTTGCTCATGCGGCCGCGCGTCGGGTGGCGACAGGGGGGCCGGTGACCTTCAATCCGCTGTTCCTCTATGGCGGCGTTGGCCTTGGCAAGACCCATCTGATGCAGGCCATCGCCTGGGAGTTGACCGAGAAGCGCCCCGATCTTCAGGTTCTCTATCTTTCGGCCGAGAAATTCATGTATCGCTTCGTGCAGGCCCTGCGCGACCGCGAGATCATGGATTTCAAGAATATCTTCCGCTCGGTCGATGTGCTGATGGTCGATGATGTGCAGTTCATTGCGGGCAAGGAAAGCACTCAGGAAGAGTTTTTCCATACATTCAACGCCTTGGTTGATCAGAATAAGCAGATTGTCATGTCGGCGGATCGCGCGCCGGGCGAGATCAAGGATCTGGAAGCACGGATTTCCTCGCGGATGCAATGCGGGCTGGTGGTCGACCTGCACCCGACCAATTACGAATTGCGTCTGGGCATCCTGCAACGCAAAGCCGCGCATTTTGCGCAGAGCTACGGCGCGGTGAAGATCTCGGACGGGATTTTCGAGTTTCTCGCCCATCGCATCAGCAACAATGTGCGCGTGCTCGAAGGGGCGCTGCAACGACTGTTCGCCTTCTCCAGCCTGATCGGGCAGGAAGTGACGATGGATATGGTGCAGGATTGTCTGTCGGACATTCTGCGCAGCTCCGAGCGGCGCGTGACGGTCGAGGAAATCCAGCGCAAGGTCGCCGAGCATTTCAACCTGCGCCTGTCGGATATGCTGGGGCCAAAGCGCACGCGTACCATCGCGCGCCCGCGTCAGATCGCGATGTATCTGTCCAAGGAGCTGACCTCGCGCTCCCTGCCGGAAATCGGGCGGCGCTTTGGCGGGCGCGACCATACCACGATCCTGCATGGTGTGCGCAAGGTCGAGGAAATGCGCAGCACCGATAGCCAGCTCAACGAGGATATCGAATTGCTGCGGCGCCTTCTGGAAAGCTGAAAACGCCTTGCAAACCTTCAGAAAGCCCTTGTGGCCCGCTGAAATTTGACTAGTCTCGCGCCCCCGGCAGGGCGGTTTCTGCGGGTCGAAAAAGTGGGATCAGGGGCATGAAGATCAGTATTGAACGCGCCGTTTTGCTCAAGGCCGTGTCGCAAGCGCAATCCGTCGTCGAGCGCCGAAACACGATCCCGATCCTGGCCAATGTGCTGATCGAGGCCGATGAAGGCAACGTCCGGCTGCGGGCCACCGATCTCGATATTGAAGTGATCGACCGCGCGCCCGCGATGGTCGAGATTGCGGGGGCAACGACGGTTTCCGCGGTGCTCTTGCATGAGATCGTGCGCAAACTGCCCGATGGCGCGCTGGTCGAGCTGAGCCACGACGCGCGCACCGGCCGCTTGCAGGTTGCAGCCGGGCGGTCGGTCTTCTCGCTTGCGACCCTGCCGAAAGAAGATTTTCCGGTGATGGCGTCGAGCGAGTACAGCGCCAATTTCAAAGCCCCCGCCAAAGTGCTGCGCCGTCTGTTTGACAAGGCGAAATTCGCGATTTCCACCGAAGAGACGCGCTATTACCTCAATGGGGTCTATCTGCATGTCGCCGAAGGCGACGGCGGGCGCGTGCTGCGCTGTGTCGCGACCGATGGGCACCGGCTGGCCCGGATCGACGCGCCTTTGCCCGAAGGGGCCGAGCAGATGGCCGGGGTGATCGTGCCGCGCAAGACTGTCGGCGAATTGCGTAAGCTCCTAGATGATGACGATATGGAAATCGCCGTTTCTGTCTCGGAAACAAAAGTACGCTTCGCGACACCCGATATCAGCCTGACCTCGAAGGTGATTGACGGGACATTCCCGGATTACACCCGCGTCATTCCCAGCCAGAACACCAAGCGGCTGGAAGTTGATGCCGGCGATTTTGCCAAGGCTGTCGACCGCGTGGCCACAGTGTCTTCGGAACGCTCGCGCGCGGTCAAACTGATCATTGAAGACGACAAGCTGGTGCTGTCGGTCAATGCGCCCGATTCTGGTGCGGCCGAGGAAGAACTGATCGTCGCATATGCAGATGAGCGGCTGGAAATCGGCTTCAACGCCAAATACCTGCTGGAAATCGCCAGTCAGGTGGATCGCGAAAACGCGGTATTCCTGTTTAATTCCTCGGGCGATCCGACGTTGATGCGCGAAGGCAATGACATGAGCGCGGTCTATGTCGTGATGCCGATGCGCGTCTGACGCCGGCAGGTTTTGCTGCTGGAAACTCGGCGGGAAAGGCACTACCGCTGGCGCTATGTCGGTCCATCTCGCCTCGCTTTTCATGTCGCATTTCCGCTCGCATCAGCGCACGCAGCTGATCTGCGACGGGCGCCCTGTGGCGCTGTCGGGGCTGAACGGGGCAGGCAAGACGAATATCCTTGAAGCGATTTCCCTGCTCTCGCCCGGTCGCGGTCTGCGTCGCGCCGCGCCCGAAGAGATCGCGCGCAAACCGCAGGCGCTGGGCTGGAAGCTGCGCGCCGGGATCACCTGCGCCCATGGGCTGCGCCAGATCGAGACCTGGGCTGAGCCAAGCCAGCCGCGCCAGTTGCGCATCGATGACAAGGCCGTGCCGCAGACCATGCTGGGCGAGATCGCGGCGATGCTCTGGCTGACGCCTGCGATGGACCGGCTCTGGCTGGAAGGGCCGGACGGGCGGCGGCGGTTTCTGGACCGGATCGTGCTCAGTTTCCGGCCTGGCCATGCGACACAGACACTGGCCTATGAAAAGGCCATGCGCGAACGCAACCGGCTTTTGCGCGATCAGATCAGCGATGCGGGCTGGTATGCGGCGATTGAGGCGCAGATGGCGCAGGCGGGGGCCGAGATCAGTGCCAATCGTCACCATGCTTTGGCCGCGCTCGCAGATCACAGCATCGCCGACGGGCCGTTCCCGCAGGCCGATCTTGCGCTCGAATGCACCGCCCCGCGCGTGGCCGATGATCTGGCGACAGCGCTCGCCGAAGGGCGCAGGCGCGACATGGCCGCCGGGCGCAGCCTGACCGGGCCGCACCGTGCCGATCTGGGCGCCGTCTGGGCGGCCAAGGGAATGGCGGCGGCGCAATGTTCAACGGGCGAGCAGAAGGCGATGTTGATTTCCATCCTTCTTGCCAATGCACGTGCACTCCGGACCCGCGATGGGCACGCACCGATCCTGCTTCTGGACGAAGTCGCAGCCCATCTTGACGCGGGCCGTCGTGCAGCGCTTTATGATGCGCTCTGCGATCTTGGCGCGCAGGCCTTTCTGACTGGCACCGGGGCTGAACTTTTTGCGGATCTCGGCCCCCGCGCGCAGCATTTCACTGTCTCAGAGCGCGACGGGCGCTCGATCCTTGAGGAGATTGCCCCATGAGTTATCCGCGCCAGCGCATCACCCTCATCACCCTCGGCGTGGATGATCTCACCCGCGCCAAAGCCTTCTACAAGGGCCTCGGCTGGGTGCCCGCCGAGGAGGTCGAGGGCATGGCCTGTTTCCAGCTGCATGGTCAGGCGCTGATGCTTTTCGGGCGTGCTGATCTGGCGAAGGATCAGGGCCGTGAAGGGGCGCATCTTGGCACGGGCGCGGTGACGCTCTGCCAGAATTTCGACAGCCGCGCCGATGTGGACGCCGCTTTCGCCGAGGCGCTGGCCACTGGTGCTGTGCCGCTCAAATCCCCTGAGGCGGTGTTCTGGGGCGGCTATTCGGGCTATTTCACTGATCCTGATGGCCATGTCTGGGAAGTGGCGCATAATCCGTTCTGGCCCTTGGCGAAAGATGGCAGCCTGACACTGCCGGCCCCTGCATGACCATCACCGCGCTGGAGCTCACATTCTACGCAGGCGCGATCCTGATCCTGTTCCTGACCCCCGGCCCGGTCTGGCTGGCGGTGATCGCGCGGGCGATGTCGGGCGGTTTCGCCTCTGCCGCGCCTGTGGCGGTCGGCGTCGCTCTGGGCGATATGATCTGGCCGCTCGCCGCGATTTTCGGGCTGTCCTGGATCCTGTCGATCTATGGCGACCTGCTGGAGGCGCTGAAATGGGTCGCGATGGGGATGTTCGTGATCATGGGCGTGCAACTGATCCGCCACGCGACCGCGCGCCTGTCCGAAGACAGCCGTCTGACGCGCCCCGGCGCGGGCGCGGGCTTCTTGGCAGGCGTCACGGTCATCCTGGCCAATCCCAAGGCGATCCTGTTCTATATGGGCGTCTTGCCGGGTTTTTTCGACCTCAGCCGCGTGACAGGCGCGGATATCGCGGCGATCCTGGCGGTTTCCGTATTCATCCCGATGTTCGGCAATCTGGCTTTCGCGCTGATGGTGGACCGCGCGCGCCTGCTCCTGCGCTCTGGCCGCGCGCTGGCGGTTGCAAACCGGATCGCGGGCGCACTGATGATCATCGTGGGTATCGTGATCGGGCTGAGCTGAGCGACGATCACTGCCCGCGCAACAGCTGCTCCATCGCGATGGGCTGCGGGCTGCCCGCCAGCCGCGCGCGGTAGATGACCAGCGATTCTGCCACGCGCATGATATAGTTGCGCGTTTCGGCGAAGGGCACGCTTTCAACCCATGTCAGGATATCCACTGACGGATCGCGCGGATCGCCCAGCCGTTCGATCCATTGGCGCGGCCGTCCCGGCCCGGCATTGTAGCCTGCGGCCACAAGCGCGAGTGACGGGCCGAATTCTTCGCGCAACACCTGCAGATAGGCTGCGCCCAGCCTGGCGTTCAGGACCGGGTTGCGTGTCAGATCGCGGGGATCGAACGGCACATCCAGCAGGCGGGCCATCATCTCACCCGTGCCGGGTAGCACCTGCATCAGCCCGCGCGCATCTGCCGGACTGACCACCGCCGGGTCAAATTCGCTTTCGCGCCGGGCAATGGCCTTGACCAGATCCATCGGGACCGGAAATTCGGCCTGCGCCAGTTCGGTGATCGGGAAAGAGGCGCGGGGCAGGGTGATGTCGTTCTGCGTGGCGATCTTGGCGATGTTCAGCGCGAAATTCGGCTCGCGGATTGCCAGCATATGATCGGCCAGCGCGCTCAGCGCGGCTTCGTCATCCTCGACCTGCCGCGCCAGCGCAAGCACGAAGCGGCGCGCGTCATGCCATTGCCCGGCCTCGCGCAACAGCATCGCAGCGGCAAACAGATCAGACTCCGCAAAAGCAGTTTCGCTCAGATCAGGGAAAACCGGCCCGTCAATCAGCGCGGGATCGAGTGTCATGCCCAGATGATCGGCGGCAAGCTGGCCATAGAATCCGGTCTGATGCTCCGCGCCGAATTCATAGGCGGCCTGCGCGGCGATGGGATTTCCGAGAGCGTCATGCGCGCGACCTTCCCAGAAGCCTGCGCGGCCCAGACTGATCGGGCTGGTCGAGCGCACACGCAGATTGGTGAAATGGCGTAACGCATCTTCGGGCCGATCGAGATAGGTCAGCGCGATAAAGCCTGCGAGAAATTCCAGATCGACGAAACTCAGCCCGTCGCTCAGCCCGTTGGGCGTCGCCAGATCATAAGCGCGCTGGAAATCTCCGTTTGAGAGTGCATTGCGCACCAGAAGAATCCGCCGCCGCCCCCAGTCCTCGGGATTGCCGAGGCCCGCCTCGTCGCGTGACTGCGCCAGAATGATCTCTGCAGCGCCATCGAAATTGCCAGCGCGCATGCGGAATTCGAACCGGTCATGCATCAGGCCGGGGTCGTTTTGCAGCGCGTCGGGCACGGCGGCGATGAAGCCGGTCACCCCGTCTTCATTATTCTGCATCGCAATCCGCGCGCGCGCCACGGCGCGGGGGGCTTCGGGCAGACGCTCCAGATGGCGCAGCGCCCCGTCCGTTTCGCGCCGCCACAAAAGCATATCGACGCGGGCTGCGTGATGCGGGGCCAGTGCCGCCTCAAATTGGCGCAGCAGACGCAATTCGTTTTCCCCGTTCAGCGACGCGTCCTGCCAGAGCTGCTGCGCCAGTTCGGTCGCCTGGGCCACTTGTCCCTGTGCATGAAGAGCAAAAACCTGTGCGATCATGCCCTCTTCGGTGATCGGCGGATGTAGCGCGAAGAAACCGATGATCTCTTGCGGGCCGCGCGTTGCAATCAATGCCTCGGCGCGGCGCTGTATGGTGATATTCAGCGGCCAGTCACGCTTTTCATTCAGAAAATCCTTGAACTCCGACAGCGTGCCATGGCTCGCCCGCAAGGCCCGCCAGCGGATCAGATCTGCGGCAACAGGGTGCAAGGCCCGGACCTGATTGAGCGCGCCGTCGACATTTCCGGCTTCCGCTGCGGTCATTGCGCTGCCCAGAATGCCTGCGACGCGCGACGGCGGCGGGCTGCTCTGCCCATGGGCGGCTCCTGTTGCCCACAGTGCCAGACCTAGGATCGCCGCGCCCCGGCACAGCTTTCGGGAGAGCTTCTGCTGCATACGCCGCCTTCTTTTCACCTTGAAAATCCGTGGTTATCGTTCTAACCGCCACACTCAGAGCATCAAGACACTTTCGTGCAATCGTGGTCTTGGTCGGCAGGAATGTGTCAGTCGAAGGGGAACGCAGATGCAGCTCAGAGGGTCGATGCCAGCCTTGGTCACACCGCTGAAAGATGATGCGCTGGACCTCGACGCGCTGCATGCGCTGGTCGATTGGCAGATTTCCGAGGGCTCGCATGGTTTGGTCCCCGTTGGCACCACGGGCGAAAGTCCGACGCTCAGCCATGACGAACATAAGCGCGTGATCGAGGAAGTGGTGCAGGTGACGGCCGGACGCGTGCCGGTGATCGCGGGGACGGGCTCGAACAACACCAAGGAAGCCATCGGCTTCATCCGCCACGCAGAGCGCGTCGGCGCGGATGCGGCGCTGGTTGTGACACCCTATTACAACAAGCCCACGCAAGAAGGGCTGATCGCGCATTTCACGGCGGTGCATGACTGCTGCGATCTGCCGATCATCATCTACAACATTCCTGGCCGCTCGGTCGTCGATATGATGCCGGACACGATGGGGCGACTGGCGGAGTTGCCGCGCATCATCGGTGTGAAAGATGCGACTGGCAAGCTCGAGCGTGTCAGCTTGCAGCGCATGAGCTGTGGGCCTGATTTCGTGCAGCTCTCGGGCGAGGATGCGACAGCACCCGGTTTCAACGCGCAAGGCGGTGTCGGCTGCATCTCGGTCACGGCCAATGTTGCGCCCAAGCTTTGTGCGGCGTTCCAGGAAGCCAGCCTCGCCGGAGACCACGCCCGCGCCTTGGCGCTGCACGATCTGCTGATGCCTCTGCATGTCGCGATTTTCGTTGAACCGGGTCTGGTTGCGGCGAAATATGGCCTCTCGCGGTTGGGGAAATGCGGCGAAGATGTGCGCTTGCCGCTGGTAGGTCTGACCGACGCCGCCAAGGTGCAGATGGATGCGGCCATGCGCCATGCAGGCCTGATCAATTAAGCTTCTCGACGGTCAGACTGGCGCGATCGATATCGACCCAGACCATTCGATGCCGCGTCGGCGGGCTGTCGGCGGGGCCTAGATAGGCAGCCTCCGGCGTGTCGGGGTGGGGCCAGAATACGCCTGATCCCGTGACGCCCAGACCGACCGATGGCAGGATATAGCTGACGCGCAGATTGCCCGGCCCGCGGTCCTGCGGCCAATGGACGGTATCCAGCTCTGGTGGGCCAAGATGGGCGCGATCCTTGTCCGTGCGCGCCGCGTGCCGCGCTCCGTCACTCGATGGCTGCGGATCCTGCAGGCGCGGATGGGTCAGAAGCGCCTGCATCGCCTGATGCAGGCCGTCGCCGTCACGTGGGTCGAGATTGCTGCCCCCGATCACGACCAGAGGCCCTGCCGGAGGCGGCACAGCAAGGCGTGCGTCGAGATATGCCGTCCAGAAAGCCGTTTCATCATGATTGCGCAGCCGGTTGGTGTGGTGTGCATCGCCAAAGACCGGCGGTCCCGCCTGATAGATCAGCAGATGCAGCCTTTGCCCCGGGCCTAGCATCACGGGCACATCCCAATGCCCCGTACTCGACAGCCGTTGCGTGTCGTACCGCTCTCGATCATGATCTGAGATCAAACTGTCGGGCAGGTCACGCCACAGGAAGTCCGAGAAATCGCGCAGTCTTGTCAGGTCGACAGGATATCGTGACAGCATCGCAAGCGCGCCAGCGCCTGCGAATGCGCCATAGCCCTGCGCGTCATCCGGTCCGGTCAGGGCGCGCGGAATGTCCCCGGGCGTGAGATGTCGCAGCCCAGCATTCGAGGGGAGCGCGAAGAGATGCTCGAAATCGTGTCCATGGTTGGCAACAAGGTCGCGCAGCGCTTTTAGTGCGCTCAGTCCGTGATCGTAATCCAGACCGGAAAGCACAAGCACATCCGGTCGGACATGCGCAATCTGGAGTGCAGTGCTGTTGGCAGCTTCTGTCGGCGCGTGGATGTCGCGCAAGGCATAGCCCGGTCCCCGGCCGCCGAGATCGATGCGCCAGAAGGCCAGTCTGATATCATCCGCTGCGGTTGGGGGTGGGGCCACGAAAAATGCGGCGAGCGCGGCAATCAGGAATAGGCAGAGCGCGCGGGCGCGGGCACCGCGTCCTGGGCTTCGGCAATCCGGCGGCGCTGGGCGCGCACCAGTTGCGCGATGCGGTTCATCGCAACACCGCGTATGATCAGATTGACCGGAATGAACGCCCAGAGCGAGACCCCCCACACAAGTGCCAACGGCGTCTCCAGCGTCATCGGCTGCACCAGCAGCGTCGAAATATGCAGGAGCACTGGCAAGGAGAATGGCAGGATAATGCCTAACAAGACGTTAATCTGCGCATCCCGTTCGAGCCTCTGGACGACATCAGTCCCTTTGGTCGGGTCGAAATTCGGAAGATTTACCCAGACATTGAAAGCGATGTTCTTGCGCGGCCAGCGCCCCAGAATCGTCATCGCAACAAAAACTGCCAGTCCCGCGATCGCCACAATATAGGCGATCGCAGCGGCAGCCGCGACATTGGTCACATGTTCGGCAGGCAGTCCCTGTGGTAGTGACAAGACCAGCAGCCGCACAGGGCTGAAAGGAAAATCCAGAAGGTGGCCCAACTGCATCGCGACTGCGGACAACGCCGACATGTCGGTTGTCTGCAGGATGACCGAGCGCTGCAGGAGCGTCACCGAAATGACGATGAGCGCAAGGATCAGGAACCGCGAACGATTATAGGGCTTGGCGTCGCGAAATTCGATCAGGCCGGGATAAGAGGCCGAATATTCCGTCAGCACAACGATGGCGGCAAGGATACCCAGAAGCGTGATCCCCTGTGCCGCATCCTGCGAAATTCCCGGCAGCAGAAGCGCTGGGGTCAGGATCAACAGGCCAACGAAAACACCACGTAAAATGAATTGCACCACATGTGACATATAAACTTTGCTGCCTTGTCGTAGCGCTTTTATATCGACCGGGGTCGACTGCGCCGTTTTTTCTTCACGCTTCCTGATCGAAAGCGCCTGCCTCATTGTTGACACAATGTTGCCCATCTCGCGCCACCTTCGCAATAGCCAAGGTCAGGATGAGGGAGAGACAGGGCTATTTCGAGAAGAAACTGTCGCGAGTTTGCATCAAATTCATGAAAAAAAAGCGGCACCTCGCTGAGATGCCGCCGTCGAGGGCCTTGTTTCAAAGCCTCAGACCCAGGGCCGCGTTTGCGCCGCGGCTGTTTCAAAAGTATCAATTGCAGATACTTTCTCCAGCGTGAGGGCAATATCGTCGAGCCCGTTGAGCAGACAATGCTTCTTGAAGGCGTCGATTTCGAAGGTGAAGACCTGTCCATCGGCGCTGGTCACTGTCTGTGATTCGAGATCAATGGCGATACGCGCGTTTTCGCCTTTGCGCGCGTCTTCCATCAGGATTTCGACCTGCTCTTGCGGCAGGACAATGGGGAGCATCCCGTTCTTGAAGCAGTTTCCGTAGAAAATATCGGCGAAACTGGTCGAGATGATGACTTTGATGCCGAAATCCGCCAGCGCCCAAGGCGCGTGTTCGCGCGACGATCCGCACCCGAAATTGTCACCGGCGATGAGGATCTGCGCGTTACGATAAGCGGGTTGATTGAGCACGAAATCAGGGATTTCGCGCCCGTCCTGCGTGTAGCGCATTTCGTCGAAGAGGTTTTTCCCAAGTCCCGAGCGCTGGATCGTTTTGAGAAACTGTTTGGGGATGATCATATCCGTATCGATATTGACCAGCGGCATGGGGGCCGCGATGCCTGTCAGCGGGGTGAATTTTTCCATTTATGGTCTCCTGTCCAGAGCGCCGGGGCTTCGCCCCGGACCCCAGAGTATTTTGAGCAAGAAAATCAGGCGGGTTCTGCCATCACTTCGCGAATATCGGTTAGTCGACCTGTCAGTGCGGCGGCGGCAGCCATCGCTGGCGACATCAGATGCGTGCGTCCGCCCCGTCCCTGACGGCCCTCGAAATTGCGGTTCGAGGTGGCCGCGCAGCGCTCGCCTGGGCTGAGTTGGTCAGGATTCATCGCAAGACACATCGAGCAACCCGCCAGCCGCCATTCAAAGCCCGCATCGATGAAGATCTGCGCGAGCCCTTCTTCTTCGGCCTGCGCCCGCACGAGGCCAGAGCCGGGCACCACCATTGCGCGTTTGACGGCGATTTTCTTGCCCTTCAGGACAGCGGCGGCCGCGCGCAGGTCTTCGATCCGGCCATTTGTGCAGGAGCCGATGAACACAGTGTCGATCTCGATATCGGTCAGCTTCTGGCCCGCTGTGAGGCCCATATAGTCAAGCGCGCGGCGCGCCGCCTCGACCTTGCCGCCTGTGAAGCTTTCAGGATCGGGCACAGTGGCTGTGATCGGCAGCACATCTTCGGGAGAGGTGCCCCAGGTGACAACCGGCGCAATATCTTCGCCGCGCAAGGTCACGACCTTGTCCCAGACCGCGTCAGGATCGGATTTCAGCGTCTTCCACCAGGCAAGTGCGGCGTCCCATTGCGCGCCTTTGGGGGCATGCGGGCGGCCCTGCACATATTGAAATGTTTTTTCATCAGGCGCAATAAGCCCGGCGCGCGCACCGCCCTCAATGGCCATGTTGCACACGGTCATGCGGCCTTCCATCGACAACTCTTCGATGGCCTGCCCGCAATATTCGATCACATAGCCGGTGCCGCCCGCCGTGCCGGTTGCGCCGATGACCGAGAGCGTGATGTCCTTTGCGGTCACACCGGGGCGCAGGGAGCCGGTGATCTCGACCTTCATGTTCTTCGATTTCTTCTGGATCAGGGTCTGGGTGGCGAGCACATGCTCGACCTCTGACGTGCCGATCCCATGCGCGAGCGCGCCGAAGGCCCCATGCGTCGCGGTGTGGCTGTCGCCGCAGACGACTGTCATCCCCGGCAAGGTCCAGCCCTGTTCGGGCCCGACGATATGCACGATGCCCTGCCGGATGTCGGAAACTGGGTAGTAGTGCACGCCGAAGTCGCGGGCATTGCGGTCGAGCGCTTCGACCTGGATGCGCGATTCCTCGTTCTCGATCCCCTGTTCGCGGTCAGGTGTCGTGGGCACATTGTGATCGGGCACCGCAATGGTCTTCTCGGGCGCGCGCACACGGCGGCCCGTCACACGCAGCCCTTCGAAGGCTTGCGGGCTGGTCACTTCGTGAACCAGATGGCGGTCGATATAGAGCAGGCAAGTGCCGTTGTCGTCTTCATGGACAACATGGGCATCCCAGATCTTGTCATAGAGTGTTTTTGGCATGGCAGAAATTCCTTGGCTGACGGTTTGGCTGGCAAAAAAGATGCGGCCCAAGCGGCTGCAAGCGCGCAGTCAGTGCCGCCGTGCCAGAACCGAACGGTTCTCTCGGGTGAAGCGCTGCGGCAGGCGCGCATGGTCAGCCATGTCGAAAAAACGAGTCATCTCTCGCGTATAGCGCTCTCGTCCTTGCGGATCAATGGGCAGCACATGCCGACCGCGCGGCCCCTTGCCCAAGCCGTAATGCGCAACCGATTGAACTCGGCGCGGCGGACTGCTATCATCGGTCCCTCTGGTGCCGGGGATATGCGGCACGATCAACACGGGGAAATCTCCTGTCTCACTCTGATCCAGAAACCGGCCTTCCGGTCGGATTGCGCGCTGAACGCTCCGCGACATCCGAATTCTCGCCCGAAGATCTGCTCGGCGCCGTTGTGGGCCTTGTAGATGATGAAAAAGCCGAGGACGTCGTGCAGATCGATCTGCGCGGGCGTTCCAACATGGCGGATTACATGGTCATCTGCTCGGGCCGCTCCAGCCGCCATGTCGCGGCGATCTCGCAAAAGCTGATTGATCGGCTGAAAGAGCGCTTCAAGCTTTCGGCGCGCTCCGAAGGCAAGGAGGTCGGCGACTGGGTCTTGATCGACACTGGCGATGTCGTGGTGCATGTCTTCCGGCCCGAAGTGCGCGAATTTTACCAGCTAGAGAAAATGTGGCTCGATGCGGGTGGCGCGGCGACGATCTGATGCGCGTGCAAATCTGCGCGGTCGGGCGCATCCGCAAAGGCCCCGAGCGCGCGTTGATCGATGACTATCTGACCCGATTTGACCGGACCGGGCGCGCCTTGTCGCTTGGTCCCTGCATCGAACACGAAGTCGATGAGCGCAAGGCTACCGAACCCATAGCGCAGGCGCGTGCGCTAGAGCGGGTGCTGGCCGAGGGGGCGTTGGTCGTGGCCCTGGATGAGCGCGGCGAGACGCGCAGTTCGCGGGAGTTTGCGCAAGACATCGCAGGATGGCGCGACAGTGGTGTGAGTGATCTGGCTTTCGTGATCGGGGGGGCGGATGGTCTTGACCCGGATCTGCGGGCCGCGGCGCGCAAGCTTCTGTCTTTCGGCCCAATGGTCTGGCCGCATATGCTGGTGCGGGTCATGCTGGCTGAACAGATCTACCGGGCGGCCACGATCCTCGCGGGAAGTCCCTATCACCGCGACTGACGTGCTGCGCGCGTCACGAAAACGGCCAGAGCTGATCGCTCTGGCCGGGTGAGAGGCAGGGGAGGGGACCCTGCCCAGAGGGGACCGGCGCGACGTGCTACCAGTCATCCGCACTGCGTGCGCCGAATTTCTCGACCAGAAAATCGATCAGCGCGCGCACCTTGGGTTGGGTGTAGCGGCCCGAGGGATAGACCGCATAGAGGCTTTGGATGTCGCGGGGCAGTTCGGGCATGACGTCTTCGACCAGCCCGCTTTTCATCGCCGGAACATAGAGGAAACTAGGCAGATAGGCGATGCCCAGCCCATTGATCGCGGCATTGAGCAGCGACTGGCCGTCATTGACCGAAAACCACGACGCCGAGCGCACCTGACGCTGTTCGCCAGAGGGCGCGGTGATTTTCCACACGGAACTTGCGGCATTATGCGAGTAATAGAGCAACCGGTGGTCATTGAGATCATCGATCCGGCCCGGACGGCCATAATCCTCTAGGTATTTCGGCGCGGCAATCAGGCGCTGCGTGGCCTGACAGATCTTGCGCGCACGCAGGCTCGAATCGTCCATTTCACCCATGCGAATCGCGAGATCGAAGCCTTCGGAGATCAGTTCGACATAGCGATTTTTCAGCACCATGTTCACGGAGACTTCGGGGTAGCGGTTGAGGAACTCGCCGAGCACCGGCGACAGATGCGTGGCGCCGAAATCCGTCGGCACGGCCATGCGCAGGATGCCCGACGGGGCCGATTGCATGGCCGTGACCAGATTGTCCGCCTCGCCTGCGTCATTGAGCACGCGGCGCGCGCGGTCATAATAGGCAAGCCCGATATCCGTGGGGCTGACGCGCCGTGTCGTTCGGTTGAGCAAGCGCGCCCCGAGCCGCGCCTCAAGCGCCGAAACATGTTTGGAGACTGCGGATTTCGAAATCCCCATCTTCCGCGCTGCATCCGTGAACCCGCCCTGGTCCACGACAGTCGCAAACGCTTCCATTTCGGTCAGTCTGTCCATTACCCGGCCTTGTCATTAGCTGTCTTGTTGGATCACACTCTCTTGCGAAATTCGGGCAAGAATACGGTCCTGACTGGTCATGACTGAGACAATCGTTCAGTTAGAACGTTATTTTTTCGCCAGAGCCCAATGGATTAAGGTTAATATTTGTTAAGGAAAAGGCGGTGTTCCTGCTAGCGCCTGCTGGGATAACGTTGTCGCTATCGCAGACGTGGCGTGGGTAAGCGGGGTGTGTCCGTATCGGGGCGGGTGCGGTGGATGTTGCGCTGTGCCGCGTGTCGCAACGCGGCCGGGACGATCAGCACCGCGCCGAAGAACAGCGCTGCATAACCGAGCATTGCGAGTGCCAGGTTGGGCCGCAAGGCGCCCGCCACCATGGCCAACTGCACGCCAAGCGCGACAAGTATCACGATCACAGCACCAAGCAGATGACGCATGCGGCCTGTCTCCTTCAACGGTGCAGCCAGCACCAGCTGGTCTGTCCGGGGCGCGGGGTAAAGGCCGGGGGCGTATCCTTGTCGCAGATCCCCGCCATTGCCTGCGGGCAGCGTGGGTGGAAACGGCAGCCCGCTGGCGGGTTGATCAGGCTTGGTGGTTCGCTGTCAGGCACAGGCCGCTCGCGGGCGGCATTTTCCGGGTCGGGATCGGAAACCGCGGCGAGAAGCGCCTGCGTGTAGGGGTGCTGCGGCGCGTCGAGCAGCGCCTGCGTCGGTCCAGTTTCGACAAAGCGGCCCGCATACATTACGAAAATCCGGTTGGCGAAATGGCGCACGGTGGCAAGGTTGTGCGTGACAAAGATCAGCGTCAGCCCACGCGTCTCCTGGATCTTGCGCAGCAGCCGCAGAATGCCTGCGCTGACCGAGGCATCGAGCATCGAGACGGGCTCATCCGCGATGATCAGTGCAGGCTCGAGGATCAAGGCGCGCGCAATCACCACGCGTTGCTGTTGCCCGCCTGACAGCATATGCGGGAATTTGCCCAGAAATTCCTGCGCCGGGGTCAGACCGACTTCCTCCAGCGCGGCCAGCACGCGCGCGGTGATATTGCTCAGCCCATGAACCTTCAAAGGCTCGGCAAGGATCGTGGCCACATCCATGAAGGGCGGCAATGCGCCATAGGGGTCTTGCTGGACATAGCCCACAGTGCGCCGCAGATGGCGCTGTGCCTCTGCATCCATCGTGCCAAGCGCGCGCCCCTCAATGGTGATGCTGCCTTCTGTCGGCAGGTCGAGGCCCAGCAGCGTGCGCACCAGCGTGGACTTGCCGCAACCGGATTCGCCCACTACGGCCACGGCCTCACCACGGGCCAGGCGAAAGCTGACCCCATCGAGCGCCTGCACAGTGCCCGCACGCAGAAAGCCCCATTTGCGCAGGGTGAAATGTGTTTTCAACGCGCGAATATCGAGCAAATCCGATGCGGGAGCACCCTTTTCGGCAGCACTTTTGCCCGCCGTCTCGCCCTCTGGCAACCAACATAGCTTCCGCCGCCCATCGGCGTGCTGCATCTCGGGCGGCATTTCCGCACATTTGTCGAAGCGCTGCGCGCAACGTGGCGCGAAGCGGCAGCCCGCGGGCGGGTTGATCAGGGGCGGTGGCGTGCCTTCCAGATGCTGCGGCTCAGCCAGGTCATGCAGGCGCGGCACGCTCGCCATCAGGGCCTGTCCGTAGGGATGCACGGGCGCGCGGAAGAAATCGCGCGCGGGGCTGAACTCGACGATCTGGCCTGCATACATCACGGCCACATGATCAGCGAGTTCGCTTGATGTGCCGACATCATGCGTGATCAGCACGAAACTGGTGCCGGTCTCACGCTTGATGCGTTTGAGCGTGTTCATGATGCTCGCCTGCGTCAGCAGATCGAGCGCGGAGGTGGGCTCATCAAGGATTATCAGATCGGGCTTGGTGATCAGCGCCATGGCAAGCACGACGCGCTGACGCATTCCGCCTGACAGCTCGAACGGGTAGCGCTGCATGAAATCGGCGGAGACACCCACCTGCACCAGTGCCTTGGCCGCGGCCTCCAGCGCGGGCGCGCGGGCAAGGCCCTGATGCGCCATCAGCGGCTCGGCCACCTGCTCGCCCACCCGCACGACCGGGTTGAGCGCGTTCATCGCCGCCTGCATCACGATGGCGACACGCGACCAGCGGATTTCGCGCCGGAATACCTCGTCCGAGAGCGGCATGACATCGCGCCCGTCGATCCGCACCACGCCGGAATACTCAGCGACATTGCGCGGCAGAAGCCGCAGCAGCGCGCGGCTGAGCGAGGTCTTGCCACAGCCGGATTCGCCCAGGACCACCATCGCCTCGCCCCGCGCGAGGCTGAAGGACACCCCGTCAAGCGCCTGCATCACACCGCCCTGAGTGCGGTAATGCAGCCGCAGATTTTCGACTTCCAGCAGGGGCGCGCTCATGTCGACCTCAGACGCGGGTTGAAGATACGGTCAAGGGCGAAACCGAACAGCGCGAAGCCCAAGCCCGTCAGCATCAGGAGCACGGCAGGCGCGATGACCCAGTAATAAAAGCCGTTGAAGAGCGCGCCTTGCGTCTGCGCGTCGTTCAGAACCTTGCCCCAGGTCGGCAGCACCGGATCGCCCAGACCCAGCACGGCAAGCGAGGCTTCAAGGAAGACATAAGTCGGGATCAGCGTCACGAAAGACGGGATCAGCACCGGCAGAATGCGCGGGATCATGTAGCGGATCACGATGCGCATGTTGGACGCCCCGTAAGCGCGCGCGGCCTCGATATAGGGGGCGCGGCGCAAGGGCAGCAACATGGCGCGATACATCTTGATCGACGCACTGAAAATGCCCAGAGCAATCACCACGCCCAGCATCAGCCAGATACTGGTGGAGTAGAGCGTGCCGATCATCACCAGAATGGGCAGGATCGGCAGGATCATCGTCACTTCCGTCAGGCGCTGGATCACCGCATCGATCAGCCCGCCGAACCAGACACCGACTGCGGCGATCACCAGCGTCGTGACCGTTGTGCCGACAGCCGCAAGGATCCCGAAGGCAAGCGCAATCGGCGTGCCCCAGAGGAGCGCCAGCATCAGGTCGCGCCGCAGATGATCCGTGCCGGCCAGCCCATGCACCCGCCCGAATGCCAGCAATTCGGCGGAAAGCTCCGCCCCTTCGTCGAACAGCACGGCGTCAATCAGCAGAGTGTAGCGGCCTTGCACGACGCGCGTGCGGTCCTGCGCTTGCGCGAAAAGCGCGACATGGGGGACATCGCCCAGCCGCCCTTCCAGCGCGCGGTCCTGCGACAGCGCGATGCGGTCCGCGCCCGTGATCCGCTGCGCACCAAGGCGGATCTCACTCCCGTCAGGGCGCTGCCAGACCGGGTCAACGAAGGCCGCGCGCTCGGTGCCGCTGAGCGTCAGCATCAGCGTCAATTCGCTTGGGAAATCGTCATAGGGGAAGTCAAAGCTGAGCGGCAGCCGCATCTGCAAGCCGCCCTCGAAAGGCGCGCGCTGGATGGTGTCAGGGTCGACCGTCACGCGCATCGTGCGCGGCGCATTCCCGCCAGTCAGGCGATTGGTCCAGACGGGGCTGGCATTGACCGGGTTCATCCGCCAATCGGCATCGCCCCCGCGCCATTGGGTGACGGCCTGATTATAGGGAATGGCGATCACGGTCACGACGGCGACCAGCACCAGCGCGAGGATGATTGCGGCCCCCGCCACTGCCGAAGGGTAGGGCCGGATGCGCGCCCAGAGTGCCGCGACCCTCATGGGGCACCTACCCGCACGCGCGGGTCAAGCAGGGCATAGAGGAAATCCAGCAGAAACACGGTCAGCGCCAGAAGATAGGCGAAGATCACCACACCGCCGATGATCACTGGCGTGTCGCGAAAGCCGATGGCCTGAAACAGAAGCGTGCCAAGGCCCGGCCAGTTGAACACCTGCTCAAGGATGATCGCGCCGCTCCAGAGGCCGATGAGCATCAGCAGGAACGAAGTCACAATGGGCGGGAGCGTTGGGCGCAGGATATAGCGCGTCTCGATCATGCGGTCCGTCAGGCCCTTGGCGCGGGCCATTTCGACATGATCCTCGCTCGAATGGATCAGGAAGAAGGTGCGCCAGGAATAGATCGACACGAAGATGGAGGAGATGAAGATCGCAAACACCGGCAGGACCATGTGATGCAGCACGCTGAGCGCATAAGCCCCGGCGGTTTCGGGCGGGGGAACCGTGACCATACCGCCAGACGGGAAAATCGGCCAGGCGAAGGCGAAGATCAGGATCAGGAACAGCCCGTAGAACCAGCCCGGCGCGGCAGAGCTTGGCGCAAGGGCCACGATCGTGCGGTCAAGCGCGGAGCCATAGCGCCGCGACAGCCCCAGCGCCACGATCAGCGACACCGCGAAGACCAGCACATTGGCTGTCCCGAACAGCAGAAGCGTGGCGGGCAGGCGTTCGGTGATGATCGCGGAGACCTGCCGCGAGCCGAGATCACTGCTCATCTGCTCGGCGCGGCCCAGATCGAGCAGCATGGCGCGGCGCAGATAATCGAGGCTGCGCCAGAAGAACGGCTGATCGAGGCCCAGGCGTTCGACCTCTTGCGCGACTTGTGCCTCGATCAGGGCGGGGCGCTCGGCCGCAGCAACGGCCGGGTTGGCGCGCACGGCCTCGCTGACATCGGCGCGGATCTGGATGATGCGCAGCTCATCAACCTGCCCGCCCATATTGGCGATGATGATGGTCAGATAGACGCCCACCAGCACGGTCAGCACCAGCGCAAGGACACGGCGCAGCATGAACAGCGCAAGGCCGCTGATCTCGCGGCTGCGGGGGCGTGTCGTGGAAGGGTGCGTGGCGGGGGGCTGGGTGAGCTCGGTCATGGTTTCCTCACCAATTCGCGGTGCGCACAGGCACAGTGGCGAAGGGTTGGCTGGCGAATACCGGCATCGCGACATGGCGCGAGGTAAAGACAACTTCCAGACTATTCGGCCCCATACCAAGGGCTGCGATCTGGGCAGGGGTCAAGCGCACCTCCCACATGCCGCCGCCGATCTCGGTGACGTCGCCTTCCTCAATCAGCGTGCCGTCGCCGTCAAAGAGCAGGAAACGCGCGGCTTCCATATCGTCCGCTGCGACAGGATCGCCTGCGAAACTGGCCTGAATGGTGAAGCGAGCCTCTTCGCCCCGCGCGACGATCAGCGGCCCGTCAAGATCCAGCACCGGGACAGGCGGTGCGGCAAAGCCCAGCCAGCGATCCGCCGGATCAGGGAAATCGGGGAAATGGCGCAAGACCAGCGCGCCTTCGATAGGATGCACCGAATGGAGCAGATAGGGCCCGTCGCCGATCTGGAAATGCCGCCGCGCCGCGCGCCAGGCCGCGATATTGTCATAGCGCTGCGCGATCTCTTCCTCGGTCAGATGCGGGCCAAGGAGGTTGGGAAAGGGGATCGCTCCTGCGTCGCGGGCATCTTCCAGCCTGCGGTCGAGAATGGGCAGGCTCGGCCCGGCCACAAGGCTCAGCCATTCGGCATCGATCCGGTCCGCCTTGGCCGAGGAAAAGGCCAGCTCGCCGCGCGCTTCTGCCTGCATCGCAAGCCCGATCACATGCCAGGGCAGCACGCTGGCTGTGCGCTGCGCAACCATCGTTTCGGCATCCAGCGAGATCTGATCACTGTAGACTTCCAGCACGAAGGGGTCTTCGGATACGATCCGCCAGCCGCGAAACTGCCGCTCGAAAACCTCGAAAACGGGCACATGGCTGGGGTCGAAATGCGGGCTGTCGGGATTGGCGCGGGAGAAGGTCAGCGCCCATGAGACCAGCACATCGGGCAGCGAGACTGTCGAGCCATCATGCCAGAGCCGGTCGAAGAATTCAGGCCCGTAATGCAGGAGAGTGCGCGTGCGCGCCGACAGGCCCTGCTGGCCGGTTTCTGCCACGGTCAGAAAGCGGCCTTCGCCTTCGTCCCACGCGATCCAGGCGTCATCGGGCACCGTGATCTCCTCGGCCTGATCCAGCGTGACCCAGGGCAGGGTGACGGAAACCGGAGTGCCTTCGCGCACGGTCAGATCCGCCCGCGCCAATCGCTGTGGACGGTGCAACCCTGTGAACGGGTCAGGCAGAACCGAGCTGTCATTGAGCGCGCGCAGAACCATGCGGTCAAACAGCCAGTTCGTGCCCGCGACCGGATTCCACGGCTCGGTCAGCACGCTGGGCATGGCCACGCGCGCCTGTCCGCCCACGCGGTCGGCGAAGCGCAGCGTCAGCGGCCAGATCTGCGAGCCCCGCACCCCGCCCGCAAGATCCGAGGCCACCTGGATATCTGCGGCGCGCGGGCCGATCTGCGACTGATCGACCAGCCAGATCCGCGCGGAATCCTGCATCGCCAGATCCAGCGCACGGGTCATCAGCGCTGCGCGTTCTTCCAGATCAGCGAAATCGCCTTCGGCCAGACGCGACGCGACGCGGTCGAATTCCGGCGCGGGCGTGTAGGCTTGCCAGAGCGGGTCGGGCCTGCCGCGCGGGGTGTAGTAGAAATCGAAGTCATCGGAAGAATCGCGGCGCACAAGGGTCGAGATCCACGCGCCCGTCACGATATGCCACTGCCCGGCCGCCGGGTCAGAGGCGATCCAGATGCGCGAGGCTTCCTCCGGCCCGCGGTAGAGCCGCTCGGTGCGAAACCCCGCGCCTTCGAGCAGATTGGCCACATGATCGCCCACCTGACGGCGGTTGTCGTCCGAGCGGATGACCATGCGCAGCGTCACAGGCCGCCCGTCATGGTGCCAGATGCCGCCCTGCCGCTCGGCCCCCAGCGCCTGCATCTCGGCCTCGATCACCGCCAGCGCGCGGGCAGGGTCGTGACGGTAGCGCAGCTCGATTGCGCGGGCGCTGGCCGCAACGCGGGCGAAATCGGGCACGGCTGTGCCGATGGGCAGGCTGCGCGGACGCGCAAGACCGCCATAGATTTCCTCGGCGATAAAACGGCGGTCGATGAGCCAGTTCATCGCCTCGCGGATGGCGGGAACATGGAATGGGTTGAGCGTGCCGTCGCGAAAGGTCGGTCCCGCCGGGTTCAGCGTGAGTTCCACCGAGCCGCCGAAGGACATATCGTAATCGATCAATGCAGACTCGCGGATGCGCTGGAACATCGACGGATCGCTGACGCCCTGCGCCGTGAGCTGAAACGCTCCGTCCGAGATCAGGCCCGAGAGCCGCGCGGTATCGGTTTCGGTTGCGAAGACGATTTCATCCAGCAACCCGCCGCGCCGCGTGTCAAGATTGTCCTGCGCGCGCAGCGGCAGGGGCGATAAGGCGAGCGCGCTGGCGAAGGTCAATACCAGACCGGAACGGAGCAGATTGACACCAGATGAAGCAACCTGAAGCGGATCCAAGGCGCGCATCAATTGCATCCTGCAGTCCTCCTGTGACCCGTCACACGCTGTCAAGCGTGAGTTGTCGCGGTTTCACAGGATATTAGCCGCATGCTCGATCAGTGCAAGAGCGCAGACCTTTTTGTGACCAGAGCGCGCTGAAGCGGATTGAATTCCGGGCAAACAGACTGGGATCGTGCGCTTATCGCCCGGACACACGGTCAAGCACGCCCCGCATGATCCGCGCCGCATCACGCCACTGGGGCAGGGTCGCACCGATAGCCGCGCCACCAGCCGCAAGGCGCGCATGGGCTGCGTTGTCGGTCAGCATCTGCTCCAGCGCTGCGGCAAAGCCCGGCACATCGTCCGGGGCCACCAACAGGCCAGCACCTTCGGGCACAGTCTGCGGCACCGCGCCGACCGCGCAGCTGACGACCGGCAGCGCGTGCAACTGCGCTTCGCTGAAGACCATACCATATCCCTCGTAGCGGGTCGCCAGCGCAAACACCCTTGCGCTGCGATAGAGTGCATCGAGCGGGGCCTGCGCGAGTTCGCCTGTAAAGCGCACACGTGCCTCCAGCCCCAGCGCGCGGCGCAGCGCGATCAGCGCGGCGTAAACGGCGTCGTCATGGATCCTGCCGACAATCGCCGCCTGCCAGTCCAGATGCGTCAGCCGCGCCAAGGCGCGCAGCAAGATGTCATGGCCCTTGCGTTCGCAGAGGATGCCGACGGAGAGCACCAGCGGCGGTGAGGCTGGCGCAACATCGACTCCAGCCGGGTCGGGGCGGTCGAATCCGGGCAGGGCTATCGAAATATCTTCGTGCCGGACCCCGAATTCGGCCACAAGAATGTCGCGCGTATGCGGCGAGGGCACGACGACATGCGCGGCATGGCGCAGATTGGCGCGTTCGCGCGCGATCATTGCGGCAGCGCGGGCCGGGGGCAGACCGGATTCCAGCCCCAGCGGGTGGTGCAGCATGACGATGACCGGACGCCTCTGCGCGGCCAGAAGCTGCGTGTCCATCGCGCCGAAGACCAGTCCATCGAGGATCAGCGCCATATCCGGCGGCAGCGCGGTCAGCATTGCGGCCAGCTCGGCCTCGGCGGCTGGGCTGGGCTCCGGCCAGGACGGCATCAGCGCGACATGGCGCAGGGGCTGGCCAATCTCGTGCAGCGTTTCGAGCAGCCGCCGCGCATAGATATAGCCGCCTGTGCGCGTGTTCAGGTCACCGGGAATGGCAAAGATTGCGTCTGGCGGGGGCATTGCGGTCTGTCTCCTCAGCTGTGCAGCTGTGCAGCTGTCGCTTGCTTGCGCTCCCGTGAGCGCGGCAGTCCTGCGCGCCCGGCAGCGCATAGCCCAGTGTCGTCCCCAGCGCCAGCAGAACCGCGACGGCCACAATCGCTTGTGCCCCGAGGTTGAAATCGCGAGCAGTGCTGCAGGCATTGAGATGCGCATGCCGCGCCGGCGCTCTGGCGGCCAGAGCCGCGAAGACGCTTGCCCATAAGGTGATGGCGGAAACTATTTCGGTGTCGTTGCATCGGTCTTGCGCCCTGCGCCAGGATTACCAGTGGTGTCTCGATGGCTGGGATCGCTGGCACCGCGCACAGGTGGACGGCCCGAACAGAGCGTCTTCGACCAAGCTTGCGCAAATATGCGCGCGAAACCCGCGTCTGGCGGCATGTCAGGGACCACCGTCATGCCCCCGACCCCAGCGCCATAGCCAGACCGGCGCCGCCGCCCCCGCCGTTTGCATCCCCTCGCGGTGGCGCAGGTCCACGCGCAATTCGGCGCGATCAAGCGCCGCGTCGGGGGTAAGCAGGAAGCTTGCGCGCAGCGTGTCCGGCGCGCCCGCCAGCTTATGCAGCGTCTGTCCCGAGATATCTGCGCCGTCGGCGGCGGTGATCATCAGGGCCAGCCTGTCTGGCGCGGGCGGGGTGCTGCCCGCTGGCGGGGCATAGTCGATGACAAAGCGCCGTGCGCCGCGCAGGCCCGGCTCGATGCCCGTCGCATGCCGCATGGGCACCAGCGCCAGCGGCGGATCGGCCTCTGGCAGCGATTGCAGCCCCGCAGGCTGCCAGCGCAGCCGATAGGCGAAACGGTGTTCCTGTCCCGGCTCGAGCGGGGCATCGGGCCGCCAGAACACAGCGATATTGTCGGCAAATTCGTCAATTGTCGGGATTTCGAGCAACATCACCGCCCCTGCGCCCCAGTCGCCCGCAGGTTCGACCATGGCCGAGGGGCGGCGGTGATAGGCGGCCTCGCCATCGCGGAAGCGGTCGAAATGGTCAGCCGTCTGCACAAGCCCGAACCGGCGCGGCGCGTGATCTGCAAAGGCCGACATCTGCAGTTTTGCGGGGTTGGCCAAGGGCCGCCACAGCCTTTCGCCCGCGCCATTGTCGATCACCAGAACATCGCTGTCATGCACCGCCGGGCGGAAGTCATCAATCCCGGCCGGACCCATGTCGGAATGCTGAAACATCGACGTCAGCGGCGCTATGCCCGCATCCGTGATGGTCTCGCGCGCGAAGAGATGCAGCGCGCTGTCCATCACGGTTTCAGGCGCGCCCGCCCGCCCCGGCGTGATTGCGGCGATCAGCGCGCAAGCCGCGCGCGGGCTGTCGATCACGCAGCCCAGCGTCACGCGGCCCGGGTCTGTGTCCAGAATGGCGATCTGGCGCGTGACCGGGAACTCTTCCGGCGCTGCGCCGCCGGTTCCCAGTGCCAGTGCGCGCGCCGACAGACCATAGACGGCATCGCGTGCCAGCGCGCGGAAATAGCTGGCGCCTTGAAAGACGATCAACTCGTCCAGCCGGTCGGCGGCGTTGAGGGGATAGAGCAGGCGTAGCCCGGAAAACCCGGCATCGGGCAGAGCGCGCGCGGCGGGCGGCTGTGGGAAATAGCGCGGATCGAACTCGAACAGCCCGGTGCCAAAGACCGGCGCTGGCCTCTCGCCTGCAAAAGAGATGGTCACAGGGTCGGGAAACAGCCAGCCCGGTGGCAAGAGATCCGCGCGAAATTCATGGCCCAGCGGCAGACGCGCGGCGCGGCCCTCGATGGGACGGATGGCGCGGTGGCTGTCATAGCTCAGCGCATCAAAGGGTGGCGGCAGCGCCTGCGGGCGCGGCAGGTAAGGCGCGTTTGCCAGCGCGCGCGCCGTAGCGATCACAGCTTCGGAGCTGGTCAGTGCCGTCTCGGCGAGGGCGGGTTCAGTCAGCGCCACACCGCCCGGAACCAGTGCAAGGGCCGCCGCACTGCCGCGCAGGAAGCCGCGCCGCTTCATGCCGCGCTCTTGCCCGGTTGGGGCAATGGGTCGGCCAGTTGCGCCGGGGTGCCCAGCTGCAACACCACAAGCCGGTAGCGCATCAGGCCGTGGCGATAGGCCTGGGTCAAGGCATTGCCGCCGATCATGTTTGCGAAAAACGGAGTTCGTCCCAGCCCCAGCGCATCTGCCAGCGGTCCGGCGACGCGCAGCACCCTGTCGCGCAGGCGATCAAGGCGCAGCATCGGGGTCAGATCCTCGATGCGCAGGGGCTCGAAACCAAGCCGCTCGGCCTCGGCCACCAGCGCGGCCCCCGAGCTGACATGGCCCAGGTGCCAGCCGCGCCGGAACGCGTCGATCAGGCGCGCGGCCTGATCTCCGGCAGGGGCGTGGTTCTCGGCCAGCATGTCATCGACGATGATCAGCACCCCGCCGGGGCGCAGATGCAGCAGAGCCGCGCGCAGGAAGCTGGCGGCACTGTCGCTATGGACATGGCTTTCAATGGCAAGCACCAGATCCGCCGGGGGCAGAGTGGTGGGCAAGGTAAAATCCGATTGCGCCAGACTCACGCGCCCCTGCAGCCCGCGTGCGCACAGATGGGCCTGCCCGATGCGCACTTGCGCGGCGCTAAGTGTGAGCCCCCCCAGCCGGGCTTCGGGCCAAGCCTGGGCAAGGTGGAACAGGCTGCCGCCAACCCCACAGCCCAGATCGCGCACCAGCTTTGGCGGTTGGCCAAGGGCAGCTTCGGCGGCCCGCACGACCAAAGTGTTCACATGGCCAGCGGCTTCGGTGGCGTTGCGTGCGCCGTCGTCCCAGAGCGGGCGGTGAATGGCCAGCGCTGACCCGCTGCCGCCTACGGTCAGAAAGCGCCGGGTGCTTGCGTCGTAATAGCGCGCGATCCCGTCTTGCGCATCGCGATCCGGCGCGCGGTTAAACCATGCCACAAGCCAGGGCGCGACACAGAGCGGCAGGGTGACCGGCAGGACCATCGCGCCTGCGATCATGGCGGCGGTCAGACTTTCGCCGATCAGCGCCTGCGGGATCATGACCGCCGCCATGATCGCCCCGGCGGCAAGGATCACGCCGCGCGGTGCCCCTGCTTCCTGCACACGCCCCGCTCCTGAGGGCTGCCAGCCACTGTCGCGCCCGGCGATCACCGCTGCGACGAAGCCCGAACGCTGCAGCATCGCAAGTGGCGCAAACAGCGTCGAGAGGGCCAGTTCATGCGCGAAGCCTCGCCACAGACGCGCGCGGCGCTTGGCAGTCCGCGCGTTTGCGCGGCGTGCAAGCACCCCGGCAATCTTGGGCACCATCAGCAGGCCAAGCATCCCGGCGAGCGGCACAAGCGCGGCCGCTGTGGCATGGACCGCGCCCGAGCCAAAGAGCAGCACCAGCGCCAGCCAGATCGGCGCGGAAAGGTAGCTCTGGATGCCCGCGGCCAGATGCAGGCGGCTGGCAGGGTGCAAGCCTTGCGCAGCAATCACGCGCAGATGTTGAAGATTGCCCTGCGCCCAGCGCCTGTCGCGGCGCAGATGGGTGGCGATGGTTTCCGGCGCATCCTCGAAACTGCCGCGACTGTCGGGGGCGATCTGCACCTGCCATCCGCTGCGGCGCAGAAAGGCGGCCTCGACGAAATCATGGCTCAGCAGCGCGCCGCCCCAGGGCGCGCGCCCCGACAATTCGGGCAGCGCCGCATCCTGCGCGAAGGCGCGGGTGCGGATCAGCGCGTTGTGGCCCCAGAAATTGCCCGCATCTCCGCTCAGCCGGGCAAGCCCATGCGCGAAGACCGGCCCGCAGAGCCGTGCCGACAGCCGCTGCAACCGCGCGAAACGGCTGACACCCGGGCGCAGGCGGATCGCAGCCTGAATGATCCCCAATTGCGGATTGGCTGCCATTTCAGCGCGCATCCGCGCCAGACGCGCCGCGCTGAAGCCGCTATCGGCGTCCAGAAGGAGCATCATATCGAAGCTTGCGCCATGCATGTCCAGCCAGTCGCGCAGATTGCCCGGCTTACGCCCAAGCGGCGCGCTTCGGTTGCGGTAGGTGATGCCAGTACCCAGAGTTGCAAGGGCCGCGCGCTCGCGGGTCCGGGCGTCTGGCGCGGTGGTGTCGGACAGCACGAAAACACGACATGCGCCGCTCTGCCTGGTTGCGTCGAGATCGGCGAGGAAGGCGCGGATACGTGCGGTCAGCAAGTCGGGGTCTTCGCCGCAGACCAGCCAGAGCACAGCGCAGGTGCCCGCTCCGGGGGCAGGCATCTCGGTGGTGCGCGCGCGCCGGGGCGCATGGCGTATGGTGGTCAGCCCCACGACCGCCGTGACCGCAGCCCCGGCAAGCGCGATGGCGTTCAGCGTGAACAGTATCGTAACCAATGCGGCCAGCGCCGGGTGGGTGGCCTCCAGATCGAGACCCCACAGAAGCGCTCCAACCAGCGCTGCGGTCAGCGTCAGCACCACCAGCGATTGCGCCCGCCGCGCGCGGGTCAGCCTGCCCATCTCAGCCGCCGACCGGGGGCCAGATCCGGCGCATCACCCCGTCGCGCCGAACCATGTGCATCAAGGCTGCCCCGACATGCACCACGATCAGCGCGACCAGCACGAAGCGGGCGTAGCCGTGGACAGATTGCGCGAAATCGGCCAGCGCCTCGGAGCGCGGCACAAGCGTTGGCGCGCCGATTGCGTCGAGCATCTCGACCGGGAAACCGCCCGCGCGCACGCGCACGTACCCGCTCACCGACATCACCACGAGCATGGCATAAAGCGCCATATGCCCCAGTCTCGCCGCGCGATGCTGCCAGTCGGGGATGGATGCGGGCAGGGGCGGCGGGGGGGATACAAGGCGCCAGGCGAGACGCGCCAAAACCAGCGCGAAGATGATCACACCGCCATTCTTGTGGAGTATGAAAAGCAGATCTTGGGTCGAGCGCTCCAGCCCCTCGCGCAGCATGATGGCACCGATGGGGATCGTCGACAGGATCATGATCGCGCTGACCCAATGCAGAACGCGGGTCGTGTTGCTGTAGCGCAGAGGGGGGCTGTCAGGGATTGTGCGCATCTGTGCCTCGTTATCTGGTGGTCTTGGCATTCATTATAGGGGTAGGGCTTGCGCGGAAAAGGCAAGTGCTTGCGGCCTGACAAGAGACGGCGTTGCGCGGATTTCAGACGCAAAACACGCAGGCGTGATCAGTGTGCAGGGTGTGTATTGATAAATTCGGCAACGGGCTAACTGACACAGCATGGTCAAGACGATGGTCTCAGTCATGCGGCGCGGAGCGGGCGTCATGTCGACAGGCGGAGCGCAATTTCAAGCGCTGCTGCTGGCGTGTGTGCTTGTGCCGCTCTCTGGACTTGCAGCTGCTTGGCTGGCCAGTACCGGTGGGGCGGATCAGCCCAAGCTTGCGGCGATGCTGACCTGGGTGATTGCGTCCATCGGCGCTGTGGCCGTGTCGCACGGGCTGGAGCGGTTAAACTATCCGCACTCGAGGCTTGGTCTTTGCAACACACTGACCCTGTTACGCGCGGCATCAATTGCCGCCCTCGCGGGGCTGCTGGCGACGCCAGAGGTTCTGGACCCTGCAAGCGGGTTCGGCTGGGGGTTGGTGCTGCTTGCGCTGCTGACGCTGTTGCTGGACGGGGTCGATGGCTGGGCCGCGCGGCGCTCCGGGCTGCGCTCGGATTTCGGGGCGCGCTTCGATATGGAAACTGATGTGGCCTTCGCGCTGGTGCTGGCCGCGCTGGCCTGGCAGGCAGACAAGGTCGGTATCTGGTTTCTCGCGCTGGGGCTGATCCGTCCTGCCTTCCTGCTGGCCGGGCTGATCCTGCCTGCGCTGCGCCACCCTCTGCCGGACGCCTTCTGGCGCAAGACAGTGGCCGCAGTGCAGATGGGCGGGCAGGTCCTGATCTTGGCACCGATCGTCACGCCCGGCCTGTCGCATGTGCTGGGGGTCATTCTTCTGGCCAGTGTGGCGACAGGCTTCGCGGTTGATATCCGCTGGCTTCACAGACGCGCTGCCGAGGCCTCATGACGCATACACTCGCCGCATCGGCGCGGCTGAGTCTGGCGGCGGCGCTGCTCTATCTGGTGCTGATCCAGCCCAATCATCCGGCGGCGATGACCTGGGGCGCGCTCGCCCTGTTTCCGCTGGAACTGCCCGTGCTGCTCGCCGCGCTCGTGATCATGGGGCGGCACTGGCTTGGGCTTCTGTTTCGGCTGGCGTTGATTGCAGCGTTGCTTGCGCTTGTGGTGCTCAAACTTGCCGATTTCGCGACCTTTATTGCCTTCAATCGCGGCTTCAATATCGCAGTGGATCTGAACCTTGTCTCCGCGGCCTGGATGCTGGGGCAGGGGTCGGTTGGCACGCCACTGGCTGCGCTGGCGGTCATGGCTGCGCTGGGCGCGCTGGCGCTGCTGGCGGTGGGGCTGTGGTGGGCGACCGGGGTCTGGGCGCATATCAATGTCCTGCGTTCCGTGCGGATCGCGGCTGCGGTGCTGATCCTGCCTGCCGCCGCGCTGGCTGTGGCCGAGATCGGGCAGGCGCGCCGCGCCTGGGAGCTTCCGGCGGGCCTGCGCGCGGCCTTGCCCGGGGCGGCCTTCACCGCGCGCGTCGGGGTCGAGCGCGTCGCGCAATTTCGCGACACACGCGCGGATCTCGCGCAGTTTCGCGCCGCGGCCGTCAGCGATCCCATGCGCGCGGCGGGCCCGCTTTTCGACCACCTGGACGAAACCGATCTGATCCTTGTCTATGTCGAGAGCTATGGCCGCTCAAGTTTCGAGAACCCGCTCTATATCCCGACCCATACTGGCACCCTGCGCCGCATCGAGGCGGATCTCGCTGCGCGCGGTCTGGCGATGCGCTCTGGATGGTCGCGCGCGCCGATGGTGGGCGGGCAGAGCTGGCTGGCGCATGGCTCCGTGGCGACCGGGCTGTGGCTGGATAACCAAGGCCGTTACCGTGCCGTGCTGGCCAGCGAACGCCAGACCCTGTTTCACTTCGCGCAGGCTGCCGGGCGGCGCACTGTGGCGATCAAGCCCGCGCATGTCTTGCCCTGGCCCGAGGGAGATTTCTTCGGCTTCGATGCCATCTATAATGCCCCGGATCTGGGGTATCAGGGCGAACCGTTCAACTGGGTGACCATGCCTGACCAATTCACGCTCGATGCGCTCGACCGGCTGGCGCGCGACCTGCCGCAGGGCGCGCGCGATCCGATCGTGGCGCAGGTCGCGCTGGTGTCGTCCCACGCGCCCTGGCTGCCCATCCCGCCCGTGATCGATTGGGAGGATATTGGCGATGGCACCATCTTCAACCAATGGGCCAATGAAGGCGATCCGCCTGAAGTCGTCTGGCGCGATCATGACCGGGTGCGCGACCAATTCCGGTTGGCCGTGGATTACAGTCTGCAGGTCATGGGCAGCTGGGCGGCCCGCCATGCAGGCGACCCGCCGCTGATCATCATGCTGGGCGACCATGAACCCGCGCGCTTTGTGTCACAGGTCGCCGGCTATGACGTGCCCGTTCATGTGATCGGCCCCCCCGCGCTTGTTGCGCGTTTCGACGCGCTGGGCTGGACCCCCGGCATGATCCCAGACCCCACAACCCCTGTGATCCGCATGGATGCCCTGCGCGATGCGCTTTTGCGCGTGCTGAGCAGCGGCGCGCCATGAGCCGCCGCAGCGTCGGCCTTTTGTTGCGCAGCGCGGTGACTGTCGCGGCGCTCGTGTTGATTGGCCGCGCGCTGGGCAGCGAGGCCATTTGGGATGCGCTGCGCGTGACCCAACCAGTCTGGCTTGCGGTGGCCACTGTCGCCCTGGTCGGGCAAATCGCCCTTTCGGCGCTGCGCTGGCGCTGCACGGCCGGGGCGCTGGGGGTAACGCTGCGGCCCGGCTTGGCGCTGCGCGAGTACTGGCTGGCGGTGCTGGGCAATACCGTGCTGCCGGGCGGGGTGCTGGGCGATGTTGGTCGCGCCTTTCGCCTGCGCGAGCAGGCCGGCCTGGGGGCTGCGGCGGAAACTGTCGTCATCGAGCGGCTGGCAGGCCAGCTTGCGCTGGGACTGGTCACATTGCTTGGGATGAGTGCATGGCTCTGGCCTCAGCCTGCAGCGCTCGCTCTGACAGCGGGCGCGATTGGCGTGACCGGAGCGCTTTGGGTTGGGTTGCGGCTGCCGCGCGCGGGGCAGGGGATTGTCGCGCGGATGTTGGGACGCTTGCGCAGTGCCTGGATCGAGGCAGGGATCTGGCGGATACAGCTTGGCCTGAGCGCAGCAATCCTCGGCTGTAATCTGCTCGGTTTCTGGGCCGCGGCGCAAGCAGTTGGTGTGGCGCTTGACCTCTGGGCCGCGCTTTTTGTGTTGCCGCTGACGCTGACGGCGATGCTGTTGCCGGTTTCGGTTAATGGATGGGGCTTGCGCGAGGGAGCAGCAGCGCTGCTTTGGCCGCTTGCAGGGATTGATCCAGTGATGGCTGTGGCCGCCAGCGTCATCTTCGGCCTTGCGGCACTACTGGCAGCGCTGCCGGGGGCCATTATACCACTGGCATGGGGCGGCGCAGGTGCGAAGCGGGCTGGCGGCTGAGGCTGCCAAGGGACACGTCATGACGACCTGCACGCCCGCTCGCAGAGACATTATCTTCGGTCGATAGTTCAACGCCCTGTGTGATGTCGGGCTTAAATTGGAATTCGGCTGTCCACTACGTCTTGACGTCTTGAACGGTGATGGCTTCGGTCAACTTGGATTTGATACTGTCGTTGAAAGCCGTGTTCACAAGTGGCCCAAGCGTCTGCGCTGTGAATAACTCCTTCGTTCGCAAGGAAATCTGCACGTATTTCCCCTTGTAAGACGGGTGACCTGCGGTAAGCCTGCGCCGCCAGACGTAAACCGCACCTCTGCGCAAGGTGTGGTTGAGCCGTACCATCTCTCGCCCCTCTGATTCAGGTCGGAGGGCGCGAAAAGCCTGTCGCGGATCGGGGCGGTTCGAAGGGCGATTTCAGACCCTGTGATGCACCGATGTGATGCAATCCTGTGTCGCAGTTGCCCCGAAAACCGAATCTCACTGGGACTCATGATGCATTCCGCATTGTATATCATGCACTTAGGAAAGACTGGCTGGGGTGGTAGGATTCGAACCTACGATACACGGTACCAAAAACCGATGCCTTACCACTTGGCTACACCCCAACTGTGCGCCGGGTAATAGCCAAGCGTCGGTCTGCCTGCAAGTCGATTCTTGCGCTTATTTTCGAGAATACGACCGCCGCAGTTCTGCTGCCTAAAAACGCACGGTTCAGTGCCGGGCTAAGGTGAAGGTCGCTCGTGCTCCACCTTCTGATCCACGGCGAGCCACAACCCGCTGATGCGCAGGACTGGGCGGTGGCTGCGCACAATATCAGCTAAAGTATTGAAATTCCTATAGTTGACGATGCGCTGACGCCTTGTGTGAGACGTGTTTCCTGTCGGGTCACCGACTGAACCTTGGGATTTCAAAAATGGAAGGGTTTTCCCCATGCAACATCATGGATATCTCGCCGCGTTGATTGTCGGCAGCGCAGCCTTGTCGGCCTGCGGCAGTGGCAGCAGCAGCACCAGTCAAGTCACGCCACCTGCGGGCCGCTCGGGCAATACCGGCGCGGAGCAGGTGCTCACCGAGACAGCAGGCACCGCAGCGCAAGCGCTGGCAGAGGGCGCAGCACTGCGGTCTTCGGAACGCACAACAGCAGAGATCCAGCGCAATTATGACGCGCAGACCGCAGTTGCGTCCGCAGCACCCACGGCGACGGTGACGCGGAATGCAGCCGGTGGCCTGACCTTGCAGGTGCCGGGCCAACCAGAGGTAGTCTTCACGCCCGAGGATCTGTCCGAGGATGGCTATGGTTTCGAGAAAGACGGGGCAGGCATCTGGGCGTGGAACAATGATGGCATGGCGGGCCAACTCGACCCGACAAATAGTCGCGACTACCACGTTTTTGCTTATTTCGTCGACACCGGTGATGGCACAGGCCGGGAAGCCTTCATCGTGACGGGCACCGAGACACGTGCTGCGGCTTTGGCGGCTTTGCCTTCGGCGACCTATTCGGGCAATTCACGCATCCGGCTTGCCCCGACGACGGGGTTTGTAAATTTCGCGACAGCGGTGTCCGAGGTGCAGGGCAATCTGAACATGTCGGCAAATTTCGGGTCGGGGACCGTGTTCGGGTCACTGACAAATCTCGAGGGCAGACCGCCGCGCGCCGAGGATCCGTCTCAGTCGTGGACAGCTGTCGACGGGGCGCTGTCTTTGAATGAAACTGCGATCAGCGGTAACGGCTTCACGGGCGCTGTGACGGCCGACAGCGCCTTCACGACCGGGATCGCCGCGATCGATGCCGGGTCAACCTATTCGGGCACGTTCTTCGGCACGGCGGCTGACGGGGTTGCAGGGGCGATCAATCTCAGCGGGACCGCCGCCGATGGTGACGCGTCCATTCTGGGCTGGGGCTTCTTCCGGGGTGACAAGAACTGATTGGGGAGCCGCAACGCGACATTTCGGGGGCGTGCGCAGGGATGACCTTTGTCGGGCAGGAATCTGCCGGATAAAGGTCAAGGTGCGGGCACTTCCCCAAGTGGTGCCCGCACCACCATGACATAAAATCTTGGGGAAATCATGAAACTCTGTCTTCGCAGACTGTTCGCGGGTCTGACTGTCGCCCTCGCGCTTGCGACTGGCGCAACAGCCCAGACCCCGGCCGAGACAATGGCGCAGGCGCTGCAGCGCGGTGATGCTGTCGCCGCCCGCGAAGCGCTTTCGCGGCACCTGGCCAGGCGCCCCGATGCGGGCTTGCATCAGGCACAACTTGAAGGCTTGATCGCCCTGCGCGCGGGCGATGCCGATGGCGCAATAGCGATTTTTCGCGACATCCTGGCTGTCGCGCCCGATTTCGAGCCTGCGCGGATGTGGCTGATCCGGGCGCTGCACGCCGCCGGGCAGCTTGGGGCCGCAGTCGCGCAGGCGCATCAGCTGGCGTCGCGCACGGAAGATGCGCAGTTGCGCGACCAGCTTCTCACGCAGCTCGCAACGGTGCGGCACCACCCGCGCGCGGGGCTCGCCTTGCGTTTCGCGCTTTTGCCCTCCTCCAACATCACGGCGGGCAGCGCGACCCGGACCGTCATGATCGATGGGGTGCCCTTCATGCTTGACCCTGCATCTCGGGCGACATCGGGTCTGGGCGTGACGCTGGGGGCGACGGCCTGGTATCGCTGGACGCTGGGGCCAATGATGACGGCCATCGTGTCGGCCTCACTCGATCATCGCCGCTTCAGCACATCGCGCAAACCCGATGAGACAGAGCTCGCGCTGCGGCTCGATGTGACGCGGCGCGGGCCGCGCAGCACGCTCACCTTCGGTCCCCGCGTCACGCAGCTTTTTCAGGCGGGTGATCTGACCCGCCAGCAGGCCGGTTTCGGGACAAGCGCGGCGGGCCTTGTGACCGCGCGTTTGCAGCTTTTCATTCATGCCGAATACCTGCGGCAACGTTTCCCGCGCGCGGAGTTTCGCGATGGCATCCAGATCCGTGTGACACCGGGGCTGCATTATGCCCTGTCACAAGACACCAGGCTGACACTGGAGCTGCCTGTGCTGCGTGAAACCGCGCGTGCAGCACATCTGACCCATACTGACCTTGCGCTTGGCCTTGGCCTGTCCACCCGTCTTGGTGATGAGCTTCATCTGGGCGTCAGCACGCTGCTGGGGCGCAACACCCATGATGGGGTCTATCCGGGCTTTTCGGTCGCCCGTCGCGACCGGGTTCGCAGCCTGCGTGTGACCCTCAGTCACGATCGGCTACAATTCCAGGGTCTTGTGCCACAGCTTACGCTTACGCGTAGATGGCAGTCGAGCAATATTCCCCTTCACCGCATGCGCGCCACGGATGTGGCCCTGTCCTTGTCGCGGCGTTTCTAGGGGGGATGTGATGCAAAGGTGCACAAATCCTGCCATGCAACGCCGCGCATCACTGCCCCCAGCGCGGGGCAAGGGTGAAAACGCTTCGTATACGAAGGCGCGCGTGATAGCCTTCAGCGCGTTGTTGGCATCGCAAGGGAAGTGTCTTCCGTTGGATGACGTGCCGGAGATCCCGCCGCGCCCGCACCCGGGCGAGACTGGCCCGCGCTGCGCCAGTGCCAGTCTTCTGGGTCCGTTCCGGGTGATCGCGCAGGATGGTTGCGACATCACACCGGGCAGCATGTTGCGTCAGGCCATTCTGGCCGTGCTGATTTGCGCACCACGACAGATCAAGACCCGCAAGAGCCTGCAGGATCTGTTCTGGGGCGACGCGCCTGCCGCGCGGGCTTCGGCAAATCTGCGCATGGCGATCTATCAGTTGCGGCGTGACCTGGCCCCTCTGGGGGCGGATATGCTGGTCGCAGATCGTGCGACTGTCAGCCTCGCGCCGGGCCGGATTACCGCACGCGACGGTGACTGGCGCGATGCCAGCTTCCTTGAGGGGCTGGATCTGCCGATGGCAGGCTGCGCGGGATTCGAGGAGTTTTTGCGCGACATGCGCCTGTCTGCCCCGGCCGAGGACAGTCCCGCCCCGCATGCCCCGCCGGCGAAATCCGCGCTGAGCGGTCTCGCACCGCCGCATCTGGCGCTGGGACTGTTGCCGCCGCTCCATGTCCAGCTGACCCGCGCGGAGCTGCATGCCGTCGACAGTTTCGTGGATCATGTCGTATCGTTCCTGTGGCACACGACCACGATGGATGTGCATGATTTGCGCCGCGCGGACCACCCGATCCTGCCGCTGCCCATCGAGTCTGGCCGCGGTGCGAGCCACTGGTTGCAGCCCGCTGTCGAGAAGAACGGCAGGGCGCTGCGTACGCGGCTGCAGCTGATGGAGGCGTGCACGCGCCGCGTCTTGTGGGTATCGGACCCGATCGACCCGCAGGTGCCGCACAGCGCGGACCGCGCCCATGCGGTCGGGGAATTGCTGGTGGATCGGCTGGCCTCGCAGGGACATTCGGCGGGCGGGGCTGATCTCTTTCCCATCTCGGCGGTTGCGGCGTTGTTCTCGTTGGACACATCGACCATTCTGCGCACGGAAACGCAACTCGAGCGGATGCTGGATGACGGCCCGTCTGCGATGCTCGAATGCCTGCGGGCCTTTGCCCAGGTCTTCAAGGTCCATGAAGGGATCGGGGCGGCCACGACGTTCGATGCGGTCCGACTTTGCGATGTGATCGCCAGCATGCGGGCATCGGACCCGCTTCTGCCGCTCTGTCAGAGCCTTGCAGGATACGCGATGCACATGCTCTCGGATGACAGCGACATCGCGCAACTTATGGTAGAAGCCGCCTATGAGCGCAATCCGCATCTGGCGATCAATCTAGACCATCTGGCGGTTCTCCGGCTGATCCGGGGCGATATCGACGGTGCGGCAGAGGCTGTGGCACGGTGCCTGCGCGTCGGCGCGTTCAGTCCCTGGCGGTATACCTATGAGGTGACAGGGGCGATGGTCAGCATGGCGCGCGGTGATTTCCACCAGTCGCTTTTGCATGCCAATCAGGCGCTGTTTCGCCGCCCGAAATATCTCGGTGCGCTGCGCTATGCGATGGCAGGTCTGGCGTTGTCGGGCCAGAGCACGGATGCGCGGCGCATGATGGTCCGCATCCAGACCCTGCGACCGGGATACGATCTGTCGGATTGGGCCGACGGTCTTTTGCGCCGCGCGCCGACTGATCTGAGCCAGCGGCTGGTTCAGGGGCTGCGGCAAAGTGATATTTTGCACTGAAAGGGAGAGATGCCATGGCGGCGCAAGCTATGATCAAGATATTGCAAAGCGCGGATCTGGTCGTGTGGGGCGACAGGATCGAGCTGGAAGAGCGTAGTGTTCTGAACGACATCGTTGGCGCGTTTCACAGGTTTGCTGCGACCATGGAAGGTGATGCCGCGCTGGGTGCGCTGGTGCGCAAATTGCTGATCCAGCGCAGCTATGCGGATGTGTCTGCAGGCGGCGGGAAGCTGCACAAGGGTCTTCACAAGGGTTTGCACAAAGGGCTTCACAAGGGCCTGCATAAAGGTCTGCACAAGGGGCTATTTCAGGGCAGCCCAATCGAGGCCGCGGGGACAGGGTTCCTCTGGCCGGAGATCGAGATCCCATGGAAGGAAATCGGCCTGCTCTGCGGGTTCATGGAACGCTTCGGCTGGCATGAGGATTATCTCGAACCGCCCCCGCCAGTCGAGGATCGCATGGGCGAGATCGCTGATCTGCACAATAAAGAAGCCGACCTCAAAGGCGCAGGTGAAGCGACGCGCCGTCAGGATATTCTCGTTGAGGCGGGAAATGACATCACGGCCTACATGCAGCCGCTCGGCGTCTCGGTTGCCGCGCAGGCCTCTGCGACGGCCGCGATGTTCCAGACCCTGATCCTGCTCGGTGGGTTCATCGGGTTGCATTACAAGGCGCGCTTTGACGCGCCGCGCCCCAGTGAACTTGATCCCAACCTCAGGCCCTTCCTGCCGGTGCCGGCCCATTCTTCCTATCCGTCAAACCACGCGCTGCAATCTTTTCTGATCGCGGAGCTCTTCGCGCGCACAGTGCCGGAGCATCCGGGCTTGCCTGCGCTGTATCGTGCGGCGTGGCAGGTGGCCGAAAATCGCGAATGGGCCGGGTTGCATATCCGTTCGGACACCAATGCGGGGCGGGCGCTCGCGCGGCGCTGCATGCCGGTGATCGAGCGGGTGATGGAAGATCAGATGGCGCTGGTGCGCGCGGAATGGTATTGAACAGGAGGAAAACCCATGGTTACCCAACATGCAGACGCGTCTGACCCAACGCAGGGCAAAGGGTTCTATCCCAGTTTTCACGCCCTGTGGCATCTCGAGACACTCCGGGTGATTGACAACACGCAAGACTTTGCCAGTTGCGCTTGGGAAAAAGCGGCGCAAGCGGCGACACCGGACAGGATTGCAATCATGGACACCACCGTTGATTGGGAGCATCCAAACCTCAACGGTGCGATCGACACGGCGAATATGCAGGATTTTTCCAGCTTGAATTCCGGCGACCTCGTGGACACTAAGACGGGCCCCACGATTTACGGGGCGCATGGCACGGCTGTGGCAGGATTGATCGGCGCGCGTCCCGTCCGCGCGGATCTGTTGCGGCCCGAGCGGGTGGGTTTGACTTCGATCGATGAGTGCGGGACGAAAAAGGAGATCGCGCTGCCCTATGCCGGGATCAATCCGTTCTGTCAGATGATCCCCGTTTCGCTGAGTGCCGCGCCCGACCCGGATATGGTTCTTGGCGCGCTTGACTACATTGACAAGCTTCGCGACAAGCCACAGATCATTGTGGTGGCCGCCGCGTGGGATGACACGATACGCGTTGCGGAAGACGCGCCGAGTTTTGATCCCAGTGAAGGAAGATGGTCTGCTGTGACCGAGCGGCTCAGGCAGATTTGCGAAACCACTCTGGTCTTGTGCGCAGCCGGTAATTCAGGGGCGCACGCGCTGTCCTATCCCGCCAGTCTCGCGGGCTCTTTTCCCGGTCTGGTCGCGGTCACGGCCTGCGACATTGACGGAAAGCCGCTGACCTATGCCTATCATCCCAAGCCGGGCGATACGAGCGTCATCGCAACACTCAGCACCCAGGCCAGCCGTTATGATCGTGACCTGGCCTTTCTTGATCCATGGGCCGAGGTTGATCCCTATCTCAAGCGGCCCGATCCCGCGCAGCATTTCCCCAAGCAGCGGATCATCTCGCTCGATCCGCGTGGGCGGCGGGGCTATAATCCGTCGATTTACCGCTACACCCCGCCGGCTGATGGCCCGCATCTCGAAATCGCATCGCTCTTTGCCGAATTCTCGGGCACGTCGGCGGCCACTGCTATCGCGGCAGGGCTGATCAGCCTGGCGATGCAGTCCGAGGGGAAATCGGTGCGGCCAGCCCTGAAGAAAGATGCCTTTGCAGGCATCCGCGGGCTGTTTGATCTTGATGCCGCGCGCAGGGTGTTCTGACATTTTGCCACAGTGACGGGCCCGGCTGGCCGCAACCAGGTTGCAGACCTGTGCACGGCAAATATGTCTGCGACGATTCGGTTCTCACCAGCTGGTCGCAAGCCTCGCTGCAGTTGGTCAACGAGGGCGAGATAGAGGTGCGCCCCCGTGCACTGCGATCCGCTGTCACCTGCCAGTGGCGCGCGCCAGCCATGCCCGCGATTCTGGCAGCGACGCTTCCAGTTGCGGCAGATCATTGATGCACAGGAACTTGTTTTGCCCGGTCGTCGCCTGATGCAGATAGGCGCGCACCTGATCGAGTGGGAAATCGATCACCGCGCCAGAGCGCAGATGTGCGTAATCCTTGGTCTGTAAATGCACCGAATGCCCGGCGCGGATCGCGGCCATATTGTGCAGCGCCATTGGCTGGAACTGGCGCAGATCTCGGAACGGATGGGTGATGCTTGCCTCGAAAGCAGCGCGGTGGCGCGCGAAAAGCGCCTCAAGAAGCGGACGGCGCAAGGGGTGTACGACATGCGCGCTGGCCCACATATGCGCGGGATCAAATTCTGCCAGCTGTGCCGCATTGATCTGCGTGAAATGGTTGAACAGTGCCGGGTCGGACTGGCGGGCCGGATCATTGACAAGGGCGCTGTAATCCACCCATTTGCCGCGCAGCACCGGCTTGTCGTGGCTAAACACATCCTGCGGATGCAGTGGTGCGGTCAGGAAGACATCATCATTGAAATAGAGAAACGACTCGGCAAGACCGGGGATGCGCCAGAGCATCGCTTCGATCGAGAGCGAGTTGAAGGTGGGCAGAACATGGGTATAGCCCGCGAAGATCTCGCGATGATCGACGATGGCAAGCCGCTCGCGCAGCTGCGCCGGGACGGCAGAGAGATCGGGCGTCTGCGCATCGGTCACCAGCCAGACGTGGCGTAGCCAGGGCGCGTGATGGGCAATGCTGGTCAGGCAGTAGGTCAGCTCGTCACTGCTGCCCCAGCGATGCGGATTGATGGCATTGGCATGCAGCGCGCCGCCGAGTTGCATCTGGCGCTGCTGGCGGCGCGCCAGATGGGCCGGATCGGTCCCATTGACCCAGGTGATCACGGCATCGATCGGCTGGAGGGCAGCGTGGCTCATAGCGGTGACCTGCGCGGGGTCATCGGACAGTCGGACATCTTCAGCTATTCCCTTTGTATTCGGCGCGGGCCAGCTATGTGCCGCTGATCTGGGCATATAATGCGGCTGGAGCCCGGGTTCCATAGATTGTGCGATGATCTTGGGATATGGCTGGCAATGCATGCGCCGGTTCGGCTATCACTACACCATGAGCTCCATTTCCGCAGGATCATATGTCGCCCGCATTCGGGCCGCACTGCCCTCGCTTCATCCCAGTGAGCGTAGGCTTGCGGATACGATCCTGTCTTTCCCTGGCGAGATCGCAAGCTACTCTGCCACCGAATTGGCGCAGCTTGCCAATGTCTCCAATGCCACTGTGACGCGTTTTGTGCGTAAACTGGGATATGAAAGCTTTGATCAGGCCCGGCAGGCGGCGCGGCTTGCGCAACAGACCGGGGCGGCGGTGTTTCGGGTCTCGGCCAGCGATCAGGGACCAGAGGCTGCATTGATGGCACAGATCGCGCAGGGGCGGCAGAATGTCGAGAACAGCTTTGCCGCGATTTCGTTGGCCGAGATCGATGATCTGGCCGATGCGATTCTGAAAGCGGGTCGCGTCTGGATCATCGGCTTTCGCACGGCACATGCTTTCGCGCTCTATCTGGGCGCGCAGATCGGGCAGATCGTGCCGCAGGTGACGGTTCTGCCCTTGGCAGGACAGACACTTGCAGAGAGCCTGGGGAGCATCGCAAGCGGCGATGTCGCGGTGGTTTTCGCGCTGCGCCGCCCGGTGCGGCAATTGCCGGCGCTGTGCCGCGAGTTGCGCAATACCCCCGCACAGGCGGCGCTGATCAGCGATGTCGCCCCCCAGGCAGGTGGAGATCTGTCGCCCTTCGAGACAGATCTCGCGCCGCGCTGGCGGCTGCGGGTGCAGACCACCGCACCGGGGCCGTTGTTCAACCATGCCGCCGTTCTGACGCTCTGCCATATCCTTGCCACGCGGACGCTCGAACGCTCTGGGCAGGCCGGACGCAAACGGCTTTTGGCAATTGAAGGATTGCATGATTCGCTTGATGAGCTGTAGCGCAGACGATTCCAAACTGCCCTATCACTGAGCAATCGCTGCTTCAAAACGCAAAAAACGCCAGTTTTGACTGCATCTGGTGTGGAAAAATTGTTGTGAAAATAATTTTTCATGTAATTGATAGATGAAAAAATACTAACCTGAACTTGCCCGCAACAGGCTGTCCGACACATCAATATAAGAGGTTTCAAGATGTCCTTCACGTTCCGCCTATCCGCACTCGCCGCATCAGTCGCCGTTTTTCTGCCCGCCGTCGCGCAGGCTCAGGTGTTGCAAATCAACTCCTCGCTGCCTGATGGCAGTTTCGCCCATGCCTTCCTGCTGGAGTTCAAGGACCGGGTGGAGGCTGAATTGCCCGGCATGGATGTCCAGATCTTCATGGGCAACACGCTCGGCTCTGAGGAAGACGTGCTGCAGGGCCTTGGCTTTGGCACGCATCACGCCTCGCTCTCGGCCTCGGCTGTGGTGCAGGTGAACCCGCGCACGGCCGTGTTCGATCTGCCTTATCTGTTTGAAAACCGCGACCAGGTGCAGAAATTCGCGGCGTCCGCGGCTTTTGACATGCTGGCTGAAGGCTTCGCCGGGCGTGGCATCGTGCTCTCGGCGCTCTGGGACAATGGTTTTCGCGTCATCACCAATTCCGTGCGCCCCATCGTCACGCCGGAAGACATGCGCGGGCTGAAAATCCGCACGCCCACGTCCCGCCAGCGCGTCGCGATGTTCAACACGCTCGGCGCCAATGCGACGCCGCTGAGCTTTGGTGAGGTCTATTCGGGCCTCGATCAGGGCGTGATCGACGGGCAGGAAAACCCCGCCCAGATCGCCGAAAGCGCGCGCTTCTACGAAGTCCAAGGCTATCTTTCGCTGTCAAACCATGTCTATCTGCCGACGTTCATGCTGTTCGGCGAGCCTTGGCTGAACGCCCAGAACCCTGAAACGCGCGAAACTGTGCTGCGCGTCGCCGCGGAGACTGCGCCCTGGACCTTCGCATGGGGTGAAGAAACAGATGCGCGCGTGCTTGAAAGCCTCGCCGACAAGATCGCCATCAACGAGGTCGATTTCGAGGCATTCCAGGCCGCTGCCCTACCGCTCTATGATGATCCGCTCTTTGTCGATGCCATCGGTGCCGACATGATCGCCGTCACCCGCGAAGTGCTCGGCCTCGACTGATCGTGCCCCGGCCCTGTGCAGCTGCGCAGGGCCCCTTCCTCCTCCCCATCGCCCCAACATGCAGGAGAATGTCATGGACAGTCTCGGGACTATCGTGGTCTGGCTGGATCGGCAGATGTGCCGTGCGCTTGATCTCTTCACCATCATTGTCTCTGGTATCCTGTTGCTTTTGTTGAATTACGCAGTGTTTTCGCGTTTCGTGCTCAACAGTTCCGTGTCATGGGGCGAAGAATTGCCCGCGCATATTCTGGCCATGCTGACCTTCATCGGCGCAGCCTATCTGACCCGCACGAACGAACATCTGGGCTTCGATTCCTTTGCCCGCACCCTCAATCTGGGCGTGCAGCGGGTGCTGGCCTGCATCAATCAGGTGCTGATGGCGGGCTTTGGGGCGGCGCTCTTCTGGTATGGCGGGCGCGCGGCGCTCAGCTTCATGGGCCGCACGCTGATTTCCGTTGATCTGCCCGTCATCCTGTTTCGCGGGGCGGTGCCGTTGGGCGGCGCGCTGATCGTGCTGATCTGCACAGTGCGTCTGGTCGGTCTGATCATGGGCCGCATCAATCCCGGTGAATTGCTGCCAGAAGGAGATGGCTGATGTTTCTCGCTCCCGGATATATCATTCTGATCCTGCTGATCGGCCTGTTGATGATGGGCGTTCCGATTGCCTTCGTGCTCGGCATCACGGCGACTGTGATGATCTTCCTCGATCCGGCGGTTGTGCCGATGATCATCGGGCTGATCCCCTTTGGCGGCGCGAATAACTACCTGCTGGTCGCAGCGCTTCTGTTCATGATCGCAGGTGAAGTCATGAATCAGGGCAAGATCGCTGAAAAACTCCTCGCTTTTGCATCCTCGCTCGTGGGCCATATCCGCGGCGGTCTGGCGCATGTCAACATCCTGACCTCGCTCTTCTTTTCCGAGATTTCAGGGACAGCCACCTCGGATGCCGCGGCCATTGGCTCGGTGATGATCCCGCAGATGAAGAAGCGCGGCTATTCGGCAGCGTTTGCCGCCGCCGTGACCTCGACCTCGGCCACGATGGCGATCATCGTGCCGCCATCCCTGAACCTGATCCTTTATGCCTATGTCGCCAATGCCTCGATCGCGGAGCTGTTCGCCGCAGGCATCCTGCCGGGTTTTCTGGTCTGTTTCCTGCTGCTGATGACTGCCTATCTGATCGCCATCTACAAGGGCTTCCCGACTGAAGGCGCGTTCAGCTTCGCCCGCGTGCTCGATACAGGCAAAGACGCCGCCCTGCCCCTGACCCTGCCGATCCTGATCCTTGTGGGCATTCTGGGGGGTATCTTCACCGCGACCGAAGCAGGGGCCGTGGCCGCGCTCTGGTCCGTCGTCATGGCGGCGCTGGTCTACCGGACGCTCAGCTGGGCGAGCTTCATCGACACGCTGCGCATTGCGGGCAAGCGCTCGGCCATGCTGATGTTCATCGTGGCGACCTCGACGCTTCTGGGCTGGTATCTGACCAACCAGCGCATCCCGCAGGATATCGCCAACGCGATCCTCGGCATCTCCGAGAACTACTGGGTGGTGCTGCTTGCGATCAATGTGTTCTTCCTGCTCGCAGGGACCATCGTGCATGGCACGCCCGCGATCCTGATGCTGGTGCCGATCTTCCTGCCGCTTGCCGACCAGTTGGGCATCGACCGGGTGCATTTCGGGCTGATCATCACGCTCAATCTCGGCATTGGCCAGCAAACGCCGCCCGTGGCTTCCGTGGTGCTGATCACCTGCTCGATTGCCAAGATCTCCATCGGGCAGATCATCCCGCCGCTGATGTTGTTTATCGGGGCGATGCTGGTGGCGCTCGGGCTGGTCAATATCTTCCCGGCGATCTCGTTGTGGTTGCCATCCATCATTCTGGGGTAAGGGCCATGAAACTTCTGATCATCAACCCGAATTCCTCGGTTTCCGTGACAGCGCGGATCAATGCCGCCGCGCAGGCGGCCTGCCAGCCGGGCGAAGAGATCACCACGATCCGGGCGCAGGGCGCGCCCGAACTGATCGTCACCCCCGAGGATGCGCGCCGCGCCGCACAGGCGGTGACGCAGAGCCTCAGCGCCTGGTCTGCGCCTGTGGACGGCGTGATCCTTGCGTCTTTTGGCGATACCGGGCTTGAGGCCGTGCGGGCGCAGACCCGTGTCCCGGTCGTGGGGATCGCGCAATCGGCCTATGCCATGGCCTCGGTGCTCGGCGCGCGGATGTCGATCGTGTCCTTCGCGCCCGCCATGTCGGACGCGCTGCGCAAGACCGCGCTCGGTTATGGGCATGGCGACCGGCTGGCGGCGATGCATATGGTCGAGGGGGCCGTCTGGGACGATCCTGGCGAGATTCAGGAGCAGCTTGCGCCAGAGCTATTGGCGCTGTGCCAGAAATCCGCGCGGGCAGATGGGGTGGGCAGCATCGTGCTGGGGGGCGGGCCGCTGGCCGGGCTCGCCGCGCGGTTGCAACCGGAAGTGGCGGTGCCGGTGATCGACGGGACGACAGCGGCGATTGCGACGCTGCGCGTGGCCTTGGGCCAGGTTCCACCGCGCTGCGATGCCGCGCCAAGGCAGGCCGTCCGCGCCTGACATGACCACCCCGGCCCGCGCCCGATTGAACTTCGCGCTGATCTTCGCAGCGCATGCGCTGGGCGCGATGTCGGTGCTCTCGGTGCTGACCGCCGGGCCGCAACTCGTCGTAGCTCTGGGCCTCTCGCCGTTGGAGTTGGGCGCACTCGCCAGCCTCTATTCCGGCGCGCTGGCGGCCGCGTCGCTGCCTGCGGGGCTGGTGACGGACCGGCTGGGCACGCGGGCAGCGCTGACGCTTTCGGCGATGACCATCGCCGCAGGCTTGGGCATTTGCGCGACAGCACCGGACTTTGCGCAGCTTGGGGCGGGGATCGCGCTTTGCGGGGCGGGCTATGGGCTGATCAATCCGGCAGCGGGGCGCGCGATCACGCTCTGGTTCACGCCGCGCTGGCGCAATACGCTTTTAAGCCTCAAACAAACCGGCGTGCCTGCCGGGGCGGGCTTGGGCAGTCTCACCGCGCTGCTGGGGCAGGTCTGGGGCTGGCAGGCCGGTATTGCGATGGCGGCTGCAATCGCCTTTGCCGCAAGTCTGTTCTTTCTTGCGCTCTTGCCGCGCGATGCCATCCGCCGCACGCCCGTTGCCCAAAGCCGCAAGCCATTGACCGAAATTCTGACCTTGCCGGGCCTTGCGCGTGCCAATCTGGCGGCGGGCCTGACCAATGGCATGCAATTCGCACTCTGGGCGCATGTGCCGGACCTGCTGCAACGTGGCGCCGGGGCGGGGGCAGCTGTGCTGGGGCTGAGCCTCGGGGCGCTGCATCTGGGCACATTTCTGGGCCGGCTTGGCTGGGGAGCGGTGGCCGACAGGCTGCTGCTGGGCGATACGGCGCGGGCGTTGCGGTGGCTCTGCGTGCTGGGGCTTGCAGGGGCGGCGGCGTTCTGGGGCTATGGCCTGACCAGTGCCCCGGCGCTTGCGGTGCTGGCGTGTTTTCTGCTGGGGACGACAGTTTGCGGGGCTGTTGGCCTGCACATCGCGCTGACCGCACGGCTTGCGCCGCCGCATCTGTTGGGCGGTGCGATGGGCTATACGATGCTGACCACCAATCTTGGCGGGGTCGCGGTGCCGTTGGTCTTTGGCGCAGCGCTGTCTGCCGCTGGAACAGGCGGTGCGGCATTGGCGCTCGTCGTCATGCTGATGCTGGGCTTTGGGTTGCTGCGGCGGCTATAAGAAATTGATTTTATGGAGTATTTTTGCCAAGAAAACGCAGGTCACTGCGATCGGTCGGTCTTGAGCTTTTCAAAAAGCAGCCGTCCCATCAATTTCGTGCTGAGCTGCGGGAAGGTCCGCCCCAGAGCCGCTGCGGCTTTCGTGCCTGTGCCGGGCAGGATCCAGAAGCGGCGATGACCCGCATCAAGGATTGCGCGGGCCACAAGGGCGGGATCCATGCGGCGGCTGGCATCTGATCCTTTGGGCGCGTGCAGCGCGGCATGCGGCGTGTCCATCGGACCGGGGCAGGCGGCTTGCACGGCAATCTTCGCCTGTTTGCGCAGGGGGGCGCGCAGGCTGCGCGCGAAGCTGACCAGCCCGTCCTTGCTGGCGGCATAGGAGGCCGCGCCTGGATAGCCCATGAAATGCGACAGTGACGCGACAAAGACCAGCCGCCCGGCCTGGGCGATGGCCTCGTGGCGGATCAGAAGCGCGCTGAGCTGCAGGCTCGCCTGCAGATTGACAGAGCTGACGCGCAAGTGGGTTTCGGGGGGGATGTCCTCGAAAGGGCCTGTGGCGCTGATGCCTGCATTCAGGATCACCAGATCGAATGGACCTAGTGGGGCGAGGCGTGCGGCCAGACTGTCCCAGTCGGCAGGATCATCGCAGGCCATGTCATGCGCCATCCAGACCAGCGCCGAACTTGCGAGATCCGGAGGGCAGGGGGCAATATCGAGCGCGCAGACCTGATCCCCCCGCGCGAGGCTTGCCCGCGTCAGCGCCAGACCCAGTCCACTCGCGCCGCCTGTGATCAACACCCTCATCTGCGTCCTCCCAACCCCAGACGCGCCTGCAAGGCCACCTGCGCGACGCGCCGATGGGCGATCACCTGCCGGTCTGCGCCGTTTCTGGCCTCAAGGGCGGCGATAAGCGCAAGCGCCATCGCGCGTGGCGGCAGGAACAGCCGGTCGAGTGCATTGCGCGCACGGCCCGCGCGTTCGGACATGCCAGTGGCCACAGGCCCCGGATGCAGCACGCGCACAGTCACTTTGCCGCGCCATTCCTCGGCCAAGGCGCGGCCAAACCCATCCAGCGCGCCCTTGCTGGCGGCATAGACCGGCATGCCCGGCGCGCCGCGATGCGCGACCGAGCCGATCAGCCCCAGCCGCCCCCCCTGCAGGACCGGGCAGAGCATCTGCGCAAGGATCATGTTGGCATCGAGGTTGAGGCGCAGCACAGCCGCCATCTCGGCGGCGGTTTCGACGTGAAGCGGACGATAAAATCCTGCGGCTGCGTTCAGAATGGCAGCATCAAGGCTGCCCTGGCCGCGCGCCCATTCGCCTGCCGCGCGCGCCTGGTCGGGTTGCGCAAGATCGCAGCTCAGATAGGGCAGGTCGGGAAAGTCGGCGGGCAACGCCGCCGCCGTGCGCCGACCGGTCGCGATCACATGATGCCCGCGCGCGGCCAATTCGCGCAGCAGTTCCAGCCCCAGCCCCGACGCGGCCCCAGTGACGAAATAGCGTTTTTGCCTCATCCTGTGGTCTGTCCTTGCACATCTCCAGCTCCGTTCTAGCCCGGATCCTGCGGGGTTTACAGGCCGACCGCGCACTGTCCTGTCCTGACGTCAGCAGGTCCGGGCACAATTTTTGAAACAAATCCGCCACTGCGACGTAAAACAGGTATCCAGACGAAACAGGAGCTGTGTTATGCCCGATGGTCACTTATCCCGCCGCCACGCGCTGGCCACTGGCTTGGGCGCGGTTCTCTGCCTTGGGGTGCCGCGACGCGCCGAAGCCCGGAGCGTGCCCTTCGATGCCGCATGGGAACACCTGACCTTCCGGCGGCTGACCCCAAATCGCTTCGAGCTGCGCAATTCCAGCCTGCGGGTGGTGGCGGATGGATCATCTTCGATCCTCTACAGGATGTTGCCTGCGGAGTTCCGCGCAGCCACGCGCGCGTCGTGGAGCTGGCAGGTGGAAAGTTCTGTGCCGCCGTCGGATTTGTCGCAAATTGGCAATGATGACCGCAATCTGGGGGTGTTCTTTGTCAGCATGTCCGCGCAGGCGGCAGAAAGCGTTCGGCCTGACAGCAACCTGCGCCGTCTGATGACCAATCGCTCCGCGCGCGTGCTGATGTATACCTGGGGCGGGGACGGGCGCATCGGCGCGGTCGTGCCCAGCCCGCATGCGCCCGACCGGCTGCGCAATCTGGTCACGCGCCCGGCGCAGACCGGACGGTTCTCCGAAAGCGTCGATCTGGACCGCGATTTCACCCGTGTCTTCGGAGCCCCGATCGAGCGTCTCGTGGCCGTGGCCGTCTCGTCAAACAGTGAGAATACTCCGGCGCGGGTGGTGGCGCAGGTCTCGGATCTGAGTGTGAGCTGAGCCGTGATCGCCGCACGCGCGCAAAAGTGCGTGCTTGCGGCCTCAGAGCGCTGCGCGGCCTTCAAAGGCCGTTATCTGCACGCCCGCCGCGCGCAGCGCATCACGCAAGACCCGAGCGCGCTGTGCTGCGCCTGCGCTGTCGCCATGCAGGCAAATCGTATCGATTTTTGCGGGCAGGCGGGTGCCATCGGCCGTCAGGATCGCGCCCTCCTGGAGCATGGCAAGGATGCGGGCGCAGATCTGATCAGTGTCATGGATGACGGCGCCCGGCAGGCGGCGGTCCATCAGCAAACCATTCGCGGTATAGGCGCGATCAGCGAAGATTTCCTGCGCGATGCGCGCGCCCAGTCCAGTCGCAGCACGCGCCTGCGCTGTGCCGGAAATCACCATGAGGATGATCTGCGGGTCCACTGCCAGCGCGCCCTCATAGCAGGCGCGCGCGAGCGTCTCATCCTCAGCCGCCATGTTCGCAAGCGCCCCGTGCAGCTTCAGATGGCGCACCTGAGCGCCTGCCAGCCGCGCCATGGCCTGCGCTGCACCGAGTTGATAGGCGACCATGTTGCGCGCCTCGATGGGGGTGATCTGCATGCGCCGCCGTCCGAAGCCCTGCAGATCAGGCAGGCCGGGATGTGCGCCGATGCCCACGCCTTTGGCCACGGCCAGCGCCATGGCCTGTGCCATCACATCGGGGTCGCCCGCATGAAAGCCGCAGGCAATATTTGCCGAGCTGATCACATCGAGCAATTCGGCATCCGCCCCCATCGGCCAGAGCCCGAAGCTCTCGCCCAGATCGGCATTGAGGTCGATTTTCAGAACCATGACCGCTCGCTTTCCAGATCATCACCGCAGGTAACCCCGCTGATCAGTTGATAGGCCAGAAGATCGGCCATGTCATGGGGGTCGCGCAGCAACGGGCGCAGGCTTTTGCCGAGCGTTTCGCGACGCGCGGCCTCTGTGCGCTCGATCTGCACCGCCTCTTGCAGCGAGACGAAGGTGAAATGCAGCGCGGCCTCGGGCGGGGCCTGCACCAGGCGCCCCAGGTCGCAGGGCAGAACAGTGCCGATGCGTGGATAGCCTCCGGTGGTCTGACATTCCGACAACAGCACAAAAGGCGCACCGTCGCCCGTGATCTGGATGTCGCCGGGCACGATGGTGTCCGACAGGATTTGCAGCCCTGTATCCAGTCCGAAACCGGCTCCGTCCCAGAGAAGTTTCTGCCCCATCCGATTGGCGCGCGCATCCTTGCGAAATTGCGTTTGCGTGAAGCGCGCGCAGATCGCTTTCGGGAAAAGCCGCGTCTGCGGCGTTGCGACCATCCGCAGCAAACCGCCGTCAAAACGTGCAAGCGGGGTGAACGTCTGGCCGCTGCAATGGCCCGGATCGTGCCCCAGGGGCAGGCGCGTGCCGGCCTTGATCATCTGTCCCAGTCCTGCGGCCAGATGCGCCGCGCGCGCGCCCAGCAAGGGCGGCAGATCAATCCCGCCGCCGAAATGCAGGTAGCTATAGCCGCCTGTGCGGGGAGAGAGGTCAAGCCTTGCGCCAGCGGGTAGTGCGTGGCTGGCGTGCCAGACGAGTGCTGCCCCATCGCACACAGCCTGCATCGGGGCCCCGGTCAGCGCAATGCGTCGCGGGGCTGTGAGTTCCAGGCTGAGGAAACTGCCCGCGATCTCGAGCGCGGCGCAATGGGGATCTTGCCCCAAGAGCGTGGCACCTTCATGCAGCGCCAGTCGATCCGCCGCGCCCCCGCGCGACAGCCCCTGCGCCAGATACCCGGTGCGACCGAGATCCTGCACAGTGATGCCGGGGCCAGCACGGTGGAAAATCACCTCTGCCATCAGCGCAGCCGCTCGGATGTGGCGCCGCCATCAGGGGCCGTGGCGCGCAGCGTCTCGAATGCGTCGCGCGTGACCGGCCGAAACAGCACTTCGTCCCCCGGGCGCAGGAGAAACGGATCAGGGTGGTCGGGCCGGAACAGGCGCAGCGCAGTCTGGCCCACATGCCGCCAGCCTGTGGGGGTGCTGACCGAAAACAGCACCACCTGGCGGATCGCGACCGCAAGTGCACCTTGGGGCACGCGCGGCGTCAGCCCCGTCTGGCGCGGGATATCCCATGCGGAAGGGAGCTGGCCCAGATAGGGCTGTCCGGGCGCAAATCCGATGGTCTGGACGCGCAAGGGCTGCGCGCAGAGCGCTGCGATTGCGTCTTCGGGGGCGAGGCTGGCAAGCGCGGCGGCTTCCGCCAGTTGCGGGCCCAACTCCGTGCCGAAAACAGCAGGCACATGCCAGAGCCTGCGCCCCTGCGGCAGACTTGCCTGCGACCAGTCCTGCTGCGCCAAAATCTGCTCCAGCACTATGCGCAAGGCGCTATGATCTGTCCGCATCAGTGCAAACCGCACATAAACTGATGTCAGCGAGGCTGCGCTTTCCTCGACCCCTGGAATTGCGGCTGCCTCAATCGCCGCATGACAGGCCAGGGCCGCGCGATTGGCCGCTTCCGTCAGCTCCGTTCCAAAACGGATCAGCATCCCGTCAACGCCGAGATTTTCAATCCATGGGGAAATGTCACTGCTGGGCAACGGCTCTTTCCGGCGTCGTGTCAGGGCGGCTTCTGCTTGGCACGAAAGGTCCGCGCGACCCCGAGTCTGAGTGAAGTACCGTTCCCCTGTCAAGGCGTGAAGCACTGCCCCCGCGGCGCGACCCGAAACCATGCCGAAAGCGGTGCGGATGCGGGAATCGATGCTATTTGTCTATAATGCAGAGGTTTATCTGCGTGCGATTGGCGATAGAACGCGTGTTGCGACATCGAGCGGCCCTCCGTTTTAACCTCTTGTTCAACCCTGAAGTGTAGCGTGAAAGAGGGTGAAATAGTGGGTGATCAAATGCAACGTTCTGACAATGTCAGGCCGATTATTATCAAGCGCAAGAAGGTGGTGTCGGGCGACGGCCATCACGGTGGCGCATGGAAAGTGGCCTATGCGGATTTCGTGACCGCGATGATGGCGTTTTTCCTGATGCTCTGGCTTCTTGGCTCTGTCGAGGATGAGCAGCGCAAAGGGATTGCAGATTATTTTTCGGATATTCAGGCCGTTCAGTCACAATCATCCGGGGGTGACGGTGTCATGGGGGGCGAGGCGCTGTCTCAGGTCGAGTCGCTGGCAGAAGCACTGGCCGAACAAGAGATCTCCAAATCTGATCTGGAAGCGCTCGACACGATCGTTGACGCGATCGAAACTCAGATCGCCGGGGATGAACTTCTGGGCGAGGCCTTTGAGCATGTTGCGATCCGCATGACGGATGAGGGGCTGTTGATCGAGCTTTTTGACCTCGAAGACAGGCCCCTGTTCAATCCCGACGACGGCACACCCCGCCCGGTTCTGATCGCGCTTGCCGATGTCCTGAGCAATGCCTTCAGCACGGTGACCAATCCCGTCGCTGTACAGACCCATTCGCGTAGTTTCCCGACCGTCTTTCTGCAAAATCCTGTTTGGGATCTGACGATTTCGCGCGCAATCACGATGCAGCGCCTGATGCTTGACCAGGGTTTGCCAGAGTCGCGTATTCATCGCGTGACTGGCAACGCGGATCGTGCGCCTGCGATTTCACCTACCACAGCAGCACGCAATAATCGCGTCGAGCTGATACTGCTTCTGCAATCCGATCAGACATAACGGCTTAGGAAGAAATTAAGTCCTATCCTCCAGACTGGGTGAAAGAATCATCTGGGTCTGGAGCGGATATGAGCATTTCTTCATCGATGAACGCCGGCGTGGCGGGGCTGCGGGCAAATTCCAATCGTCTTGCCACGATTTCGGACAATATCGCGAATTCGGCAACCTTCGGGTATCGACGCGCGAATACCTCGTTTCATTCGATGGTTGTCGGTTCCGGACTGGCAGGGCAGGGGGCTTACGCGGCGGGTGGCGTGCGGACCACATCGACTCGCCTCGTCGATCAGGGGGGGTCTCTGATTGGAACCCAGAACGCAACCGATATCGCCTTGTCGGGCCGCGGTTTTATTCCTGTAACCACAGAATTGGGGGCGCGACTGAATGATGGGACCGCGCCCATGATGCTCTCGCCGACCGGGTCATTTCGTCAAGATGCTGATGGGGTGATGCGCAATGCAAGCGGTCATGCACTGTTGGGCTGGCCTGCCGATGTTGACGGAACCATTCCAGCATATCCGCGCGACAGCACCGTAGCGTTGCGGCCTGTGCGTATTCAACCCAACCAACAGGCTTTCTCAGCGACAACAAACATCGATTTCGGGGTGAACCTCCCGGCATCGGCAACTTTGCCCGGTGCATCCGGCGATCCCTATATCATGACGGTGGAGTTTTTCAGCGAGCTGGGGCTCGCACAAACGCTCAACGTGGAAATGCGGCCTGTTGGCAGCAACAGTTGGACAATGGAATTGACGCATTCCGAAACAGGTGACGCGCTCGGAACTTTTGACATGCAGTTTGACACAGCGCCGGGACTTGGGGGGACTTTGAGCTCAGTCAGCCCGGCAGGAACCGGACCGTTCGCTTATGACCCCGCGACCGGGCAGATCCTGCTTGAGGTGGCAGGTCAGTCCATGACCTTCTCGATTGGTCTCTACGGAGAAGGTGGGGGCATCGTCCAGCGCGGAGCAACATTTTCTCCACTGGGTGTCCAGCAGGATGGTTTTGGTGCGGGGAACCTGATCGGGTTGATGATAGACGCGAACGGGGATCTTGATGCCGTGTATGATTCCGGCTTCCGTCGCACACTTTACCGCATCCCCATTGTCGATGTCCCTAACCCCAACGGATTGACCGCACGAGATGGACAGGCGTTTCAGGTGTCGCGCGACAGTGGTCCGTTTTTCCTATGGGATGCAGGCAACGGTCCAGTTGGTGAGTTCGTTGGCTTTGCGTTGCAGGAATCGGCAACTGATGTTGCGGCGGAACTGACCAGCCTGATTCAAACCCAGCGCGCCTATTCGTCAAACGCCAAGGTCATTCAGACCGTGGACGAGATGTTTCAGGAAACCACAAACATCAAACGCTGATTCAGCAGACTGAAGGCCAAGAATGTCACTATCGCTCGCATTTTCTTCCGCGCTGAGTGGACTGTCCTTGTCCAAACGCGGTACGCAGACCGTCGCAGACAATATATCGAACGCGAACACCGAAGGCTATGGTGTGCGCTCGGTCACCCAGGCAGCCCGCTCCGTCGGAGGGAACGGGAACGGCGTTACATTCACCGGCATCTCACGACATGCGGATCAGGCCCTCATCGGCGAATTGCGCAACGCGACTTCGCAAAAGGAAAACGCAACTCTGCTTGGTTCATTCTGGCAGAAGATGGAAACCGGTCTTGGCCTTCCTGGTGAGAGCGGCAGCCTTTCCAGCACACTTACTGAGCTCGATTCAGCCCTTCAGCGGGCTCGATTATCCCCCGATCAACCTGCCTTGTTGCAACAGGTAACTCAAGCAGCGAGCGATGTTGCAAAAAAAATATCATCCGCGAGCCAGTCTCTCCTTGTCGAGCGTGATCGTGCCGACGCTGCCGTCGACAGGGACATCAAATGGCTGAATAACACGCTTGAGAGTATCGCTGGCCTCAACAAGGAAATCCAGCGCCAGTCGCTTCTGGGCGGTGCTCCTGAAGCTCTCATGGATGTACGCCAGAACTTGATTGATCAAGTCTCCGTAAAACTCCCGATCCGTGAATTTCCACGTGAAGATGGGCGTGTTTTCTTGCTGGCGCAAGATGGCTCTATCCTGGTGGACAAAAACGCTGCTAAGTTCGATTTCGTAAGGACATTGGACCCCTCGGCGCAAGACATGTCACTGCCGCGCATTTCACTAAATGGACGAGATATTTCCCTCACCAATCCGATGTTCGCGTCTGGTCAGATCGGGGCGAACCTACAAATCAGGGATACACATGCCCCAGATTTGCTCAGAAGGCTGGACGAATTTTCGACCGACCTGATTGAGCGGTTCACTCCCGCGGCCTTGTCCTTAGATTCGACCGCCGCGGCCGAAGTATTTGGGATCTTCAGTCTACGCGGACAGGCGACTTTCGACGGCTACACTCCCGGTATCTCTACTTTGATCGAAGTAAACCCAGTTGTCTTCGAAGAGCCGTGGCGCATCCGAACAGGTGTTGACGCGGCAGTTCCCGGGCCAGTTGCTGACAATGCGAACCTTGATCGGATGGTTCAGGCAATGCAACGCAGCTCTTTGATTTCCTCTCAGATTTCGTCTGGCCGCGACATACACGGGCACGTGACTGATATCCTGTCGCTGCTCGGAACTGAGCGGCTTGCGTTGGATCAACGCATCAGTCGTGATGTCGCGAGATTCACAGCGCTGAATGAAACGCTCGCGGCACAGGGCGTCGATACAGATGCTGAGCTTAGCAAACTTCTTGTTTTAGAGCAGGCTTATGCTGCCAATGCCCGTGTCCTGTCTACGATCGACGCGATGATGCGCACACTTATGGAGATATGACCATGATCAGCACGACGATAGGTGACATGTCCCGTCAGCTTATGCTGTCACGGCAAACCACACGCATGAAGCAGAGTATTTCCACATTTTCTCAAGAAATGAGCAGCGGAATTGTGCGTGACAAAGTCAAACACATAAAGGGCGACGTAACGATGCTCGCATCGCTCGAGCAAAAAATCGCGGCGACTCAGCTACATAAAAATCTGAGCGAAAGTATTCAAACAATTTTGGGCGGTCAGCAAACCGTCATTGAAAGTATGCGTGTCGACGCGGAACGCATTTCGGTCGATACGCTGGCAATGAAAAACTCAAAAGACAGTGCTCAGATTTCACGAACTATATCTCTCTTCCGCGCGGGATTTGAAAAATCTATTGATATTCTGAATACAAAATTGGCCGGTCGTGGCCTTTTCTCCGGGGATGTTGGAAGGGAAGCGGCTCTCGCGCCTCCAGACGTTATTTTGTCCGAGCTAAAATTGGCATTGCCTCCAGGACTCGATGTAGACGGGCTGTCAGATTTCGTCGATTCTTGGTTCTCCGAAGGGAATGACTTTGATGCGTTCGGATACATCGGCGGTGAAAAAATAAGCTCAGAAGTGAACTTGGGAAACGGTATAAGTATAAATCCAAACACGACTGCAAATGATAAAGCATTTCGCGTGACTCTGGCAGGATATGCCAAAGTGGCTTTGCTTTCCGAGACCTCTATTCTGATGGATGTCGAACAAAGACGCGACATGCTGGATAAGGCCGCGATTACATTAATGAGTGGCGCTGCCGAACTTATTGACCTATCAGCCCGGATCGGGACGGATGAAGAGAGCACCTCGATTGCTTTAGTGCGCGCGGGCGCTGAACACTCAGCATTATCTATAGCGCGAAGTGAATTGATTACCGCTGACCCTCATGAGACTGCGATCAAATTACAACATGCAATGACACAGCTGGATCTTATATTCTCGATTACAGCGCGCTTGTCGAGGTTCAGTTTGGCGGATTATCTGAGATGATTTTTCGGAACATAGGAAGGCTTTTCTTTTCACTTATTATTATTTTGTCACCCCAATGGGCCGACGCTTCGGTTCGTCTGAAAGATCTTGTAGAGTTCGATGGCGTCCGTGGGAATGATCTTTTGGGCTACGGCTTGGTCGTGGGCCTTGATGGTACTGGCGATGGCATGCGGAATTCGCCTTTTACCGAAGACATCATGTCCAATATCCTCGAGAGACTGGGCGTTAATGTCACCGGAGAACAGTTTCGACCGCGAAATGTGGCCGCGGTTGTTGTTACAGCAGCTTTGCCGCCGTTTGCACGATCTGGCGGTCGCATCGACGTAACTGTTTCCGCAATCGGAGATGCTTCCAGCCTGTTAGGCGGTACCCTTGTTATGACCCCACTTAATGGCGCCGATGGAACAATATATGCAGTGGCGCAAGGTACTGTCATTGCTGGAGGTGTTTCCGTACAAGGTCAAGCCGCACGCGAGGTACGAGGGGTGCCTACAGCTGGCTCAATCCCCCTCGGAGCGAGAGTCGAGCGAGAAGTGGATTTTGAACTGGCCAGTCTATCTCGCATCAGGCTCGCCTTGCGCGTTCCTGATTTTACGACCGCCGCTTTGATCGAGCAGGAAGTAAACCGTGAACTTGGTCGAGCAGTTGCTACGATGGTTGACTCTGGAACAGTCATTTTAGATATAGCATCAGCTGGCCTCAGATCGCCAGCTCATACCTTGGCAAGAATAGAGAATGTGACTATAACTCCGCAGTCACGCGCTCGTGTTGTTGTGGATCAGAGATCTGGTACTATAGTCATGGGTGAAGATGTTCGGATAAGCCGCGTCGCAGTGGCGCAAGGTGGTTTAACTTTGCGTGTCGAAGAAGCTCCGCTTGTGGTTCAGCCGAATCCATTTGCAGAAGGCGAAACCATCGTAGTACCAAGAACGCTTGCTGAGATTGCAGAGCGTGCTCCAGTAGCACTTGCTGAACTGGAAGGTGGCACATCTCTTTCAGAGATTGTCTCCGGACTCAACGCTCTGGGCGTCGCACCCCGGGATATGATTGATATTTTAAACAGTATTAATGCGGCAGGAGCATTACATGCAGAACTAATAGTTCGATAGAACGTGACCTACACTAACCTGCCCCGTTTTCAACGCCACTCGTAATCCCGCCTTATTCGCAAGAGTGTGCTGAGGCGGCATGATCGGGACTTTCTGAGGGGTTGAGGAGGCACCGTCGGGCGGACGTCGTGACCTGCCCCCCGGTCGTCCCTCGTTCATAACGAGAGTCCTTGGGGTTGATAGTTGTTGTTTTGGGCTTGGGCAAGCGCGCCG
>REBU01000103.1 GCA_007692585.1 Paracoccaceae bacterium | reverse complement strand
CTGCCGACCAACGGATACTTGATGCTGCAGCGCAGCCTTCGCGTTCAGTTCCCGCCGAAGATGGAGCCGATGATCCCCCGGATCGTCTCATCTAGTGAGGGCTGCGGCGCAAAGGTTTCGGGAACAGGCGCGCGCTCGACAGGCGCTGCCTGCGGCGGATCGAAGCTTGGTTCGTCAAAAACCGGACGCTGTGGTTCGATCATCGGCAGCGGACGCGGGCTCATGCCGCGATGTACGCGCGCCATTGTCTCGCGCCAGATTTCGGCGGGCAGGCCACCACCCGTGACGCCCTGCAAAGGTGAGTTGTCATCGTAACCCATCCAGACGCCGGCGACATAATCAGCGGTGAAACCAATGAACCAGGCATCACGCGCGGCCTGTGTGGTGCCGGTCTTGCCTGCCACCTCCCAGCCATCCAGACGCGCGCGGGTGCCCGTTCCTTCGGCCACGACGCGGGTCATCATCCAGGTCAGCACGCGCGCCGAATTCTCCGAAATCACACGCTCGCCGATACCACTGGACGCGCCGAACAATGGCGTCGGATCGCCAAGCAGGGTCAGTTGCTCGATCCCGTAGGGTTGTACCGAGTTACCTCCGTTGAGGATCCCCGCATAGGCCGCCGTCATTTCCAGCAGGCTGGCTTCAGACGAGCCCAACGCCAGTGCGGGGCCTTCGGCGAGGTCACTGTGCAGCCCGAAGCGATTGGCGACCTCGCGCACCTGCGCACGGCCCATGGCTTCGGAAATCCGCACTGCGGGCGTATTATGCGAGCGCGCCAGCGCCTCGGTCAACGTCACGAAGCCGTGGAACCGGTTGTCGTAATTTCGCGGCGACCAGGGACCGGATCCGGGGATATTGATCGTCAGGGGGCCGTCTTCGACAATGTCGAAGGGCTCGAACCCGTTTTCCAGGGCCGCCGCAAACAGGAATGGCTTGAAGGAAGATCCGGTCTGGCGCATCGCCTGTGTCGCACGGTTAAAACCGCCGACCGTCGGTGCACGCCCGCCTGACATCCCGCGGACCGCGCCATCAGCCGACATCACCACTACCGCGACTTCAGCGCGCGATCCTTCGCGCACACGAGCGTCGAAGACATGGGCAATCGCGTCTTCGATCGCGGCCTGAATCCGCGGCGTGAAGGTTGTGCGCATGATCACGTCTTCGGTGGTCTGTCGGGTCAGATAGGCCGGACCCGACTGCATCAGCCAATCGGCGAAATGAATGCCACGCTGCGCTTCGGCTTGGCGCGAGAGGGTCGCAGGAAAGGTCCGCGCTTCGGCAACTTCATGTTCGGACAAATACCCCTGTTCGGCCATCAATCCGATCACGACATTCGCCCGTGCCTGCGCGCGCAACAGGTTGCGCGTGGGTGCAAGCAGGGACGGTGCTGGCAGCAGACCGGCCAGCATCGCGGCTTCGGCAGGGCCAAGATCTGCAGCGCTGCGCCCGAAATAGCGCTGAGCGGCGGCTTCAAAGCCACGTGCCCCGGCCCCGAGAAAGGCACGGTTCATATAGATCGTGAGGATCTCGTTCTTGGAAAACTTCGTCTCAAGCGCGAAAGCAAAAGGCACTTCCTGTATCTTGCGCCAGAGCGTGCTCTGGCGGCAATCATCCTCATAGGCGGCTTCGGAGGGCCAGACATCCGAATCAAACGGCACGCCGAGACAAAGCAGCTTCGCCACCTGCTGCGTGATCGTAGACCCCCCGGCCCCGGAGAACGGACTGCGTCCTGCCTGCATGTTAGAGCGGATCGCCCCAGCAATGCCGCGCGGGCTGATACCCAGATGCGAGAAAAACCGCCGATCCTCGACTGCGACAATCGCATTGACCAGATGCGGCGAGACAGTCTCTGTCGTGACCGCGCCCCCGAAGGTTTCGCCGCGCCAGGCGAAAACCTCCCCTGAGGCGTCCATCATCGTTACCGACCCGCGCGCACGATTGTCGAGCAGATCATCCAGCGGCGGCAACGTGGTGTAAAAATAGCCAGTCGCCAACATCAAGATTGCGGCAACAGTTGCGCCCAATCGCCATGTCACGCCCCAGATCACCCGCCAGATCAACGTCACCAGACCCGTGATCAGACGCGTGAAGATATTTCCCCGCTGCGGTTTCGCAGGCCGTGCCTTGACGGACTTGGCGGCTTTGGTCTTGCCCGCAGCGGGCACTGCTTTTCGCGTGACGCGGCGCTCGGCTACCAGCTTGCGCCCGGACCCACCTGTTCCGCTCATCTTGCCCTCATGTGAACTGACCGCCACGCGCCGCGCGGCACATATTCCTTTAACCTGCGCCCTTAATCGCATCCTCGGGGCCAGAATACCATGCGCATCGCGAGAATTTGTTGCGGCGACATGTCGCCACTCAATCCATTTTTCGCCTACTTTTTGTGCATTGACTTATTTTTGTGCACATATTTTTCCAGTTCACCCGCCGCATCGGGTTTCAGGCACCGCGAAATATTGTCCCCAGGCGCGCCAGAGCGCCTGAATGAGGCCGTGCGATCCGAGAGATACTCGCTCAGAAGAAAGGGGACGACCTGTGAAATATATCATAGCGGCGATAAAACCGTTCAAACTTGAGGAAGTCCGCGAAGCCCTGACCGCCATTGGGGTGCGCGGCATGATGGTCACCGAAATCAAGGGCTTCGGGGCGCAATCCGGGCATACCGAAATCTATCGTGGCGCAGAATATGCGGTGAATTTCGTGCCCAAGCTGAAGCTCGAAATCGGCGTCTCCGATGCCATGGCCGATCAGGTGGTTGATACGCTTCAGAAGACAGCGCGCACTGACAAGATCGGCGATGGCAAGATCTTCGTGCTCGATCTGGTAGCCGCCACGCGCGTGCGCACCGGCGAAATCGGTGACGATGCGCTTTGAACCCATGGCAGGAAACATTCAAGAAGGACGAATGCTGATGCAACTCAAGAAGATACTTCCCCTTGCTGCCCTGACAGTGGTCTTGCCATCGCTGGGATTGGCGCAAGAGGCAGAGGCCGTCGTGGATGCGGTGATAGATCCTGCGCCCGACGCACTCGAAGCCATTGCGGCACTCAATACCGAAATGGTCTTCATCCTGAATTCGCTGCTGTTCCTGGTCGGTGGGTTTCTGGTGTTTTTCATGGCTGCAGGCTTCTGCATGCTGGAAACGGGCCTTGTGCGCTCGAAAAACGCAACCATGCAGGCGACCAAGAATGTGGCACTGTTCTCATTGGCCGGGATTGCCTATTTCATAGTCGGCTTCAACCTGATGTATCCGGGCGACTGGGTGATCGAAGGTTGGCTGGGCGGCATCTCTCCGACCGAGCTGGAGCCTGTCGGTGTGGCCCCTGAAGATGTCGACGACATCGAATACGCCTCGATCGGATCGGATTTCATCTTCCAGCTGATGTTCTGCGCAGCGACAGCGTCGATCGTGTCGGGCGCTGTTGCCGAGCGCGTCAAGCTCTGGCCATTTCTCGCTTTCGTGGTCGTCCTGACCGGCATCATCTACCCGATCCAGGCCAGCTGGAGCTGGGGCGAAGGCTTCCTTGATGAAATGGGCTTCTCCGATTTCGCAGGCTCTTCCATCGTGCACGCGGCTGGCGGCTGGGCTGCGCTGGCCGGGGTTCTGGTCATCGGGGCACGCTACGGCAAATACGGCAAGGATGGCCGCGTGACGGTCATGCCGGGCTCGAATCTGCCACTGGCGACACTGGGAATGTTCATACTTTGGCTGGGCTGGTTTGGTTTCAATGGTGGCTCTCAGCTGGCCATGGGCACGATTTCCGACGTCGCAGATGTCAGCCGGATCTTCGCCAATACCAACATCGCCGCATCCGGCGGGGCGGTTGCCGCACTGATCCTGTCGACACTGCTTTACAAGAAGCCTGACCTGACCATGGTGCTCAATGGCGCGCTGGCCGGTCTGGTCTCGATCACCGCCGAACCGCTGACCCCTTCGCTGGGTGCTGCCATGATGATCGGCGCTGTTGGTGGCGTGATCGTCGTCTTCGCTGTGCCTTTCCTCGACAAGCTCAAGATCGACGACGTGGTGGGCGCGATTCCGGTGCACCTGTTCGCCGGGCTGTGGGGCACAATGGCTGTGCCACTGACCAATAGCGACGCGAGCTTTGGCACGCAATTCGTCGGCATGGCGCTGATCGGGGCGTTCATGTTCACGGCCTCGCTTGTGGTCTGGCTAATCCTGAAAGTTGTCATGGGCGTGCGCGTCAGTGACGAGGATCAGGTCACGGGCCTCGACAAGACCGATATGGGGATGGAAGCCTACCCCGAGTTCAGCAACTGATCAGCTGAGTTTGTGCTCACCGAAAAGGCCCCGCCACACGCGGGGCCTTTTTCATCTGGGCTACCGACCGCTCATTACCCCGGCCCTCCCCCCGCCGCGCGGGACTGCGGGGCGGGGGGGGGGAGCAGTCCGGCGCGGCGGGGGGAGGGCCGGGATGCGCACAACCTCTCACCGCAGCGACCGGCCCTTCACCACAGCCTGCGGACCAAAGCGCGCGCGCAGCTTGTCCATGGCGCGCTCGGCTTCGGCGCGCCGCGCAGCATCCGGGTCCAGCAGGTCCGCGCAGAACCCAACCCCATCCTGTACTGACAGATCGGCAATGCCGACCCCGATCAGCCGGAACGGACCGTCGGGCATAGCCTGCGCCAGAAGCGGGCGGGCATTGCGATAGATCACATCGGCCAGATCCGTTGGCGCATGCAGCGATAGACGCCGCGTCAGGATACGATGATCGGCGCGTTTCACCTTCAGCGTGACCACCCGCCCCGCGAGGCCCTTGGCCTTGGCGCGGGCCGCAACCTGATCAGCCAGCCGCCACAAATGCCCGTCGAGCAGCGTTTCGTCGCGCAGATCGCCCTCAAAGGTAGTTTCCTTGGAAATCGACTTCACAACGCGGTCCGGCGCGACCGGGCGATTGTCCTGCCCGCGTGCCAGATGCCACAGCCGCGCGCCCATGCCCCCGAATCGCGCGACAAGATCCGCCTCGTCCCACCGCAGCAGATCGTCGATCCGCGCGATGCCCGCGCGTTCAAGTTGCCCGCGCAGTGCCGCCCCCACGCCCCAGATCAGGCTGACCGGCTTGCCGCGCAGGAAGCCTTCGGTCGCGGCCCGGCTGATCACCGCAAAGCCGCGCGGCTTGTCGAGATCCGAGGCGATCTTGGCGAGAAACTTGTTGTGCGACAGGCCCACCGAGCCCGAAAGCCGCAGCTCGCGCTCCATGCGCTGCACCAGTCGCGCCAGCATCACCGCAGGCGGCGCACCATGCAGGCGCGCTGTGCCCGAAAGGTCGAGAAACGCCTCATCGAGCGACAAGGGCTCGATCGCGGGGGTCAGCGCCAGCATCATGTCGCGGATCTCGCGCGAGGCGGACGCATAGGCGTCAAATCGCGGCTTCACGACCACCGCTTCAGGGCACAGCTTGAGCGCCTTGAACATCGGCATGGCCGAACGCACGCCATGGATGCGAGCGATGTAACAGGCCGTCGTCACCACGCCACGCGCGCCACCACCCACGATCACCGGCTTGTCGCACAACTCGGGGTTATCGCGCTTTTCGACCGATGCATAGAAGGCGTCACAATCCATATGCGCGATTGACAGATCGAACAGCGCCTCATCGGCCACCACGCGCGGCGAGTGGCAGGCAGGACAGCGCACTGTGCGCTCAAACTGGGTCAGGCAATCGCGACAGAATCCGGGCATGGCGCGACAGTAGCGTAGAAGCGCGCTGCTTGGAAATCACTCTCAGGGGTGCGCGATCGCGCAATCCATGGAGCGCGCGGAAAGCCTCAGACAGGCGCGCTCGGCCTCAGCCTGTGTCAGCCCGGCAAACGACGCTTCGAACCGCCCGCTGGTCTGCTGGATGCGGCTGACGCCATTGGCCAGTGACGCCGCTTCCGCCATCTTCACAGCGATCACCCCGCGCTCAGCTGCGGCGCGTGAATTGAACTGCCCAAGCGAAACGCCCCAAAGCCGCCCGCCATCCGAGGTCGAGACACGGGTCACGATACGCTCTTCGGCCTCGACATGCGCCTCCACGACTTCCGCAATCGCCTGACGCTCGTCCGATGACGTGAGCTGATTTGATGCGCTCGTCAGGATGATCCCTGACGGGCGCGGCGCAGGCTGGCTGTCGTGCTCGGCCTGCAACATTGCAGCCGGGCTCTGCGATGTCGGCGATGCCATGGCAAGCCCTGCGGCAATTGTCTCGCTCGCTCCGGTCCAGAGCGAATCAGCACCGGGCGCCGGCGCTGCGCCTTCGGCGCGCGCGGCCAGATGAGCGAGTTCGGAGACCTCAATCGCGGCGGCCTGCTCTGCCGCTGGCGCTGGCTCTGGCGCAGCCTGCACTGTGGCGAAGGGGATGGCCAGGTTGTCGGGGCGCGGCCTTGGCTGCGCGCGGGCAAGCTCTGCCACCGCCTCTGCGACCGCCTCTGCCACAATTTCGCCCGCAGGTTCCTCTGCGACCGTCTCGGCCTGGGTTGGATCGATCGCTTCGGCCAGCGCCATCGGCAGATCGCTATCCTCCTCCACCGCCAACCCGAAGCCCGCGTCCAGCGCTGTCGCAATCTGGGTCTCTATGACGTCGGACACTTCCGGCAAAGCCGCGGGCTGAAGTTCTGGCGCGCCCTCCGGCTCGGTCACGGCCAGCGCCACGTCTTCACGCGCTGGCGGCGTGACTGGCAGCACCTCGAGCGGTTCCGCGGACTGGGTCGCGGCGACAGCCGTTTCGACGCTTTCGAGCACAGCGATCAGCAACTCTTCTGGCGGGGCTGCAACGGGGCGAGCGAGTGGGCGCGGGCTACGCCGAACGGCCATTTGCAAACGGATCGTTTTGGCGGCCGCGCCGGGATCGTCATCCCCACGCGCAACCGGCCCGCTGCTGGGAGCCGCTGGCGTGGCCGGCGCGGCGGCCAGCGCAACAGCACCCCGCCCCTGATAGGCCGGTGTGCGCGGCGCGCGGGTCGCAACACGGGTCGCGGCGCGCGAAAAACCGATATCCATCAGCTCGGCGACATGCGCATTGCGCTGCGCCGTCGAGGTGCCTCCGAACATGGTCGCGATGATATGCTTGCCGCCGCGCTGCGCTGAAGCGGTCAGGTTGAACCCCGCTGCGCGGGTGTAACCGGTTTTGATGCCATCCGCGCCCGAATAGGCGTCCAGAAAGCGGCGATTGGTATTGGGCACAACGGCCACGCCCGCATCATCGCTGCGCCGCGAGAACATGTTGAAATATTGAGGATAGTCGAAATAGAGCTGGCGCCCGAGGATGCTCATGTCGCGCGCCGTGGACAAATGGCCGGTCTGTGTCAGGCCATGTGGGTTGCGGAAGGTGGTGTTCTGCATCCCCATCGCGCGGGCAGTGCGCGTCATGCGGTCGGCAAAAGCTTCGACCGAACCGGAAATCCCTTCGGCGATGACGACGGTTGCATCATTGGCCGATCGCAGCGCCGCCGCGCGCAGCAGGTAACGCAACGAGATGCGCTGACCAGGCCGCAGGCCGAGGCAGACGCAGGGCGTCCCCGTCGCGCGCTGGCTGACAGTGAACTGCGTATCCAGCGATACTTCGCCGTGCTTGATGGCTTCGAACGCGACATAGAGCGTCATCATCTTGGTCAGCGAAGCGGGATGCAGCTTTGTGTCGTGATTGCGCGCGAAGATCACTTCACCATTTCGGGCATCCATCACAAAAGCCGCATAGGGTGCGGCCTGCGCCAGGCCTGCCCCGAAAATCGCGACGATTAGAAACGCCCATGCGCTAACATGGCGGAGCGCTCGCATGGAATGCGCCTGCATACTGTGCCTCTGTCTCTGCCCGCGGTTTTTTTTGTACGGGTCAACTGCTCAGTTGCAGCGTAACACGACGCATCTCACAGGAAAAGCATGAATTTACAGCGCTTTTGAGATGCTTCTTAAAGCGCGAACGCGCATATCTTGTGGCCAGCAAACCCTGTCACACCAGATCCATGCAAGCCGCCCTCAGCTGCCGTCAATCCAGCCAAGCAATTCCGGCAACAGGCCCAGATGCGGGATCTTGCGATAGCGCGGATGCTGTTCGGGCGGATCGGCGCGCTCGATCTCCCATTCCACCTCATAGGGGACCAGCACGCCCCAGCCGCCCGCCATGATTGGCGCGATCACGTCCGAGCGCAGCGAATTGCCAACCATCAGCGCAGCTTCCGGACCTTCGCCGTGCCGGGCGAAGATCGTGGCATAGACGGGTGGGGTCTTGTCCGAAACGATCTCGACAGCGTCAAACATCTCGCCCAGGCCCGATTGCGCCAGCTTGCGTTCCTGATCCAGCAGATCCCCCTTGGTGATCAGCACCAGACGGTGTGAGGCCGCAAGCGCTGCAATCGTGTCGCGGGCATGGGGCAGCAACTCGATAGGGTGGCGGAGCATGTCCTGACCCGCGTAGAGCAATTCCGAGATGACTCGCGCCGGCACCCGCTCTTCGGTCACCTCGATCGCCGTTTCAATCATCGACAGCACGAAGCCCTTCACCCCGAACCCGTACTGCCCCAAATTGCGCCGCTCCGCTGCCAGAAGCCGCTCCATCAGCCGGTCGGGCTCTGTATAGTCGGCCAGCAATGCCGCGAAATGTTCCTGCGTCATGCGAAAGACGCGCTCATTATGCCAGAGCGTGTCATCTGCATCGAAGCCGATCGTGGTGATGCGCGACATCTGCGGTGCCTCAGGTAAGGGGCTTTTCAGTTTGTGTTGTTACGCTATATTGCGAAGAACTCCGCAATTCCAGCCATTGAAGGCCCCGATGATCCACAGCGCACCTGCCCCAGTGATGACTGAAAAGGACCCCAACGGCCCCGAGAATGACGGTGCAGTGGTCACCAAGACGCGCACCCGCACGCAGCGCCCGCCGATGTACAAGGTCATGCTGCTCAATGACGACTACACGCCGATGGAATTCGTCGTGCATGTGCTGGAGCGGTT
>REBU01000108.1 GCA_007692585.1 Paracoccaceae bacterium | reverse complement strand
GCGGGGTCGTGACCGGAAAGCGCTTGCCAGCGCGAAACCCGGCCTTTAGTTTCCGCGAAACTTTACGGGAGTTCTGCCTCATGTCGACCAGCACCACGCGCGCCCTGCTCGCTGTTGCCAGCCTTGCGCTGGCCCTGCCTGCCTTTGCGCAGACCGATGGGGTTCTGACGCGCCAATATGATGATGGCGGGATTTATGAGGGCGAATTCGTCGATGGGTTGCAGCACGGCCAAGGCACTTACCGGCTGCCGAGCGGGTTCGAATATACCGGCGAATGGTTCGAGGGCGAGATCCGGGGGCAGGGCGTGGCGCGCTATCCGTCGGGCGCGGTCTATGAGGGTGCGTTCCTCGCGGCAAAGCCGCATGGACAGGGGAAGATGACCTTTGCCGATGGCTCGACCTATGAGGGCGATTGGGTCGAGGGGCGGATCGAGGGCGAAGGGGTGCGCGTCTTTGCCGATGGCACGATCTATGAGGGCGCGTTTGTCGATGGCCAGCATGAGGGGTTCGGCGTGCTGACGCGGCCCGATGGCTACCGCTATGAGGGTGATTGGGTGGCGGGGCTGCGCGAGGGGCGGGGCGTGATCACTTTCCCCGATGGATCGAGCTATGAGGGCGAGATGCGGGCCAATCTGCGCCATGGCGAGGGCGTGCTGACGCGGCCCGACGGGCTGGTCTATGAGGGCGCGTGGCTGGAGGGCGAGTTGCATGGCGAGGGTGTGCTGACCCAACCCAATGGCGATATCTATCGCGGCAGATTCCGCGCCGGGCTGCGCGAGGGCGCGGCTGTGGTCGAGCAGGCGGATGGGCTGGTCTTCGAGGGCACATTCGTCAATGACCTGCGCGAAGGGCCGGGGACGCTGACCGGCGCGGATGGTTATCTTTATGAGGGGACCTGGGTTGCGGGGCAGATCGAAGGCGATGGGCGGCTGGTGCAGCCCGATGGCTCGGTCTATGAGGGCCAGTTTCGTGCGGGGCTGCCCGATGGCGTGGGCGCGATCATCTACGGCGACGGCGCGACTTATGAGGGGGACTGGGCCGAGGGGCAGTTCCACGGGCAGGGGCGCGCCGTCTTTGCCGATGGCGCGATCTATGAGGGTGGTTTCGTGCGTGGCCTGTCTGAGGGCACGGGCGTCATGACCTTCGCGGATGGGCGCGTCTATGAGGGCGAATTTCTGGGCGGCGAAATGCATGGGCAGGGGGTGATGACCTTCCCTGACGGCTCGGTCTATCGTGGCGACTTCGCGGAAGGCACGCGCGACGGGACAGGGCGGATCGAGCTGGCGGACGGGTTCATCTATGAAGGCGACTGGTCGGGCGGGCAGATTTCGGGCGAAGGCGTCGCGACCTATGCCACAGGCGATGTCTATGAGGGGGAATTCCGCGACGGGCAACGTCATGGGCGCGGGGTGCTGCGCTATGCCACGGGCGAGGTGCTGTCGGGCGATTGGGAGAATGGTCGCCTGACCGTGCGCGACGACGACTGACCCCGCGATGGCGAAGATGCGGCGCAAGGGCGATCTGCCGCAGAAGACCTGCGTGCAATGCGGCTTGCCATTTGCTTGGCGCAAGAAATGGGCGAAGGTCTGGGACGAGGTGCGCTATTGCTCGGACCGCTGCCGCAGCGCTGCGCGGGCGGGGGGCAAGCAGAAAGAGGCGACGCCGGCGACCGATGATGAGCGCGATCGTGGCGCGGGTGTGTGTCGACAAACAAACAACACCTGATGACTGCCTGAAGCTCCCCTGTGACATTCTGGCGTGTCGGTGCATCATGCCGGGCTATTTTGCGTCAGTCATAGACAGCACGCGTTTCAGGCCTTCTTGTGTCGCGGCATAATCAAGCCTGACCCAACGTGGAGCATTGTTTGTTTCTTGCACCGCATCTGATCATTAGGACGGGATGAGATGCGCTTTTCGGAGCGGCCACCCGCGAAACTGGCCACGGGCCGAATTTAGGAAATTGTTGATGCTTGTCTGATTAGCTCCACATCATGGAATGATCTTCATTTCCAGTCGGCCTCGGATACTCTGTCGACTTTGGCACCGCGGCATGAAAGGTAGAGCGTGAAGGGCATCGTGTTTGTTGAACTCATTCGCATGGCCGAAACCGAGATCGGCGAAGACGCTGTTGATGACATCCTTGATCAATGCGCGCTTTCAAGCGGCGGGGCCTATACTGCTGTCGGGAATTATCCCTGTGCCGAGTTGCTCATACTCGTTGAGGCGTTTTCTTCCCGTACAGGACTTGCTTCGGCAGAGGTGCAGCGTCGTTTCGGAAAATGGATGCATGAGCACTTCGTGCTCAGCTACCCGTCATTCTTTACCGACAAACCTGATGCTCTGGCCATGCTCGCCGCAATAGAGGACGAAGTCCATGTCGAAGTCCGTAAACTCTACCCTGAAGCGGAGCTTCCCCGCTTTGAAACCGAACGTATTGACGCGAATAAACTGCAAATGACCTATCGCTCACCACGGCCCTTGAATGACTTTTGCCAGGGGCTGGTTGAAGGATGCGTTGATCATTTCGGGCATCGTGCAGATATTTCCCGACAGGATCTGCCCTCCTCCGAAGAGCATGTCAGTCACTTCACGATCAATCTGCGTCATTGATGGCACGAAATGCATGATCCAGAGCGCATTCCGTCTCCTTCATGCGACACGCCCGTCGCCCGGCGACGCTATGATCGGGAAAAGCGGGCGCGGAAAGAGGCAGAACACCTGCTGGAAGCCAAAAGCCGCGAGCTTTATAATGCAAATACTGCACTGCGCAAACAGGCCGAGTCCCTGGAAGAAGCAATCCGCCAGCGCACGGCGGACCTCGAAATGGCACGAGTTCAGGCTGAATCGGCAAATGCAGCGAAATCTGTTTTCCTTGCGACCATGAGCCATGAAATTCGCACGCCCCTCAATGGCGTTCTTGGAATGGCCGAGGCGCTGAGTGATACGCCCCTCACCCTCGCGCAGAGGGACATGTTGAATGTGGTTCTTCAGTCTGGCCGCTTGTTGCAGACTGTCCTGAACGACATTCTCGATTTATCAAAAATAGAAGCCGGAAAATACGAGATCGAAGATATCGCCTTCAATCTGGCCGATGCGGTCCGATCCGTAGAAGCGATGTACAGCTTGAAGGCTGAGGAAAAGGGCCTCGATTTCAAGATAGATTTCGGTCCCGGAACCGATGGATGGATCACAGGCGACCCGAACCGACTGCGTCAGATTCTCGGGAATCTTCTGTCAAATGCGATCAAGTTCACCTGTAAAGGGTCGGTTCATGTTTTCATTGAGATCTGCACTCTCGGTGAAAGCCATGAATTGCTTTTGATCGTCAAGGATACGGGCAAGGGGGTTGCACCGGAGGAAAAGGAAAAACTGTTCAAACCCTATGTGCAAAGCAATTCGGCGGTATCGCGCGAATTCGGCGGCACAGGGCTGGGCCTGTCGATTTCACGGCGTTTCTGTCAACTGATGCATGGCGACCTGAGCGTCGAAAGCAATACAACTGGTGGCGCAACATTCACTGCACGCTTCAGGGTCAGTCCGGCGCAGCCGCCGCAAACCCTGTCTGACCGCGGCCATCAGGAAGACCTGAAGCGACTTCTGCTCGAACGCCCGTTGCGCATCCTTGCGGCAGAGGACAACAAGACCAACCAGCTGGTTCTGCGCAGCCTGCTGAACGGGTTGAATCTGAAGCTTGAAATCGTGTCGGATGGCTGCGCCCTGGTCGCAGCGTGGGAACAAAAGCGCCCGGATCTTGTCCTGATGGACATTCAGATGCCGGTCATGAACGGGTTGGAAGCGACGGCTGCGATAAGGAATGCGGAACGCAGAGGGAATATGGTGCGCACCCCGATCATTGCGCTGTCGGCGAATATGATGCGTCATCATGAGATCGAATACCAAAAGATCGGCATGGACAGTTGCGTGCCCAAGCCCTTTCGCAAAGAGCAGTTGCTCAGTGTGATCCTCGCCTGTCTCAGGCAAGCCAATTTCGACCATGATCGGCCGCATCTGTATCCTGAATGATCGCCGACCATTGCGCGGTGAAAGAGCGCATTTTCGCAACGAGCAACCCTGTGGCGCGCAGACGGCTTCCGCCCCGCGTGTCGCTTGCACTGCGCGCGGGGGTTTGCGCCGATCCATCGAACGCCCCGAACCTGCCGCATGGCTGTGTGCGGTACCTGGTCCGCGCGTCATGGGGCGCGCAAACCTGACTGCCAGCCGGACGATCCGTCCTGCCAAGCCCGTGCACGCGCTGTCGCGAGACCCCGATAGGGGACAAAGGCGGAGGCCGCCGTCTTTGTCCGGCGAGACGGTCTTTCGTGGCTGCCTGCGCTAACCGTTGCCGCCTGCAAACCGCCCCGCATCCTCGGCGGCGCGGCGCAGGGCGCGGGATTTGTTGACGGTTTCGAGATATTCCGCGTCCGGGTCGCTGTCATAGACGACGCCGCCCCCGGCCTGAATATAGAGCTGTTCGTCCTTGAGCACGGCCGTGCGCAGGCAGATGCACATGTCCATCTCGCCATTGGCCGCGAAATAGCCCGCGCCGCCGCCATAGACGCCGCGTTTCTCGGGTTCCAGCTCGTCGATGATTTCCATCGCGCGGACCTTGGGTGCGCCGGAGACTGTGCCTGCGGGCAGACCTGCGAGCAGCGCAGAGAGCGCGTCCTGCCCGTCGGCCAGTTCGCCGACGACGTTCGAGACGATATGCATGACGTGGCTGTAGCGCTCGATGATGAATTCCTCGGTCGGGCGCACAGTGCCGATCTTCGCCACGCGCCCCACATCGTTGCGGCCCAGATCGAGCAGCATCAGATGTTCGGCGAGTTCCTTCTCATCGGCCAGCAGATCGGCTTCATGGGCGCGATCCTCGGCGGGCGTGGCCCCGCGCGGGCGCGTGCCTGCGATGGGCCGGATCGTGACTTCGCCATCGCGCAGCCGCACCAGAATTTCGGGACTGGCCCCGATGATCTGAAACGGGCCATCTGCCGCACCGAAATCGAAATAGAACATGAAGGGCGAGGGGTTGGTGCGCCTGAGCGAGCGATACAGCGCGAATGGCGGCAGCGCAAAGCGCTGCGTCCAGCGCTGCGAGGGGACGACCTGAAAGATATCGCCCGCGCGGATATAGTCCTTGGCGCGCTCGACCGCTGCCAGATAGTCGGGCTTGGCGAAATTCGACACCGGCGCGCCGATGGGGGGCGCATCGCCCGTGCGCAGCTCGCGCGGGGCTTGTGGCAGCGCGCGTTCAAGGTCGCGCACCGCATCCATGACACGCTCGGCGGCCTGCGCATAGGCTGCGCGCGCCGACAGGCCCGAGCGCGTCCAGGCAGGCGACACCACGATCACTTCGCCCTTCACCCCGTCGAGCACCGCCACGACCGAGGGCCGCAGCATGATCGCATCGGGCACGCCGATCGGGTCGGGATTGATATCGGGCAGATGTTCCACCAGCCGGATCATGTCGTAGCCCAGATAGCCGAACAGTCCCGCCGCCGCGGCAGGCAGGTCTTCGGGCATCTCGATGCGGCTTTCGGTCAGCAGAGCGCGCAGCGTGTCGAGCGGTGATCCCTCGAGCCGCTCCCAGGCGTCGCTGTCAAAGCGCGCGGCGCGGTTCAGGCGGCTTTGCGTGCCGTGACAGTCCCAGATCAGATCGGGTTTCATGCCGATGATCGAATAGCGCCCGCGCAGCTCGCCGCCGGTCACCGATTCGAGGATGAAACTGTCGCGGCTGGCCCCGGCGAGTTTGAGATAGAGCGACACAGGCGTGTCGAGATCGGCAGCGAGGCGGGCATAGACAAGCTGGTTTTGCCCGCGCGCCCAGCCAGCGTCGAATTGCGCGAAATCGGGGATGAGCTGGACCATTTGCGTTCAGAACCCGGAAATGACAGCGTCGATCACCTGCTGGTTCAGGCGGATCGGGGTTGTCTGGCGCAAGCTGGCGGCGAAATAGCCAAACAGGTCTTGCGCGATGCTTTGCTCGATCTGCACTTCCAGCGCGTCGCGCAGCCGCGCCACATCGTCGAGCAGCAGATCAGGCGTTTCGATCCCATGCAGCTGGACCAGATGAATGCGCGCGGCATCTTCGAAGATCTCGACCGCGCCGGGCTCCATCCCAAAGCTCAGCGCCACCAGGTTGCGCGGCAGATCGGGCATGATGTCGGTGCGGCGCAACCCGTCGAAACGGATCGGGGCCAGCGCGATCTCGGGCGCCGCGCTGTCGCTTTGCAGGGCTGTGGCCAGGTCATCTGCAATGTTGCGCAAGCCGTCGAGGATCTGATCGTTTTGCCATTCGCTGATCACCTGCATGCGGATCTCGTCCAGCGGGCGCGGAGTCGCTTCCAGCGGGGCCACGAATTCCAGCACAAACAACCCGCCATCTTCCAGCTCGTTGATCTGCGGGAAATCGCCGTCCTGCAGGGCGCGGGCCGCATCGCGGAACGCCTCATAGGCGGCGATGCCCGAGGTCATACCGGGCCGCCAGTCGATTTCGCCGCCCTGCATCCGGGTTTCCTGCGCCAGCTCTTCGACCGTCGCCCCGCCTGCCAGCAGATCATCGAAGAGATCGAGATCATCGAGCAGCGCGCGCCGGGCCAGATCGGCCAGCTGTTCGTCGCGCAAGCTTTCGCGGGCGTCCTCAAAGCTGGTTTCCTGCGCAGCCAGGATCGCGTTCATCCGGAAGATCGCCGGGCCAAGCGCGGTTTCAGCCGGGCCCACGACGCCCGGCGCGTCCAGCCCGAAGACCAGATCGCCCGCCGCCCCAAGCTGCGCGCGGGTCACATCGCCCATATCCGCATCGTCCAGATCCAGACCGCGTTCGGCGACCAGATCCTCGAACTGTGCCTCACCTGCCGTGATGCGCGCCATCGCAGCGTCGGCCGCGTCGGCATTGGGGAAGACCAGCCGCTCGACCAGACGCCGCTCGGGGCGCGAGAATTCGGCCGAGCGCGCCTCATAGGCCTGTCGCAGGATGGCTTCGTCGACTTCGATCTCGTCCAGAACCGCTTCCGGTGTGATCCACGCATAGCGGATGCGCTTGCCTTCGGGCAGGGTGTAGCGGTCGATATTGGCCTGGTAGAAGGCCTCAAGCGTCGCGTCATCGGGTTGGCCCACAGGGTCGGACAAGTTGGCGGCGCTCAGTGTGATCACGCTGACATCGCGGGTCTGGGCCTGAAACTCCAGCAGCGGGACCACGACGCCCTGTGGAGCTGCGGCACCGCTGATCACGGCAGTCTGCAACAACGTCCGGGCGATATCAGCGCGGATCGATTCCTCGAAATCGCGTTCGCTCATCCCGGCATTCTGCAGGGCGAAGCGGTAGCTTTCGCGGTCGAACCCGCCATCGAGACCGCGAAAGGCCGGGACGCGGAAAATCTCCTGCTGGATCGTGGCATCCCCGACCGAGAGGCCAAGGCGCTCGGCCTCATTGTCGAGCACGGCGCTTGTGACCTGCTGCTCCAGCACCATCTGATCGAGCCCGAAGAGCCGCGCTTGCTCCATCGTGATCGTTTGCCCGACCTGACCTTGCAGGGCGCGCAGCTCGTTTTGCAGCGCGCGGCTGAAATCTTGGGTGCTGATGTCGCGGTCGCCCACAGAGCCGATCGAAGTCGTCCGGCCCCCGAATCCCTCGACCCCGAAGCCCAGGAGGCTGATCGCAAGGAGCCCCATCAGAAAGCCCGCGCCGATATTCTTTGCGGTCATCTTGGTCTTTTTCGGGGTCTTGGCCATCTGGGATGCTCTTTGCTCAGGAACGGGCGGAAAGTGTCCTTGCGTGTGTAAGCAAAGCCGGGGGCAGGGGCAAGCGGCTGGGCGCAAGTGTTTGTGACAGTGGCGGATTGAAATCGGGCGCACTCCGTGCCACATGCGCGCTCATGCTGTCCTATCAACATGGCTATCACGCGGGCAATCTTGCCGATGTTCACAAACATGCGCTTCTGGCATGGGTGCTCGATTACATGGCCGCCAAGGACAAGCCGCTGAGCTACCTTGAGACGCATGCCGGGCGGGGGCTGTATCGGCTGGACGCGATCGAGGCGCGCAAGACGGGCGAAGCGGCGGCGGGTATTCTGCGGCTTGGACAGGCTTTCGCGCCGGACCATCCCTATATCCGCGCCATAGATAGCCTGCGCGCGGGTCACGGGATGATGACCTATCCCGGCTCGCCGATGATTGCCGCGCATTTGTTGCGCCAGAGCGACCGGATGACGCTGGCCGAATTGCATCCGCAGGAACATGCAGCACTTGTGGCGGTGCTGGGCCAGCGCGCGCGCATCGAGAAGCGCTGCGGGTTTGAGCTTGCGCAGGCGATCTGCCCGCCGCAGCCGCGTCGGGGCGTGATGATGATCGACCCGTCCTATGAGCTGAAGGGCGATTACGAGTGCATCCCGAAATTCATCGCCGCGATCCATCGCAAGTGGAATGTCGGTGTGATCATGCTGTGGTATCCGATCCTTGAGGCCGGGCCGCATGCTGCGATGTGCGATCAGATTCGCGCGGTTCAGCCCGAGGCGCAGGTCTTTGAGGCGCGTTTTGCCCCCATCCGCGAAGGCCACCGGATGATCGGCACCGGGCTGATGGTTGTGAACGCGCCCTGGGGCATGGCCGAGGAAGCCGCGCGCATCACGGCGCTGATGGGGGCGGATTGAGGCGGTTTTCGCAGCTTCATGGCCTGCAAAAGCCTTGCCAGCCGGGGCAAGGGCGCTTATAGAGCGCGCAATCAAGACGGCTGTAAGAGCAGCGATGCGAGGTCAGAGGGGTCGGGCGCAAGCCGCGACCTTTTGGGCATATGCGCTTTGCCTGCCCTGCCAATGCTGGCTTGAGTCAATGTCCAAAGACCGGCGGACCCAACCGTCTGGCCAGAAACATCATGCAAAGGAAGCAAGACTGAATGTGCGCTAAAGCAACAATGGAAGAATTCGAGGCAATGCTCGCTGAGAGCCTCGAAATGGACACGCCCTCCGAGGGGTCCGTGGTTACCGGCAAGGTCATCGCCATCGAGGCAGGCCAGGCCAT
>REBU01000063.1 GCA_007692585.1 Paracoccaceae bacterium | reverse complement strand
TTTGCCGGTGCCACAAATCCATCTTGCGACCAGTGCGCGAAGGACAGCTTTGCGGACCTTGCGGACGTTCACTATAAATGCAAATCGCAGTTCACAGGCGACCGGCGATATTACGAAACGTGCCCGATTCGACAATACGCGTCATCCATCCAAACGGCTCAGGCGCAGGCTCAGTCTGCCATCGCAAAATCCTTGACCTCATAGTACGGTCAAGTGATAGTCTACTCTAGCGTGGTTGCTGCAACGTAGTTTCGGTGAGTAATCCGGTATCATGATCTGGATTTATACAGGGTATTTAATATGCAGGTGCTAAAAGTAACAGCGTTCTCTACGATTATGCTCACCAGCTACGCATCCGTGGCGCTGGGCGCGGCCTGCGATTGGAGACCCAGCCAGTTCTTTGGGTCGGCAACAGCTGCAGTTGCTGGCGGTGGAGCTGCGGCCGCAGGTGTAGGTATGAAAGCTGCGGGTTTTTATACGCTTGTCCACGCCGGCTCTGGAGCCACCATGCTGGGAGCAACTATGGCAGGGGCCTCTGCCGCGAAAACCGTAGGAATTATTGCCGGAACCGGCGGCATCATTGGAACGGTAGGTGCTGCTTTAATGGCACCTGTTACAGTCGTGGTTGGTGGGGTTGCTGCGGTTGGTGGTGCTGGATTCGAAGCCGTCTGCTATTTCACCGATGAAAGGATCACGGAGTATTCGGAACTTCTTACATTTATGCAGCACTTGGATGAGCATCATGATCCCCAACGCTTCCAACTCGTGACGGGCATCCCCAATCGGCAAGATGACGCTATCCGCATATGGAACCCTGAAACTGAAGAGTTGGACAGGTATCTCGTAGCGGATCTTTATATGGTCAATGGGCGGTTGAGGGTGAAACGCTCTTGGAGTCGTGATGTCGACTTGGGGGTGTTGATGTTTGTGCCGGATTCAGATTAAGCCTTAGCGCCCAGCATACACACCCTTGCCGCAAAACTTGTAGCGGCGGCGATCAGGCATTACTTTGTTCTTAGACGCTGCATCCCAAGCCTGATGAAATGCGGGTCTTTCTGCGGGTTTTGCGTCGGTCGGTAGTGTGAACTCTTCGGGCAAGACGAGCGTTTGGTGTGATACCGAAACATGCACTCAGAACAGACATCATGTGAGGTAGGGCTGGATGTCGGCTCTGGGCTCAAAGCGCAGTCTGCCAGCCCAGCTACAATCACCCCCGCAACACGGCCTCCACCCCTGCGCCCAGCCGCAGCAGGCGGTCTTCCTGCATCGGCGGGCACATCAGGCTCAGCCCCACCGAAGGCCGCCCCGCGGGCAGGGTCAGCGCGCACAGGCCCAGCAGATTGCCGATCCGCGTGTTGCGCAGCGTCAGCAGGTTCTCGGTCGTGAAATAGGCGTGATCGCGCATCAGCCGCGCGGCGTTGGGCGGCAGGTTCGGCGCGGTCGGCAGGATCACCGCGTCATAGCCCGCCACAAGCGCCAGATAGTCCGCGCGATGCTGCTCCAGTTGCGCCCAGGCCGCGATGTAATCCGTGGCCAGATGGTCGCGCCCGGAGCGGAACCGCTCCAGAACCGGCGGGAACATCACGCCCGGATTTTCCTCGATCAGATGCCGCCACTGCGCGTAACATTCCGGCGTGTAGATGATCGCGGACAACGCCAGCGCGGCTTCGACCGGCGGCAGCGTCGCATGGCTGACCTTGGCGCCCGCACGTTCCAAAAGCGTCACGGCCTCGCAGAAACCATCCAGCACCGGCGGGCGGATATCCTCGAAGGGCGCGCCTTCCAGCACCAGAAACCGCCGCCCGGTCACATCGGCCCCGCGCAGATCAGGGGCGGGGCGGTTCTCCATCACCGCAAGCGCCAGCGCGCAATCCTCGACGCTGCGCGCCAGCGGCCCGGCTGTGTCGAATTTCGGCGCAAGCGGCACTGCCCCTTCCAGCGTGATCCGCCCTGATGTGGTCTTCAACCCCACCAGATCGTTCCACGCCGCCGGGATCCGCACCGACCCGCCTGTGTCCGAGCCCATCGCAAGCGGAGCCAGCCCGAAAGCGACCGAGGCCGCTGCTCCGGAGGACGATCCGCCCGGCACGGCCTCAAGGTCATTGTAGCAGGGCGGCGTCGCAGTGACCGGGTTCAGGCCCAGCCCCGAATAGGCGAATTCCGTCTGATGCGTCTTGCCCAGACAGATCGTGCCCGCCTGCGTCATCACTTGCAGGATTGCCGCATCCGTCTCAGGCACACGGCCCTTCAGAAGGGCCGTGCCCGACTCCGTGGCCACCCCTGCTGTGTCGAACAGGTCTTTCCAGGACATGGGAACCCCATCGAGCGGCCCGACGCGCTGGCCCTTGCGCGACCGCGAGCGCGCCGCCATCGCTTCGGTCAGCGCGCGGGCGCGGGTGGTGCGGGCATAGATGCGGCGGCCCATCGGGTGATCCTCAATCGCAGCCAGATAGGCTTCGGTCAGCTCCAGCGGGCAGAGCTGGCCCGCCCCGACCCGCCGCCCCAGTTCTGCAGCCGACAGCCCAAGAACATCCTTTTCCATCCCGCCCCCTTGCACCCATGTTGCGCGTTTTGTCGCAGCCTAGGCGGAGCGCTGCGAAATGGGAAGAGCCACGCTTTTGCCGCATGGACAATCGCGCAGGAAGGCCCATAATTCGCGCATGACACATGACACCGACATTTTGATCGTGGGTGGCGGGCTGAATGGCCCGGCCCTCGCGCTTGCGCTGGCGCAGGCACAGGCCGGGTTGCGCATCACCGTGCTCGACGCCCTGCCCATGGATACGCGCAAGGATCCGCAATTCGACGGGCGCGCCTATGCGCTGGCGCTGGGCTCCAGCCGTGTGCTGAGCGCGCTGGGGATCTGGGAGAAAGTTGCCGATCACGCCCAGCCGATCCTGCAGGTCAAGGCCAGCGACGGGCGCGCGGGCGAAGGGGCCGCGCCGTTCTTCCTGCATTTCGATGCGGCCGAACTGGAAGAAGGCCCGATGGGCCACATGCTCGAAGACCGCCACCTGCGCCGCGCGCTGCTGGAGGCGATCACCGCAAGTGCGCAGATCACCCAGCATGCGCAGGCCCGCGTCACGGCGCAAAGCGTGGACGCACAGGGCGTCCGCGTGACGCTGGAGGACGGGCGCGAGATCTCGGCGCGACTGCTGATCGGCTGCGACGGGCGCGACAGCGGCACGGCACAGCGCGCAGGCATCCGCCGGACAGGTTGGGACTATGACCAGACCGCGCTTGTCTGCGCCATTGACCACGCGCTGCCCCATCACGGCATCGCGCATCAGTTCTTCATGCCCGCAGGCCCGCTGGCGATCCTGCCACTGCCCGGAAATCGCTGCTCGATCGTCTGGAGCGAGCGCAGCGACCAGGCCCGCGCCATCCACGCCCTGCCAGATGCGGATTACCTCGAAGTGCTGCGCCCGCGTTTTGGCGATTTTCTGGGCGAGATCGCGCTTGCCGGCGCGCGCTACGCCTATCCGCTGAAACTGACGATTGCCAACAGCTTCATCGGCCCGCGTCTGGCGCTGGTGGGGGACGCGGCGCATGGGATGCACCCGATTGCAGGGCAGGGCTTCAATTTCGGCCTGCGGGATGTGGCTGCACTCGCTGAAGTCATCGCCGAGGCCGCACGGCGCGGCGAAGATATCGCAAACCCCCTCGTGCTGGAGCGCTATCAGCAGTGGCGGCGCTTCGATACAATGCTGATGGCGGTCGGCACGGACAGCGTGAACCGGCTCTTTTCCAATGACAATGCGCTTCTGCGCGGGTTGCGTGATCTGGGCATGGGGGCCGTCAGCGCCCTGCCGCCCCTGCGCCGCCGTTTCATGCGCGAGGCCGCCGGACTGACCGGCAACCTGCCCCGGCTGATGCGCGGCCTGCCCATCTGAGCGCGGCCCGAAGCCCCCCATGCACAAGGCCCGCCCACCCACCCCGCTGCGCGCCCGTTCCGGGCGCTTGCTCGCCTTGCGCATGGGGGGCTTTCCCGCAAGGCATCGGTGCAGACAGCGCTTCACCACCTTGTGAGCCTGCGCGTGCAAATGCGCGCTATATCCCTGATAAGTTGATCGGAGTTCCCATGCCCCTGCGCCCCCTCGCCCTCGCCCTCTTCGCCCTGACCGCCAGTCTCACCCCGGCGCTGGCGCAATCCAGTCAGACCACACTCGTCGCGGGCGGTTGTTTCTGGTGCGTCGAATCCGATTTCCGCCGCGTCGAAGGCGTGCGCGATGTGCAGGTCGGGTTCGCCGGTGGCACCACACCCGACCCGACTTATGACGATGTCGCACGCGGCCGCACGGATCATCTCGAAGTTGCGCAGATCACCTTCGATCCCGCGCAAATCAGCTATGACCAGATCCTGCATCTCTTCCTGCGTTCCATCGACGTGACCGATGCCGGCGGACAATTCTGCGACCGCGGTGCGCATTACACGACCGCAATCTTTGCCACGCCCGACCAGACCGCCCAGGCCGAAGCCGCCATCGCCGCTGCCGAAGCCGAGCTGGGCCGCAGCATCGTCACGCCCGTGCGCGCCGATGCGCCATTCTACCCGGCAGATGACTTCCACCAGAATTACGCCAATTCCACCGAACGCACCCTGACACGCTTCGGCTGGGTTGAACGCCGCGAGGCCTATAAACGCTACCGCGAAGGCTGCGGCCGCGACGCGCGGGTGCGCGAGATCTGGGGCGCCTCAGCCGCCTTCGCCCAGTAACGCCTCGATCTCGCCCAGCACAGGCATTGCCGCCGCCGCGCCGGGGCGCGTGACCTGCAAGGCGGCGGCTGCCACAGCGAAACGCATCGCCTCCTCCGGCAACTGTCCCGCATCGAGCGCGGCCGCCAGCGCGCCCGTAAAACAATCCCCGGCCCCGGTCGTGTCAACCACACCCACGCAAAAGGCCGGCACATCAATCGTCGCCGTCCCCCGCGCCAGCCAGCGCGCCCCCTCCGCACCGCGCGTGATCACCACTGACGCGACGGGCAAATCCTCGAACGCCACGCCCAGCGCCTCTTGCAGTTGCGCCGCCTCCACCTCATTGACAACCAACGTGCCGACAAAGGGCAGGACATCGCGCAGCACCTCCAGATCGAAAGGTGCCGCGGAATAGATCACCTCCATCCCCAGCCCGAGCGCAGCCTCGGCAACCGCGCGCGCATGCGGCGCCTCGTTCTGGATCAGCAGAATATCATCCAGCCCCACCCCATCGAGCGCCGCCAAAACAGCGTCCAGCGCGATCGCGCCATTGGCCCCGGCATGCGTGACAATGCTGTTCTCCCCGGCGGCATCGAGCCAGATCACCGCCTGCCCGCTCGGCCCGTCCAGCCGCGCGACAGCCCGGCAATCCACCCCGGCACCCGCCAAAGCTGCAAGTGCCTCGGCCCCGTCAGCCCCAACCGCTCCGATGTGACGCACCTCGGCCCCTGCCCGCGCAGCCGCCACCGACTGGTTCGCGCCCTTGCCACCCAAACCGCGCCTCATGGCCCGCGCAGCCACGGTCTCGCCGGCTGCAGGCAGATGGCACAACTCATAGACATGATCGTAATTGATCGACCCGTAACACCAGACTGTCACATGCAACTCCCGTCTTGCCTGCCCGCCCAAGCCCTACCACTCCGGCGTGATCCTGTCACGCCCGGCACCTGCTTTCAGCCTTGCCCAAATATCCTCAGGGGGTGAATTGAGGCGAAGCCGAAAGAGGGGGCGCGAGCGCCCCCTTCTCAGCGCCAGATCACCTGGCCCGGACCCTCGCGGCAGTCCATGTCGACCACGACCTCCGCCCCGGACGGATCAATAACCTTCAGATGCACCCCTTCTCCGGAGAGCTGGAAAATCGCCGTCGCCAGCGTGTTTTCTTCATCAGGATCATCGGGATGCGTGCGAAAGATCGGCAGACCGGAACCGCCCGTGTCGCGCAGGATCGCGCGCACATTCTGCCCCAGCATCGCCGCGCCGCGCCTCTGGCGATCCCGCGACGAGGGCGTGACAACCTGCTCCAAACCAAGATGCAGCGCATGATTGGCATGCACCGCAGGCGCGGTCACCTCCAGCACGGCGCAGGCGCCGCCACCATATTCCACGCTCAGCAGGCGCGGATCGCCCGACTGCGCCAGCGTCATGTGAAACCCGCCACTGGCATTGTCGCGCCGCACCACGTCGCAAGCGGCATCCAGATCCGCACAGGCCAGCACGGCCCGGCCCAGAACCATCCGCGGGATCGCAGGGGCAAGCCCGGTCAGCCGCAGATTATTGACCGCCTGCACCAGCCCGGCCCCGGTGCAGGCGAATGTATGACCCACGATCGAGCCGGGATAGCAGAAACTGACGATCTCCGGCCCGGCCTCTGGTTGCAGATGCGCCAGAAAGGCATGCCCGCGCAGCGCAGGCATCCCATCCTCGTTATGCCCGATCACCGGCACCACACCGGGCAGCTGCACGCTCGTGCAGCCCTCTGCCGCATGCGTCAGCAGATCGCCGCGGCAATTCCACGCGAAAACCTGCGCAAGCGGCAGCCCCAACCCCTCGGCCAGTCCCTCGATCTCCGCCCAGACCTGCGCAAACCGCGCCTGCGTGGCGCTTGCCAGCCGCGCGACCCGCGCGGCATGCGCCGGCGCGGTCACCGCCTGCCAGAGCGCGCTCTGCACCAGCACCTCCCGCACCGCCGCGCGCCCTGCGACACCCAACGCGTGGCCCAGTGCATGCGGCCCGCCCTGCGCCCGGATCACGCGCAATTCCTCTGTGCCCCGCATACCCGCTCAGCCCATCACCGCGCGGGCGCGCCGCTCGGCCCCGTCGCGCACAAGGTCCAGCGCTGGCAAGCCCGTCACATCCAGCGCAGCCCCCCTCAGCCCAGCCCCGGTGACCGAGACAAACAAAGCCTCACCGCCCGTGTTTTCCGCGCACGAGATGCGCAAGGGAAAGCGCTGTTTCAGAACCAGCGTGCGGAATGCGATTTTCATGCGGCCCACCTGTCATGCCCGTCAAAGAGAAGCGCTGCAGCACCCCAAGGCAATGACTGGCATACCCGCCCGCTCTCGCCAAGACCAGGCGACCGCGCGATGACCCCAAACCGCGACCGGCGCAGGGCTGGCAACTTCCCCCAAGCCTGCCCCCGGTGGGCTCAACCCTCGCAGGCCACGCCCCGACGCTTGAGCTCGGCGCGCACACGGCGCAGCGCCGCGAACAGAACCGAAAACCCCTCCGCATCATGGACGCGATCCTTGGCCTGGCCCTTTCGGGCACGCGCGGCCATGTCGCGCAACGTGTCGACGCGCGCCGTCTCGCAGGCGATGACAAGGCTCGGCAATAGGCGCTGCAAATGCGTCGATGAGGTCACCTGCAACTCGGACGTCTTGGCGGCTTGTATCAGCGCTGGAACATCGCCCTGCGCGGCGTGTGTGATAAGATTTGATGTCATTGTGGAAATCCTTTCGCGTGATCGTCAGACCCGCGCGCCACCAGACGCTTGCACGTCGCGTCGCTGTCACGGGGTCGCATATGTCGGGCAGTTTCCGTGCTCCCCCGTTGGCGGGAAACGGCACGGGCAGCTGCGCGTCTTGATCTCTCCGGCGGTGCAAGCCTGGACCATTTTCGGCCCTTGGTTGCGCTGATCCGCGGATATTCCTCAAAACCTGTCCAGTGACCGCGCCTTGTGACAGCACAGGGTGGATTCGGATTTTGCATGCGCAGCATAACACATCCCCGAGCATAATACTTGGGTATTCGGAGATCCGTGAAAAATAGTGCAACCAGACCACACCCCCACCCCGGCCAAAGCGCCGCGCAGCAACAAAACCACACGCGGCCCGTGCCAATGACCTTCCCCCCACCAATCGCTTTCGCTAGGGTCACGCCGACAGCGCAAGGCGAAGGACATAAGCCGGTGAGCACAATCACCCCCATGATGGCCCAATATCTCGAGGTGAAAGCCCAGCACCCCGACGCGCTGCTGTTCTACCGGATGGGTGATTTCTACGAGCTGTTCTTCGACGATGCCGTAGCCGCCGCCCAGGCCCTCGACATCGCGCTGACCAAACGCGGCAAGCACGAAGACCAAGACATCCCCATGTGCGGCGTGCCTCATCACGCCGCCGAGGGCTATCTGCTGACCCTGATCCGCAAGGGCTTTCGCGTCGCCATCGCCGAGCAGATGGAAACCCCCGAACAGGCAAAGAAACGCGGCTACAAGGCGGTTGTGCAGCGCGATGTGGTCCGCCTCGTCACCCCTGGCACGCTGACCGAAGACGCGCTTCTGGACGCGCGCCGCCACAATTACCTCGCCGCCTATGCCGAGCTGCGCGACGACGCCGCCCTCGCCTGGGCCGATATCTCCACCGGCCAGATCCGCGTCATGCCGCTCAGCCGCGCGCGGCTGGGGCCGGAACTGGCCCGCCTGACCCCGCGCGAGCTTCTGGTCAATGATGCGAAGGCCGAAGACATCCGCCCCATCGCCGAGGATATGGGCGCAGCCCTGACCACGCTTGCACCCTCATCCTTCGACAGTCAGGCCGCCGAGGCGCGGCTCTGCGCGCTCTACAAGGTCGCCTCGCTCGACGGGTTCGGGCAATTCACCCGCGCCGAACGCGCCGCACTGGGCGCGCTGGTCGATTACCTCGACCTCACACAGCGCGGCAAGCTGCCGCTTCTGCAACCCCCGCAACGCGACCATGCCGAGGCGCTGGTCCAGATCGACAGCGCCACGCGCCGCAATCTGGAGCTGACGCAATCGCTGAGCGGCGCGCGCGACGGCGCGCTCATTCACGCCATCGACCGCACAGTGACCGCAGCGGGCGCGCGACTTCTGGAGCGCCGCCTGTCTTCGCCCTCGCGCCATCTCGACACGATTCTCGCGCGCCAGAGTGCCGTGACCCATCTGCGCACTGCCGCCCGCCTGCGCAGCGATCTGCGCGCGGCGCTGAAAACCGTCCCCGACCTCGACCGCGCGCTGTCGCGGCTGGCCCTCGACCGCGCAGGCCCGCGCGACATGGCCGCGATCCGCAACGCACTGACCGCCGCCCAGACCATCGCCGCGCAACTCGACACGCCCGACATGCCCCCGCTGCTGGCCCAGGCCGCGACCGCGCTCACAGGCCATGACACGCTACGCGATGCGCTCGACACAGCGCTCGTGGCCGACCCCCCGCTTCTCGCCCGCGATGGCGGCTTCATCGCTCCCGGCCATGACGCCGATCTGGACGAAGCCCGCCAGCTGCGCGACGAAGGCCGCAGCGTCATCGCCCGCATGCAGGCCGATTACGCGCAGGACACGGGCATCGCGAGCCTGAAAATCAAGCATAACAATGTCCTGGGCTATTTCATCGAAGTCACCGCCACCCATGCCGAAAAGATGCTGGCGCGCGGTGAGCGCTACATCCACCGCCAGACCACGGCCAATCAGGTCCGCTTCACGACTGTGGACCTCTCCGAGATGGAAACCCGCATCCTCAATGCAGGTGCCCGCGCGCTGGAAATCGAGAAGCAGCATTTCAACGAGCTCCGCCGCGCGATCCTCGAGCACGCAGCCCCCCTCGCCCAGACCGCCCGCGCCTTGGCAGAGATCGACCTCGCCGCCGCGCTGGCCGAGATCGCGCAGACAGGCGACTGGTGCGCGCCCACCCTCGACACCTCCCGCGCCTTCACCATCACCGGCGGGCGTCACCCGGTGGTCGAGGCCGCGCTGACCCGCGCAGGCCAGCCCTTCATCGCCAATGATTGCGACCTCAGCGCCACAGACACGGCCGCGATCTGGCTTTTGACCGGCCCCAATATGGCGGGCAAATCCACCTTCCTGCGCCAGAACGCCCTGATCGCAATCCTCGCCCAGATGGGCGCGCATGTGCCCGCCAGCAAAGCCCATATCGGCCTCGTGTCACAGGTGTTCAGCCGCGTCGGCGCCTCAGACGATCTCGCGCGGGGGCGCTCGACCTTCATGGTCGAAATGGTCGAAACCGCCGCGATCCTCAATCAGGCCGATGACCGCGCGCTGGTCATCCTGGACGAAATCGGGCGCGGCACGGCCACCTATGACGGGCTCTCCATCGCCTGGGCCACGCTCGAACATCTCCACGATATCAATCGCAGCCGCGCGCTTTTTGCCACGCATTACCATGAAATGACCGCGCTGGCAGGCCGCCTCGCCGGTGTCGAAAACGCCACAGTCACCGTCAAGGAATGGAACGGCGATGTGATCTTCCTGCATGAGGTCAAGCGCGGGGCCGCAGATCGCAGCTACGGCGTGCAGGTCGCCCGCCTCGCAGGCCTGCCCGACGCGGTGATCACCCGCGCCCGCGAAGTTCTCAGCGCCCTCGAACAGGGCAACACCGGCACCAATCCAAAGACCATGATCGACGACCTGCCGCTCTTCTCCGCCGCCCGCGCGCCCCAGCCTGCCACTAAACCCGACCCTGCGCGAGAAGAACTCGCCCGCATCAACCCAGATGAGCTCAGCCCGCGCGAGGCGCTGGACGCGCTCTACCGCCTCAAGGCGCTCAGCACGCCCTGATCTTCATCCTTGCCCAAATATCCTCAGGGGGTGAATTGAGGCGAAGCCGAAAGAGGGGGCGCGAGCGCCCCCTTACCCCGCCGGCGTAGACGAGACCCCGACCTGGGCCGGGCGCAACAACTGGTCATGCAGCATGAAACCTTCCGCCATGACCTGAATGATCTGCCCCGCCTTGGTCCCCGGCACAGGCGCTTCAAACATCGCCTGATGCGTATGCGGATCAAACATCTCGCCCACTTCGGGGCAAATCCGTTCCACCCCGTGCTTGCCCAGAATATTGGTCAATTCGCGCAGGGTCAGCTCGACCCCCTCGACCAGGCCTGCCGCCGCAGCCCGCGTCTCATCCGTCGCAACACTCAGCGCGCGGGCCAGATTGTCATAGACCGGCAGCATGTCGCGCGCGATCCGCGCGCCCCCGTACAGCTGCGCATCGCGGCGGTCTTTCTCGGCGCGCTTGCGGCTGTTCTCGGCATCAGCGAGCGCCCGCATCATCCGGTCGCGCATCTCGTCACGCTCGGACAGGGCCGCGTCCAGCGCCGCCTCCAGCGGATTGTCATGCGCCTCGTCTGCGCCAGCCTCGGCCGCCGCATCAAACGGCGCGCTCTCATCAGTCTCGGGAAGTGGCTTGGGGTCGGCCATAGGTGTTACCTTCTTTCCTCAGTCCTTGCGCCGGTCCGTCAGCATCCGCCCGACCAGTTGCGCTGTATAATCCACAATGGGCACAATCCGCCCGTAATTCAGTCGCGTCGGGCCAATCACACCCACCGCGCCAATGATTTTCCGCTCCGCGTTCATATAAGGAGAAACCACCAGAGTTGAACCCGTCAGCGAAAAAAGACGGTTCTCAGCCCCGATAAAAATGCGCACCCCCTCGCCCTGTTCGGTCAGTTCCAGAAACTCGGTGATGTCGCGTTTGCGCTCCAGATCGTCAAACAGCGTGCGGATGCGCTCGATATCCTCGGCAGCGGCCCCCTCGTCAAGCAGATTGGACCGCCCGCGCACGATCAGCCGCGCCTCGGCGGCAGCCCCCCCGCCATCCCAGACCGCCAGCCCCTGCTCCACCAGCGTCGCGGCCAGCGCATCGATCTCGCGACGGTTCTTCGCGATATCGGCCCGGAACCGCGCCAGCAGCGACGGCACCGTCGCGCCCTCAATCATCGAATTGAGGTAATTCGCAGCCTCCCGCAGCGCCGAAGGCGTCAGGCCCTTCGGGGGCGTGAAAATCCGGTTCTCGACATGCCCATCGGCAAAAACCAGCACCACCAGCGCCCGGTCCGGCCCCAGCGCCACGAATTCGATATGCTTCACCGCCGCATCATGCTTGGGCGACAGCACCAGCGACGCGCCTTGCGTGATCCCGCTCAGCGCCCCGCCCACCTGCTCCAGCAGCGTCGCCACATCGCGCTCATTGCTGCCCAGCGTCGAATCCAGCTTCTCGCGGTCGCCCTCATCCAGCGGCGCGACCTCCAGCAGCGAATCGACAAACAGCCGCAGCCCCATATTCGTCGGCACCCGACCGGCCGACACATGCGGACTGTCCAGCAGGCCCAGATATTCCAGATCCTGCATCACATTGCGCACCGTCGCCGCCGAGACCTTCTCGCTCATGTCCCGCGTCAGACTGCGCGAGCCGACCGGTTGGCCCGAATGCAGATAGCCTTCCACCACCCGGCGAAACACTTCGCGCGAGCGGTCATTCATTTCGGACATCAACTGGCGGGCATCAACAGGTTTGGCCATGGAACATTCCGACACAACAAATCAGGCGCAGCGCTCACAGGACTGCAAAATCCCCAAAGGATCAAGGGCAATCCCGCTTGCATCCCGCGCCCTCGCCCTTGTATCGAGGCAAGGACTTTAAACGAGGTAAATCCATGCGCCCTTCCGGCAGAAATCTAGACAGCTTACGCGAAATTTCAATCGAGCCTCATGTGACGCGCCACGCCGAAGGCTCCTGCCTGATCGCGATGGGCGACACGAAAGTGATCTGCACCGCCTCCATTGACGACCGCACACCGCCCTTCCTGCGCAATACCGGGCTTGGCTGGGTCACTGCCGAATACGGCATGTTGCCGCGCTCCACGAACACCCGGATGAAACGCGAAGCCGCGTCCGGCAAGCAGCAGGGCCGCACAGTGGAAATCCAGCGCCTGATCGGGCGGGCCTTGCGCGCCTGCGTCGACCGCAGCGCCTTGGGCGAGCGTCAGATCACCATTGATTGCGACGTCATCCAGGCCGATGGCGGCACCCGCTGCGCCGCGATCACCGGCGGCTGGGTCGCGCTGCGTCTGGCAGTCAACAAGCTTCTGAAAGCGGGCGATGTCGTGTCCGACCCGATCACCGACCATCTCGCCGCCATCTCCTGCGGGATCTATGCGGGACAGCCAGTGCTCGATCTCGACTATGCCGAAGACAGCACGGCAGGCGTGGACGGCAATTTCATCCTCTTGGGCTCCGGTCGCCTCGTCGAAGTGCAGATGAGCGCCGAGGGCGCGACTTTCTCGCGCGGTGAACTCGACCAGCTTCTGACGCTCGCGGAAAAAGGCGTGGCCGAACTGGTCAAGGCCCAGAAAGCCGCCATCGCATGAGACGCTTCGACAGCAAAACCCTGCTGATCGCGACCCATAACGCGGGCAAGCTGGAGGAGTTTCGCGAACTCCTCACGCCGCTCGGCATCACCGTCACCTCGGCCAAGGAACACAACCTGCCCGAACCCGACGAAACCGGCACAACCTTCGTTGAGAACGCGCGCCTGAAAGCCCATGCCGCCGCGCGCGCGACCGGCCTGCCCGCCCTCGCCGACGATTCCGGGCTGGAGGTCGCAGCCCTTGACGGCGCCCCCGGTGTCTACACCGCCGACTGGGCCGAAACCCCGCATGGCCGCGATTTCATCATGGCGATGGAGAAAACCCACGCCAAGCTGGTCGCGGCAGACGCGCCCCAGCCCTGGCACGCCCGCTTCTGCTGCACGCTTGTGCTCGCCTGGCCCGATGGCCATGACGAAGTGTTCGAGGGCCACGCCAATGGCACCCTTGTCTGGCCCCGGCGCGGTCAGGACGGCCATGGCTACGACCCCATGTTCCAACCCGCAGGCGAGACGCGCACTTTCGCTGAAATGTCCCATGCCGAGAAAAACGCCCTCTCGCATCGCGGCGCGGCCCTGAACGCGCTGATGCAGCACTGCTTCGAATGAGCCCATTTTCTTGCCCTAAACCCTCTCAAAGCCGCCCAAGCGTCGCCCGGACGGCCCCTCACGCAAGGATCACACAATGAAACGCATCTCCACCGGCTCGCCTTTTGAAAAAACCCTCGGCTACAGCCGCGCCATCGTCAAAGGTGGCTGGTGCTTCGTCTCGGGCGTCACTGGCTATGACTACGCCACCATGACCATGCCCGAAAACGTCGCCGATCAGGCCCGCAATTGCTTCGCCACCATCTTCAAGGTGCTGGACGAGGCCGGTTTCACCCCCGACGACATCGTGCGCGTGCAATACACGCTCACGGACGCGGCCCTGATGGAGGAGGTCACGCCCGCCCTCGGCGCGGCCATGGGCGAGGTCCGCCCCGCCGCGACCATGGTCATCGCGGGCCTGATCAAGCCCGAAATGCTGATCGAGATCGAAGTCACCGCCTTCAAGGGCTGAGCTGATGCAGGACTGGCAAAACGCAGGCTTCGGCCTCTATATTCATTGGCCGTTTTGCCAGTCCAAATGCCCCTATTGCGACTTCAACTCGCATGTTTCAGCCCAGATCGACCAAGCCGCCTGGACGCGCGCCTATCTCTCGGAAATCGACCGCATCGCCGCCCAGACCCAAGGCCGCCTGCTGAACACCGTGTTTTTCGGCGGCGGCACGCCCTCGCTGATGGACCCCGACCTTGTGGCCGCCCTGATCGCCCGCATCCGCGCGCGCTGGACCCAAGCCAATGACTTTGAGATCACGCTTGAAGCCAATCCCGGCAGCGTCGAGGCCACTCGCTTCCGCGCCTTCGCCGATGCGGGCGTCAATCGCATCTCGATGGGCATTCAGGCCCTCAACGACACTGATCTCAAACGCCTCGGCCGCCTGCACAGCGCCACCGACGCCCGCCGCGCCTTCGACATCGCCCGCGACGCCTTCGCCCGCGTCAGTTTCGACCTGATCTACGCCCGCCAGCACCAGACCCCCGAGGCATGGGCCAGTGAACTCAACGAAGCGCTGTCGATGGCGGTCGATCACCTCTCGCTCTATCAACTGACCATCGAGCAAGGCACGGCTTTCGGCACCCGGCACGCCGCGGGTGGCCTGAAGGGTCTGCCCGAGGACGACATCGCCGCCGACATGTATCTGCTCACCCAAGAGATCTGCGCCGCCCATGGCTTGCCCGCCTATGAGATCTCCAACCACGCCCGCCCCGGCGCGCAGTCCCGCCATAACCTGATCTACTGGCGCGGCGGTGATTACGCGGGAATCGGCCCCGGCGCGCATGGCCGCTTGACGCTCGGCGGCGAGCGGCTTGCGACCTCGACGCCGCTCATGCCGCAAGCCTGGCTCGACCAGATTGCAACCCAGGGACATGGCGAAAACCCGCGCGAAACGATCCCCCGCGATGAGCAAGCCACCGAATACCTGATGATGAGCCTGCGCCTGACCGAGGGCACATATCTTGAGCGATATCAACAGCTTAACGGATCGCCCCTGCCTGAGGACCGCATCAGGGAGCTGATCGACCAGGGCTTGCTCACCCACTCCACCACCCATATTCAAGCGACAGACACAGGCCGCCCGGTACTGAACGCCCTGTTGCGCGCGCTCATGCTCTGACCGGATTCCCCAGTGTCGAACATAAACGATCCAGATCTTCCATCGAGCGGTATTCAACCGTCACGCGGCCTTTGCCACCGCCATCGTAATCGACCGTGACCTTCATCCCCAAAGCTGCCGACAGGTCGTTCTCCAGGGCCCGCGTATCGGCATCCTTCTCATGCACCCGCTTCTTGGCCGCTTTCTTCGACGCTTCTGGCGCTTTGGTCAGCGTTTCTGTCTGACGCACGGACAAGCCTTCCAAGACCACCTTGCGCGCCAACATCGACGGATCGTCCGCCGTGATCAGCGCCCGCGCATGGCCCGCCGTCAGCTTTCCCTCGCGCAGCATTGCCTGCACATCGTCCGGCAGGTTCAAAAGCCGCAGCAGATTGGCAATATGCGACCGGCTCTTGCCCATCGCTTCCGACAGCTTTTCCTGCGTATGCCCAAAGCGCTCGATCAAGGCACGATAGCCCATCGCTTCTTCAATCGGATTCAAATCCGCGCGCTGGATATTTTCGATGATGGCGATTTCCAATACTTCCGTATCGGTAAATTCGCGAATAATCACAGGCACATCATGCACTTGCGCCCGCTGCGCCGCACGCCAGCGCCGCTCACCGGCCACAATCTCGTAGCTCTCGCCCTTCAAGCGCACGATCAGAGGCTGGATCACCCCCTTCTCGCGGATCGAAACCGCCAGTTCTGCAAGCGCCGTCTCATCAAAATGCCGCCGCGGCTGATCGGGGTTCGGCACCAGCTTTTCGACCGGCAACCGCTGCTCCCGACCTCGAGGCTCGGCTTCCACCACTGTCTCGGTCGAGACATCCGCCATCAGCGCCGATAACCCGCGCCCCAGCCCTCTGCGTTCCGGTTTCCGTTCCATCACCCGACCGCCCCTTCGTTCTCTAACTTGTTATGTTTGATCAACAATTCCGCCGCAAGCTCACGATAGGCCACTGCCCCCTTGGATTGCGGATCATAGGTCAGCACTGGCACGGCAAAGGATGGCGCTTCGCTCAGTCGGACATTACGCGGGATCATGGTCTTGAACACCAGATCGCCCATATTCCCGCGGGCATCTGCCTCAACCTGCTGCGCAAGGTTGTTGCGCCGATCATACATGGTCAGCAAAACGCCCTCAATCCGCAGACCGGAATTCGCCGTCTCGCGCAATTCACGGACTGTCAGCATCAATTGCGACAACCCCTCCAGCGCAAAGAACTCTGCCTGCAAGGGCACGAGAACCGACTGGGCGGCGACCATCGCGTTCAGCGTCAACAGGTTCAGCGAGGGCGGACAGTCAATCAGGATATAGTCAAACTGCCGTTCGACAATATCCGCCTGCCGCAGCGCATCCTGCAGCAGGAAGCTCCGTCGTGTCCGCGACATCAACTCAATATCCGCAGACGACAAATCCGTCGTCGCGGGCACAATCGACAAGCCGGGATTCGCCGTTTCAACAATGATATTGCGAGCTTGGGTCTCGCCAAACAGCAGATCATAGGTCGTGTTCTTGCGCTGATCCAGCCTCAGCCCCAGCCCTGTAGACGCGTTGCCCTGCGGGTCAAGATCGATCAGCAAAGTGTTCTGGCCTTGCTCCGCCAGCGCTGCAGAAAGGTTGATCGCCGTCGTCGTCTTGCCAACACCGCCCTTCTGGTTCGCTATGGCGATGATCCTGGTGCTGTGTCGGTCACCCACGTTTCAATCCCTTCAAGGTAAGTATCCGCGCAGAAGCATTGGTCTTGCTATCATGGCTTGTTGCTTCAAACTGCCACTCCAACCGCGCCGCTGCAAGCTCCTCCGCATGTGATTTGCCCTTCGGCAGCAACGCAACGCCCGTTTCCGCCAAATGCCGCGCAACAAGCGGTAGCAACTGTGGCATCGGAGCCAGAGCCCGGGCTGAAACCACGTCCGCGCCAAGCGCCGGGACTTGCTCAACCCGCTTGGCAATAACCTCCACTTCCAGCGATAATTCGCGCGCTGCGGTCATCAGAAACGCCGCTTTGCGCTTATCGCTTTCGATCAGAGTGAAACGACAAAGGGGCTTTTTTTCCTTTGCAAGGATCGCGCAAACAATCCCGGGCAGCCCGCCGCCAGATCCAAGATCGACCCATAGGCGCGAATCGACCGGGGCAAGATCGAAAAGCTGTGACGAATCCAGAATGTGGCGCTGCCAAAGGTCAGGAATTGTTGATGGCGCAACCAAATTGATACGCGCATTCCACTTCTCCAGCAGCGCCGCATAGCTTTCAAGCGCCGTCAATGTTTCACGTGAAACATTCAACCCAGTGTCCATTGCCACGGTCATGACGCGACGCGCCGCTGCGCAATCTGTAACCGCGACAGGAGCAGGACCAGCGCTGCAGGCGTCATTCCATCAATTCGCGACGCCTGCCCTAGGGTTTCGGGCCGAGCTCTCGACAGCTTTTCAGACAACTCGCGGGATAAACCGCTCACCGCACTGTAATCGAAATCCGCTGGAATCTTGCGTTGTTCATCGGCCTGAAGCACGCGGATTTGCGCCTCTTGGCGAACGAGATATGAGTGATAGACCATCTCGCGCGCGATCTGGGTCCGGATTTCTGGTTCAATCACAGACAACTCCGGCGCCAAGACGGTTAGCGTCGCAAAGTCAAAACCCGGGAGCCCCATCAGCGTCAGCGCGTCGCGCTTGACCCCGTCAGCGCTAACTTTATGTCCCGCAGCCATCAAATCCTGTGGCGTGAAGACATGCCCACGCATCTGCGCCTTAGCCGCCTCCAGCCGCGCGCATTTATCTTCGAACACTTTTCGGCGCACATTGCCAACGCAACCTACAGATATCCCAAGCGGAGTCAGTCGCTGGTCAGCGTTATCTGCGCGCAAAGACAGGCGATACTCAGCCCGCGATGTAAACATGCGATACGGTTCTGTGACGCCGCGCAGCGTCAGGTCATCAATCATGACGCCTATGTATGATTCCGCGCGACTGAACAATACCGGCTCCAGCTCCAAAGCTGCACGCGCGGCGTTCATACCCGCGACTATCCCTTGCGCACCTGCTTCTTCATAGCCCGTCGTTCCGTTAATTTGCCCGGCAAGGTAGAGCCCGTCGAGCGCCTTCAAACGCAGACCGGTCGTCAAGGACCGGGGGTCTATGAAATCGTATTCGATCGCATAACCCGGCTGGATTATACGAACCTGCTCCAATCCCCGGATCGTGCGGACATAAGACTCTTGGACGTCTGCTGGCAGCGAAGTCGAGATTCCGTTCGGATAAATCGTGTCGTCATCAAGCCCTTCTGGCTCTAGGAAGATCTGGTGCGATTCTTTATCTGCGAAGCGCGTGATCTTATCTTCGATAGACGGGCAGTAGCGCGGGCCGACACCGTCAATGTGACCACCATACATTGCTGATTTTGCCAGGTTTTCACGAACGATCTCATGCGTTTGAGAGTTGGTGTGAGTGATCGCACAACTGACTTGCGGGGCAATGGTGTGCTGCGTCAGGAAGCTGAGATACTCTGGGTGGACATCGCCGGGCTGCTGTTCAAGGCTCTCCCAATCGATGGTGTTGCGATCCAGGCGCGGCGGCGTTCCGGTTTTCAAGCGACCGATCGGCAAGTCAAGACTGCGGAGCTGCTGCGACAGGATATTCGACGCCTTATCGCCCATTCGACCGGCCGGAAAACTTTGATCGCCGATGAAGACCTTCCCGCCGAGAAATGTGCCGGTGGTCAGCACGACAGTTTTCGCCGTGACCTCCGTATCACCATTGATGCGAACGCCGGTGACGGCCTCGCCTATCAGACAGAGCGCGGTGACCTCGGCGGTGATCAGGTCCAAACCTGCAATTTGCCCTACTTCCTTCGACACGAAGTCGCGGAAGCGTTTGCGGTCAGCCTGCACGCGCGGCCCCTGAACCGCCGGGCCCTTGGAACGATTGAGCAAACGGTATTGGATCGCGGCGTAATCGCCAGCGCGGCCCATGATCCCGTCGAGCGCGTCGATTTCACGCACCAGGTGCCCTTTGCCAAGCCCACCGATCGCCGGGTTGCAGGACATGACACCGATATCTTCCGCGCGGAAGGTAATCAATGCAGTTGATGCGCCCATGCGAGCCGCGGCAGATGCGGCTTCGACGCCTGCGTGACCGCCGCCGACAACGATGACATCATAATGTTTCACGTGAAACACTCCTACTTCCCGATACAGAAAGACGCGAAGATATCGCCCAGTAAATCCTCGACGTCGATCTTGCCGATCAAGACATCCAGGGCCGTGATCACGGCACGAATATCAGCGGCGACAAGCTCAGAGATATACGCGCCTGAGCGCAGTTTTTCAATCGCCTCTGAAAGTGGAATCTCGGCATTCTGAAGTGCCTGCAAGTGCCGACGACGCACGGTCACGCCGTCTTGCGCCACGCGCCCTGCGAGTATGCCCGCAATCCGCGAAAGAAGCCCATCTAACCCCTGCCCGCTTATACCGGAAATGCCGTTTTCTACGTCTGGATACAAGTCGGCCTTCCCGACAAGCACGATATCCCCGGACCGAACGTCTACAGGTGGTGGCGAATTCGGACCCTCCCGCAATATAATGCGGATATCTGCTTCATTTGCGCGTTTCTGCCCGCGGGCTATACCAATCGATTCGATGTGTTCATCCGTGTCGCGCAACCCGGCTGTGTCCAGAAAAGTCACTGCGAACCCGTGCACATCCATGCGCAGCTCGATCACGTCGCGCGTGGTCCCGGCAATGTCAGAGGTGATCGCTGCATCGCGCCCTGCCAGTGCGTTGAGCAATGTCGATTTCCCGGCATTCACCGCGCCAACAAGTGCGACTTCGAACCCGGTCTGGACCCGCTCGCGTCCGCCCTGCCCCGCGATTTCGCGCGCGATCCCGCGCGCAACAGCTTCCAGTTCCGCCAGGATCTGGGCGTCAAAATTGCCGATATCTTCTTCGACAAAATCAATCGAGACCTCGACCAGTGCCGCCGCTTTCAGCAGATGCAGGCGCCATGCCGTGACCATCTGCCCGATGGCCCCATCGAGCACGCGCAACGCCTGTTTGCGCTGGCTTTCGGTTTCAGCCTCCAGAAGATCGCTCAGCCCTTCGACCTGGGTCAAGTCCATCACGCCGTTTTCCAGCGCGCGGCGGGTGAATTCACCGGGGTCCGCCAATCGCAACCCATGGTCCTGCGCCAGACAGGTTTCCAATGCGCTGATCGTCGCCAGGCTGCCATGAACCATCAGTTCGGCCACATCTTCGCCCGTAAAACTTCCGCCACTGGGGAAAATGACCAGCAGGCCCTTGTCGAGCCGCTCGCCTGCCGCATTGCGAAAGACGCGCAATGCGGTGGTGCGTGGTGCCGGAAGATCGCCCGCAATGGCCTGCGCGACCGCATGTGCGCGCGGGCCGGACAGCCGGAGAGTTGCGACGCCCGATTTCCCACGGGCCGAGGCCAGTGCGAAAATCGTGTCCATGTCAGGAATTCATGGAATCGAAGAAATCGCTGTTGGTCTTGGTCTGTTTCAGCTTGGAGATCAGGAATTCGATCGCGTCTGTCGTCCCCATCGGGTTCAGGATGCGGCGCAGCACGAAGGTTTTTTGCAGATCGGTTTTCTCGATCAGCAGATCCTCTTTCCTTGTGCCGGATTTCAGGATGTCGATGGCCGGGAAAACGCGCTTGTCAGAGATCTTGCGGTCGAGCACGATTTCCGAGTTGCCGGTCCCTTTGAATTCCTCGAAGATCACCTCGTCCATACGCGAGCCTGTGTCGATCAGCGCTGTCGCGATGATGGTCAGCGACCCACCTTCTTCGATGTTGCGCGCCGCGCCAAAGAAGCGCTTGGGGCGTTGCAGCGCGTTGGCATCCACACCGCCGGTCAGCACCTTGCCCGAGCTAGGCACGACCGTGTTGAAGGCGCGGCCTAGGCGCGTGATCGAATCGAGCAGGATCACGACATCGCGCTTGTGTTCGACCAGCCGCTTGGCTTTTTCGATGACCATTTCAGCGACGGCCACATGACGGGTGGCAGGTTCGTCGAAGGTCGAGGCGATAACCTCGCCCTTGACCGAGCGCTGCATGTCGGTGACTTCTTCCGGGCGCTCGTCGATCAGGAGCACGATGAGGTAACACTCGGGATGGTTCTTCTCAATGCTATGGGCGATGTTTTGCAAGAGCACGGTCTTACCCGTGCGCGGCGGGGCCACGATCAACGCGCGCTGGCCCTTGCCCAAGGGCGAGACAATATCGATGATCCGGGCCGAACGGTCCTTGGTCGCTGGGTCGCTGGTTTCCATCCACAGACGTTCATCCGGGTAGAGCGGCGTCAAGTTGTCGAAATGGACCTTGTGGCGGGCGCGTTCGGGGCTGTCGAAATTGATCTGTGTGACTTTGGTGATCGCGAAATAGCGCTCGTTTTCGGCCGGGGCCTGCATCACACCTTCGATCGTGTCGCCTGTGCGCAGGGAATAGTGCCGGATCATGTCAGGCGAGACGTAGATATCGTCCGGGCCGGGCAGGTAATTCGCTTCCGGGGCGCGCAGGAAGCCGAAGCCGTCCTGCAACACTTCCAGCACGCCTTCGCCCGAGATGATCCAGCCATCTTCGGCGCGTTCCTTCAGGATCGAGAACATCATCTCGCCCTTGCGCATCGACGGCGCGTTCTCGATTTCCAGCTCTTCGGCCATGGCGAGCAATTCGGCCGGGCTCTTGACCTTCAATTCTGCGAGGTTGAGGGTTTCCGTGACCTCGGGGCGGTCATCAAGCAGCAGGTCGGACATGATGGATCTCTCTGGCCAGCAGGGCCGGGGCAAGGATGGTCATATGAAATGAGACGCGGACTGCCGGACGGCACCGCTGCCGCCCGTATAGGCGCAACACCCGCGCGAGTCAATCCGGGCTAGAATTTCACGATCACTGACAGGACGATGAGCACCATCATAACGGTCGGGACTTCGTTCATCATCCGGTAATCGCGGCCTGATAGGGTGTTATCTCCTGCGGCAAAGATACGACGGCGGCGGGCGCACCAGATATGGAACCAGGTCATGCCGATCAGCCCTGCGAATTTGGTCCAGGGCCAGATGGCCGCCCAGGTCACGACACCGGGGATCGCGACCATGGCAAGCCCTGTGCCCCAGGCGACGATCATGGCGGGGTTCATGATCACCTTCAGGAGTTTCAGCTCCATTGTGGCAAAGACATCATGCATCTGTGCGCCTTCAGAGCGTTCGACATGGTAGACGAACAAGCGTGGCAGGTAGAACAACCCTGCCATCCAGCTGATGACGGCCATGATGTGCAGCGCCTTGATCCAGAGATAGAACTCACCCAGCATCTTTGCCTCTTTTCCCGTGCCCTTCTTCTTTAAATTAAGAAGATAAAAGAAGGAATGTTGTTGTTAGTAGGGGCTGTGGATATGGGGATAATTTTTCTGTGCACAGGTTTATCCACAGGCCAGAAATTCGAATGAGCTTTTCGTATAGAAAGATTTTTAAATATAAACAATGAGTTAGTAAGGAACAAACTATGAATATTTCCTTAAGTTAAAATTCAGCTACAAGTTTTGCACATCTGCGTTCTGCGAGTTGTCCCATGTGGGAAAGTATGGCGCGACGCTTGCGCGAGCGGGGACAACATGGCAGCACGGCGCAAACCGTGGCTTATCCCCTGCCCCGTCCTCGATCTGTCCGGCCAGTTTTGCACAGGGTTACTCACATGACGCTTATCCTCGCTTCCAGCTCTGCCAGTCGGCGCGACATGCTGCAGAACGCGGGTCTTGTGGTCGAAATTCAGCCCGCGCGCGTCGATGAAGCGGCAATCCGTGCGGCGCTGCTGGTCGAAGGGGCAAGCCCGCGCGACATTGCGGATGCGCTGGCGGAAAGCAAAGCGCTGAAGGTTGGGGCGCGGCATCCGGGCCAGCTGGTTCTGGGCTGTGATCAGGTGCTTGCGCATAAAGGGGTGATCCATGAAAAGCCCGCCACGCTGGAAGCGGCGCGTGCGCAGCTTCTGGCGCTGCGGGGCGCGACGCATCAGCTGTTATCAGCGGCGGTGCTCTATCATGAGGGCGCACCTGTCTGGCGGCATGTGGGTGTCGCGCGGCTGACGATGCGCAATTTCTCGGATGCGTATCTGGACAGCTATCTGGCGCGCAACTGGCCTGCGATCAGCGCCTCGGTCGGCGGCTATATGCTGGAAGCCGAAGGCGTGCGGCTATTCGCGCAGATACAGGGCGATTACTTCACGATTCTGGGCTTGCCGCTGTTGGAATTGTTGAATTATCTGGCCCTGCGGGGGGAGATTGAGGGATGAGCAAGATACCTTTGGCCGGGGTCATCGGTTGCCCGGTGGGGCATAGCCGCTCGCCTGTGCTGCATGGAACATGGCTGCGCGACTACGGAATTGCGGGCCATTATGTGCCGCTGCATGTGGAACCGGGCGATCTGGCACAGGTGCTGCGGGCCATGCCTGCGATGGGATTTGTCGGCGCGAATGTGACGATCCCGCATAAGGAAGCAGCGCTCGCGCTGGCGGATGAGGTGAGCGATATCGCCGCGCGCATCGGGGCCGCGAATACGCTCAGTTTCGAAGGCGGGCGGAGTGTTGCAGATAATACGGATGGTTACGGCTTCATGGCCAATCTGCGCCAGAACGCACCGGATTGGCGCGCAGATCAGGGCGCGGCGTTGATCCTTGGGGCCGGGGGCGCGGCGCGGGCGATCATCGTGGCCTTGCAGGATGCGGGCGCGCCGGAGATCCGCATCACCAATCGCACGCGGGCGCGCGCTGACGCGCTGGCGGCGGAATTCGGGCTGACAGTTGTGGATTGGGACGCGCGGTCGCAGGCGCTGGGCGATCTGGGGCTTTTGGTCAACACGACATCGCTGGGCATGGCCGGGCAGGGCGCGCTTGAGATGCCGCTGGCGGGATTGCCTGAAAGGGCGCTGGTGACGGATATTGTTTACACGCCTTTGGAGACGCCCTTGCTCCGCGATGCGCGGGCGCGCGGGCTCAGGGTTGTTGATGGGCTGGGCATGCTCTTGCATCAGGCCGCGCCGGGTTTCGCGCGCTGGTTCGGAGGCAAGCCGCAAGTGACCGACGCATTGCGCCGCGCGGTGCTGGGCGCATGAGGCCCTATCGGCTGGGGCTGACAGGCTCCATCGGGATGGGCAAGAGCACGACCGCGGGGTTTTTCCGAGCGCTGGGCGTGCCGGTCTGGGATGCCGATGCGGCGGTGCATCGCCTTTACGCGCCGGGGGGTGCGGCTGTCGGGCCGGTTGGCGCGCTTTGTCCGCAAGCGGTGGTTGATGGCGGCATTGATCGTGGGGCGCTGAAAGACTGGATCGCGCGGGACAAGGGCGCGTTGCCTGCGCTCGAAGCCGTGGTGCATCCGCTGGTGGCGGCGGATCGCGCGGAATTTGTGGCGGGCGTGACGGGGCCGCTGGTGGTGCTGGATATTCCGCTTCTGTTCGAGGTGGGTGCGGATGTGGATGGCGTGCTGGTCGTCAGCGCGCCTGAAGCGGTTCAGCGCGCGCGGGTCTTGGCGCGACCGGGGATGGATGCCGCGCAGCTGGACGCGATCCTTGCGCGGCAGATGCCTGATGCGCAGAAACGCGCCCGCGCGGATTTCGTGATCGAGACAACAGATATGGACAGCGCGCGGGCGGCTGTGCAAGATCTGGTGGAACGATTGCAGGGGTAAGCAGATGCGCGAATTGGTGCTCGACACAGAAACCACCGGGTTTGAACCGAGCGAGGGCCATCGGATCGTCGAGATCGGCGCGGTGGAGCTGGTCAATCTGATGCCGACGGGCCGGACTTTTCACCAGTATATCAACCCGGAGCGTCCGATGCCGAAAGAGGCGTTCGAGGTGCATGGTCTGGGCGATGATTTCCTGCGCGATCAGCCGAAATTCGGCGCGATTGTCGATGCGTTTCTGGAATTCGTCGGCGATGCGCGGCTGGTGATCCATAATGCCAGTTTCGATATGAAATTCCTGAATGCCGAGCTGGATTGGGCCGGGCGGCGGTTGCTGCCGCCAGAGCAGGCGTTTGACACGCTGATGCTGGCGCGCAAGAAGTTTCCCGGCGCGCCGGCCTCGCTTGATGCGCTGTGCCGGCGCTTCGGGATCGACAATTCCGCGCGCGAGAAGCACGGCGCCCTTCTGGACAGCGAGATCCTGGCCGAGGTCTATCTGGAATTGCTGGGCGGGCAGCAACCCGATTTTGCGCTGTCGAGCGCGGCCTCACATGCCGAGAGCGGGGCCGGCCGCAAGCCGCTGCCGCGCAGGCCCGCGCCCCTGCCATCGCGCCTGACAGAGGCCGAAGCAGAAGCGCATTCCGCCTTTGTGGCCTCGCTGGGCGAAAATGCTGTCTGGGCGAAGTATCGCGCGGGATGAAAAAGCCCCCGTGGCGGGGGCTTTTCGGGATCAGTTGGCGATGGGCGCGTCGGTGCTCTGGGCTTTCAATGCGGCCTGGCGCTGCAATTCCTGCTTGTAGAGCGCCAGAAAATCCACAGTGTCGAGGTTCAGCGGGGGGAAGCCACCATCGCGGGTCACGTCGGAAATGATGCGGCGCGCGAAGGGGAAGATCATGCGCGGGCATTCGATCAGCAGGAAGGGGTGCAGCTGTTCCTGCGGGACGCCTTCGATCAGGAACAGGCCGACATAATCCAGCTCGATGATGAACAGCACCTGATCGTCGGTCTTGTTTTTCGACGTGATCTTGAACTTGGTTGCGACATCATACTGATTTTCAACTTCGCGCTTATTGGCGTCGAGGCTGACCTGCACCTGAATATCAGGCTGCACATTCGCGCCTTGCAGTTTTTTCTGGGCGGCCACGTTTTCAAAGGACAGATCGCGCATGTATTGCGCAAGGATGCGCATATTCACTTTGGGCGGCTGTGCGGCGGCGGGCTGGGCACCGTTGCCCTGGGTTTCGGTCTCGGTCATGGTGAAGCTCCTGACGGTTGGGTCATTATCGGTTGGCGGGGCTTGTATCAGCGCGGGGCCAGTGGCTCAATCCCGCTTTTCCTCGCTGTTCAGCCGGGGCTGTTGGGGTGCCTGCCCGGGGCCGGGCTCGGGGGCGCGTTCGTATTCGCCTTCGATGATCACGGTCTCGCTGCGCGCGTGGCTTGCCTTGAGCGCCGAGAAGATGCGGGTCAGGATCGCGTGGCGCAGCGCCGGGATGAGGGCGAGGGCGCCCAATGCGTCTGTGAAAAAACCCGGCACGACCAGCAGGACGGCGGCCATCATGCGCAGGGCGGAATGGGCCATGGGGCTGGCGGGACTTTGGTCGGCGGCAAGGGCTGCGCGCAGGTCATGGGCGTTGCGATGCGGCTCCAGCCGCATCAGCACCAGGCCCAGCGCGCCTGTGAGAAACACCCAGGCGAGGGTGCCGATCACGCCAATCTGACCACCGATCTGCACAAAAAGCACGATTTCGATCAGCGGAACCAGAAGAATCCCGAGAAGAATTCGCATATACTCGCCTTCTTTTGGTTGTTCTGACAGGGTAAGGTGGACTTGCCACAGATCGCACCTTACATAGGCACGAGTGCCGACTTACCAATTCCGGGCCGAGGAAACAATGGAACCAGCCGTGATCCAGCTTCTTATTCTTGCGGGTATAGCCGTCTTTTTGATCCTGCGCCTGCGTGCGGTGCTGGGATCGCGCGATGGTTTCGAGCAAAATCCCCTGCCGCGCGCAGGGACCAGCCCCGATGCGCCCGTGAAGCGCCGCTTCGAGGTGATCGAGGGTGGGCCTGATACGGATATCACGGATCACGTCCCGGAAGGCTCGGATATGGCCAAGGCTCTGGCGCGCATGAAGGCGATTGATCCTGATTTCAGCGTGGGCGAGTTCCTGCAGGGCGCGCGCGGGGCTTATGAGATGATCCTGATGGCGTTTGAGTCCTCGGATCTGGATTCGATCCTGCCGTTTCTGTCGCGCGATGTGTTCAACAGCTTTGACGAAGTCGTGCAGCTGCGCGAGCGCGAAGGGCTGCGGGTGGACGCGACTTTCGTGGGGCTGCGCGAGCTGGATCTGATCGAGGCGCAGTTTGATGAGGACACGAAAGAGGGCGAGATCACGATCAAGTTCCTCGGCGAGCTGACCTCGGTGGTGCGCAATGCCGAGACGGGTGAGGTGATCGAGGGCGATCCCAACGAGATCAAGCGTCAGAAGGATGTCTGGACCTTCGCGCGTGACATGTCCTCGGACAGCCCCAACTGGAAGCTGGTGGCCACGGGAGAATGACGCGAAAGCGCCGGGATCTCAGTTCTGAGGATCGCGAGATCTGGGGCCGTGTGGTGCAGACCACGCGGCCTTTGCATGTCATGCCGCGCTTTGCTCCTGCGGCGACGCCGACAGTGCCCGAACCCACGCCCCCCGCGCCAGTGACGCCGAAGCCCGATCTGCACAGCGCGCGGCTTCGGCCCAACCCCAAGGGGCCACCGCCGGGGCATGATCTGGCGCATCCGCTGTCAGAGCGGCTGGCCGCGGTGCCGGTGAAGATGGACAAGCGGCAGTTCCAGAAGATGAGCCGCGGACGGCTGGACCCGGAGGCGCGGATCGATCTGCATGGCATGACGCTTGCGCAGGCGCATGGGGCGCTGAACGGGTTCATCCTGCGCGCCCATGCGGCGGGGTTGCGGCTGGTTTTGGTGATCACCGGCAAGGGCAAGACGGTCGCGGATGACGGCCCGATCCCGCGCAGGCAGGGCGCGTTGAAACATGACGTGCCGCAATGGCTGCGCATGGCGCCGCTGGGGCCTGTGGTGCTGGAGATCCGCGAGGCGCATCTGCGCCATGGCGGGGCAGGGGCGTATTATGTTTATCTGCGCAGGTCACGCTGAGCGGGCTGCGGACGAGTGCGGATTTTCGGCAAGAAATTGGCAGGGGCTTGGCTTTGGCCCCGAGATCGGGCAAGGGGCGCGGATGAGATTTCGCTTTGACATATCGGCCCGCGACGGGCGCGCGCGCACGGGCGTGATCGCCACACCGAGGGGCGAGATCCGCACGCCCGCTTTCATGCCTGTGGGCACGGCGGCGACAGTGAAGGCGATGCTGCCCGGCTCCGTGCGCGAGACAGGCGCGGATATCCTGCTGGGCAATACCTATCATCTGATGCTGCGCCCCACCGCCGAGCGGATCGCGGCGCTGGGGGGCCTGCACCGCTTCATGAACTGGGACCGGCCGATCCTGACGGATTCAGGCGGGTTTCAGGTCATGTCGCTGGCGTCTTTGCGCAAGCTGACCGAGGAAGGGGTGCGCTTTGCGAGCCACATTGACGGCTCCAAGCATCTGCTGACGCCAGAGCGGTCGATGGAAATCCAGCGGCTTTTGGGCTCGGATATCGTGATGTGTTTCGACGAATGTCCGGCACTGCCTGCGGATCGCGCGGCGATTGCGGCCTCGATGCAGCTATCGATGCGCTGGGCGCAGCGCTCGCGCGATGCCTTTGGCGACCGGCCCGGACATGCGCTGTTCGGCATCCAGCAGGGCGGGCTGGAGCCGGATCTGCGCGCCGAGAGCGCCGAGGCGCTGCGCGCCATCGGATTTGATGGCTACGCGATTGGCGGTCTGGCCGTGGGCGAGGGGCAGGAGGCGATGTTTGGCGTGCTCGACTATGCGCCCGGCCAACTGCCCGAGGACAAGCCGCGCTATCTGATGGGGGTGGGCAAGCCCGATGATATTGTCGGTGCGGTGGAACGCGGTGTCGATATGTTCGACTGCGTGCTGCCCTCGCGCTCCGGGCGGACCGGGCAGGGCTGGACCGCGCGCGGGTCAGTGAACCTGCGCAACGCCCGCCACCGCGATGATCCGCGCCCGCTGGAAGAGGCGTGCGATTGCCCCGCCTGCACGGGCTACAGCCGCGCCTATCTGCATCATGTGATCAAATCCGACGAGATCATCGGCTCGATGCTTTTGACCTGGCACAACTTGCGGTATTACCAGCGGCTGATGCAGGGGCTGCGCGACGCGATTGCCGCAGGCACGCTGAGCGCTTTCGTGGCGGAGTTTCATGCGCAGCGGGCGCAGGGTGATATTGCCCCGCTTTAGGGTTCAAGGAGGCCATGAATGGCACAGGACATGCTTTCGACCGTGGTGAAGCCGATTCACAAGGAAGGCTACAAGTTCATCAGCATTTTCGCAGGTGTGACGGTGCTCTTGTTCCTGATCGCGGAGCCTTTGGGTTGGATTGGGGTGGGCCTGACGGTCTGGTGTTACTACTTCTTCCGCGACCCGGAGCGGCAGACGCCGATCCGCGAGGGCCTGATGGTCAGCCCTGCCGATGGGGTAATCTCGCTGATCGAGCCCGCCGTGCCGCCTGCCGAGCTGGAGATGGGCGACGCGCCCTTGACGCGGGTTTCGGTCTTCATGAATGTGTTCAACTGCCATGTGAACCGCATGCCGATTGGTGGGCGCATCGCGAAGATCGCTTACCGGCCGGGGAAGTTCCTGAATGCCTCGCTCGACAAGGCGAGTGTGGATAATGAACGCAATTCGATGGCGATCGAGATGGCCGACGGGCGCAAGATCGCGGTTGTGCAGATCGCCGGGCTGGTGGCGCGGCGGATCCTGTGCGAGGTCGAGGAAGGCTCGGATCTGCAAACCGGGGCGCGGTTCGGGATGATCCGCTTCGGCAGCCGCGTCGATGTCTATCTGCCCGAAGGCGTCGCGCCGCTGGTCGCGCTGGGCCAGACGATGATTTCCGCCGAAACCGTGATCGCGGATCTGACCAGCGCCGAGCCGCGCCGGATTGCGGAACCCCGCTGAGATGGCTCCGCGCGACCGCCTGCCGCTGCTGCAGCTTGTCCCCAATCTGGTGACGATTCTGGGCATGTGTGCGGGTCTGAGTGCGATTCGCTTCACCTTCGACGAACGGTTCGAGCTGGCCGCCGCGCTGATCATTTTCGCGGCCATCATGGACGGGTTCGACGGGATGCTGGCGCGCAAGCTGAATGCGGCGAGCTCTTTCGGCGCAGAGCTGGACAGTTTCGCGGATTTCGTCAGCTTCGGGGTCGCGCCGGGCTTTCTGGTCTTTGGCTATGCGCTGTCAGGGCCGATGGCGGGGTTGGGCTGGATTTTCGTGCTGATCTTCGCGGTTTGCGGTTGTCTGCGGCTGGCGCGGTTCAATATCTCGCGCGCGGCACCCGATGATGCGCCCGCGCGCCATTTCGTGGGGGTTCCGGCGCCTGCGGGGGCGATGCTGGGGCTTTTGCCCGTGTTTCTGGGGCTGTCAGGGCTGGTTGATCCGGCACGCGCACCGATAGTGGTGGCGCTCTATCTGGCAGGGGTGGGGCTGTTGATGGTCTCGCGCCTGCCCACGCCGTCGCTGAAAGGCATCCGGATCGCGCGCGAAAATGCGGTCTGGGTGCTGGTCGGGATGAGTGCTTTCGCGGGCCTGCTGGTGATGCGGACATGGGCGACGCTGGTCATGGCGGATCTGATTTATCTGGGCGTGCTGGCCTATGTGGCACTGCGCTCACGCACAGCCCAGCGTCAGGACTGATCGCGCGGTTTTCTTTGCGCTTTGGGCTTGACGTGGCTGGGCGGATTGCGTAGATCGCCTGCATCGCGCGGTTGTAGCTCAGTTGGTTAGAGTACCGGCCTGTCACGCCGGGGGTCGCGGGTTCGAGCCCCGTCAACCGCGCCATTTTCAAAACCCCTGCCCTTTGGCGGGGGTTTTTGAGTTTTCGGAGGATGGTCATGCAACGTTCCCAGATCAACGATATCCTGCGCGCCGCCGATGATTTCATCCGGGCGCAGGGGGTGGCGCTGCCGCCTTTCGCGCATCTGGACCCTGCCGCGCTCAGCGCGGGCGATCATGCCGAGATCAGGGCCCGGCGGCTTGGCTGGGATGTGACGGATTACAATCGCGGCGATTTCGCGCGGCTGGGGCTTGCGCTGTTCACGCTGCGCAACGGGACCGAGGCCGAGCTGCGTGCCGGGCGCGGGATGGTCTATGCCGAGAAGCTTCTGATTTCGGAGGTTGACCAGCTCAGCCCCATGCACAGGCATCTGGTGAAGACAGAGGACATTATCAACCGCAGTGGCGGGCGTCTGGTGGTGGAATTGTTCGGCTCGCAGCCCGATGGCGCGCGTGACCCTGAGGCCGGTGTGTCGGTCATGTGCGATGGGATCGTGCGGGATGTCGCGGCGGGGGGCAAGCTGGTCCTGCGCACCGGCGAAAGCGTCACGCTGCGCCCCGGCGATTGGCATGCCTTCTGGGCGGAGGGCGCGCGCTGCCTGATCGGCGAGGTCAGTTCGGTCAATGATGATGTGACTGACAACCTCTTTGACCCGCCCCTGCCGCGGTTCGCGGAGGTTGTCGAAGATGTCGCGCCCTGGCGGCTGTTGGTCAGCGATTATCTGGGCTGATCTTGCGCGGCTGCTCTGGATTTCGGGCAGCTGCGCTCCATGTCCCGGTGCATGACTGAATTTCTGCCGCGCCCTGTTCCTGAACGTGCCTTGTCGCGCAACCTGCATATGGGGCGGGTGGCAGGGGGCATGATCGGCGCGACGCTGGGCGGGGCAGTGGCGCAGATGCTGCGCGGCAACCGCCCCGATCTGGCGCAGGCGGCGCTGAGCCCGGCCAATGCGCTGCGGCTGGCGGGCGGGCTTGCGCATCTGCGGGGCGCCGCGATGAAGCTGGGGCAGATGCTGTCGATGGAAAACGGGCTGGTGCTGCCGCCTGAACTGACCGCGATCCTGGGCCGGTTGCAGGCGGCTGCGCCTGCGATGCCGCCGCGCCAGTTGAAGGCCGTGCTCAGCGCCGAATGGGGGCCGGACTGGGCGCGGCAGTTTCAGCGTTTCGACGTGCAGCCGATTGCCGCAGCGTCGATCGGGCAGGTGCACCGCGCCGTGTTGCGCGACGGGCAGGAGCTGGCGGTCAAGGTGCAGTTTCCGGGCGTCGCCGCGAGCATCGACAGCGATATTGCGACTTTGGGGCGGTTGCTGCGCATGCCCGGTATCTTGCCGCGCGACCTCGATATTGCGCCCTTGCTGGCTGAAGGGCGGGCGCAGCTGCATGACGAGGCGGATTACACCCGCGAGGCGGCGGCGCTTTCAGCCTATGGCGCGGCGCTGGCCGATGATCCGGCCTTCATTGTGCCGCGTTTCCATGCGCCTTTGTCCACGGCGCGCATTCTGGCGATGGATTTCATCGACAGCCAGCCGATTGACGCGCTTGTGGCCGCGCCGCAAGTTCAGCGCGATCAGGCGGCGCGTGATCTGATCTCGCTGGTCCTGCGCGAGATTTTTGCGTTGGGACACATGCAGACGGATCCGAATTTCGCCAATTACCGGCTGGCGCCGGATGGGCGGATCGTGCTGCTGGATTTTGGCGCGGCGCGGTCGATCAGCGCCGAGGTTGCCGCGCGCTACCGTGCGTTGCTTGGCGCGCTTCTGGCCTGCGACCACGACGCGACCCGCGCCCGGATGATCGAGATCGGTTATTTCAGCGCGTCCCATCCGGAGGCGCGTCAGGCGCTGATCACGGATCTCGCGCTGCAGGCGAGCATGCCTCTAAGGCAGGAATCGGCCTATGATTTTGGGCGCTCGACACTGATTGCGGATCTTGCGCAGGCCGGGCAGGCATTGGGGCAGGCGCGCGATTTCTGGCATGTGCCGCCCGCTGATCTGCTGTTTCTGCATCGCAAGATCGGCGGCATGTTCCTTCTTGCGCAGCGTTTGCAGGCGCAGGTGGCCTTGCATCCGCTGGTCTGTGCTTGGCATGACGACGCGGGGATCGCGCGCCCGGGCTGAACGGGTCTGCGGCATGGGCAACGACGCGGGTTTGGTGTTGGACAGTGGCGAGGCGACCGAAGACCGGCGTCAGATCGCGGGTGAAAAAGGCGAGCTTCGCTCAGTGGTTAACGTTTCTGGCCGATCTGTCGCGCTCGGTTGCATGGATTCTGAAGCCGAAGACCAGAGCGAGGACCAAGGACAGGATCAGGTAACTGTAAAGCGTTGCAAAGACAGAAAGCAGGTCGTGCATTGGGCTATTCCCTTTTTGGCAAGGCAATTCAACTGCCTTCCCTGAGAAGTGTGCCTGTAAATTGTGTCATTCCAGTAACGATATGTAAACTTATAGTTGCGTTGGAATGAAATTACTCGCGCAGATTTTCGGTCATTTATCAGGCGGTCCAACTCTGGAATGCGGGCGAATCTTGCAGATGGGCAGGTTTTTGGCAGATCTTCTTGCAAACGCTTCGCATTTGCATATGCTGCCAGCACGAATCACTTCATCTTTTTGGGGGATAGATGGCGAGGACTACTCTGCAGATGGCCGGGATGGCGGCCGCGGTCACGTTATCCGCGGTGGCAGGCGCACAAGCTGCGCCCTTGAACGTGCTTGCGACGGTCGGAATGGTCGCGGATGTTGCGGCGGATGTGGCCGGGGACTGCGCGCGGGTCAGCGCACTTCTGGGCGCTGGCAGTGATCCCCATTCCTACCGCGCGACGCCTTCGGATGTCGCGAAGCTGTCAGACGCGGAGCTGGTGCTCTATGTCGATCCTGCGCTGGAGGCGCGGCTGGCCGAAGTGCTGGCCGGGTTCAGCAGCCGCACGCCGACGCTGGGTCTGTTGCGTGCCAGTTTTGACGCGGCGGATCTGCTGGAAGACCCCGATGAGGCGGGCGCGGTCGATCCGCATCTGTGGATGGATGTCAGCCGCTGGGCGCAGATCGCACCGGTGATTGCCGACGCCATTGCCGAGCAGCGCCCCGATTGTGCGGAAATGATGGCCGCGCGGGTGGCGCAGCTCGACGCACAGCTTGATGCGCTGCATGGCTGGGTCGCAGAGGCCATCGCCTCGATCCCCGAGGGCCAGCGGATTCTGGTCACCGCGCATGACGCATTCCACTATTTCGCCGATGCCTACGGGATGGAAGCCAGCGAGGCCATCGAGGGGATTTCGACCGAATCTGAAGCGAGTATCGGGGATATCCGCGCTGTGGCGGCTTTCGTTGTCGAGCGCAATGTCCCGGCGGTTTTCGTGGAAACGACGATCAATCCGCGCACCATCGAAGCCTTGGTGGCGGAAGTGCGCAGTCTGGGTCATGATGTCGAGATCGGCGGGGCGCTCTTCTCGGATGCGATGGGGGATGACGGCACGCCGGAGGGCACCTATATCGGAATGATCCGCGCCAATACGCAGATCGTGACCGAAGCGCTGGGGGGCATGCTGCCCGACTGGCCTGACGCGCTGCAGGATTGGGCGGTGACATGGGGGCTTGCGCCCTGAAACCGGGAGATCGCATGCGTGAAGACCAGTTGCACGAACCCGATCAGGCGCTCCATGTCGAGGATCTGACGGTCAGTTATGGCGACACGCCTGCGCTGTGGGATATCGATCTGGATATTCCGCCGGGGGTGATGTGTGCGATCATCGGGCCGAACGGCGCGGGCAAATCGACGCTGATCAAGGCCGCGCTGGGCTTGGTGCGCCCGGTGGCCGGGCATGTGCGCTTTCTGGGCCGACCCGTGGCGCAGATGCGCGGCCAGATCGGCTATGTGCCGCAACGCCACAGTGTCGACTGGGATTTTCCGACCAATGCGCGCGATGTGGTGGAAATGGGGCTCTATCGCAGCCTCGGCTGGTTCCGGCGGCCCGGTCGCGACGCCCGCGCCCGCGCGCTGGCGGCACTGGCGGAAGTGGGGATGCAGGATTATGCGGATCGCCAGATCAGCCAGTTGTCGGGGGGCCAGCAACAGCGTGTTTTCCTGGCCCGCGCGCTGGTGCAGGATGCGCCGATCCTGATCCTGGATGAGCCGATGGCGGGTGTCGATGCGGCGACTGAAGCGGTGATCATCGCGCTGTTGAAACGACTGCGCGATGCAGGGCGCACGGTCATCGTGGTGCATCACGACCTGACCACGGTGCAGAGCTATTTCGACTGGATGGTGATGCTCAATATCCGGATCATCGCGCAAGGTCCGGTGCGCGAGACGTATACGCCGGAAAATCTGCGCGCGGCCTATGGGCGGCATCTGGCCCTGATCGCGGACCCGGCGGGCGCTGCGCCGTGATGGGCCTCGCGTCGAGCGCGATTGTGCAGACCGTGCTTTTGGGCGCGGCGCTCTTGGGCGCGATTTCGGGGATGCTCGGCGCGTTTGCCGTGCTGCGGCGTCAGAGCCTGCTGGGCGATGCGCTCAGCCATGCGGCGCTGCCGGGGGTCTGTCTGGGCTTTCTGATCGCGGGCGGGCGCAATCTGGGCGCGGTGATGCTGGGCGCCTTCGTGACAGGCGCGCTGGCGGCCTTGTGCATGATGCTGATCATCCGGCGCACGCAGCTAAAAACAGACGCCGCGCTGGGCATCGTGCTGAGCGTGTTTTTCGCAGTCGGCGTGGTGCTGGTGACGGTCATTCAGGGGCAGGGCGGGGCGGGCAGTCTGGGGTTGATGACCTTTCTGTTCGGGCAGGCCGCGGCGATCCAGCCTGCGGATCTGTGGATCATGGGCGGGGTGGGCCTTGTGGCGCTGGGGCTGGTGCTGGCGCTGTGGAAGGAATTCAAACTGGTCAGCTTCGATCCCGATTTCGCCCGCGCGCAGGGGTTCAGGGTGACGCTGCTGGAAGCGGTGCTGACGGTCATGGTCGCGCTGGCCATCGTGGTCGGGTTGCAGCTGGTGGGCGTGGTGCTGATGGTCGCGCTTCTGATCGCGCCTGCAGCAGCGGCGCGGCAATGGACGCGAAGCCTCGGCGCGATGGTGGGGCTTTCGGCGCTGATCGGCGCAGGCGCGGGTGCGGCGGGCGCGCTGATCAGCGCGACGACGCGGGGATTGGCGACAGGGCCGGTCGTGGTGCTGGTCGCGACAGTCGTCGTTATCTTGTCGCTGCTGCTCGCGCCGGGGCGGGGGCTGGTCTGGCAGGCCATGGCCGCGCGTCGCGCGCGGGCGCGGATCAGCGACGGGCGCGTGCTGGCGGCGCTGCAAAGCGTCGCGCGCGACCATGACGACCCTGCCCACAGGGTTGCGCGCGGAGTGCTGGCCACGGCGCTGGGCGCAATGCCTGCGCCTGCGCGGCTGGCCGCGCTGGAGCGCCGGGGCCTGATCCGCACGGCCCACCAGCCGCCCGATCCAAGCCCGCATTGGGAATTGACCGAAGCTGGCCATGCCGAGGCCCGCGCCCTGTCGGGTGCCCCTGCGGAGCCGTCGCGATGATCGCGGAAGTCTTTGCCTCCATCCCGGCCATGATCGTGCTGACGGGCGTGCTGACAGGCAGTTCAGCCGCGATCCTTGGCACGTTTCTGGTGCTGCGCGGCAATGCGATGCTGACCGATGCGATCAGCCATTCCATCGTCTTCGGGATCATCACGGTCTGGCTTCTGACCGGGCAAAGCTCCGGCCCTGTGCAGGTGCTGGGCGCGGCCCTGACGGGTGTGCTGACCGTGGTGCTGACCGAGGCGCTGGCGCGTTCGCGGCTGGTGAAGATGGATGCTGCGATCGGGCTGGTCTTTCCCGCGCTGTTTGCCGCCGGCGTGATCCTGATCTCGATCCATGCGCGCAATGTGCATATCGATGTGGACACAGTGCTCTTGGGCGAGATCGGCTTTGTCTGGCTGACCACCTGGCAGCTGGCAGGCGTGGCGGTCCCGGTTGCAGTCGTGACGCTGGGGGTGGTGCTGGTCGTCAATCTGGGCTTTGTGATGCTGTTCTGGAAAGAGCTGAAACTGGCGAGTTTCGACCCCGGACTGGCGGCGGCGCTGGGCTTCCTGCCGGGGGTGCTGCATTACGCGGTCCTGACGCTGACCAGTGTCACAGCGGTCGCGGCCTTTGACGCGGTGGGCGCGATCCTGTTCATCGCTTTTGTCATCGTGCCGCCTGCGACGGCCTATCTGCTGACCCGGCGGCTGTGGCTGATGCTGGTGCTGGCCGTGGCACTGTCGATCGCGGCTTGTGGTCTGGGCTATGTGCTGGCGTTGCGCTGGAACGTGTCGATCGGTGGGATGATGGCCAGCATGACGGGCGTCTGGTTCGCGCTGGCACTGTTCTTCGCGCCGGGGCGGGGGGTGGTCGCGCAGGCGATGCAGCGGCGGGTGATGCGGCTGGATCACGATTGCCGGGCGCTGGTCGCGCATCTGTTCACCCATGCAGGCACCCCCGCGATGGCCGAGGAAAACACCCTGCGCGCGCTGGTGTCGCATCTGCGCTGGTCGGAGCCGCGCGCCCGCGCGGTCGTGCTGCGCGCGCATGATCGCGGGTTGATCGCGCGTGATGGCGGCTTGTTGGTGCTGCAGCCCAAGGGCCGGGCCGAGGCCGAAGCGATTTTCGGGCGCTGAGCCGCATTTGATGCATGTCAATGTGAATTGACACATCAGAGACTACTCTTTCGTGAAAGATCCGAAAAACCCCCGCGACTGAGCCGCATCCATGGGGGGTTCAACCCGAAAGGCCGCTTCATGAGCTCCGTTCTCGACCGCTATGCCAGCCGCGCGACGCCGCGTTATACCAGTTACCCGACGGCGCCCCATTTCCAGAAGGATTTCGCTGAGGCGCGCTATCGCGACTGGCTGGCGCGGCTTGACCCTGCGGCACCGGTCTCGCTCTATCTGCATGTGCCGTTTTGCCGCCAGATGTGCTGGTATTGCGGCTGCAACATGAAGCTCGCCGCGCGCTACGAGCCGGTTGCGGAGTATGCCGCGACGCTGCGCCGTGAGATCGCGCTGACCGCCGCTGCCCTGCCGGGGCGGATGACGATTTCGCATCTGCACTGGGGCGGGGGCACGCCCACTGCATTGTCGCCGGAGGATCTGGCGATGCTGATGGCCGAGGTCCGCGCGCATTGGGATTTCGCGCCTGATGCCGAGATCGCCATCGAAAGCGATCCGCGCACGCTGACGGCTGACATGGCCGCGCAGATCGGCGCGCTGGGGTTTACCCGCGCCAGTTTTGGCGTGCAGGAATTTGATATGCGGGTGCAAAAGGCGATCAACCGGGTGCAGCCACCGGCGATGGTGCGCCAGTCGGTCGAGCAGTTGCGCGCGGCGGGCGTGTCGGGGATCAATTTCGACCTGATCTATGGGCTGCCGCATCAGACGGTCGATAGCCTCGTTGAGACAGTGCGGCTGAGTGCGGAAATGCGCCCGGATCGTATTGCGCTGTTTGGCTATGCGCATGTGCCCTGGATGGCCAAGAACCAGCGCATGATCGAAGACGACGCCCTGCCCGGCGCAGAGGCGCGGCACGCGCAGGCGCAGGCTGCCGCCGAGGCGTTGGAAGCGGCGGGGTATCTGGCCATCGGGCTCGATCATTTCGCGCTGCCCCATGACGGGTTGGCCGTGGCCGCGCGCGAGGGTCGGATGCGGCGCAATTTCCAGGGCTACACGACCGATCAGGCCGAAACGCTGGTGGCGCTTGGCGCGACCTCCATCGGGCGCACGCCGTCGGGCTATGTGCAGAATATCGCGGAAACCGGGGCGTGGTCGCGCGCGGTGCTGGAAGGACGGCTGCCTGTCGGCAAGGGCCTGCCCTTCATTGAGGATGACCGGCTGCGCGCTGAGGTGATCGAGCGGCTGATGTGCGATGGCCATGTCGATGTCGCGGCCATCAGCGCGAAACATGACGCAGCTGCGGGCTGGTGGGAGGATGCGCGGCCTGCGCTGGAGGAGATGCAGGCCGACGGGCTGTTGACGCTGGCGGGCGCGCAGCTGCACATGACGGCGCTCGGGCGGCCATTGGTGCGTCTGGCGGCGGCGGCATTTGACGCATATCTGCCAAGCAGCACGGCCCGACATTCGGTCGCTGTCTGAGATGGCGGGGCCGCGCCCGAAGGATGCTGTGCGCCTGTCTCAGGGCGTGCGGCAAATGATCTGAAGCCGCTTGACGACGATCGCGCTCTGCCCTGTGCTGGCCGACAGGGAGGTTACACGCTGATGCGGGACTGGGTTTCTGTTGTATGGCGGCGCAATGTAGCTTTCAGATCGCTGAAACGGATCGGCTTGTGGATGATGTCGATGAACCCCTGAGCGCGGTATTGTGCGACCTGCTCATGCATGACATTCGCGGTCACGGCGATCACTTTGGGGCTCGGGCGGCCTGTGGCCTTGCTCAGTTTCTGCATTTCGCCAAGCGCTTCGACCCCGCCCATGACTGGCATTGAGATATCCATAAGGATCAGATCGTATGCTGTGTTTTGCCACAGCGCGCAGGCTTCCGCGCCGTTGACCGCAAATTCCGCAGTCAGCCGCAGCTTTCCCAGATACGCCGCGAGGATCTTGCGATTGGCGGCATTGTCATCGACAACGAGGATATGACAGTTGGCGAGGTTGATCAGACCGGGCCCGGCAGCGCCTTCGGGCTTGCGTGGCCGTTTGAGAGTCTGTTCTGTCATCGGCAGGCCAAGGCGGATCGTGATGGTGGTGCCTTGCGAGAGCGCGCTTGTGACCGTGATCTGACCATTCATCATGCGCACCAGGCGCTGAACGATGGACATCCCCAGCCCGGTGCCGCCGAAACGGCGGGTGGTGCCAGCTTCGGCCTGCTCGAACGGGTCGAAAATCCGTGTCAGCTGTTCATCGGTCATCCCGATTCCGGTATCGGCAACGCGGAAAATGATGGCCTCAGCGCTACGCGCATCTACAGTCAGGCGGATCTCGCCCTGATCGGTGAATTTCACTGCATTGCCGATCACATTATGCAGGATCTGGGCGATGCGTGATGCATCGCCCAGCCGCGCGAGGCAGGTCTCGGGGGTCTGATCGACGCTGAGCGTGACGGTCTTGCTGCGGGCATTGGCGCCGTGCAGCGCGATGATCCTGTCGATCAGATCGGCGGGAACGAAGGGTTCTTCTTCCAGCGTCAGTTTGCCGGCCTCCACCCGCGCGAGGTCGAGGATATCATTGATGAGTGACAAGAGGCTCCAGCCGGAGTCGCGGATCGTGTTGAGCATGTCCTGCTGATCGGGCGCGAGAGGAGATTCGGCCAGCAGATCGGCCATACCCAGCACCGCATTGAGCGGCGTGCGGATCTCGTGGCTCATATTGGACAGGAAATGCGATTTCGCGCGGCTGGCGGCTTCGGCGCGCTGGCGGGCCTGGTGCAGTTCGGTGACATCGATTCGCAGTCCTACGCGGCCGCCATCAGCGGTCTGGGTCTCGTAGATCCGCAACACGCGCCCGTCATTGAGATGCTGCTCGAACGTACCGGATGCCGCGCTGTGCTGTTGGAGCCGGGCGGCAAGCCAGTCATCGACGCGTCCGACCGCATCGGCGATCTCGCCATTTTCGGCACTGGTGCGCAGGATCGTTTCGAATCGGGTGCCGGGTTGCATGACCGAGGCCGCGGCCGGATAGGTTTCGCGATATTTCCGGTTGCACATCACCAATCGGTCCTCCGCGTCAAAGAGCACGAAACCGTCTTCCAGCGCTTCGATTGCGGAGCTGAGCCGTTCACGGGCAGCGCGGGCATCGGCTTCGGCGAGCTCGGCGCGGTGGCGGCTTTCGACCTGATGGGTGATGTCGATCCGCAGTCCGACGCGCCCGCCTTCGGGGGTGGGCCGTTCCACCACGCGGATCCAGCGGCCATCCTGAAGGCCGACTTCCAGTTCATGCCCGTCTGGTGGGGGCGTGGCGATGTTGCGGGCATACCAGTCTTCCTCGTGCCCGACGGCATCCGGAAAGAGCTGATGTTTCAGCCCGGCGCGCAGGATTTCGCCATAATGGACGCCCGGCGTGATCAGATCGCGGATCGGCGCGTGGATTTCCTTGTAGCGCCGGTTGCACAGGATCAGCCGGTCTTCGGCATCACAGAGAACAAAGCCATCTTCCAGCGCTTCGATTGCGGCGGTCAGTCTTTCGCGCGCGCTATGTGCTGCGGCTTCGGCGGTTTTCGTGCGGATACGGCTTTTGACCTGCTGCGTGATGTCGATACACAGCGCCACACGCCCGCCGTCGGGTGTGCGGCGTTCATTGACGCGCAGCCAGCGTTCGCCGTGAAAACGCACTTCGTATTCGAGGCCTGTGTCTGGCGGTGGCTTGGCATAATGATCGAACCATGCCTTTTCCTGCCCGTCTGCATCCGGGAAAACCCGTTTTGCAATCATGGCGCTGAGCACGTCGGCCAGAGAGGCGCCGGGATGCAGGATGTGGGCGATCGGGTCGAACAGTTCGCGAAACCGGGTGTTGCAGGTCAGAAGGCGGTTTTCCGCGTCATAGAGAATGAATCCGTCCGGCAGCGCTTCGAGAGCCATGCGCAGCCTTGCGTGGTCGGGTGTGACATGGCGTGCCGTGATCGCTGTGTGCCCCGTATCGAGATATTTCCGCAGGCTGAGATCAAGCGGCTGCCAGCCCCCATTCGCCCGCAGCAGGCGCGCGCCGCATCGGACATGGGGATAGTCTGCGGTCAGTCCGCTGAGCACGGATTTCAGGGTCGCGCGGTCTTCGGGGTGCACAAGATCGCAAAACACACGTTCGATCAGGGCCTGGGCGCTCCAGCCCAGCGCTGTGATCCAGCGACGATTGACGGCTTCAAAGCGGCCATCTGCCGTCAGGAAAGCGCCAGGATCAGGCGAGAGGTCAAAATAGTCTGTCATAGCCTGCGAATCATGCCCCTGGTCCGTATCAGAACGCTGAGATGCAGCGAATTTGTGACCCAGCTCCGCGCATCTTAGCGATGAAGCCTACTTTGCGAAGGTGAAGGTGATATTAATCGCGCAGGACCACCATAAGTTGTGTCGCTCAGGCATCATAGCGCGTGGCGCCGCGGCGGCTTTCGTCAACGGCGGTCTTGAGCACGCTGGCCTGATGGGCGCGTTGTTCGCAGCCTGCGCGCGGGCAGATGCGGCAGTTGATCCCGATGGGGGTGGCCTGCGCCCCGTTCAGCGCGATCCCTTCGGCGTAGCCGATTTCCGTTGCATGCCCGATGGTGCAGCCCATGGCGACTGCCAGCCGGTTGTCCTGGCCGTGGCGTTCAAAAGTCGGTCGGTCGACAGTGCGGGCGAAGACGAAATATTGTGAACTGTCAGGCATTTCTACCACTTGCGACACGATCCGGCCCGGCAGCCGGAAGGTCATGTGCACATCGAGTTTCGGGCAGGCCCCGCCATATTCGGCCAGATGAAAATCGGTGGCATTGAAGCGTTTGGTGACATTGCCTGCCTTGTCGAGGCGCAGAAAGAAGAACGGCACGCCCTGCGCGCCTTCGCGTTGCAGGGCCGTGGCGCGGTGGCAGGCCTGTTCGAAGCTGACGCCGAAGCGGGTCGCGAGATAGTCGAAATCGTATTTCGAGTTGCGCGCCTCGGTCAGAAAGTCGTCATAGGGCATCAGCGCGGCAGCCGCGAAGTAATTGGCGAGCTCGACCTTGCAGCGCACGCGGCCCTGTTCATCCTCGATTCCCGAGCTGTCGAGCAGCGATTCGAGGATTGTGCGGCATTCGATCAGCCCCAGCACATGCACCAGCTGAAACACCCGGTTGGGATGATCGAGCGCTTCCGACAGCAGGACTTCGGCGCGGGCCTGAGAATACTGGCGCAATGTCTTGGGCAGGGCGCTGACATGGACGACGCGCACCGTGATGCCGTGGCGCAGGTTCAGGCGGGTCTTGAGCGCGGCATAAAGGTCATCGGTTGCGGGGGCCTCATGGCCCCAAAGTTCTGTCGCGGCGCGTTCCAGCGACGGGAAGTAATTGCGCTGTCGGCGGAAGAAGTGATGCACGGCCCCTTCGGCCGAGGCGTTGAAGATCGGCTCGGCCTCGCCGGGATGGGCGGCGAGCGCCATGAGCTGGTCGGTCGCGCTGTGATAGGCGCGGTGCAGGCGCAGGAAGGCTTCCATCAGCGTGGGCGCGTGATTCTGCGCGGCGCGCAATTCGTGCAGATCGGGGCGGGTATCGTCAAAGAGCGGGTCTTGCAGCGCGCCGCGCAGATCGGCCAGCCGCGCGCTGGTGCCTTCATCCGAAATGTCATGCCAGTCGACACCATATTGCTCGAACACCCGCAACAGGATCGTCACCGAAACCGAGCGCTGGTTGTTTTCCAGCAGATTCACATAAGCCGATGAAATCCCTAGCCTTTTGGCCATGGCGCTTTGGGTTTCGCCAGCGTCCTGCCGCAAGCGGCGCAGGCGGGGTCCGATGAAGGTCTTGCGCATGGCGGCACTCTCGCGGGCATAACGTGATTCAGAATGTAAAGTTTACAATATAACTAAAAATCATTTCTGTAAACTCTCGCATTTACAGCAGAACCCGGTTTCATTGGCAGCAAGCGCAGACGCTCTGGCATGGTTGTAATATCAGGGAGGATACAACCATGCAGACTGGCACTGCCCATCTTTTCATTCCCGGCCCGACCAATGTGCCCGCTGATGTTCAGCGCGCGATGATCGTGCCGATGCAGGACCACCGCGCGCCTGATTTCGCGGCGCTGTTGCAGCCAGTGCTGGACGGGTTGAAGCCGGTCTTCGGCACGCGCACGGCCCGGATCGCCCTGCTGCCCGGCTCTGGCACCGCCGCCTGGGAAGCGGCCATCGTCAACACGCTTTCGCCCGGTGACAAGGTGCTGATGGCGCGGCATGGGCAGTTCTCGACGCTCTGGGCGCAGATGGCCCAGGCGCTGGGGCTGCGGGTCGAGGCGATTGACGTGGCCTGGGGCGCGCCTTGCCCTGTGCGCGAGATCGAGCGCCGTCTGGGTGCGGATCGTCATGGCGAGATCAAGGCGGTGTTCGTCACCCATAACGAGACTGCGACTGGCGTCACGTCGGATGTGGCGGGCGTGCGGCACGCGATGGATGCGTGTTTCCATGATGCGCTGCTGTTTGTCGATGGCGTGTCTTCCATCGGCTCGATCCGCTTCGAGATGGACGCCTGGGGCGTCGATCTGGCGATCGCGGGCAGCCAGAAAGGGCTGATGTGCCCGGCGGGTCTGGGCATCCTTGCTGCCAGTCCGCGCGCAATTGCCGCGATGGAGGACAGCAGCTTGCCGCGCAGTTTTCTGGACCTGCGGGCGATGCTGAACGCGCATGAGGCCGGTTCGTTCTGCTTCACCCCGCCTGCGCAGCTGCTGCATGGGTTGCGCGCCGCGCTTGCGCGGTTGCAGGCGGAGGGTCTGGGCAATGTCTTCGCCCGCCATCACCGTCTGGCCGAGGGCGTCCGCGCGGGTGTGGCCGCGATGGGGCTGCAGACTGTGGCCGAGCACCGGATTTTCGCCTCTGACACGGTGACCGCGATCCGCACACCGCAGGATGTGGATGCGCGCGAGGTGATCGACATCGCCCGCAACCGCTACAACACGCATTTCGGCGGGGGCCTCGGGCCGCTGGCGGGCCGGGCTTTCCGCATCGGTCACCTGGGCGATCTGAACGAGGGCATGTGTCTGACCGCGCTCGGGATTGCTGAACTGTCGCTGAAAGCCGCCGGCGCGCGGGTCGATCTGGGGGCGGGGCTTGCGGCCGCGCAACAGGTTTTCGCAGCCCATGTCCCCGCCCCCGCCCTTGCCATAGCCGCTGAATAAGGACCGACCCTCATGAGCCATTCGCTTTTCCCCCTTCGCATGCAGCGCCTGCAGCGCTCGACGCTGGCCGTGCCCGCGTCCAATGTCACGATGATCGAAAAAGCCGCTGAAAGTGCGGCGGATGTGGTGTTTCTCGACCTCGAAGACGCGGTCGCCCCGCCTGAGAAGGCGCAGGCGCGCAAGAATGCGATTGCGGCGCTGAACGATATTGACTGGGAAGCCAAGGGCAAGACCGTCAGCGTGCGCATCAACGGGTTGGACACGCAATATATGTACCGCGATGTGGTCGATGTGATGGAGCAGGCGGGCGACCGCGTGCATATGCTGCTGATCCCGAAACTGGGCGTCGTGTCCGACCTTTATATGGTCGATGCGATGGTCAACCAGATTGAGCAGGCTTGCGGGCTGACCCGGCGCGTCGGGCTGGAGGCGCTGATCGAGACGGCGCTGGGCATGGCCAATGTCGAGGAGATCGCGCGCTATGCGGCGACGTCGGACTCGCGGCTGGAAGCGCTGCATTTCGGGGTGGCGGATTACGCGGCCTCGATGCGGGCGCGCACGGTCAATATCGGCGGGCTGAACCCGGCCTATCCGGGCGATCAGTGGCATGCGTCGCTGTCGCGGATGATCATTTCCTGCCGCGCCTACGGGCTGCGCGCGCTTGATGGCCCGTTCGGTGATTTCGCTGATCCCGATGGCTATATCGCGGCGGCGGAACGCGCCGCCGCGCTGGGGTTCGAGGGCAAATGGGCCATTCATCCCAGCCAGATCGAGATGGCGAATACGGTCTTCAGCCCGCCCGAGGTCGAGGTCACCCGTGCACGCCGCATCATCGAGGAATTGCGCAAGGCCGAGGCCGAGGGCAAGGGCGCGGCCGCGCTTGATGGCAAGATGATCGACGCGGCCTCCGAGAAGATGGCGATGAATGTGCTGTCGCTGGCCGATGCGATTGCCGCGCGCGGCACGCCTGCCAAAGCCGCCGAATAAGGAGATCGGAGCATGGATATTCACGAACATCAGGCCAAGGAGCTTCTGGGGCGGATCGGCATGCCGGTGCCGCAAGGCGGCATCGCCTTCGCGCCCGAACAGGCGATGCATGAAGCGCGCAAGCTGGGTTTCCCCGTTATCGTCAAGGCGCAGGTCCATGCGGGCGGGCGGGGTGCTGCGGGCGGTGTGAAGCTTTGCCGCAATGAGGCCGAGGTCAGCGCCTTCGCGCTGTCGCTGCTGGGGCGCAATCTGGTGACCAAGCAGACCGACGCCAATGGCAAGCCGGTGCATCGTCTGCTGGTCGAGGAAGCCACGGATATCGCGAAGGAAATTTATCTGGGTCTGGTGCTGGACCGCAAGTCCGAGCGCATCATGATCGTGGCGTCGCGCGAAGGCGGCATGGAGATCGAGGATCTGGCCGAAGAACAGCCCGACGCGCTGATCCGCATGGTGATCGACCCCGCGATGGGGCTTTTGCCCTTCCAGTCGCGCGAACTGGCCTTCAAGCTGGGCTTCACCGGCAAGCAGGTCGGCCAATTCGCGACAGTGCTGCGCGCCTGCTACCGGGCGTTCCGCGATCTTGATGCGACGATGGTTGAAATCAACCCGCTGGTGATCAAGCGTGACGGCGATCTGATCGCGCTGGATGCGAAGATGAGCTTTGACACCAACGCGCTGTTCCGCCGCCCCGAAGTGGCCGCGCTGCGTGATCCCGGCCAGGAAGACCCGCGCGAGGATGCCGCCGCTGAACATGGGCTGAGCTATGTTGGGCTTGAGGGCGATATCGGCTGCATCATCAATGGCGCGGGGCTGGCAATGGCGACGATGGACATGATCACGCTGGCGGGGGGCGAGCCTGCGAATTTCCTCGATATCGGTGGCGGCGCAAGCCCGGAGCGGGTTGTCGCGGCCTTTCGCACCGTGCTGTCGGACCCGAATGTGTCGGTGATCCTGGTCAATATCTTCGCGGGCATCAATCGCTGTGACTGGGTCGCGTCGGGGGTGGTGCAGGCTTACCGCGAGCTGAAACTGACGCTGCCGGTCGTGGTGCGTCTGGCCGGCACCAATGTCGAGGAAGGCCGCCGGATCATCAACGACTCCGGCCTGCCGCTGATTTCGGCTGACACATTGGCCGAGGCGGCTGCCACGGCTGTCAAATCCCGCCCCAGCCTTGCTGCCTGAAGGAGCCTGAAAATGTCTATTCTGATTCAAGAAGATACGCGCATCATCGTCCAGGGCATGTCGGGCCGCATCGGCCAGTTCCATGCCGAAGACATGATCAGGAACGGCACCAATGTCGTGGGCGGTGTGACCCCCGGTCGCGGTGGTGAAACCGTGCTGGGCCGCCCGATCTTCAACACGGTCGCGGAAGCGGTCGAAGCCGTGGGCGCGCAAGCCTCGCTCGTTTTCGTGCCGCCGCCCGGTGCGGCGGATGCGATCATGGAAGCGGCGGAAGCCGGGCTGGAATTCGCGGTCTGCGTGACCGATGGCATCCCCTCGCAGGACATGATGAAGGTCAAGCGCTTCCTGCGTCGCTTCCCGGCCGCGCGCAAGATGCGCTTCATCGGGCCGAATTGCGCCGGTGTGATCTCGCCCGGCAAGGGGTTCATGGGGATCATGCCGCCCGCGATCTACCTGCCCGGTCGCGTGGGCATCGTGGGCCGGTCGGGCACGCTGGGCTATGAGGCCGCCAGCCAGATGAAAAGCTTGGGCATCGGTGTGTCGACCTCGGTCGGTATCGGCGGTGATCCGATCAATGGGTCGAGCTTCCGCGATATTCTGGAGCTGTTCGAGAATGACCCTGACACAGACGCGGTGATGATGATCGGTGAAATCGGCGGCCCGCAGGAAGCTGAGGCGGCGGCCTATGCGCGCGATCACATGACGAAACCGGTCGTGGCCTATATCGCGGGGCTGTCGGCACCCAAGGGCCGCAAGATGGGCCATGCGGGGGCGATCATCTCGGCCTTTGGGGAATCGGCGCAGGAAAAGGTGGAAATCCTGTCGGCGGCGGGCATCACGGTCGCGCCTACCCCGTCGGCCATGGGCGAAACCATCGCCCGCGTCCTGGGCGTGAGGCAAGCCGCATGAGCAAACCCGACGCGCCCATGACGGGCGAAGCCGCGACGCCTGAGCAGGCGCAATCCTGGGTCGGGCGGGTCGAGAGCCGCACAGGCGCGGTCAGCCCGGAATTTGCAGGCATGGTCATGGGGGCGCTGGGACATCCAGCCGCCCCCCAACCGCCGATTCACACAGGCGCGGTGCTGCCGGTGCTGTGGCATTGGGTGGCCTTTCCCGAATTCGTGCCGATTGCAGAGATCGCGACGGATGGTCACCCCAAGCTCGGGGGGTTCCTGCCGCCTCTGCCCTTCAACCGGCGCATGTGGGCGGGGGGGAAGCTGTCCTTCAAGGGCCGTTTTGCCATTGGCGAGACGATCACCAAACGCTCGGAAATCCTGAGCGTCGATTTCAAGACAGGCCACACCGGCGACATGGCCTTCGTGCGTGTGGGCCATGACCTGCGCGGCGAGGGCGGCGCGCAGATCCGCGAGGAACAGGATATCGTCTATCTGCCGATCCCCGACAGCTTCCGCGCGCCGCGTGCGATCCCGGCCCCGGAGGCCCCGATTTTCAGCGAACCGGTCGAGGTCGGCCCGGTGCGGCTGTTTCGCTATTCGGCTGCGACTTATAATGCGCATCGCATCCATTACGACCGTGACTATGCGACCGGGGCAGAACGCTATCCCGGCCTGGTCGTGCATGGGCCGATGCAGGCGACGCTGCTGATGGAAGCGGCGATGCGCCACACCGGGGCCACGCCCACGCGGTTCAGCTTCCGCGGTGTGCATCCGATGTTTGACGGGCAATTGCATCTGCAAGCCGAAGCGGACGGGCCGGGGGCGCTCAGGCTCTGCACTGTGGCCGAAGCCGGTCACCAAGGGCTGCAAGCCCGATTTGAATGGGAGGGATGAGGCGATGGGAATTCTCAAAGGGATGCGCGTGGTCGAGGGCTCGGCTTTTGTGGCGATCCCGCTCGCGGGCATGACGCTGGCGCAGATGGGGGCCGAAGTGATCCGTTTTGATCGGATCGAAGGGGGCCTCGACTCGGCGCGCTGGCCTGTGACCGGGGATGGGCAGAGCCTGTTCTGGGCCGGGCTGAACAAGGGCAAGAAATCCGTCGCGGTCGATATGAAATCGCCAAAGGGGCGCGAGCTGATCACGCGGATCATCACCGCGCCGGGCGACGATGCGGGGCTGTTTCTGACCAATCTGCGCGTGCGTGGCTGGATGGATCATGAAACCCTTTCGCGACATCGTGACGATCTGGTGATGGTGGCACTACTGGGCGACCGGCATGGGCGCGCGGCAGTGGATTATTCGGTCAATCCGTCTTTGGGCTTTCCCACCGCGACCGGGCCGGAGGGGTCGAGCGAGCCTGTGGCCCATGTGCTGCCCGCATGGGACTGCATCGCAGGCAACATGGCCGTGACGGCGCTTCTGGCGGCAGAGCGTCACCGGCTGCGCACGGGCCAGGGGCAGGAAGTGCTGTTTTCGCTGAAAGATGCGGCGGCGGCGATGCTGGGCAATCTGGGGATCATCGGGGAAGTGGCGGTGAACGGCACCGACCGGCCCAAATACGGCAATGCGCTTTATGGCGGCTATGGGCAGGATTTCATCTGCGGCGATGGCGCGCGCGTCATGGTGATCGGGCTGACCGACCGGCAGTGGCGGGGGCTGGTGAAGGCCACGGGGACCGTTGACGCCATGGCGGCACTGGAGGCCCGTCTGGGCGAAAGCCTTGCCCATGAGGGCGCACGCTTCCGTCACCGGGCGGTGATCACGGAAGTGCTGGCGCCGTTTTTCGCAAGCCACAAGGTTGCGGATTTCGCGAAGAGCTTCGACGCGGGCGGGGTCACTTGGTCACAGTTCCGCAGCTTCGCGGAAGCAGTGCGCGAAGACCCGGACCTGTCGACCGAAAACCCGATGTTTCATATGGTCGATCAGCCGGGGATCGGTAGCTACCCGACCCCTGCCTCGCCGCTCAGCTTCTCCGAGATCGCGCGGCAGGCCCCGGTCCCGGCCCCCGCATTGGGCGCGCATACTGAAGAAGTGCTCGCGGATGTGGCCGGGCTGCAATCGGGGGAAATCGGCGCGCTGTTTGACGAGGGTATTGTCACCGGGCCGCGCCTGAACGGGGTGTTTGCGAAGGCTGCCGAGTAATGCAAGACGCCGCCCCCGGTGAGGGGGGGCGGCGCTTTGATCAGTCCCGCAAGGCTTAGAAGAAGCCGAGCTTGTTGGGGTTGTAGCTGACCAGCATGTTCTTGGTCTGCTGGTAGTGATCCAGCATCATGCGGTGGTTTTCGCGCCCGATGCCCGACTGCTTGTAGCCGCCGAAAGCCGCATGCGCCGGGTAAGCGTGGTAGTTGTTCACCCAGACGCGGCCTGCTTCGATTGCGCGGCCAAAGCGGTAGGCGCGCGTGCCGTCGCGGGTCCAGACACCCGCGCCGAGGCCGTACATCGTGTCATTGGCGATTGCGAGCGCTTCTTCTTCGGTCTTGAAGGTCGTCACCGACACGACCGGGCCGAAGATTTCTTCCTGGAACACGCGCATCTTGTTGTGGCCCTTGAAGATCGTGGGCTCGATGTAGAAGCCGCCTTCGAGATCGCCGTCCATCTTGGCCGAGGCGCCACCGGTCAGCACTTCCGCGCCTTCTTCCACACCGATGGTGAAATAGGACATGATCTTGTCATGCTGCTGCTTGGAGGCCTGCGCGCCCAGCATCGTGTTCATGTCGCGCGGGTCGCCCTGCTTGATGGCTTTCACCCGTGCGATGCAGCGCGCGATGAATTCCTCGTAGATGTCTTCCTGAATGAGCGCGCGGCTCGGGCAGGTGCAGACTTCGCCCTGGTTGAAGGCAAAGAGCACGAACCCTTCCACGGCCTTGTCGAGGAACGCATCATCCTGCGCCATGATGTCGGAGAAGAAGATGTTCGGCGACTTGCCGCCCAGTTCCAGCGTGACCGGGATCAGGTTGACGGTTGCGGCTTCCATGATCTTGCGGCCTGTCGCGGTCGAGCCGGTGAAGGCGATCTTGGCGATCCGGTTCGAACGCGCCAGCGCATCGCCGGTTTCCGCGCCCAGACCGTTTACGATGTTCAGCACACCGGCAGGCAGCAGGTCTGCGATCAGCTCCGCCAGCACAAGGATTGCCGCCGGGGTCTGCTCGGCGGGCTTGAGGACGATGCAGTTGCCCGCGGCCAGGGCCGGGGCGAGTTTCCATGCCGCCATCAGGATCGAGAAGTTCCACGGGATGATCTGGCCGACAACGCCGAGCGGTTCCTGGAAGTGATAGGCGACCGTGTCATTGTCGATCTGCGACATGGTGCCTTCCTGCCCGCGCAACACGCCCGCGAAATAGCGGAAATGGTCCACGGCCAGCGGGATATCGGCATTGGTCGTCTCGCGGATGGGCTTGCCGTTATCCCATGTCTCGGCGGCGGCCAGCAGGTCGAGGTTTTGCTCCAGACGGTCGGCGATGCGCAGAATGATGTTCGAGCGCTCGGTCGCAGAGGTCTTGCCCCAGGCGTCCTTCGCGGCATGTGCGGCATCGAGCGCGAGTTCGATGTCAGCGGCGTCCGAGCGTGCGACTTCGCAGACTTTCTGGCCGGTGATCGGCGTGATGTTGTCCATGTAGCGCCCGTTCACGGGCTCGACGAATTTGCCACCGATGAAATTGCCATAGCGCTCGCGGAAAGGCGATGATGTGCGGAAATCAGCTTGGGTCATCTGGTTCATTGGGTCTTCCTCCTGAATATGCCGCCTCCTCGTGACGGCTTGGTAAGTCGTCTGTGCCTGACCGGGGTCAGACGCGCATCACCCTGGCCGCGAAGCGATTTCTGCCATGTCATTGCGGCAGAGCGCCTCTGGTCCGGGCCAGTTTGGCCGAACCATTGGAACAGATGGCACGGCTTTTTGGTTGCCGACAGAGAACAGCGAATCACCCTGTCGCGCAATTAGACCAAAGGATGGGGGCAGTCTGCTCGGTCGCGCGCAGGCGTTGTCCTGCTGTGATCGCTGCTGCGTTCCGGCTATGGCCGCGCCTGTGATCATGCAGAGCCGCAGCGCGCCGGGCGAGATGCGCGGTCGCAGCGGGAATTTTACCTGGGCCGCGCGCGCTATTCGGCTGCGATGACCGGGCGCGGGTCGGATGCAGCGCTTTCGGAGGCGCAGAGCGGGTGGACGAAGACCTGCGGGCTTTGGTCGCGCGCGAAAGCCTGTGTCAGATGCTGGCCGACATCGAGCGCGCGCCGGATCGCCACATCCATGTCGAGATAGGCATATGTCCCCAGCCGCCCCAGAAAGGTCACGCCGGGCGTGGCGCGGGCGAGCGCATCATAGCGCGCGAGCAGCGATTTGTCGTCCAGAAGCCGCACCGGGTAATAGGGGATATCGTCGCGCCCCGCGCTGTGGCTGTATTCGCGCGTGATCACCGAGCGCGTGAACCCCGCAGCTTCCCAGGGCGCGAAATACATATGTTCGGTGATCCGGGTGAAAGGGATATCCGCATCGCAGTAATTCATCACGGCTGTGCCCTGATGGGGTGCCGCCACGCGCTCATGTTCGAAGCGCAGGCTGCGATAGCTGAGCCGCCCCAGCCTGTGGCCGAAATATCGGTCGAGTGGGCCTGTATAGACATGATGATCGTAAGCGCTGGTATCGACATCCTCCGCGCGTGTCTTCAGTCGCAGTGCAATGCGCGGGTGTTTGAGGATCGAGGCGACGAGCGGCGTGTAGCCGTCGCGCGGGATGCCCTGAAACCTGTGCGCGAAGTAATTGTCGTCATAGGTGAAGCGCAAGGGCAGACGTTTGAGGATCGAGGCGGGCAGGCGGGTGGGGTCAACCCCCCATTGCTTGCGCGTATAGCCGCGAAAGAAGGCGTCGTAGAGCGCGGGGCCGATGAAGCGCAGGCCCTGATCCTCAAAGGACTGGACAGGGGCCCCGCGCGACTGGGCCGTGATGAAGGCGCGGGCCTCGGCCGGCGAGAGCGAGATGCCGTAGAACTGGTTGATCGTGTGCAGGTTGATCGGAAGGGAATAGACCCGGCCACCCACGCGGGCTTTCACCTGATGGCGATAGGGCATCATCTGCGCATGGGCGCTGACATAGTCCCAGACCTGCGCATCATCGGTGTGGAAGATATGCGGGCCGTAATGATGCACCATTACCCCGGTTTCAGGGTCGCGCGCCGTGTGGCAATTGCCTGCCACATGGTCGCGCGCGTCGATCACGGTCACAAGATGGCCCGCTTCGGCCAGCGCCCGCGCAACCACTGCTCCGCTGAACCCTGCGCCAGTGACAAGGACGGATTTCGGCTGCGGCATCTGTGCGGCTCCTGTGGTCGGGGGCGGGATTGCCCCGGACCTCAATCTTCGCGCATCAAGGTTACGCGGCGGTTAAGACTGGTGGCAATTTTGTGGCTTTCCTGCCCGTCGGGCCAGATCACATGCAGCTGCGCTTCGCTGGCATGGCCCAGACCGAAATGCAGCGGCCCCAGATGGCCGCCCGCATGGCCACCGCCGATGCTGACCTCTTGCCATTGCGCGCCCTGATCCGTGGTCACGGTGACCCGCGAGCCGATGGCGAAGGTATTCGCGCCGCTCTGGCGCAGATCGACCGCCAGCCAGTTGCCGGTTCCCTCGGTCACATTGCGGTAGAGCCGCGCAGGCGCGCGGCGGTTCACCACGACCAGATCCAGCCGCCCGTCGCCCGTCAGGTCAATCAGCGCCGCGCCCCGGCTGCGTTCGGGGTCTGCGATGCCTGCGCGGTCGGAGACTTCGGTGAAGCGTCCATCTTGCCCCTGGATCAGCAGCGTGTTGGGATCAGCCATCGCCAGATCGGGCATCTGATCGACATTGCCCTTGGCCACGAACAGATCCGCGCGCCCGTTATTCGTCACATCGCCCCATTGCGCGTGCCAGCCGGTCGAAGGGCGGCCATCATCGCCTGTCGCGGGCCGGTGCGCGGTATGGCCCATCGCATAGGGCGCGACGCTGTAGCTGCCACCCGGTTGCGCCAGTTGCAGCATCTGATCGGCCATGGAGGTCAGATACACATCCGCCAGCCCGTTGCCGGTGATGTCGCGGCTGGCGATGCCCATGCCCCAGAGCTGCCAGTCGCCCCAGCCATCCTCAGGCCCCAGAAAACGCTGTTCGGCAATGTCCCACATCTGCTCGGCCCCGCCGCGCACATAGTAGTGCCGGTCGTTCGAGAGCCGCAGCGTCAGCCGGTCGCGGGCGTCACGGGCGGCGAGCGCCGAGAGCGGGCAGAAACCGGGGCTGAGGGGGGTGGCGCGCCAGCCGGTGCCGTCGGGGGTCAGGAGTTGATTGTCGTCGCAGGCGAAGAACGGCCCTGTCGGGTCGTTGCGGTCGACGTAATTGCCGACAAACAGCGTGGGGCGGGGCGCACCGGGTGCCCACCAGGCGGTGAAGGCGGTGGACCAGGCATCGCCCGGATCAAGGCCCAGCGCTTCGGTCGCGTCCTCGAAGGCGCAATCGCCAAGACCGCGCAGCACCATGTTCGGCCCGACGCGCAGGATGAACAGATCGAGCTGCCCGTCGCCGTCAATGTCTATGGGATAGGCGCCGGTCATGCCGGTGATGGGCAGGGGTTCGGGGGTGAAGGCCATTGCGCCTTCGTTGCGCAGGAGAAGCGCGTCCGACGTGCCGCCCGCCAGCACCAGATCGGGCAGGCCGTTGCCGGAGCAATCCAGCGCGGCGACCCCGCCGCCCACGAAATGCTCCCATCCGCCCGTATAGACATGGGTGGGGATGCGCGCGCTCACATCATCGAAGCGCGGCAGGGGGTCTGCATGCGCGGCGCTTGCGGTGAGCAGGAGCGCTGCAAGCGCCCTCATGCGGCGCCCTGCCGCTGCGCGCCCAGCAGATCGTCGGTCAATTGCCCGAGCGCCAGCGCCACGGCCCCCTGCGCCCAGACCAGATCGCCCCAGGCGTGGATTTCGACGCGGGCGGGCGCGCGTGCGCCGGTCAGCGTCATGGCCTGCATTTCGGCCAGCACTTCGCGCGCGTAGAGGTAGTCATATTGCATCCGCCCACCTGCGAGGATGATCACTTCCGGGTCGAACATCTGCGCGACATTGGACAGGCCCAGCGCCAGATAGCGCCCGGCGCGGCGGAAGATCGACAGTGCCGCTTCATTGCCGCGCCGGGCCTCTGCGAACAGATCTTCGAGCAGGGCCAGCGGGCTGTCCGAGAAGCTGGCGTGCTGATCAAGCGCGGTTGCGGCTTCGCGGGCCAGCGCGTAATCGGCGACATAGGCTTCCAGACAGCCGCGCTTGCCGCAGCGGCACAGCGCCCCGTCGAGCTGGACCTTGGTATGGCCCAGCTCCATCCCCATCCCGCGCGCGCCCCGGTAGAGCTGGTTGAACAGGACCAGCCCCATGCCGACGCCATGTTCGATCGTGACCACGGCGAAATCGGATTTGCCGCGCCCGCCGCCGAACCACAGCTCTGCCAGGGTCAGCAGATTGGCGTCATTGTCGAGATAAGCGGGCACGCCCAACGCCGCTTCGAACTGTGCGCGCAGGCCCAGTCCCGGCGCATCCAGCATGGGCGACCAAGGCACGTTGCCCGTGGCGTAATCGACCATGCCCGCCATGCCCAGACCCACACAGCGGATCTGCGCGCGCGACATGCCCTGCTGCGCCAGCAACTGGTCGATCAGCGCGCGGGCTTCGGCGATCAGGATCGCGGCGCTCTTGCGGTGGGGGCGGGTCGGCAGGCTCAGATCCGCGATGCGCTGGCCTGCGAAATCGCTGAGCACCGCCGTATGGCGCAGATCGCCGAGCTTGACGCCGATGACGTGATGAGCCTCGGCGGCGACCTGCAGGCTGACCGGCGGACGCCCGCGCGCGCTGCGCGGGGGGTCTGTGTCGGGCGTGTCGGGATCGGCGGTTTCGCGCAGGAACCCCTCGGTGATCAGGTCGCTGGTCACGGCACTGACAGAGGCCGCGCTGACGCCCAGTCTGCGGCCCATCTCGGCGCGGGTGGTGCTGCCATATGCGCGGACGAATTCGAACAGCGCCTGCCGCAAGGGGCGCGACATGGCGCCTGTCGTTCCGGTCAGATCCGTCAGAAGCGGGCCGCAGCCCTGCAGGGCTGTGTGCGGCGATGCAGGCCGGGGGTGAATGTCATGCGGGGTCATCCTGGCCTCCCGTCCAAGATTAAATTCGCTGGCTGAAGTAATAAAGCGGCGAAATCGCGAGTCTTGCAAGGATAAAAGCGATTGGGCGACTGAAATCCGCAATAATCTTATCAGATCGCGCAAATTAAATTTGACAGCTGAAAAATAGATGGCATTGTTGTGGGATCAGGCCGCCAAAAAACGATTCGGCCCGACCACGTTCTAGGGAGGAACACATGAACAAGATCATGACCGCGGCAATTGCCGCGACGCTCGGCTTCAGCTCGGCGGCATGGGCCGATTCGCTGACCATCGGTGTGAGCTGGTCGAATTTTCAGGAAGAGCGCTGGCAGACGGACGAGGCCGCGATCCGCGCCGCGCTTGATGCAGCTGGCGCGAGCTATGTGTCAGCCGATGCGCAATCTTCCGCGTCCAAGCAGCTGTCCGACATTGAAAGCCTGATCGCTCAGGGCGTGGATGCGCTGATCGTTCTGGCGCAGGACGCCGCCGCGATTGGACCGGCTGTGCAGGCCGCCGCCGATGAGGGTATTCCCGTTGTCGCCTATGACCGCCTGATCGAGGACAGCCGCGCCTTCTACCTGACCTTTGACAATGTCGAAGTCGGACGGATGCAGGCCCGCGCTGTGCTGGAGCAGGCACCGAGCGGCAACTATGTGATGATCAAGGGCTCGCCCACGGACCCGAACGCCGATTTTCTGCGCGGTGGCCAGCAGGAAGTGCTGCAGGCCGCGATTGATGCAGGCGATATCGTGATCGTTGGTGAGGCCTATACAGATGCCTGGCTGCCCGCGAATGCGCAGCGCAACATGGAGCAGATCCTGACCGCGCAGGACAACAATGTGGATGCGGTCGTGGCGTCGAATGACGGCACGGCGGGCGGGGCTGTGGCCGCGCTGACCGCGCAGGGGATGCAGGGCATTCCGGTGTCCGGGCAGGATGGCGATCACGCGGCGCTGAACCGCATCGCGCTGGGCACGCAGACGGTCAGCGTGTGGAAAGATGCGCGCGATCTGGGGCGCAATGCGGCTGAAATCGCCGTGCAACTGGCCGGTGGCGCTGCGATGACGGATATCGAAGGCGCAGGCATGTGGACCTCGCCCGCTGGCACGGAAATGGTGTCGATGTTCCTTGAGCCGGTGCCTGTGACAGCTGATAATCTGTCGCTGGTGGTTGATGCAGGCTGGATCAGCCTGGAAGCGCTCTGCCAGGGCGTAAGCGGCGGCCCTGCGCCCTGCGAGTAAGCCTGATCTGACGCTGGGGGCGTGCGCGCGTTGCGCGCCCCTGATGCGTTTCCCCGCCCCAAGGCAGGATATTTCCCATGAACACCTCTGACACCTCTGCCGCTGCCAAATCCAAGGCACCGGCCCGCCCCCGGCTTGCCGATACGCTGGAACTGGACACGCGCCTGTTGGGCATGATCGGCGCTTTCATCGCTGTGCTGGTTGTCTTCAACCTGCTGACCGATGGCCGCTTTCTGACCCCGCGCAATATCTTCAACCTGACGATTCAGAGCGTCAGCGTGGCGATCATGGCGACTGGCATGGTTTTCGTCATCGTCACGCGCCACATTGACCTGTCGGTGGGGGCACTTCTGGCGACCTGTTCGGCGGTCATGGCGATGATGCAGACCGCGTGGCTGCCGCAATATCTGGGCCTGCCGCTGGGGCATCCGATGATCCCCTGGCTGGCGATTGGCGCAGGGCTGGTGACAGGCGCGGTGATCGGGGCGTTTCAGGGCTGGCTGACGGGCTATCTGCTGATCCCGGCCTTTATTGTGACTTTGGGCGGCTTGCTGATCTGGCGCAATGTCGGCTGGTATCTGACCAATGGGCAGACGATTGGCCCGCTGGACCCGACATTTCAGATGTTCGGCGGCATCAATGGCACGCTGGGCGAGTTCTGGTCCTGGGTGCTGGGGATCGTCGCCACGCTGGCCGCTCTGGGCGCGCTCTGGGTGAAGCGGCGCGACAAGCTCAGCCATGGGTTTCCTGTCAAGCCGCTCTGGGCTGAATTTGCGCTGGGGGGGATCATTGCGGGCGCGATTCTGGGCTTCATCAAGATCCTGAATTCCTATGAAGTGCCCGTCGCCCGTCTGCGCCGCGAATTCGAGGCGCGCGGCGAGGTCATGCCCGAGGGCTATACGGAAGTTTACGGCCTGCCGATTTCGGTGCTGCTGCTGATCGTCGTGGCGGTCGTGATGACCATCGTGGCGCGCAAGACGCGGCTGGGGCGCTATATCTTCGCGGCGGGCGGCAATCCGCAGGCGGCGGAGCTGTCGGGAATCAATACGCGGCTGCTGACGGTCAAGGTCTTCGCCATCATGGGCGCGCTCTGCGCGATCTCGGCGGTGGTGGCCTCGGCCCGGTTGACGAACCATTCCAACGATATCGGCACGCTGGACGAGTTGCGCGTGATTGCGGCAGCTGTCATCGGCGGCACAGCGCTCGCGGGCGGTCTGGGCACGATCTATGGCGCGATTTTGGGCGCGTTGATCATGCAATCGCTGCAATCGGGCATGGCGATGGTCGGCGTCGATGCGCCCTTGCAGAATATCGTCGTGGGCGGGGTGCTCGTGCTCGCGGTGCTGATCGACATCATCTATCGCCGCCGCACCGGGAAAGGATAAGCCATGACGCCACTTGTAGATATCCGCAATCTCTCGATCGCTTTCGGCGGTGTGCAGGCGGTTGATGATGTGTCGCTGGACCTTTATCCCGGTGAAGTCGTGGGGCTTCTGGGCCATAATGGCGCGGGCAAATCGACGCTGATCAAGATCCTGTCGGGGGCGTATCGCGCCGATAGTGGCGAGATCTGGATCGACGGCAAAAAGGCCACGATCAACAGCCCCCGCGACGCGCGTGCCTATAATATCGAGACGATCCACCAGACGCTCGCGCTCGCCGATAACCTGCCTGCGCCTGCGAATCTGTTTCTGGGGCGGGAGTTGCGCACCATGTTCGGCTTTCTCGATGACAGCCGGATGGAGTCCGAGACGCGCAAGATCATGGCGCGGCTGAACCCCAATTTCCGCAAGATCGCAGAGCCGGTGAGCGCGCTCTCCGGGGGCCAGCGGCAATCCGTGGCGATTGCGCGCGCGGTCTATTTCAACGCACGGATCCTGATCATGGATGAGCCGACAGCGGCGCTGGGCGTGCATGAAACCAAGATGGTCGCCGATCTGATCAAGGAGTTGAAGGCGCAGGGCCTTGGGATTTTCCTGATCAGCCATGACACGCGCGAGATGATGGAGCTTTGTGACCGGGTGTCGGTGATGAAAAACGGCCAGCTGATTGGCACGGAGCGGGTCGAGGATGTGACCGAAGACGACATTCTGTCGATGATCATCATGGGCAAGAAGCCGGAAAAGGCTGCGTGATGTATCTGGGACTGGATCTTGGGACATCCGGCCTGAAAGGGCTGGTGATTGACGATGGCGGGGTTGTGGTGGCAGAGGCCAGCGCGCCGCTGAGTGTCGCGCGGCCCCATCCCGGCTGGTCGGAGCAAGACCCCGCCCATTGGATCACAGCGGCAGAGGGCGTTTTGCGCGCACTCGCTAGTCAGATCGACATGGCGGCGATTGCGGGCATCGGGCTGTCGGGCCAGATGCATGGCGCGACGGTGCTGGATGTGTCCGACCGCGTGCTGCGCCCCTGCATCCTGTGGAACGACACCCGCGCGCATGCGCAGGCCGCAGCGCTCGACGCGGACCCGCAGTTTCGCGCGATCAGCGGCAATATCGTCTTTCCGGGCTTCACCGCGCCAAAACTCGTCTGGATGGCGCGGCATGAGCCAGATCTGTTTGCGCGCGCGGCCAAGGTGCTCTTGCCGAAGGATTATCTGCGGCTTTGGCTGACGGGCGGCCATGTCGCGGAAAAGTCGGATGCGGCAGGCACAAGCTGGCTGGATATCGGCGCGCGGGACTGGTCGGATGACTTGCTGGCGGCGTCTGGCATGACACGCGACCAGATGCCAACACTGGTCGAAGGCGCGGGCGTGTCGGGTCATGTGCGCGCGGATTTGGCGCAGGAGTTCGGGCTGACCGCTGGCATCCCGGTCGCAGGTGGGGCGGGCGATAATGCGGCGACCGCCATTGGCCTCGGCGTCGCGCGGGGCGGGCAGGGGTTTGTAAGCCTCGGCACCTCGGGGGTGCTTTTCGCCGCGACAGACGGCTATGCGCCTGCGCCGGAGACGGCGGTGCACAGCTTCTGCCACGCGCTTCCCGGCACATGGCACCAGATGGGGGTGATCCTTGCTGCCACCGACGCGCTGAACTGGTTTGCGCGGATCGCAGGGGACACGCCTGCCGCGCTGACGGCCGATCTGGGGCCGCTGCAAGCCCCTGGCCGCGCACTGTTCCTGCCTTACTTGGGTGGCGAGCGCACGCCGCTCAATTCCGCCAGTATTCGCGGGGCTTTTGTCGGGTTGGAGCACGCGACCGACCGCGAGGCCGCGACCCGCGCGGTGCTCGAAGGCGTCGTCTTCGCGCTGAAGGACTGTCAGGACGCGCTGGCCGCGACCGGCACGCGGCTGGAGACGCTGATCGCGGCAGGGGGGGGCGCGCGGTCGGACTACTGGCTTTCGGCGCTGGCGACTGCGATGGACCTGCCGATCCTCGTGCCCGAAGCGGGCGATTATGGCGCGGCGCTGGGGGCCGCGCGGCTGGGGCTGATGGCTGCGACAGGTGCCGGCGCTGAGGCCATGCCTCTGCCGCCCATCGCGCGTGAAATCGCCCCTCAGCCGGGCCTGACCCAAGCCTTCACAGACACACATGCGCGCTTCAAGGCCGCACAAACAGCCATCAAGGATCTGACATGACCGATTTTTTCGCAGGCATCCCCGCGCTTACCTATCAGGGGCCGGACAGTGACGCCGATTTCGCCTTCCGCCATTACAACCCTGACGAGATCATCCTCGGGCGGCGCATGGAGGATCATCTGCGCTTCGCGGTCTGCTACTGGCATAATTTCGCATGGCCCGGCGGCGATCCGTTTGGCGGGCAGACGTTCCTGCGTCCGTGGTTTGGCGATACGATGGAGCACGCGAAACTGAAAGCCGATGTGGCTTTCGAGATGTTTCGCATCCTGAATGTGCCGTTTTTCTGCTTCCATGACGCCGATATGCGCCCCGAAGGCGCGAGTTTCGCGGAAAACACCCGCAATCTGGAAGAAATGACCGAGTATTTCGCCGAGAAGATGGCGGCGGGCGGGCCGAAACTGCTCTGGGGGACGGCCAATCTGTTCAGCCATCGCCGCTACATGGCGGGGGCCGCGACCAACCCCGACCCGGAGGTGTTTGCTATCAGTGCGGCCACCGTCAAGACCTGCATGGATGCCACGCACCGGCTGGCGGGCGAGAATTACGTCCTCTGGGGCGGGCGCGAGGGCTATGAGACGCTTTTGAACACGGACCTCGCCCGCGAGCGCGAGCAGATGGGACGGTTCCTGTCGATGGTGGTCGAGTACAAGCACAAGATCGGCTTCAAGGGCGCGATCCTGATCGAGCCGAAACCGCAGGAGCCGACGAAGCATCAATATGATTACGATGTGGCGACGGTTTACGGCTTCTTGCAGAAATTCGGGCTGGAGCGCGAGGTCAAGGTGAATATCGAACAGGGCCATGCGATCCTTGCAGGCCATAGTTTCGAGCATGAGATCGCGATGGCGGCAAGTCTTGGGGTGTTCGGCTCCATCGACATGAACCGCAATGATTACCAGTCGGGTTGGGACACAGACCAGTTCCCCAACAACATGCCCGAAGTCGCCATGGCTTATTACGAGATTCTGCGCGCGGGCGGTTTCACCACGGGCGGCACGAATTTCGACGCCAAGCTGCGCCGCCAGTCGCTGGATGCGGAAGATCTGATCGTGGCACATGCAGGCGCGATGGATGTCTGCGCGCGCGGCTTCCGGGCGGCGGCTTTGATGCTGGAAGACGGGCGGCTGGAAGCGGCGCGCGGGGCGCGCTATGCGGGCTGGAACACGGCGGAGGCGCAGGCGATGTTGCGCAGTGATCTGGCGCAGATCACAGCCGATGTTCTGGCGCAGGGGGTTGACCCGCAGCCCCGCTCTGGCAAACAGGAGAAGTTGGAAAACCTCGTCAACCGCTTCATGTGAGGAAAAGATCATGGCCGCCACGCCCCCTGTCTGCGATTTCGGCTGGAAAGCGCCGGGTTTCACGCTGCCCGCGACGGATGGGCAGAGCTATAGCCTGTCTGATGTGGCAGGGCCGAACGGCACGCTGGTCATGTTCATCTGCAACCATTGCCCCTATGTGCTGGCCGTGCTCGACCGGATCATCCGCGACGCGCAGGAGTTGCGCGCGCATGGGATCGGGGTGGCGGCGATCTGCGCGAATGATGCGCGCGCCTACCCGGCGGACAGTTTCCCGAAGATGAAGGCGCTGGCCGAGGCCGAGGGCTTTCCCTTCCCCTATCTGCATGACGAGGCGCAAGAGGTCGCGCGCGCCTGGGGGGCGGAATGCACGCCCGATTTCTTCGGGCTGAATGCCGCCGGGGAATTGCAGTATCGCGGGCGGATCGATGCGTCAGGGCGCAATCCCAGCCCGCCGGACGCGCCGCGCGAGTTGTTCGAGGCGATGGTTAAGATCGCGGCCACAGGGCAAGGCCCGCGCGAACAGAGCCCGAGCATCGGCTGTTCGATCAAGTGGAAAGCCGCCTGAGCCGGGTAGATCAGGCCCGCTTGCCCAGTTGCGCGACGCCCAGCAGGTCGAGCACTTTCGCTTCGATCTGCGGGGCGTTCATTGCGGCCACGTCATACATGTCGCGGGGGCTGGCCTGATCGATGAAGATATCGGGCAGCACCATGGAGCGGAATTTCAGCCCATGGTCGAAGACGCCTTCATCGGCCAGAAGCTGCGCGACATGGCTGCCGAACCCGCCCACGGCGCCTTCTTCGATGGTGATCAGCCCTTCATGCTCGGCGGCCAGCCGCAGGATCAGCTCGTGGTCGAGCGGTTTGGCGAAACGCGCATCGGCGACAGTGGGGGTAATGCCTTTCGCGGCAAGGCTTTCGCAGGCGCGCAGCACTTCCCCAAGCCGCGTGCCGAAGGAGAGGATCGCCACGCGACTGCCTTCGCGGATCATCCGGCCTTTGCCGATCTCCAGCGGCTGGCCGCGTTCCGGCAGCTCGACCCCTTCGCCTTCGCCGCGTGGGAAGCGGAAGGCGATGGGGCCGTCGTCATGGGCGACGGCTGTGGCAACCATATGCACTAGCTCGGCTTCATCCGCAGCGGCCATGACCACAAACCCCGGTAGATTGGCGAGGTAAGCCACGTCGAAACTGCCTGCATGCGTCGCGCCATCCGCGCCCACCAGCCCCGCGCGGTCAATCGCGAACCGCACCGGCAGGCGCTGGATCGCGACGTCATGCACGACCTGATCATAGCCGCGCTGCAGAAAGGTCGAATACATCGCGCAGAAGGGTTTCATCCCGCCTGCGGCCAGCCCCGCGCAGAAGGTCACGCCATGCTGCTCGGCAATCGCGACGTCGAACATGCGCTGGGGGAAATGTTTGGCAAACAGGTCCAGCCCGGTGCCGTCGGGCATGGCGGCTGTCACGGCCACGATCTTGTCGTCGCGCCTGGCTTCGGCGATCAGGCTGTCGGCAAAGACGCGGGTGTAGCTCGGCGCGTTGGAGGGCGGCTTTTGCTGCTTGCCGGTGACCAGATCGAATTTCGCCCGCGCATGGCCGCGATCGGCCGACCCTTCGGCGGGCGCATAGCCCTTGCCCTTCTTGGTCAGGACATGGATCAGCATCGGCTCATCTGCGCGTTCGCGCAGGGTGCGGAAGACCCAGAGAAGCTGATCAAGGTCATGCCCGTCAATCGGGCCGAGATAGTTGAACCCCAGCTCCTCGAACATGGTCCCGCCGATGGTCGCATGCTTGAGCAGGTCTTTCGCGCGCCGCGCGCCTTCCTGAAACGGCTCGGGCAGGAGCGACAGCGCGCCCTTCATGGCCTGTTTGATCTCCTGCACCGGCTTGTCGGCATAGAGGCGCGAGAGATAGCTCGACATCGCGCCGGTGGGGGGCGCAATCGACATGTCATTGTCATTGAGCACGACGAAAATGCGCTTGCCCAGATGGCCTGCATTGTTGAGCGCTTCAAACGCCATGCCTGCGCTGATCGCGCCGTCGCCAATGACGGCAATCGCATCGCCAAGCGCGGGTTCTGGCGTGCCCCCCAATTCGCGCGCCATGGTGAAGCCCAGTGCGGCGGAAATCGAGGTGGAGCTATGCGCCGCGCCGAACGGGTCATAGGGCGACTCGGAGCGTTTGGTGAAGCCCGACAGCCCGTCTTTCTGGCGCAGCGTGCGGATACGGTCGCGCCGGCCCGTCAGGATCTTGTGCGGATAGCATTGATGCGACACGTCCCAGATCAGCCGGTCGCGCGGCGTGTCGAAGACGGCATGCAGCGCGACGGTCAGCTCGACGACCCCAAGCCCTGCGCCCAGATGCCCGCCGGTTTCCGATACGGCGGCAATCGTCTCGGCGCGCAGCTCATCGGCGATCTGGTGCAGCTCGCGGTCGCTCAGGCGCTTGAGATCTGCGGGGATCTGCACCCGGTCGAGAAGCGGTGTGTTGGGCATGGTTGCGTTCCCCCTTCGCCGTGCAGTGCTGCTCAGCTTTGCCGTGCGATAACGAATTGTGCAGCGCCTTGCAACAAATGCGCCTGCGTACCGTAAACGGCAAGCGCGGCTTCGGCCTCGGCCACCAGATCGCGGGCGCGGGCTTTGGCCCGCTCCATCCCCAGCAGCGACACGAAGGTGGCTTTGCCAGCCGCTTCGTCCTTTTGCAGCCTTTTGCCCGCCAGCGCCGCGTCGCCTTCGATGTCGAGGATGTCATCGGCGATCTGGAAAGCCAGCCCCAGCGCGCGGGCATAGCGCGCCAGCGGTGCCGGGTCTGCGCCTGCCATCCGCGCGCCTGCGCAGGCCGCCCATTCGATCAGCGCGCCGGTTTTGCCCGCCTGCAGCGCGGTGATGGCGTCCAGTGTGAGCGGCGTGGCCGAAGTTTCAGCGGCAATGTCGAGCGCCTGACCCAGCACCATCCCCGCCCCGCCCGAGGCCTGCGCGAGCGAGGCCACGAGGTCCAGCCGCGCGGCCGCCGTGGGCGCGGCATCCGCGCGTGCCAGAAGCCCGAAGGCCAGCGTCTGCAGCGCGTCGCCTGCAAGGATCGCGGTCGCCTCACTCCATTTGACATGCACTGTGGGCTGGCCGCGACGCAGGTCGTCGTCATCCATCGCGGGCAGGTCGTCATGGATCAGGGAATAGGCGTGGATCGCCTCAATGGCGGCGGCGGCCTGCAGGGCCATACCGGGGCCGATGCCATGCAGCCGCGCGGAATCCACCACCAGAAAGCCGCGCAGTTTCTTGCCGCCCTGCGCCCCGTAGGCCATGGCGTCGCGCACGCCACTTGCGGGCAGGCTGGCGATTTCCGCCTGCAAGCGCGCTTCGATCCGGGGCGCGAGCGCGGCCAGTGCGGCAGCAAAATCGCTCATGCGGTGAAGGGCTCCGTGCCTTTGGGCGTGCCGTCTTCGGACAGGCGAATGGCCTCGACGCGCATCTGCGCCGCGTTCAGTCGCGCTTCGCAATGTTTCTTCAACTCCGCCCCGCGCTCATAGAGCGTGATCGACTGGTCGAGCGGCACATCACCGCGTTCCAGCCGGGTCACGATCTCTTCCAGACCGCGCAGGGCTTCCTCGAAAGTCATCTCGGATACGGGTTTGTCGTTCATGCGCCCTTCTCCATCAACACGCGGATATGCGCGGCGACACTCGCCCCCAGCGCGGGCAGGTCATAGCCCCCTTCGAGGCAGGAGACCAGCCGCCCGGCGCAATGGCGCGCGGCAATATCGCAAAGCGCGCCGGTGACCCAGGCGAAATCCTGCTCGACAAGGGAAAGCTGCGCCAGCGGGTCGTCGCGATGCGCGTCAAACCCGGCGGACACCAGGATCAGTTCGGGCGCGAAGCGGTCGAGTTGCGGCAGCACCATGTCTTCATAGATGCGTCGGAAGGCCGCGCCATCGGTGCCCGGCGCCAGCGGCACATTGAGCACATTGCCATGCGCGCCGCGTTCGTCGGGGCGACCAGAGCCGGGCCAGAGCGGCATCTGGTGGCTGGACACGAAAAAGGCGCGTGCTTCATCCCAGAGCAGATCCTGCGTGCCATTGCCGTGATGGACGTCGAAATCGACAACGGCGACGCGGCTCAGGCCATGGGCCTCCATCGCGTGGCGCGCGGCGATGGCCACGGTTCCGAACAGACAAAACCCCATCGGTGTTTCGCGTTCGGCATGGTGGCCGGGCGGGCGCATTGCGACGAAGGCATTGGCGACCTCGGCTCCGAGCACCAGATCGACCGCATGGCAGGCCCCGCCGACCGCGCGGCGGGCGGCGTCGAATGAGCCGGTGGAGACATGGGTATCGGCGTCCAGCTGGTAGATCCCGCCTGCCGGGATCGCCTTGCGGATGCGGTCGATATAGCGGTCGGGATGGCTGAGCGCGAGCTGCGCGTCCTCTGCCAGGGGCGCGTCAAAGCGCTTGAGGGCTGCGAAATCGGGATGGTCCAGCGCTTGCGCAATCGCGGCCATGCGCGCCACCTGTTCGGGATGGCCTAGGGGCGTGAGATGGCGCTGGGCGTCGGGATGCGTGAGATAAGCTGTTGTCATGGCGTCAAGCTAGTGCATCGGGCCGAGCGGGGAAAGCGCGATTTTGCGCTGCGGGTGCTTGCCCCGCTGCGACGGCGGTGGCACTGTCGCGGGCAATACCGCCTTTCAGGATGATGCCATGACCAAAGAGACCAGCTTGCCATTCCAGACCCCGGAGCCTGTCGCACCGCAGAGCTTCACGGATGCGGATGCTGCGGTTGCCCATCTGCAGGCGCTTTACGCCCGTGCCACGGATTTCCTGATCGATGCCTTCAACCGGCTGGCCGCAGGTGAGCTGCCGCGTTCGCGCTTTCGCGCATTCTACCCTGAAATTCGTTTCGCCACGATGCGCTATGACCAGATCGACTCGCGGTTGAGCTTCGGCCATGTGACCGAGCCGGGGATCTACGCCTCGACGATCACGCAGCCGGTGCTGTTTCGCCATTACCTGCGCCAGCAGATCGGTCTGCTGATCCAGAACCACGCGGTCGCGGTCACCATCGGGCCATCGGATACGCCCATCCCGCTGCATTTCGCCATGGCCGGGCGCGGAGATGTCAGCCTGCCGGAAAATGGCGAAATGGCGCTATCGCTGCGCGATCTGTTTGACGTGCCGGATCTGGCGACCACGAATGACGATATCGTCAATGGCGACCGCAGTCTGAACGAGGACGGCTCGCGCCCGCTGTCGCTGTTTTCGGCGCAGCGCGTGGATTATTCGCTGGCGCGGCTGGCGCATTACACAGCGACCCAGCCCGAGCATTTCCAGAATTTCATCCTGTTCACGAATTACCAGTTCTATGTCGATGAATTCGAAGCCTTCGCCCGGGCGCAGCTGCGTGATCCGACCAGTGGTTACACCGCTTTCGTTGCCCCCGGCAATGTCGAGATCACAGATGCCGACGCCCCACTGCCCGCGCTGCCGCGCCTGCCGCAGATGCCGACCTATCACCTGAAACGCGCGCATGGGGCGGGCATCACGCTGGTCAATATCGGGGTGGGGCCGTCCAATGCCAAGACGGCGACGGACCACATCGCCGTGCTGCGGCCGCATGCCTGGATGATGGTCGGTCATTGCGCAGGGCTGCGCAACAGCCAGGCGCTGGGCGATTTCGTGCTGGCGCATGCGTATTTGCGCGAAGACAATGTGCTCGATGCCGATCTGCCGCGCTGGGTGCCGATCCCGGCGCTGGCCGAGATCCAGATCGCGCTGCAGGACGCGGTGGCGCAAGTGACCGAGCTGGAAGGCTATGCGCTGAAACGGATCATGCGCACAGGGACCGTTGCCACGATCGACAATCGCAACTGGGAATTGCGCGACCATTCCGGTCCGGTCCAGCGCCTGAGCCAGTCGCGCGCGATTGCGCTGGACATGGAAAGTGCGACGATTGCCGCGAATGGCTACCGTTTCCGCGTGCCCTATGGCACGCTGCTTTGCGTGTCCGACAAGCCGCTGCATGGTGAGCTGAAGCTGCCCGGCATGGCGTCGAGCTTCTACAAGACGCAGGTTGCGCGGCATCTGCAGATCGGGATCAGGGCGATGGAGCTTCTGCGCGAGATGCCGCTGGAGAAGATCCACAGCCGGAAACTGCGCTCCTTCAACGAAACCGCGTTCCTGTAGTGGCATTTTCAACGTCCGGGTGCAAAAATATGGTGAATGCAGCGCTTTGGGGAATTGCCATGCCCTGTAAAACAAGGCTACATGCGCGTCGAAAACATCACAGGGACAGTTGTAGAGAGTCCTTCATTTCCTTGAGGAGTAACAGATGACCACGAAGCCAATGACCAAGACGCAGCTTGTCGCTGCGCTTTCCGAGAAGATGGGCGCTGACAAGAAGACGGCCAATGCGGCGCTGGATTCGCTGGCAGAAATCGTCATGGCCGAAGTTTCCGCTGGTGGCGCGATCACCGTGCCCGGTATCGGCAAGGTGATGTGCCGCGCGCGCCCCGAGCGTCAGGTCCGCAACCCGTCGACGGGTGAGACGATGACCAAAGCCGCTGACAAGGCTGTGAAGGTGACCATCGCCAAGGCCCTGAAAGACGCGGTCAACAGCTGATTGCGGCCAGTGCCGAAGTCAAAGGCCATCCCGCGCGGGGATGGCCTTTTTTCATGCCTTGCTGTCACGCGGCTGACAGGGCCGCGTCCAGTGTTTCCTGCGCCTTGACCCAAAGGGCTTCGGCGCGGTCGAGCGCGTCCATCACTTCGGCATATTTCGCCTGCCAGACCCGCAGATCGCCGCTGCGGCTGTCCTCATAAAGTTCCGGGTCCGCGAGTTTCTTCGCCAGTTTGTTGCGCATGTCTTCGAGCTTTTCGACCCGCGCTTCGGCCTTGCGCACTTCACTGCGCAGCACGGCGATGTCTTCGCGCGTGGCGCGCGGTTTGGCCTTGGGCGCGGGTTTTTCGCGCGCGGGTTTGGTATTCGCTGACAGCAGGAAATCGCGATAGGCGTCAAGATCGCCGTCATAGGGGCGCACATGCCCGCCTGACACCAGCCAGAGCCGGTCTGCGACCAGTGACAACAGGTGCATGTCATGGCTGACCAGCACCACCGCGCCTGTATAGGCCGTGAGCGCTTCGACCAACGCTTCGCGGCTCTCGATATCGAGGTGGTTCGTCGGCTCGTCGAGGATCAGCATATGCGGCGCATCCAGCGTCGCCAAGAGCAGCGACAGCCGCGCTTTTTGCCCGCCCGACAGTTTGCGCACGACCGTTTCCGCCTGCTCGGCCATCAGCCCGAAGCCCGCAAGGCGCGCGCGCAGGCGGGGCGGCATCTCGCCCGGGCGCATGCGCTGGATGTGCTGCAGGGGCGTTTCGTCGAGTTCCAGCTCGTCGACCTGATGCTGCGCGAAATAGCCCACGCGCAGTTTCGACGCCCGCGTGACTTGTCCATTGCCCGCAAGCTTCTCGGCCAGCAGTTTGGACAGGGTCGATTTGCCTTCGCCATTGCGCCCCAGAAGCGCGATACGGTCGTCCTGATCGATGCGCAGATCCAGGCCGCGCAGCACAGGCGGGCCGCCATAGCCGACCGAGACCCCTTCGAGGCGCAGGATGGGCGGCGAAAGTTCCTCGGGCGCGGGGAAGCTGAAGACATGCCGCGCGGCTTCTGACGGAGGCGTGATCGGCGTCAGTTTTTCGAGCATTTTCAGCCGCGATTGCGCCTGTTTGGCCTTGCTGGCCTTGGCGCGGAAACGGTCGACGAATTTCTGCATATGCGCGCGCTGGGTCGAGACTTTTTGCGCCTCGGCGGCCAGAACGGCGCGTTGCTCGGCGCGGGTGCGCGCGAATGTGTCATAGCCGCCTGCGTAAAGCGTCAGGCTGCGGTCTTCGAGATGCAGGATGTGATCGACCGCGCGGTTCAGAAGGCCCCTGTCATGGCTGATGATCAGGATCGTGTGGGGGTATTTCGCCAGATAGCTTTCCAGCCAGAGCGCGCCTTCCAGATCGAGATAGTTCGTCGGTTCGTCGAGCAGCAGCAGGTCGGGCTGCGCGAACAGCACGCCCGCCAGCGCCACCCGCATCCGCCAGCCGCCCGAGAAATCCGAGCACGGGCGCAGCTGCGCTTCAGCGTCGAAGCCCAGCCCTTTCAGGATCGCACTGGCGCGGCCTTCGGCCGACCAGGCGTCGATATCGGCCAGCCGCGTCTGCACAGCGGCGATGCGCGCGGGGTCGGTGGTGGTCTCGGCCTCGGCCATGAGGCTCGCGCGTTCGGTGTCGGCGGCCAACACCGTGTCGATCAGCGAGGTCGCGGATGAGGGCACTTCCTGCGCCACACCGCCCACCCGCGCGCGCGAGGGCAACGAGACTGCGCCGCCTTCCAGCGCCAATTCGCCCCGGATCAGCCGAAACAGTGTCGTCTTGCCCGCCCCATTGCGGCCTACGAGGCCGACCTTGTGGCCCGTTGGGATATTGACTGACGCCCCTTCAAACAGGGGGCGGCCATTGATCGAGAAGGACAGGTCTTGAATTTGCAACATGGCCTGCACCTGCCCGCTTGCGCGGCGCGCGTCAAGGGCCGGGATGCATGTCAGGTGCCGTTGCGCGCCAGTCGCACCAGGCTGTGGTTGCGGATCGCGACAGGCGCGCCGGTGCGGCACCAATTGGCGTCGCGCGCGCGGGCGATGATCGCATCGCGGATCGGCTCCGGGTCGCCCCATGTCGCATAGAGCTTGAAATCCGTGGCGAAAATCGGCGCAAGCCCGTGATTGAGCACCGCCTCCCAGACGGCGGCGGCGGTCCCGAGGGTCTGGGCCTTGCGGTAATCATCGAAGACGACGACGCCATTTTCCTGCAGCGCCGCGCGCGCGGACGCGGTGTCCGCGATGACATTGTCATAGACATGCGAGGCGTCGATATGCACGAAGCGGCAGGTTTCGGGCGCGACATGATCGCCGATGGTGCTGGTCGGACCTTGCACGATGACAGGCAAGGCGTGGTGGAAGGCGAGATAATTCTGCTCGAAGCTCTGGCGGGACGGGGTTTGCGTGCTGAAAAACGCCTTTTCGCTCTCTGCGGCCCCGCTCCATCCGGTTACATCTTCAAACAGATCACAGACGGTCAGCGTTTCGCCCGATTTCAGTTTCTGGCCCATCAGAATCGCGCTCTTGCCTTTGAACGTGCCCAGTTCCAGCAGATCGCCGTGCTGGCCGATCTGGTTCTGATACTCCAATGTCCAGGCGAAGCCAGCCTGATCGATCGGATTGAACCAGCCCGGAACATCATTGTATTTCATGGGCTTCTCCCAGAGTTTCGGGTCTGTGTCGCGCTGTTGCGCAGATTTGCTCAGGTGACGCTAGTGATCCCCGGCTGTGCCGTCAAGCAAGCGGCCAGGCTTTGCGCGGCGCTTAATTAGAAAGCACATCGCCCTTGTGTTGCACATGAAACAGGCAGTCAGGGGTGGTTCGGGCCTGTTGGTGCGGCGGCGCAAATTGTCAGAGGGGGCGCGCCACGCGATAAGACGCGTGCTGAAACCGAATAACTTGCATGTCCGATGGGTCGATCCTGGCAGATGCTGCCCGCCGGACATGCGCAACAGAATAACTGTTGTCTAGGGGATATGGGGCGCATGATGACAGCGATCAAGCCCGACCCCCGAGGCATGCACACGCATCACAGGAGTATGCATCGCATGATCAAAAGAACGCTTCTCGCCTCGGCCGCCACCGCTGCCCTGTTCTCTGCCGCCCCTGCTGCCGCACAGGATTGCACGATCAAGGTCGGTGTGCTGCACTCGCTTTCGGGCAGCATGGCGATTTCGGAAACCACCTTGCGCGACGTGATGCTGATGCTGATCGCCCAGCAAAATGAAGCAGGTGGCGTGCTGGGATGTCAGCTGGAAGCCGTGGTCGTCGACCCGGCCTCGGACTGGCCGCTTTTCGCGGAATTGACGCGGCAGTTGCTGACCGTGAACGAGGTTGATGTGATCTTCGGGGCCTGGACCTCGGTCAGCCGCAAGGCCATGTTGCCGGTGCTTGAAGAGCTGAACGGGCTGCTGTTCTATCCGGTGCAGTATGAAGGGCAGGAAAGCTCGCGCAACGTCTTCTACACGGGCGCCGCGCCGAACACGCAGGCGATCCCGGCGGTGGATTACTTCCTGGAGGAGCTGGGCGTCGAGAGCTTCGCGCTCCTGGGCACGGATTACGTCTATCCGCGCACCACGAATGCGATCCTTGAGGCCTATCTGATTTCCAAAGGCATCGCGCCGGAAGATATTTTCGTGAATTACACTCCCTTCGGTCACGCGGACTGGTCCACAATCGTTTCGGATGTGATCGGGCTGGGTGCGGGCGGCAAGCAGGTGGGCGTCATCTCGACCATCAATGGCGACGCGAATATCGGCTTTTACACCGAACTCGCAGCCCAGGGTGTGAGCGCGGACGATATCCCCGTGGTGGCGTTCTCGGTGGGTGAGGAGGAGCTCTCTGGCCTGGATACCTCGCGCCTGGTCGGGCATCTGGCGGCGTGGAATTACTTCATGTCGGTCGACACGCCCGAGAATGAGGAATTCATCGCCACCTGGCATGAGTTCATCGGAGATACGAACCGCGTGACCAATGACCCGATGGAGGCCCATTACATCGGCTTCAACATGTGGGTGAACGCCGTTGAAGCCGCAGGCACGACCGATGTAGACGCGGTCCGCGCAGAGATGTGGGGGCAGGAATTCCCGAACCTGACCGGCGGGACAGCGGTGATGAATGTGAACCATCACCTGTCGAAGCCGGTGCTGATCGGTGAAATCCGCGCCGATGGGCAGTTCGATGTGATCAGCCAGACCGAGGAAATCCCCGGTGAAGCCTGGTCGCCCTTCCTGACGGAATCGGCCACATTGACCAGCGACTGGGAAACGCTGGAATGCGGAATGTTCGACACGGCCACGGAAACCTGTGTCCAGCTGACCTCGAACTACTGAGACGCGGCGTGCAGGGTGCGTGCATGGCATGCACCCTGACTTTCCCATCCCCACAGAAAGATCCTGCCCATGCCGCGCCTACTGCCTCTGGTGGCATTTCTTGTCGCAGCCGTCCTGTTCGGGCCGTCGTATGCGCAGGACACCAGCCCCTCGCCGCTGCAAGATGCGCTGCAAACGGTGCAAGCGGAGGTGGCCCAGCCGTCGCGGGCGACGGTGCCACGGGTGCTTGCGGCGCTGTTGCAGGCTGACGCGCCCGGCACGGTCGATTTCCTGCGCGCATGGGGCGACCGCGAGGTGTCCGTGCGCGATGCGGATGGGTTGTTTTTCTACACTGAAGATGCGCCCGACCGGATGCAGACGCTGATCGATATCGACACGCGCGCGCCGGTCGCGACTGTCAGCAGCCGCGAGTTGAGCCAGATCCGGCCCAATGCCGGGGTCCGGCGCGAGATCAATTCCGCGCTGGTCAGTTACGAGCTGACCCATCCAGATCCTGACCGGCGCATTGCCGCGCTTGCCAGCATCGCGCGCAGCCCTGATATCGAGCAGATCGAACCCTTGACCGAAGCGAGAGACGCCGAGGAAGACCCCAGCATCATCCAGCGCATGGACCGGCTTCTGGACCTGCTGAATGCGCGTTTTGCGACTGATAGCGCCACGCGGATTGACGCGATCGAGGGTCTGCGTGGTGACATCAGCACGGAAGCGCGCCGGGTTCTGAACCAGACCCTGCAGACCCGCGCTGATTTCGCCCCTGAAATCCCCGCAGGCACGAATGTCGCGCGGATCCGCACGCCGGGCGAGGATATGGACCTGATCGCCGCTTATGCGACACTTTCGGATGCCGGGTTGGTTCCGCCGCGTCCGGGCCGAAATGCCATTCGCGACGTGCTGCGTGCGAATGTGGTCGATGGCACTGTCGGTGGTGTGCCCGTGCATCTGCTGACCACGGACGAGATGCGCCTCGAGGCTTACCGCGCGCTGGAGGAGGCGGGCACCGTCGCGCCCTTGGTGACCGAGGCTGATATGCGCGAAGCCGTCGCAGCATACGTCTTTTTCGACGCCTATCTGGAGCCTGATGCGGCGGTGACCGACGCTGCACGTGACAGTCTCGACAGCACGCGGACGGCGATTTCGCTGTGGCAATTCGTCAGTATCTCGCTTGATGCGCTTTCGCTCGCGTCAATCTTCTTTCTGGCCGCGATTGGCCTTGCCATCACCTTCGGGGTGATGCGCGTGATCAACATGGCGCATGGCGAATTCATCATGATGGGGGCCTATACCGGCTATGTCGTCCAGACCGTGATCCCCAACTACACCACGTCGCTGGTCATTGCCCTGCCGCTGGCCTTTGCGGTCACTTTCGCGGCCGGGGTGGCGATGGAGCGGCTGGTGATCCGTCATCTCTACACCCGCCCGCTGGAGACGCTTCTGGCGACCTTTGGCATCTCGATTGCGCTGCAACAGCTGGCCAAGAATATCTTCGGCACGCAGGCGCGGCCGCTGACGGCCCCCGATTGGCTGGCGGGCGCCATTCAGGTCAATGATGTGGTTTCGGTGGCCTCGATCCGGGTGGCGATTTTCGTGATGGCGCTGGGGTTCCTGCTGATGCTGCTCTATATCCTGAACCGCACGCGGCTGGGGCTGGAAGTCCGCGCGGTGACGCAAAACCCCGGCATGGCGGCCAGCATGGGCATCAATCCTGACCGCATCAACATGCTGACCTTCGGGCTGGGGTCGGGCATCGCCGGTGTCGCAGGCGTGGCCATCGGGCTGGTGGCGCAGGTCACGTCAGAGATGGGCGCGAATTACATCGTGCAGAGCTTCATGACTGTGGTCGTGGGGGGCGTTGGTTCGGTCTTTGGCACGCTGGCAGGCGCCACTCTGATCGGTTTCCTGCAAAAGGGCATCGAGTGGTTCAACCCGGCCAATACGCTGGCTGCGCAGACCTTCATGGTGCTGTTCATCATCCTGTTCATCCAGTTCCGCCCCAAGGGTATCGTCGCCCTGAAGGGCCGCGCTGCCGGAGACTGACGCCATGCCCTTCGACATTCCCCGCAGCACAACCGCCACCAAGCGCAGTTTCCTGATCTCGAACCCGTCTGTGATGTGGTTCATGGCGCTTCTGGGAATCTTCACCATCGGGGTCACGGTTCTGTCAGAGGGCTTTGGCATCGGGGTGATCTCCACCAATCTGGTCAAGATCCTTGGCATGACGCTGTGCCTGTGCCTGATCGCCATCGCGATGGATGTGGTCTGGGGCTATTGCGGGATCCTGAGCCTTGGGCATTTCGCCTTCTTCGGGCTTGGCGGTTACGCCATCGGCATGTGGCTGATGTATGCGCGCACCGAGATCAATATCCGCGAGAGCCTTGGCCGGGGCACGATCCCGCCCACTGAACTGGAAGTGTCCGAAGCCGTCGCTGCCCAGATCTTCGGGGTCGTGGGCAGTTCCGACTTGCCGCTGATCTGGAGTTTCGCGGGCTCGCTGCCCTTTCAGCTTGCGATGATCGTGCTGGTGCCGGGGCTCTTGGCGCTGGTCTTCGGCTGGCTGGCCTTTCGCAGCCGCGTCACGGGCGTCTACCTGTCGATCCTGACGCAGGCCATGACGCTTGCGCTGTCGCTCTACCTGTTTCAGAACGACACGGGCCTGCGCGGCAATAACGGGCTGTCGGGGCTGCAGAACATCCCCGGCTTCCTGCATGTGCCGCAATCGGTGATATCGATGTGGTTCTTCTGGGCATCAAGCTTTGCGCTGGGGGCAGGCTATCTGCTTTTCGCCTGGATCGTGTCGGGCAAATTCGGCTCGGTCATCCGCGCCATTCGCGACAACGAGGCCCGCGTGCGCTTTCTTGGCTACAATGTCGAGGGCTACAAGCTTTTTGTTTTCA
>REBU01000042.1 GCA_007692585.1 Paracoccaceae bacterium | reverse complement strand
CTCAACGGCCAAGGCATCGCAATCCAAACCCTCCGCGGCTTAGGCTACATGCTGACATCAGATCCATGACCGCCAAACCCAAACACCCACGCATATCCGCGGGGGGATCCCTGCGTGCGCGGCTCTTCGTGATGATCCTGTTGCCGCTCGTTGCGGTCGCAATGGTGGCCGGGGTCATGCGCTACTGGCAGGCACAAGCCATGTCACAGATGCTTTATGACGACGCGCTCAAGGTTGTTGCACATGTCGTGGCGCGTGAGGTGATCATCACACAGGGCGATGTCGTGTCCGATGCACTGCTGAATTCGCTGGTCGGCGTTCTGGGCGATCCCATCTTCTATAACGTGTCGGCAGCCGATGGACGAATTCTGGCGGGCTACACGGATATACCTGCCTCTGTCATTCCTCAGAATCTGCGCGGCGGCGAGGCATATTTTTTCAATTTCACTTATAACGACAAACCCGTGCGCGCTGTTGCGCTGCGTGAATTCATCGCCGATCCCTTCTTTGATGGCTGGACAACCGTGCTGGCCTGGCAAACCACTACCCAGCGCCGCGCGCTTAGCCTGATCATCCTGAAACAGGCGCTGTTCATCCTTGCAGTAGTGCTGGTCACGGCAGCCGCTGCCGTCTGGATCGGGATCGCACAGGGTCTGCGCCCGCTGATTGACCTGCGTGAAGCAGTGGCACTACGCAGCCCGACCGAGTTGAAACCCATTCAGCGCGTCGTGCCCAGTGAAGTGCGCCCCCTTGTCGGCACGATGAACGCGCTTTTTGCCCGGTTGCAAGCGGAGCTGCAGCGCCGCAATGCCTTCATCGCGAATGCCGCGCATCAGATCCGCAACCCGGTTGCCGCTATTCGCGCGCAGGCAGAAGCCGCATTGTCGACCGCCGATCCCGACAAGCGGGCTGCGCGGCTGCACGATCTGCATGAGGCGGCGAGCGATCTGTCGCGGCTGAGCCAGCAATTGCTCAGTCTGGAGACGGTGGATCATGCAGGGCTTGCGCATCAGGAGTTGATCGATTTCACCCAGTTGGTGGCGGACATGGCGCGCAAATATGCCCCTGATGCGCTGCGACAGGGGCTGGAGGTGAACCTCGATTCCCCTGATCATGTGTTCAGCGTTCGCGGCAATTCCATTTTGTTGCGCGAGGCAATTGAAAACCTGCTCGACAATGCTTTGCGCTACGGGGCAGTGAATGGCGGATCGCTTGACCTCAGGCTCGCACGATCTGACGGGCAAGTGATACTTTCGGTTACAGATGACGGGCCAGGTATTCCTGAAGACGCCTTCGAGCAGGTCTTCGAGCGTTTCGTGCGCCTCGACCAGTCTGACAGCCGCGATCCGCCGCGTTCTGGATGTGGGCTTGGACTGGCGATTGTCCGCTCGATCGCGCGCGCGCATGGCGGCATGGCATATCTCGAGCGCGAGACCCGTGGCTGCTGTGTCGTGCTTCGATTGCCCTTGGAAGATCAGCGCCTGGTGGACGGCGCGGGCGTGAGGTATGCGCCGGGTTGAGTTGCCTTTATTGCACCCATCAGGCGATGGCCGAAGTGACCGTTTCACCGGGCAGACACATCCCATGGCTTTTGTAATGAGAGTGCAAAGCGCGGAGAGGCTATAGAGCAAAAAGCCACCTCGTGCCTTTGGTCCGAGCGACAATGGCGAATGACGCAGAATGTTACCTCCACGACCTGACAGTCAAAGTCCGTTGTGCCCAACCTTTCGCCAAGTGGGTTCCCGCAATGCATCTTGGCTTCGACGCAGCTTCGGCAGTGCGACCCGCTCCATCGTCGCCAGATGGTGAGACAGACACGCATTGATCTGCGCAGGAACTCGTTGTGCGCGATGGGTCCGGCGGTGTTGGGTCTCAAAGGTTGAACCGACCCGGGTTTGTCGGAGGGCAAAACTCTCGGAGAGTTGCCTGTTATGGAACAGACACACAACAACACGAAGACCTCGAAGCCGTATTCGGCTGAGTTCCGCGAAGGCGCGGTGCGGTTGGCATGGAACAGCGTGATGGCGGCGAACGGCCAGGCCAAACCAGTTCTGGGAAAGCGCGGATCAAGGAGTTGGAGCGCGAAGGGCTGCACGATCATATTGTCGTGGTGACGAGGTGGTTTGGCGGCAAGCATTTGGGCGGCGACCGTTTCAGGCATGTGGAAGATGCGGTTCGGATCTACCTCGACAATTTGCGGGAACCTTGGCGCGCGTGAGGCAGCTTCATTTCTCGTTGACACCAGTCGCCCACGACCTTTCGGACCGAAGCGCGCCAATGGGCGAGGAACGACCCTTCTGCTGTGCCAATTGGGTCGTCCAGTTGAACGGCGTGTGGTTATTCCACCTCGCGTCCCGGCGCATTCGGGGTGCCATTCTGACGAGGCAGCGACTCGCTGTGGCTGCTTGAAACAATAAGTCAGTGAAACGGGCCAGGCGCTTTGCCTTTGTCGAGGCCTTCGGTGCTTCTCAGCGATGCCCTGGCCTGTCACGCACCGACACACCCGCGCGAGGTTGCGGAGCATCGCATATTCCGCCAGCCATTCAGCAATCACGGTGCCTTCAGGCAGCGAACTATGACTGAATCTGGTGTTTTGGGGATTTGAAAGCTGGCGGTGCATCTGGTTGAATTGTTGTTGCGACACACCCCGCCAACCGAAGAGGACGCGCCACCATAGACGATCGCAACAGTGTTGAATTGCCGGTCGAGATGCGATCTCGGATCCATTTACAGACCTTCTGCGCAAGGGCGCGCGGGAATTGCTGCAATCAGCGCTCGAGGCCGAGCTTGAGGTCTTCCTGCCACGGTTTCAGGACCGAAAGACCCTGAGGGTCATGCGAGGGTGGTCCGCAACGGCCACCATCCGGAACGGGCAGTGCAGACCGGCATCGGCCCTGTCACGGTGAAGGTGCCCAAGGCGCGCGCGAAGTCGGGCAAGCCCGTCACCTTCCATTCCGCGCGGGTCCCGCCCTTTGTGCGCAAGGCCAAGTCACTGGAGGCATCGCTGCCCTGACTGTATCTCAAGGGCCTTTCCCCCGGCGCGATGGATGCGGCGCTGAAAGCACTGCTCGGTCCGGACGCCGCCACCTGCCTGATCAAGGACCGCGAAGAGCTACCCACCTTTTACGAATTCCCCGCCCAGCACTGGCAGAGCATCAGAACCACGAATCCCATTGAAAGTTTTCGGGGCTGCGCTCGGACCCGGGGCGCTTGCCCCACAGTCGCGACCATCCGTCACCGGACCAAACGCGCCAAGGGCTGCCTGACCCGTCCCGGAATGCTGCAGATGATGTTCAGGCGCGCTCAATGTGCAGTGACAAGCTGGCGCAAGCTGCGCGGCTTCGCCCATCTCGCTGACGTCATCGAAGGCGTCGATTTCATCAACCGCGCCAATCCATCAAACCCAGAGCGGGCCGCTGCATGACGATCCCATAACACCAGAGTTAACAATAACTCGGTCGTCTGACTTGGTCTTTCCTTTGTTCGCAGCATCTTAGTGCTCAATCGCGGGGAAAGTGATTCACTCGATCAATTGCTGGTCCGGCTCATAAACGGAAAATCCACTTGTCCCGCCTGTTCAGAGCCTCGTAGCCACCTGCCCATCTGCGCGCTTCTCGGGTCTTGTTGCGCTCTTTGGCGTGTTCCGTCAGCGTCCGAAAAGACCGGCGACTCCGTCGCGCAGCCCGTCGACGACCATCACATATCCGGCGAGGACAGGGGTGATCACCGGAATTGCGCGACTAAGGGCAGGGGCCGCGAGGTAGAGGCTCATCAATACGACCGCCAGCGCAATCGGCAAGATCAACCCGCGCAGGAAGCCGCTGTGTTGGCGATCATGGTCCTGTTGCGTTACGGACGCGGCGCTGTTTGGAGCCGGGCTGAATTTTCTCCCGCGCCCCATCGGTTCAAGCGTGGCGCTGATATCGTCGATATCGGGAAAGGCAGGGCTGTTTTCGCTGGATGTGTCTTTCGGGGGTGTGTGCCCATCTCGCACTGCTCCGACCGACGCGCGCTCCTTGTTGAGGGGTGCTGTACTGGGCCAGGGCGACGCGCCGAGAATCCCGAGTTGGGGCTGGGTTTCCAATGCGCTTTTGTCACGTTCGCGCTGGCGCGACTCAAAGGCCGCTTCTTCGCGCAGGATCCCAAGGACCTTCTCATCAACTGCTTTGGGCGCGCTGATCACAGCTGTCGTCGATGGTGCGTCTTCCTCAATCGGGGGTGATGGCGGCGCGGCAAGTTCCGGGTCAGGGCTGGGTTCTGGCGCGCGTTCTGTCTGAGCTTCAGGCTCGGCTTCAGACGGGGCGGGCGGGCTTGGCTCAGGGGGCTGTTCAGGCCCTGATACGGGCTGCTGAGGCCCTGTGTCGTCTGAACTCTGAAACCAGACAGTGCCGCAGCCGGAACATTGGACCTCGCGCCCCTCAGGCGGCAAAAGCGCCGCGTCGATTTCGTATTGAGCATTGCAATTCGGACATACGATACGCATCACATCTACCTGCTCGAAGCCGCGAAGGGGCATTGGCCTTGTTTTCTGAATGTTGTAGCAAGCGTCAAGACAAACGCCAAGTTCATTAACCATTTTTGCCAAAAAGGACACAGTTTTATGGCCAAAACCGCAGGAATGATCGGCGTGGCGGTGCGATTTGCGGAACAATCACGATGATTTCTCTTGAAGGCGTGTCTCATGATTACGGTGGCGGAGCCTTGTTTCGCGATGTCACAGTACAGCTGGAGCCAGGCAGCTTCTACTTTCTGACCGGGCCATCGGGGGCGGGCAAGAGCACGTTCATGAAAATTTGCTATGGCGAATTGAAGCCCAGCACCGGCACGGTGACCTTGTTGAAGCGTGATCTGGCGTCGATGACGCGCGATGACCTGGCACAAGCGCGCGAGCGGATTGGCGTGGTGCATCAGGATTGCAGCTTCCTCGATCACCTGACGCTGGAACAGAATGTGGCTTTGCCGCTGACGGCAACGGGACGGCCCATCTCGGACAGTGATCTGGAAGATCTGATGGGCTGGGTTGGGCTGACGGACCGCGCTGATGCAAAGCCGCCCACGCTGTCGGGCGGCGAGCGTCAGCGCGCGGCTCTGGCGCGTGCGATCGTGGCCGGGCCGAGTGTGCTGCTGGCGGATGAACCGACGGGCAATCTCGATTGGGAGATGTCGCAACGCCTGCTGATGCTGATGATCGAGTTGAACCGCATGGGCACGGCTGTGCTGATCGCCACGCATGACCTGAACCTGATCCGTTTTGCCAAGGCACAGGTGCAGGCGCGGGTGATCCGCATTGCGGGGCGCACGCTGCAACTGGCAGGGGCTGAATTATGAGTACAGGGCCGATCGCGGATCTGGTGGTCCCCAAGGCGGGGCAGAATGTCTGGCTGGTCTCGCTCAGCGCCGCTGCGATGGCGTTTCTCGCGGTCTTTGCGCTGGCCTTGTCGATGAGTTCCGCGCGGCTGGCCGATAGCTGGGCGCAGGCGCTGTCCGAAACAGCCACAGTGCGCATTGCGGCACAGCCCGACGAGATCGAGGCACAGACCGCGCAGGTGCTCGAAGTGCTGCGCACCACGCCGGGGATTGCCGCGGCGACAGTTATGGCGCAGTCTGATCAGGCCGCATTGCTGGAGCCCTGGCTGGGCCCTGACCTGCCGCTGGACATGCTGCCACTGCCGCGCCTGATCGAGGTGACGGAATTCGGCGGTGGACCGGATCGGCAGGGGTTGCGCCTGCGGCTGGCGGCCGAAGCGCCGGGTGCCGTGTATGATGATCATACCCGCTGGCGCCGGCCCCTCGTGCAGGCGGCGAGCCGGCTGCAAAGCTTCGCGCTTCTCTCACTGGTGTTGATCGGCGGCGTGATGTCAGCCATCGTCACGCTTGCGGCCAGTGTTGCGCTTTCAGCCAACCGTCAGGTGATCCGGGTGCTGCGTCTTGTAGGCGCGCGCGACCGTTTCATCGCACGCGCCTTCGTGCGGCGGATCTCGCGCCGGGCGCTGGCAGGGGCGGCTGGGGGCACGGCGCTGGGTATGGCCGCGCTGCTGGCGCTGCCGGATCCTGGCAGCGCTGTGCCGGTGCTGGCCGGGATCGGGTTTCACGGGCTCAGCTGGCTCTGGCCTCTGAGCATCCCGGCGCTGACTTTTGTGCTGGCCTGGGCATCCAGCATGGCCACAGCTTTCCACGTTCTTCGCGGAGTGACCTGATGCGATACGCTGTCCAATGGTTGCGCTCGGTGGTGTTCATCGGCCAGATGTATGTCGCCATGCTGGTGGTCGGGGTCGTCTACCTGCCTTATGCACTCATCACGCGCGACGGCGCGTTGCGGGCCTGTCAGGATTACTGCCGATATGTGTGCTGGTCTGCCGCATGGATGGTCGGGCTTCGCACGGAAGTCCGCGGTGAGGTGCCTTCGGGCGGGGTGTTGATCGCCGCCAAGCATCAGTCCTTCCTCGATATCCTGATGATCTTCGGCGCGTTGCCGCGGGGGCGGTTCATCATGAAAAAACAGCTCGTCTGGGCCCCCGTCCTCGGCTGGTACGGGCTGCGTATCGGCTGTGTGCCTGTGGATCGCGGCAAGCGTGGTCAGGCGATCCGTGCGATGGTCGCGCGGGTCAAATCCGGGGTGCAGAAGCCCGGGCAGCTGATCATCTACCCGCAGGGCACTCGGGTCGCGCCCGGTGTGGCAAAGCCATACAAGGCCGGAACTGCCGCGCTCTATCAGGAGCTTGGGCAGGCGTGCGTCCCAGTTGCCACGAATGTCGGCATGTTCTGGCCGCGCCACAGTCTCTACCGTAAACAGGGTGTCGCAGTGGTTGAATTCCTGCCCACCATTCCGGCAGGCAAGGAGCCGCGCGTGTTTCTGGCAGAGCTGGAGCAAGTCGTTGAGGCGGCATCTGACAAGCTGATGGCAGAGGCCCGCGCAGCCGAGGCTCAGTCCTCCAAATAGGCAACGCCGCCGCGCATGGCGGCGGCTTTGGTCTTAGCCAGCATGCATCTGGTTATGCTTGCGCGCAACATAGGTCTTGGCGGTCTCCACCGCCACAGCCGCGTCGCGGCAATAGGCATCGGCCCCGATCGCGCGGCTGAATTCCTCGTTGAGCGGCGCACCGCCCACCAGCACGATATAATCGTCGCGCTTGCCTTGTGCCACCAGTGTATCGATGACCACTTTCATGTAGGGCATGGTCGTTGTCAGCAGCGCCGACATGCCCAGAATGTCGGGCTGTTCGCGCTCGAGCGCCTCGAGATAGGCCTCGACCGCGTTGTTGATGCCAAGATCGACGACCTCGAAGCCCGCGCCTTCCATCATCATCGCCACAAGATTCTTGCCGATGTCATGGATATCGCCCTTGACCGTGCCGATCACCATCTTGCCCATGCGTGGTGCGCCGGTTTCAACGAGCAGCGGCTTCAGGATCGCCATCCCGCCCTTCATCGCATTGGCGGCCAACAGCACTTCAGGCACGAACAGGATCCCATCGCGGAAGTCGTGGCCGACGATTGTCATGCCGGCCACCAGCGCTTTGGTCAGGATATCGTAGGGCGTCCAGCCGCGTTCCAGCAGGATGTTTACAGCCTCTTCGATCTCGTCCTTCATGCCGTCATAAAGATCATCCATCATCTGATCGACAAGTTCTTCGTCAGACAGGTCTGAGAGGATGATATCTTCGTCTTCGGACATCGCAGTTATCCTTTGGGGCCAGCCCATGCAGGGCCAGTGTGGGTCAATGACTGCTGCTTTGCGGCAGAATGACGCGCTGCACTGTCCCAATTGCGACATGGCCCGCGATCTGCGCGACCTGTCCCGAGAGCCGCGCCTTTCTCAGGAGTCGCGGCGCCGCCGTCCGCGCCGCGCAGGGGCGGGGCCTGTGCCCTCTGCTTCGGTGCCATCGAGCGCGGAGGAGAACCCGCCGAGTGCTTCCGTGATGCTCGCTAGCGTCGGGCGCGGGCCGGGCGCGCGGGTTTCCAGGGCGGCGCGCATGGAGCGCAGGTGGTCCGGCATGGTGCCGCAGCACCCGCCGATGATCTTCGCACCACAATCGCGCGCCAGCACGGCGTAATCTGCCATGAGTTCCGGCGTGCCATCATAATGGATATGCCCGTCGTGATATTTCGGGATGCCCGCATTGCCTTTGGCAATCAGCGGCAGGCCAGCTTCGGCATCGACAAAACCCAGTAGCGTGCGCAGCAGATCCGACGCGCCGACCCCGCAATTCGCACCGAAAGCCAGCGGCTTGTGACCGAGTTTGCTGACCATCTGCACCATCGCCGCCGAAGTCACGCCCATCATCGTGCGCCCGGCCGTGTCAAAGCTCATCGTGCCGCACCAGGCCATCCCGGCGCGTTCGGCGGCTTCGGCGGCAGCCTTGTATTCCTCGGGCGCGGAAATCGTCTCGATCCAGAGCACATCCGCGCCGCCGGCCTTGAGCCCTTCAGCCTGTTCATGGAACATTTCGACGGCCAGCGCGTGGGTCAGCGGACCGATCGGGGCCATGATTTCGCCGGTGGGTCCGACCGATCCCGCGACAATCACCTTGCGACCGCTGGCATCCGCGATCTCGCGGCCCAGTGCGGCACCCAGACGGTTCAGCTCATGCACTCGCGACTGGGCGTCATGCAGCGCCAGACGGCTGGCATTGCCGCCGAACGTATTGGTCAGGAACAAGTCTGATCCAGCTTCGACCGCGTTGCGATAGAGGGCGCGGATCTTGTCGGGTTGATCCGCGTTCCACAATTCCGGCGCGTCGCCGGAAGACAGGCCCATGTTGAACAGGTTCGTGCCTGTCGCCCCATCGGCCAGAAGCCAATCGCGTTCGGACAGAAGATCGGCGAGGGCGTTGGGCATGGATGTCTCTCACAACAGCCGGGGAGCGCGCCTGCCAAGGGCAGGCGTCATCGTCCGGGGTAGAATGATCGCGTCAGCCTTCAGAGAGTTCGGCCTTGGCTTCGGACAGCAGTTCGGCCATTTTCGCACGGATCGTGGCTTCGTCGCTCACACTCGACAGGTCGGCGAGCAGCTTGCGCACGACGTCCTCATGGCCCGCTTCCTCGAAATCGGCGCGGATCACGTCCATCGCATAGGCTTCCGCCTCGTCACCGGCCTTGCCAAGCAGACCCGCCGCCCAGAGCCCAAGTTTCTTGTTGCGGCGTGCCACTGCCTTGAAGATCATTTCCTGATCATGGGCGAATTTGTTTTCGAAGGCGCGTTCGCGGTCATTGAAGCTGGTCATGTCTGGCCTCGTGTTGTCACCGTGGGGTCACGTCAGATATGACCCGCGCGGGCCGCAGGTTCAAGGTGCAATCCGGCAGGTTGGTCACACAAACAGGCTGCCTTGCTACGAAAGGCGGGACGGGCTATAGGCAGCTCAATTCCTTTGATCCAAACAGCACCGGAGAATATCATGGCACGCCGCACCAAAGTCTATGAAGGCAAGGCCAAGATCCTCTACGAGGGTCCCGAACCAGGGACGCTGGTGCAGTATTTCAAGGATGATGCCACGGCTTTCAACGCGGAAAAGCGCGATGTGATCGAGGGCAAGGGCGTGCTCAACAACCTCTTGTCCGAGTATTTCATGACCGGGCTGAACCAGATGGGCGTGCCCACGCATTTCATGCGCCGCATCAACATGCGCGAGCAACTGATCCGCGCGGTCGAGATCATCCCGCTGGAAGTCGTCGTGCGAAATGTTGCGGCCGGCTCTATTTCAAAGCGTTTGGGCATCGAGGAAGGCACGCCGTTGCCCCGACCCATCATCGAATTCTATTACAAGGATGATGCGCTTGGCGATCCGCTGGTCACGGAAGACCAGATCCTCGCCTTCAACTGGGCCAGTCATCAGGATCTCGATGACATGGTGGGGCTTGCCGTGCGGGTCAATGACTTCATGTCCGGCATCATGCTGGCGGTCGGCATCAAGCTGGTGGATTTCAAGATCGAGATCGGGCGACAGTTCGAGGGCGACATGCAGCGTCTGGTGGTCGCCGATGAGATCAGCCCCGATTCGTGCCGGCTCTGGGACATGAAGACTGGCCAGAAGCTCGACAAGGATGTGTTCCGCCGCGATCTGGGCAATCTGACCGACGCCTATTCCGAAGTCGCGCGGCGGCTGGGCGTCATGCCGAAATCGCCCACACCGATCACCAAGCCCAAGCTGATGAATTGAAAGGTCTTAGACCATGAAATATCGTGTATTCGTGACCCTGAAATCCGGCGTGCTCGATCCGCAAGGCGAAGCCATCCGCCATGCGCTGGGATCTCTGGGTTTTGATGGGGTCAATTCCGTGCGTCAGGGCAAGATGATCGAACTGGATCTGGCCGAAGACGACGCGGCGCGCGCCGAAGCGCAGCTCCAGCAGATGTGCGAGAAGCTGCTCGCCAATACAGTGATCGAAAGCTACCGTCTGGAGCCTGTCTGAGGCTTGACCAACCCCGCCGCGCAGGGCAGCATCCTGCCCGTACGCAAGGGCAGGGGGAAACATGCGGGCAGCCGTTCTCAGAACGTATCTTCAGGATTTGAGCCTGGAAGACGTGCCCGATCCCGTTCCGGAGGAGGACGGGGTCGTGTTGCGCACGCTGGCCTGCGGGATCTGCCGCTCGGACTGGCATGGCTGGGTGGGCGAACATCCGCGCGTCAAGCCCGGTCAGATTCCGGGGCATGAATATTGCGGCGAGGTCGTGGCCGCAGGGCCGCGTTCGGGCTGGTCGATTGGCGACCGTGTCATCGCGCCCTTCATCCTTGCCTGTGGAACCTGTCCTGCATGTCGGTCAGGCGTGTCGAATACCTGCCCTGATCAGCGCCTTCCGGGTTTCGTCGAACCCGGTGCTTTTGCCGAATATGTCGGCGTCGCCCATGCACATAACCTCGCGCGCCTGCCCGAGACCATGTCGCCGGTGCTCGCGGCCTCGCTTGGCTGCCGCGTGACGACGGCCTTTCATGCGCTCACCGACCGCGCGGCGCTGCGGCCCGGGGAATGGCTGGCGGTGCATGGCACGGGCGGGATCGGGCTCGCGACGCTGATCCTGGGCCGGGCGCTGGGGGCGCGGGTGGTGGTGGTCGATGTGGTACCTGAAAAGCTCGACCATGCGCGCAGCCTTGGGGCCGACGCGGCGCTGGACGCGCGCGACGGGGATGTGGCCGCGGCGATCCGCGACATCACCGGCGGCGGTGCGCATGTCTCCGTCGAGGCGCTGGGGATCGCGCAAACCACCAATTCCTCATTGCATTGCCTGCGCGCACTGGGGCGCCACGTGCAGGTGGGCATGCCCGTGGGCCACACGGCACGGATGGAGATCGACATGAGCGCGGTCTATCTCAAGAACCTCGCGGTTTACGGCACGCGGGGGATGCCTGCGCATAAATACCCTTCGATGCTGGGCATGATCGAGGCGGGGTTGGTGGATTTCAGCCCCATGATCGCGCGGGAGGTGGCGCTCTCGCAGGCGGGCGCGGAACTGGCGCGATTTGACGGCCCCATGCCGCCCGGCGTTGCGGTGATCTCGGATTTCGCGGGGTAGGGGCTGGCTTTCGGAACGATTCAACCTCTGAGCCCTCGGAGCAGTGTCTGCCAAGATGCATCTATGTTAGTGTCGGCATCTCTTGCATTTGGGGCTATCTGGGGGGATCTTGATCCTGTGCGCGGCGCGCGGATGGCACGGCTGCTCGAGCCCCGTTTGAGTAAACTGGACCTCTAGGAACATGTTCTTCCTGTTGTCGTTCAGGGGTCTTTTGGTGCGATCGCGCGCGGTCGAGGCGGCGGCGCGGCATGTGAGTGATCGATATATGCTCCGGCAGGAACCGGCTATGCTATAAATTTGTGCATCTTGGCGATGCGGAGGTGTTGCGGACTTGGCAACTCGTACGATTTCCGTTACTTGCCGTCACTGCGAACCTGGAGCCGGGTGCAAGTCCCGGCTGGCTGTTCCGGCCGCCGATCCGCCGGATAACCTGAAGCAGACCAGACAGAGATGCCGATGCGCGCTTGCGGCGCTGCACGGGTCAGGGACAATTTTTATATGATTTCACTTGATGCTTACCGTCGGCAATGGACGGGTAATATTCGCGGCGACCTGTTGTCAGGTCTGGTGGTGGCCCTCGCTCTCATCCCCGAGGCGATTGCCTTTTCCATCATCGCGGGCGTGGACCCCAAGGTGGGACTGTATGCCAGTTTCTCGATTGCCGTGATCACGGCAATCACGGGCGGCAGGCCCGGCATGATCTCGGCCGCCACAGCCGCGACCGCCGTGCTGATGATCACGCTGGTGCGCGATCACGGGCTGGAATACCTGCTGGCGGCGACGGTTCTGGCAGGGCTGATCCAGATCGGTGCCGGGCTGACCGGCCTGAGTGTGGTCATGCGCTATGTGTCGAAATCGGTGATGACTGGGTTCGTCAATGCGCTGGCGATTCTGATTTTCCTTGCGCAGTTGCCCGAACTGGACCCGCGAAACGTGACAGGCGTCACCTTTGTTCTGGTGGCAGGGGGGCTGGCGATCATCTACCTGTTCCCGCTCTTGACCAAGGCGATCCCGTCACCACTGGTCACGATCATCGTGCTGACCGCATTGGCCTGGGCACTCGGTCTGGATGTGCGCGTCGTCGGCGACATGGGCGCGCTTCCCGACACGCTGCCGGTTTTCCTGATCCCGCAGATTCCGCTGACGCTGGAGACGCTGCTGATCATCCTGCCCTATTCCACGGCCATCGCTGTCGTCGGTCTGCTGGAAAGCCTGATGACGCAGAACATCGTCGATGACCTGACCGACACCACATCGAACCGCAATCAGGAATGTGTGGGTCAGGGTCTGGCCAATACGGCAACAGGGTTCATTGGTGGCATGGCGGGTTGCGCGATGATCGGGCAGTCGATCATCAACATCAAATCCGGCGGGCGCGGGCGTTTGTCTGCGGCGGCGGCGGGTGTGTTCCTGCTGATCATGGTGGTGGGGCTGGGCGATCTGGTCAGCATCATTCCCATGCCCGCGCTGGTCGCGATCATGATCATGGTCAGCATCGGGACGTTCTCGTGGTCGTCCATCGGCAATCTGCGCACCCATCCGCGGTCCAGTTCGGTGGTGATGCTGGCAACTGTGGCGACAGTCGTCTACACGCATAACCTTGCGATCGGGGTTCTGGTGGGGGTGCTCTTGTCGGGGATCTTCTTCGCCGCCAAGATCGCGCAGCTGTTCCGCGTGACAAGTGAGATCAGCCCGGACGGGCGCGTGCGCACCTACCGCGTGCAGGGGCAGATGTTCTACGGCTCGGTCGAGGATTTCATGGCGGCGTTTGACTTCAAGGAAGCGCCCGAGCAGGTCATCATCGATGTCAGCCGCGCGCATATCTGGGATATTTCCTCCGTGCAGGCGCTGGACATGGCGGTGCTGAAATTCCGCCGCGACGGGGCCGAGGTCGAGATCATCGGCATGAACGAGGCGTCGGAAACCATCGTTGACAAGCTGGGCATCCATGACAAGCCCGGTGCGATGGACAAACTTATGTCCCATTGAGGGAGAGGTTGAGATGAGTGAGAAGATTGTCGCCCTAGTCGATGGCTCGGTCTATTCGGCATCGGTTTGTGATCATGCGGCCTGGGTTTCCGCGCGCACGGGCGCGGCGGTTGAGTTGCTGCATGTGCTGGGCCGCCGTGACGGGGCCGCAACTCAGGATCGTTCCGGCGCGATCGCGCTTGGCGCGCGCACGGCGCTGCTCAATGAGCTGGCAGCGCTCGATGCGCAGCGCGCGAAGCTGATGATGGAGCGCGGCCGCGCCATTCTGGAAGATGCGCGCGCAAAGCTGGAAGCTTCAGGCGTGGCCGAGATCACCACTCGCCTGCGCCATGGTGACATTGTCGAGACCGTGGCCGAGATCGAGGCAGAGGCCCGCGTCATTATCATCGGCAAGCGCGGCGAGGCGGCGGATTTCGCGACCGGGCATCTTGGCTCAAACCTCGAGCGGATCGTGCGCAGCAGCCACAGGCCGGTTCTGGTGACCGCGCGCGCGTTCAAGCCCATCGAGAAGGTGCTGATCGCCTTCGACGGTGGCATCTCAGCACAGAAGGCCATCGACCACATCGCCCGCAGCCCGGTATTTCAGGGGCTGGCGGTCCATGTTGTCACGGTCGGACAGAAGACCGCGCAGGTGCAGAAGGGTCTGGAGAATGCCCAGGCCATGCTGCGCGCCGCCGGGATCAGCGCCGAGACATCCGTTCTGCCTGGACAGCCGGATACTGCGCTGTCGCGGCTGGTCGAATCGGCTGGTTTCGACATGCTGGTGATGGGAGCCTACGGCCATTCGCGCATCCGCAGCCTGATCATCGGCTCCACCACCACAGCGATGATCGGCGCCTGCAAGGTGCCGCTCGTCCTGATGCGATAACGTGGAACACGCAAAGATCCCGATTGTTCCCGGCAGCAGGCCAGGATCAGGTTCTGAAACCGTGTGCGGTTGGCGTTGTGGAGTTCATATCTCGCGACAATTTCTTTATTTGGCAGCAGGAATGTGACCTGCAAATGCCCCCCCACTATGCGCTTTTCAAAGCGCATAGTGGGCACACCGTTCTTGTGAACCAGATCGCGGGTCGCGGCCCCCTGTGGAAGATCCGATTCGGCCAACCGAAAATTGTGACATCGGTGCATGGCGCGTTGGTGCAGGATTGCGGAGATAAACCGACTCTTTATGTTAAAGGCGAAACAGCTAAAGCGGAACGGCCTGTCCAGGGCCGCTCCCCAAACCGACATCTGAAGAGATCAGGAATTTGCTTGTCAGGGGCAGGGCCGCGGCACCCAAGGCGCGCGCGCCAATGCCAAGGCTTCCGGTCTGAATCACAGGCGCGATCAAACCGGCGAGCTCCTTTCTCGATATTGCCTCAATCACTTTTTTTGTCAGCTCCTCGCGAATATTCGCAGGAAACCATCCGTCGATGACCACCGTTTTGAAATCGATTACGGCCAAGCAGGCAATGATCGCCTGCGCGATGGCGTCTGCTGCCGTGTCCATCCATGCGGTCACGATCATTTCCGGGATCGGCCAATTTTCGGGCGATTGCCAAGGCAGATCGGGGTCAAGCCCCGCAAGTGCAAGGCGCTTTTCCAGCCCGTAGATCGAGGCAAGCTCTATCAACTGGACCATTTGTCCATCCGGTGCGCGCACCGGCATAGACCCAATTGCGCCAGAATTACCGCTCTCGCCCGTATGTAGCGTGCCGTTCAGAACCACGCCGCCGCCAATGAAGAACCCGATGTAGAAATACACGAAATCACGGGGCAGGCTGGTATCCCCGAAGACCAGCTCTGCGCCGCAGGCCGCACTCGCGTCGTTTCGCATGAAGACCGGATAGGGGAGGGCCGTGCCGAGTTCGCCACACAGATCCGCGCAGCGCCAGCGGTCCATCACCTGTTGCGGCGCGCCCAGCGACTCTGCCCAATCCCAGAGTTGAAAGGGCTGTGCAATGCCCAGGCCTGCAACACGGTTTCGATGGGATGCCGGAAGGCGCATCAACAACTCATGCGCGGCCATCAGGGCAAACTCCCGTGCGGCACCGGGTTCAGGCCACTCGTGGCGACGGACAATGCGTTCACGGATCTCGCCATGAAAATCGATCAGGATCATCTCGCTGGATCGTCGACCGATCTTCAGGCCGAGGAAATACGCACCATCCGCAGCCAGCGAAATCGGGACAGACGGCTGCCCGATACGCCCGCGCACGGGCTCGCCTTTCTCTAGGAAGCCGTCCTGTTCGAGCGCCCTGATAATCACCGAGACTGTCTGCGCAGACAGACCCGTGACCCGCGCGATTTCGGCTTTTGGCATCGCACCTTCGCTGTGCAGCAACGTAAAAAGCAGCCGCTCGTTCCACGCGCGCAGACCCGACTGGTTGGTTCCACGCATTCCGTGATGCGGATGGCTTTGTTCGATGTTCTCGGGCATGCGACACCTTTCTGACATCCAGAGATGACCTGCATCAGAACGCGCTGTCAATAATTAAATAAAAGTGATTTAGTTATTGACACGCCCTTGATTCTACCGTTTCCTTAGGCTCTCGCAGTCAATCGGAGGGCTGCGCAAATATCTTGGGAGGAACGAGATGAAACTGAAATCCGCATTGAAAATGTCCTTGACGGGGGCGGTGGCTGTCACTGCTCTGCTCGCGAGCCCCGCCTTTGCCCAGACGGGCGCTTGTCTGATCACGAAGACCGACACGAACCCCTTCTTCGTGAAAATGCGCGAGGGCGCACAGGCGGCGGCGGATGAACATGGGATCACGCTGCAAACCCATGCCGGGCGGCTCGATGGCGATGTGGAAACCCAGATCGCGGCAATCGAAAGCTGCATCGCATCGGGCGTCAGCGGGATCCTGATCACGCCGTCGGACAGCCGCGCGCTGGTTCCCGCCGTCACGCAGGCCCGCGAAAACGGCGTGCTCGTGATCGCGCTCGATACCCCTTTCGAGCCGATTGACGCAGCCGATTCGACATTTGCCACCGACAATTTCCTCGCAGGTGTGCTGATCGGGGAATGGGCGCTGGCTCAGATGGGAGATGGCGCAGCGGATGCGAGAATTGCCACGCTCGATCTGAATCCAAGCCAGGTCTCGGTCGATTACCTGCGCAATCAAGGGTTCATGACCGGCTTTGGCATCGACGTCAAAGACCCGACCCGTATCGGTGATGAAGATGACCCCCGCATTGTTGGCAGTGATGTGACCAATGGCAACGAAGAAGGCGGTCGCACGGCTATGGAAAACCTACTGCAGCGCGACCAGAGCATCAATCTGGTCTATACGATCAACGAACCCGCCGCCGCCGGTGCCTTCGAGGCACTCCGCTCGGTTGGGCGTCAGGATGATGTGATCATCGTTTCTGTCGACGGGGGCTGCCCCGGCGTGCAGAACGTCGCCGAAGGCATCATCGGCGCGACCTCGATGCAGTTTCCGCTGCTGATGGCCTCGCTCGGGATCGAAGCGATCAAGGCCTTTGCCGAAACCGGCGCGAAGCCCGAGAATTCCGAAGGGCTCGACTTCTTCAACACCGGGGTTGAATTGATCACCGATAGCCCGGTTGAGGGCATTCCCTCGATCACCTCGGAAGAAGGTCTGGCCCGCTGCTGGGGCTGATCTGACGCCACTTTCCACACAGATGGATCAAAATGCGCGCCGCCAGTGATATGCTGGCGGCAGGCCCCCTTATTTCCGCTGCCGCCGGAGGCCAAAGATGTCTGAAACACCCCGCCCCCCCGCAGATTACGAGCAGACGCTGTCAGGTGCTGACGCGCGTGTCGCCTCTTTCGAGGGGCCGCGGCGCACTGCGCTCGGCCACGTGCAGCACTTCCTGCATTCGCACCCGACAATGGTCCCGGTCATCGTTCTGGCGCTGAGCCTGATCGTATTTGGTTTTCTTGCCGGGGACAGGTTCTTCACGCCCTTCAACCTGTCACTGATCCTGCAACAGGTCTCCATCATCGGCATTCTTGCGGCGGCACAATCGCTGATCATTCTGACGGCGGGCATTGATCTGTCAGTCGCGGCGATCATGGTGCTCATGTCGGTGATCTCGGGCAAGCTGGCGATCACGATGGGCGTTCCGCCTTCACTGGCACTGACGGCGTCTTTCGTGATCGGCACACTGGCGGGCATGCTCAACGGGCTATTGGTCACGCGCCTGCGCCTGCCGCCTTTCATCGTGACGCTGGGCACATGGAATATCTTCTTCGCCCTGAACCTCTGGCTGTCAGGCGCGCAGTCAATCCGGTCGCAGGATATCGACCAGATGGCGCCGCTGCTGAAATTCTTCGGCAATTCCTTCCGCATCGGGGGCGCGAATATCACTTATGGTTCGATCCTGATGGTGCTGGTCTTCGTGGCGCTGTGGTACATGCTGAACAAAACCGCATGGGGGCGACATGTCTATGCCATCGGCGATGACAAGGACGCGGCCGAGCTTGCGGGCATACGCACGGACCGAATGCTTGTGTCGGTCTATGCGCTGGCAGGCTTCATCTGCGCGCTCGCAGCCTGGGCCAGTATCGGACGCGTTGGCTCGATCTCGCCGCAATCCTTCTACGAGGGTAATCTGCAATCCATCACGGCTGTGGTGATCGGCGGGATCAGCCTGTTCGGCGGGCGCGGGTCGATCATGGGGGCGCTGTTTGGCGCGCTCATCGTGGGCGTGTTTCAGTCAGGCTTGCGTCTGGCGGGGGTTGATGTGCTCTGGCAGGTCTTCGCCATCGGCTGGCTTATCATCATCGCGGTCGCCATCGACCAATGGATCAGAAAGGTCTCGGCATGACACAGGAACCTCTTCTCAAGGCGCGCGGTCTGGTCAAGCGCTACGGACGTGTCACCGCTCTCGATCATTGCGATTTCGACCTGATGCCGGGCGAGATCCTCGCGGTGATCGGCGATAATGGCGCGGGGAAATCGAGCCTGATCAAGGCGATTTCCGGCGCAGTCACGATCGACGAGGGCGAGATCACGCTGGAGGGCAAGCCGATCGCCTTCACCTCGCCCTTGCAGGCACGCGATGCCGGCATTGAGACAGTCTATCAGACACTCGCCCTGTCGCCTGCGCTGTCAATTGTAGAAAACATGTTCATCGGGCGTGAGCTGCGCAAGCAGGGTCCACTGGGGCAATGGTTTCGCATGCTCGACTTGCCTGCGATGCGCGCTTTCGCCCGCGAGAAGCTTAATGAACTCGGCCTGATGACGATCCAGAACATCGACCAGCCGGTAGAAACCCTTTCGGGCGGTCAGCGGCAGGGCGTGGCTGTGGCGCGAGCTGCGGCTTTCGGGTCTAAAGTTGTCATCCTCGACGAACCCACTGCGGCGCTTGGCGTGAAAGAAAGCCGCAAGGTTCTTGAATTGATCCTAGATGTGCGCTCGCGGGGGATTCCGATTATCCTGATCAGCCATAACATGCCGCATGTGTTCGAGGTGGCCGACCGCATCCACATCCATCGCCTTGGAAAGCGGCTTTGCGTGATCGACCCGAAAGAGCATTCTATGTCCGATGCCGTGGCCTATATGACCGGCGCGAAACACCCTGAAGCGGCATGACAGGTGCTCCCATCATCTGACCTGGTGCGCGAAAGCTCTTCGAACCCATCCGCCGGGACTGAATGACTGTGGGGGAGGGGGGTCGGAAGGATCGTCCGCAGGCAGCTCGTCCCCCACGCTTTCCCTTTGCAGCGCGCCCGGTTTCGCGGTAGAGGCAGGCAAAACACCGCTACGGAGCCCGCACGATGAAAGCTGCTGTCATCACCTTCCCCGGATCGAATTGCGACCGTGATCTGGCGACGGCGTTCGCGCAAGCGGGCGCGGAGGTGGTGCAGGTCTGGCACAAGGAAACCAGCCTGCCCGCAGGGGTCGATATCGTCGGCGTGCCCGGCGGGTTTTCCTTTGGCGACTACCTGCGCTGCGGCGCGATTGCCGCGCGCTCGCCAATTGCAAATTCGGTTGTCGATTTCGCGGCCAAGGGCGGGCATGTGCTGGGCATCTGCAACGGGTTTCAGGTGCTGCTGGAGATGGGGCTTCTGCCCGGCGCGCTGTTGCGCAATGCAGGGCTGAAATACATCTGCCGTTCGGTCACCCTGCGGGTCGAGACGACCGACAGCCCCTATACTTCGGGCTATGGCGCGGGCGCGGAGTTGCAGATCCCGATTGCGCATCATGACGGCAATTACATGGCAAATGCTGAAACGCTGTCCCGGTTGCAGGGCGAGGGTCGGGTGGCGTTTCGCTATGCGGCCAATCCCAACGGCTCGATGGAGGATATCGCCGGCATCCTGTCGGAAAACCGCCGCGTGCTGGGCATGATGCCGCATCCTGAACGCGCTTTCGCGCCTGTTCATGGCAGTACGGACGGGCGGGCCGTGTTCGACGGACTGATGAGCGCCTTTGCGCCCGCCTGAGGTGCCGCAGAAACAGAGTGGCTTGAGCGCACGACGCAAGCGCCTTAATCTGCGCAGCATGTCCGCGCTGCCCGATCTCAACACGCCGCGCCCCGGAATTCTGGGCATTCCGCTTTGGGGGCGGCTGGTCGTCGGTGCATTGATCGCAGTTGCAGCGGTAAGTACTTGGTTTCTTAACGCCTTTCTGTCCGAGAGTTTTACAGAGGCCACGCGTAACCGTGCCGAATTGCGGCTTGTGCTCTATTCCGGCAATATCCAGTCAGAGCTGCAGCGCAATTCAGTCGTGCCACTGCTTCTGGCGCGCGACCCTGAGTTGATCTCGGCACTGCGCGAAGGGGTGTTTGCGACCACATCACAGCGGCTGATCGATCTGCAGTCGGAAATCGGAGCGGCCTCGATCGAGCTTCTGGACAATTCGGGCCGGGTGGTTGCGGCCACGGACCGGGTGCATCTGGGCAAGGATCGCAGCAGTGAGGCGGCTTTTGTTGAAGCGCGGCGCTCGAACGATACCGGATTTCTGGTGCAGGAGCTCGACAGCGGAGGGTTCGGCTTTTCCTTCACGCGCTCTGTGCGGCAGGGCAATGAAGTGCTGGGGGTGGTCACTGTCGCGGCCGATCTGTCGAAATTCGAGCGTAGTTGGGCGGGCTTTGCAGATGCTGTGGCGCTGATGGATTCGAGCGGGCGGATCATCCTTGCGACCGAGCCTCGGTGGCGGGGCCGGTCGCTGGACGAAGCGTTGGCTTTGCGTGATGCACCGTCAGCGATTGCGCGCGCGCTGCGCGTCACGGCGGACTGGGCGCAAACCCCGCCCGATGCCTTTGTGCGCGGCGAGGCGGTGCTGCGCTCGGAGGTGCGGGTTCCGTTCCGGGGCTGGCGGCTGGTCAGCTTCACGCGCTACGATTCGGTGCGCGAGAGCGTCAATGCTGCGATTGCGCTGATGCTCACGGGTTTCGCACTGCTTCTGGCGTTCGTGTTCTATATCCTCAGCCGCCGCGCCTGGTCGCAATCGGCGGCGTTTCAGCAGGAAAGCCGCGATCTGCGCGCGCTCAATATCCGGTTGCAGCGCGAGATTGCGGCGCGGCTGCGGATGCAGAAGGATCTTGCGGTTGCCGAACAGACGCTGGCGCAATCGTCCAAGCTGGCCAGTCTGGGCGAGATGTCGGCGTCGGTCAGCCATGAGCTGAATCAGCCGCTGGCGGCGATGAAAACCTATCTGGCGGGCGCGCGGCTGCTATTGCGCGCCAAGCGGTCCGAGGAGGCGCTGGCCTCGTTTCAGCGCATCGATGATCTGATCGACCGGATGGGCACGATTGCGCGCACGCTGAAATCCTTCGCGCGCAAGGGCGGCGAGGCATTTGCCCCGATTGATCTGCGCACCTGCCTGGCCGATGCGCTGACGATGATGGAGCCCTTGCTGCGCGACAGCCGGGTGCTGGTCGTGCGTACGGTCCCGCGCGAGCCGGTGATGGTGATGGGTGACACGGTGCGCATCGAGCAAGTGATCCTCAACCTCGTGACCAATGCGGTGGATGCGACCGCGGGCGCGAACAGTCCGCAGATCGACATCATCATCAGCGAGGGGGAGGCTGCAAAGCTGACCGTGCGCGACAATGGCGCGGGGATCTCGGATATTGACAGCCTGTTTGAGCCGTTTTTCACCACCAAACCCGCCGGGAAGGGCGTGGGCCTCGGGCTTGCGATTTCATCGGGGATCGTCAAGGATCATGGGGGACGACTTACCGCCGTCAATCCGCCCGAAGGCGGCGCGCTTTTCGAAGTAGAATTACCGCGCTATGGGGTGCAGCAAGATGCTGCCGAATAACGCGGATGTGTTGCCGAAGCGGTTGCGCCCCAAGGCGCATATGGACCATTGGGCAGGTGCTGCTGGAAGAGGATCAGAGTCATGAGCCGTCAGATGCGCGTTGCGATTGTCGATGACGAACAGGATATGCGCCAATCGATCAGCCAATGGCTGGCTCTGTCGGGCTTTTCCACGGAAACCTATGCCGACGGGCAGGAAGCGCTGGCGGCAATCGGGGCGGATTTCCCCGGTGTCGTGATCACTGATATCCGAATGCCGAACGTCGATGGCATGACCTTGCTCAAGAAGCTGGTGGCGCTTGACAGCACGATTCCGGTGATCATGATCACTGGCCATGGCGATGTCCCGCTTGCAGTTGAAGCGATGCGTCTGGGCGCGTTCGACTTCCTGGAAAAGCCCTTCAATCCCGAGAAGATGATGGCGATGGCGCAGAAGGCGGTCAAGAAGCGCAGCCTTGCGCTGGAAGCGCGCGCGCTGCGCAGTGAACTGTCCGATGCGGGCACGATCATGAAGCGTCTGGTGGGCGCCTCGGATGTGATGCAGCGGCTGCGCGAGGATATTCTCGATATCGGGCAGGCCGATGGTCATGTCCTGATTGATGGCGAGACGGGCACAGGCAAGACGCTGGTCGCCCACGCCCTTCATGCTGTGGGCAATCGGGCCGCGCGGCCGCTGGTCACGATCAGCTGCGCGGGCCAGAGCGACGAGGCATTATCGGCGCGGCTCTTCGGGGCCGGGGAGGCCAGAACGGGCAAGCCTTTGGTCGAAGAGGGGCGTGGCGGCACGCTGGTTCTTGAAGATGTCGAAAGCCTGTCGGAGGGGATGCAGGCGCGGATCGTGGCCTTCATCAATGATCAGGGCATGCCGCCAGAAACCCGCGTCGTTGCGGTTTGCAACACGCATCGCGCTGATCAGACCATCGAGGATGCCCTGCGCCCGGATCTGTTCTACCGGCTCAGCGCGCACAAGATCACCTTGCCGCCGCTCAGGATGCGGGGCGAGGATATTCTGGCGCTGTTCGGAAGCTATCTGGAGCAATTCGCCGAAGAATATGGCTGCCCGAAGCCTGAACTGTCGATGCCAGAAGCCGCGCAGCTGTTGCAGGCGCCATGGCCTGGCAATGTGCGCCAGCTGGTCAATATTGCCGAACGCGCCGTGTTGCAGTCGCGCCGCGAGGACAGCGCGCTGATGTCGCTGATCATGGCTGATAACGAAGCCTCTGACGAAGCCATGACGACTGAAGGCAAGCCGCTGAAGGATCACGTCGAAGCCTTTGAGCGCATGTTGATCGATAATACGATGCGACGTCACAAGGGCTCGATCACGGCCGTGATGGAGGAACTGCGCCTGCCACGCCGGACATTGAACGAGAAGATGGCGAAATACGGTCTGGTGCGGGGCGATTATGTCTGACAACAGCGCGCGGCGCGCATGAAATTGGCGCTTTGCCCTCAGAGTTATGTCTGACTACAAAAACACCCTTGGCTTTTCTGTATAATCCCCTCTATGCTAAAAGCGTAAAGGCGTCTTTGCCCGTGGCAGAGCACCCGAACGAATTTCGCTGCATGGGCTGACGGACGCATCGCGTCATACGTCGTACAGGCAGATGGATCGGCCGAAAGGCCGCAAGCGCCCGGATGCTCTGATATCAGAGTGGCGGGCAGACACATCTTCGCCGCGCTTGCGCGGTGTATCAGGAACTGCGATGACGGCTGCAAGACCTATCCCGCCCCGGACCACGCCAGGACATGATCCTGCGCTTCGGTCGCACCGGGGCGTGCGCGGCAAGCTGTCACCCGCTCAGACAAGTCATGCCATTTTGCCAGCAGGCCCACCGGGCGCCCGTGACAGGGCGCTTCGGGGCGATGCTGGTCTTGGGGCGTGCATTGGATTTACATGGCACAGAAAATGCTCATCGATGCCACCCACGCGGAAGAAACCCGCGTTGTGGTGGTTGACGGAAACAAGGTCGAGGAATTCGATTTCGAAACCGCCGCGCGGCGTCAGCTCGCGGGGAACATCTATCTCGCAAAAGTAACACGGGTCGAGCCATCGCTGCAGGCGGCTTTCGTGGATTATGGCGGGAACCGGCATGGTTTCCTCGCCTTCAACGAGATCCATCCCGATTATTACCAGATCCCGGCCGCCGACCGCGCGGCGCTTCTGGCGGAAGAGCGCGCGCTCGTCAATGACGCCGAGGATGACGATGCGGATGGCAAATCCGGCAAATCCGGTCGCGGGGGCAAATCGGTTCAGCGCTCATCGTCGCGGCGCAGATCCGGTGCCAAGGCCGAGCGCGCCACGGCCCCCGATCAGGTCGAAACGCGCGATATTTCGGGAATGGATATCGTCGAGCCTGAAGATACGGGCAATTTGTTGGTCTCCGAAGGATTCGGGGAGCCTGCCGAGGGTGTGGGAAACGACCCCAAAGACGTGGCTGAAATTGCTCGCTCTGAAGATGTATTGCAATCCGATGGTGCCGATGCCGATGCCGATGCCGATGCCGATGCGGACGCTGTTCCATCGGAGGAACCCTATCGTGCAGCGGATCATGCTGCGGATATCGATGACCGTATCGAATCGGTGTCCGAGGGCGATCCAGTGGAAGAAGAGCGCCCGCGCCGCAAACCACGCCTGCGCCGCTACAAGATTCAGGAAGTCATCAAGGTGCGCCAGATCATGCTGGTGCAGGTGGTCAAGGAGGAACGCGGCAACAAGGGCGCGGCGCTGACCACCTATCTCAGCCTCGCCGGGCGCTATTGCGTGCTGATGCCCAACACGGCGCGCGGCGGCGGGATCAGCCGCAAGATCACCAATGCGGCGGATCGCCAGAAGCTCAAGGCCATCGCCAATGAGATCGAAGTGCCCGAAGGGGCCGGCCTGATCGTCCGCACAGCGGGCGCGAACCGCACCAAAGCCGAGATCAAGCGCGACTATGAGTATCTGCTGCGGCTCTGGGAACAGATCCGCGATCTGACGCTGAAATCCATTGCGCCGACGCCGATCTATGAGGAAGGCGATCTGATCAAGCGCACGATCCGTGATCTGTATAACAAGAACATCGACGAGGTTCTGGTCGAGGGCGAAGCAGGCTACCGCACGGCCAAGGACTTCATGAAGATGATCATGCCGTCGCACGCCAAGAACGTGAAGTTCTATGCTGACCCGCAGCCGCTTTTTGCGCGCTATCAGGTGGAAAGCTATCTGGCAGCGATGTTCAACCCGGTGGTGCAGCTTCCCTCGGGTGGCTATATCGTGATCGGGATCACGGAAGCGCTGGTTGCGATCGACATCAACTCGGGGCGCGCGACGCGTGAAGGCTCGATCGAGGATACTGCGGTCAAGACCAATCTGGAAGCCGCCGCCGAGATTGCGCGCCAGCTCAGGTTGCGCGATCTGGCCGGGCTGATCGTGATCGACTTCATCGACATGGAAGAGCGCAAGAACAACGCCGCTGTCGAGAAGATGCTGAAAGACAAGCTGAAAAATGACCGGGCGCGGATTCAGGTCGGGCGGATTTCGGGCTTTGGCCTGCTGGAAATGTCGCGACAGCGGCTGCGTCCAGGGATGCTGGAAGCAACAACGCAGCCTTGCCCGCATTGCCACGGCACCGGGCTGATCCGCTCGGATGACAGTGTGGGGCTGACGGTCCTGCGCCAGATCGAGGAAGAAGGGACGCGCGGGCGCTCCCGTGAGGTTCTGGTGCGTGCGCCAGCGGCCGTGGTGAATTTCATCATCAATTCCAAACGCGAACATCTGGCCCAGATCGAAGCGCGCTTCGACATGGCGGTGCGGCTGGAAGCCGATCCGCGCATGATCAGCCCCGATTTCGAGATCGAGAAGTTCAAGACTGCGACGCGCGTTCCGGTGCGGCCTTCGGAAGTCGTGTCAATCAGCACGACCATGATGCCGGAACTGGAAGAAGACGAGCCCGACGTGATCGAGGCCGAAGATGACGAAGATGAGGCCAGCAGTGCCGCCCCTGAACCGAAGCCGGAAAATGACGATCAGCCCCGCAAGAAGCGGCGGCGCAGACGGCGTCGGCGCGGTGGCGCGCAGAATGGCGAGGACGCAGAGGCCACCGAAGCGGCTGACGAAACCGGCATATATGATGATGCCGTGACCGAGGCCGTGACTGAAGCTCCGTTAGACGAGGTCATTGCTGCAGAGCCCATGGCTGAAGATGCGGCGGATACTCCCGAGAAACCCAAGCCCAAGCGCACGCGCAGCCGCAAACCCGCTGCGAAACCAGACGCAGCGTCCGATGTCGCTGTCGCCGAAGAGGCGTCCGAGGCTCCGGTGAAAAAATCGCGGGCGCGGCGTAAGCCCAAAGCCGCGAAAGCGCCGGCGGATGACGCAGGCGACACTGGCGCGGCCCAGCCCGTCGCGGCTGAGGGCGGCGATGCGGAAACCTTCGTTGTTCCAAGCGAGACGGCTTTGGCACCTGTCGGGGCGGTCGAACTGGTGTCGGAGGATGCGCCCGCGACGCCGCCCGCACCCGCGCCCGATCCGCTGCCCGCGCCCGAGCGAGCAGCAGAGTCTGAAGAGCAGCCGGTCGTGACACCCGCCCTGGACGTGATCGCGCCCCCTGAGCCTGTCGCTGAGGCCGAGGCCGAGCCGATGCGGTCGCCAGAGTCCGAAGCAACTGAGCCTACGAGCGCGCCTGAAAAGAAACGGCGCGGCTGGTGGTCGGTCAAATCCTGAGCTAAAGTCACATCAGGCCGCGCTCGACGCGGCCTGATCTTTTCCGACTGCGACAAAGCTTCGCGGGGCACAAGATCGTGACAAGCTCGCGGATGACGCGCGCGCTCAGTGCGCGTATCTGTTAATCCGAGGCAGAGAGCAGGGGCGGCACCATGTTGGGAATCGATGTTTTTGATGCGGGACTTCTGGTCGCGCTCTCCATTGCTTTTGGGGCTGGCATCTTGTCCTTCCTCTCGCCTTGCGTTTTGCCGATCGTGCCGCCCTATCTGGCATATATGGGCGGAATTTCGATGCAGGAGCTGACCGCCGAAGGCCGCAGGTCGCGCCGCGCAATTCTGCCTGCGCTGTTTTTCTTCATGGGTCTGTCAACGGTGTTTTTGCTCTTGGGCTTTACCGCCTCGACGATGGGGCATCTGTTCCTGAGTAATGCCGTGTTCTTCGGCCAGATCGCCGGTGTCGTGGTGATTGCCTTCGGGCTACATTTTCTTGGCGTGTTCAGATGGGCGACCGCCGTCCTGTTGCGCAATTTGCAGAGCGCCAATATTGCGGCCCCGGCGATGCTTTCGGGCGGTTTTTTGTCCCGCGACATCCGCTTCGATGCTGGTGACCGGGGGGGATCGGCTTTCGGGGCGTATATCCTGGGTCTGGCTTTTGCCTTTGGATGGACACCCTGCATCGGTCCGGTTCTGGGTGCGATCCTGACCATGGCTGCGACAGAAGCGACCGTAACGCGCGGCACGGCAATGCTGGGGGTCTATGCGCTGGGGCTGGGGCTGCCATTCTTGCTTGCTGCGATTTTTGTGCAGCGATCCATGACCATGATGAATCGGCTCAAGCGGCATATGGGAATGATCGAAAAGGCGATGGGAATAATGTTGCTCCTGGTCGGCTTGGCGCTTCTGACCGGCGCATTCTCAAGTTTCAGCTGGTGGTTGCTTGAGACCTTCCCGGTCATGAGCCGCATTGGTTGATCGGTCTGATAGAGTATTTTCAGCAAGAAAATGAGGATCAGCGCAGCCCGAGATCAGCGAGCGCTGCATCCAGTTCCGGCGGCAGGGCGTCATCGCCTGCGCGTGCCTTGGGCAGGTCCGGGGGCGCGTCCGCAGGCGCAAGGTAACGCCAGCCTTGAAACGGGCGTTTGGGGGCGGCAGCGGTGCGGATGATCTCGGGGTCGAGCACGATGCCGCAGCGGGTGATGCCATCACCGCCCGGCACCTCGTCCAGACGCAGGATCGTCTGACGCGCGAGCACCACGCCTTTGAACACCCAATAGAGCGCGCCGCCGTTCAGGATTTCTGCCGCGCGTTTGGGCCACATCCGTGTGATATGGCGCGGCAGGCCGTCGGGGCCCAGAGCGCGCGGATTGCGTTGCCATGCGGCCAGATCCTCGACCTGTTCGGCGCCGACGCAAAGTTTGATCAGATGGATGGTGCTCATGGGGCTCTCTTAGGGGGTTGGCGTTCGGCGCACCAGAAGGTGTAGCGCAAAAAGTAGTGCAAAGCCCACGAGAGCAATGGCGAGGCTGACATGCAGCGTCAGGCGCAGGCCCAGACTCTCTGCGCTCAGGGCGAAGGCAAAGGGGGCAGCGGCCATGGTCAGATTGCGCATCGCGGCCAGATGGCCAAGCCTGCGCCCATAACCCTCTGCCCCGAACAGCGCCAGCGGCACAGCGCCGCGCACGATGCTCGCCAGCCCCTGGCCCGCGCCGAAGATCAGTGCGAAGGCGACGGCGAGGGCCAGCCCCAAGCCTGCCAGTTGCAGCGCGGCCACGGCACAGGCGATGGCCATCCCGGAGATCAGCGCGACGCTGAGCGGGTGGAAGTTGCGCCAGAGCGTCGCGTCGACCAGTCGAACCAAAACTTGTGCCGGGCCCATCAGCATGCCGATGAGAAAGGCCTGCTGGCCCAGTCCGAGGGCGAGCAGCGTCGGCACAAAGTGGACTCCAAGGGCCGCGATCACGATCCCGGTCAGCGAGAAGCTTATGCCGAGTAGCCAGAAGGCCGGTCTCACGCGGGTGCCGGTCACAAGGGGCCAGTCGGCCAGCACAGGGGGCTTCGGGGGGGCACTGAGGGCGGGGACGCTGCGTCGTGTCAGTCTGGCCAGCCACAGATGCAGGGGCAGCGCCAGCGCGAGGTGCAGCGCTGCGAAGACAAGATAGGTTGCACGCCAGCCGATGCTCTCGGTCAGAAAGCCCGTCAGCGGCCAGAACAAGGTCGAGGCGAAGCCCGCGATCAGGGTCAACCGGGTGATCGCGCGGCGGGTGCCTATGGGAACGCCGAGCGCAAGTGCCGCGAAGGCGGCGTCATAGAGGACCAAAAAGCTGAGCGCCTCCAGCACGATGACGAGCACCGAGAAGACATGCACATTGGGGGCCAAACCCAATGCCGCGAGCAGGAGTGCTGCGCAGCCGCTGCCTGTCGCCATGACACGCGGCGCACCAAACCGGTCGAGCCAGGGACCGGCCATGCTTGCGACGATACCACCCAGGAACAGACCGATGGAAAACATCGCATAGAGATAGGTCTCGCTGACGTCGAATTCGGCTGCCGCAGGCCCGACCAGAATCGGAAACGCATAGTAGATCGTCCCGTAGCCGATGATCTGGGTGACCCCCAACGCGCCCACATAGCGCGCCCAGCCGTCTGAAATGCTGCTCATGCTGCCTTGCATCGCCTTTTGCGCCTCGATCCGTGTGATCTATAGCGAACCGCGCGTCCGCGCCAAGGCCATAGTCTATGCGTTGACCGAGCGCGGCAGGGGACGTATGTTGGGAGCTCTTTCCCGCCGAACCACAAAGGATATGCGCGATGAGCCGTTTTGCTGCGCCGATTGCCGAACAGATCTGGGACATGAAATACCGGCTGAAGGCGGCAGATGGCACAGCGATTGATCTAAGCGTCGAAGATACTTGGCGTCGGATTGCCCGCGCCTTGGCCGAGGTGGAGGAGACCCCGGCGCTATGGGAAGACCGTTTCTACAGCGCGCTGGAGGATTTCAAGTTCCTGCCCGCCGGGCGGATTACGGCAGGCGCGGGGACTGGGCGGGCAGTGACATTGTTCAACTGTTTCGTCATGGGCACGATCCCCGACAGCATGGGCGGCATTTTCGAGATGCTGAAAGAGGCCGCGCTGACCATGCAGCAAGGGGGTGGGATCGGCTATGATTTCAGCACGATCCGTCCCCAGGGCGCGCCGGTGCAGGGGGTTGCGGCGGATGCATCGGGGCCTTTGTCCTTCATGGATGTGTGGGACGCGATGTGCCGCACGATCATGTCGGCAGGCTCGCGGCGCGGGGCAATGATGGCGACGATGCGCTGTGATCACCCCGATATCGAATCCTTCATTGCCGCCAAACAGGATGCTGCGCGGTTGCGGATGTTCAACCTGTCGGTGCTGATCACCGATGATTTCATGGAAGCCGTGAAAGCGGATGGGCCATGGGATCTGGTCTTTGAGGGCCGGGTCTATCACACGGTACAGGCGCGCGAGCTGTGGAACCGGATCATGCGCGCGACCTATGATTATGCCGAACCGGGGGTGATCTTCATCGACCGGATCAATGCAGCCAATAACCTGAATTACTGCGAAACGATTGCCGCGACCAACCCTTGCGGCGAGCAGCCCCTGCCGCCCTACGGGGCCTGCCTTCTGGGCTCGATCAATCTGGCGCGTCTGGTGGCGGAGCCGTTCTCAGAAGCGGCACGGCTGGATGAAGCGGCGCTCGACGATTTGGTGCGCGTTGCGGTGCGGATGATGGATAATGTCGTCGATGCCAGTCGTTTCCCGCTTGATGCGCAGGCGCAGGAAGCGGCGGCCAAGCGCCGGATCGGGCTGGGGATCACGGGGCTTGCGGACGCGCTGCTGATGGTGGGGCTGCGCTATGGCTCTGATGCGGCGGTGTCGCAGCTGGATGCGTGGATGCACAAGGTCGCGCGCGCGGCCTATTTGGCCTCGGTCGATCTGGCGCGCGAGAAGGGCGCGTTTCCGCTGTTTGACGCCGAAGGATTTCTCGCCTCGGCCAATATGGCTGCGATGGATGATGATGTGCGCGCGGCGATCCGCAGCCACGGGATCCGCAATGCGCTGCTCACCTCGATCGCGCCCACCGGCACGATCAGCCTCTATGCGGGTAATGTCAGCTCCGGGATCGAGCCCGTTTTTGCCTATGAGTATACTCGCAAGGTGTTGCAGAAGGACGGATCGCGCAGCGAGGAGACCGTCGAGGACTATGCAGTGCGGCTCTGGCGCGAGGTGCATGGCGATGCCGATCTGCCCGACTATTTCGTCAATGCCCAGACCCTTGCGCCGATGGATCATGTGCGCATGCAGGCGGCGGCACAGAAATGGGTGGACAGTTCCATCTCCAAGACCATCAACTGCCCGGAAGATATCAGTTTCGAGGCCTTCAAGGATGTCTATATGGCGGCCTGGGACATGGGCTGCAAGGGCTGCACGACCTATCGGCCGAATGCTGTGACCGGCTCGGTGCTGTCTGTTTCGGAAAAGAGCGAGGCAGCGCCCGAGGCCGACAAAGGCGCGGATGTGGTCTATCTCTCGACGCCCTTTGATCGGCCCGCAGCGCTGGAAGGGCATACCTACAAGCTGAAATGGCCCGGCTCGGAACATGCGATCTATGTCACGATCAACGACACGGTGATCAACGGCCATAGACGGCCTTTCGAGATTTTCATCAACTCCAAGAACATGGAGCATTTCGCCTGGACAGTCGCGCTGACGCGGATGATCTCTGCAGTGTTCCGGCGCGGTGGGGATGTGTCTTTCGTGGTAGAGGAACTGAAGGCGGTGTTCGATCCGCGCGGCGGGGCATGGGTGCAGGGGCGGTATATCCCGTCGATTCTGGCCGCGATCGGCGGCGTGATCGAGGAACATCTGATCCGCATCGGCTTTATCGCGGGCGAGGGGCTGGGGTTGAAGATCGACCCGCATCAGGCTGCGGGGCAGCCCTCTGGGCGCGCCTGTCCATCCTGCGGGGCCTATGAGATGGTGATGATCGAAGGCTGCATGACCTGCCGCGCCTGTGGCCAGTCGAAGTGTGGATGACGAGGCGCGTCGCGACACATGTAAAGACAGGCAATTTTTAGCCTTTTTGGCCGAAAAACCTGTGCCTTTCAGGGTCTGTTTTTGCCTCTGTCGGGTAACCCCTTGAAAACACTGAAAACGCAAAACGCCGCCCTACCGGGGCGGCGTTTTTGCGTATCGATCCGAAATCCCACCGACGGACGGGCCATCCTCGGCCACGCCCCGGCTGTCACCCCCCGGAAATGACAACACCGCCCCGGTGGGGGCGGTGCTTCAGTCAGGACCCATGATGGTGATCAGATCGGCATTTGTGTTCAAGACAGCCGACGGGGTCACCCCGTTTATGCGTCATCCTCGCCGAAATACTTCTCACCCTCACCAACCCCGAAATTCTCGAGCGCCGCGAAATCGGCCTCAACCCCATCCGGGCGTTGAAGGATTGTGGGGATGAAGGGCCCATCATATCCGATCACCGGACGACCATTATTGACCTCGACCTCACCCATCGCTTCCTGGGCAAGAAGGATGTAATCCGCAAGATATTGCGCCCCGGAATACAGGATCGAACGCTCCCGCTCTGACAGGCTGGTGATCTGCTTCAGGTCGATCACCTGATTGATCAGATCGACGAAGTTCTGTTCGGTGAAGTCGTCCGGGAGGCTTTTTGGAAAATCGATCAGCTTCAATGGTTTGCCTTTCTTTGAAGGGTGAGGTGGCAGTCTCTGTAGGGCCGGGGATGTCTGGGTGACAAGAGGAATTCGGGGGGGCTGATAACGATAGGGCATTCTTGACGGCGGATGGGGGCTTGAGCGGCCCTCCGGATCGGTCGTCACCCCCGCGGGTGATCGCCGCGGTGGTGAGAGGCCGTAATGCGGACTTTGCGTGATTGGTACGAGCGAAGTTCGGCTTTAATCGTCGTCGGGAAGTTCAATCACATCACGAACGGCTTTGATGCGATATGCTACTGGCTGGCCCGCTCTAGTTGCCACGTTTACGTCAACGAAGAAGCCTAGCTTGTAGATGTTACGCTCACCATCAAGCATCTCGCCTTTGATGCGTTCCCTGGCAAGGTCTGAGGCATAAACCACGGCTAGTGGCTTCGCACTTATGTCCTCAATCACGCCTTTCTCCCCAGTTTTCCCGCTGTCTTTTCGATTTGATTGATAGAACGTGAGGAGCTTATTTTCATGGTCAAAATCAGTTACAGCAGCAATTTCGCGAAACTGCCCTTCAATTTCATAGACTGCTTGTTTGGCCTCGACGGTGTTGAATTGAACGGCAAACTCTGTAATCTCTGACCTGCCCCCCGGAAGTTCCCTCAATCTGCTGTAGAGTCTGCCCAACTTTTGA
>REBU01000106.1 GCA_007692585.1 Paracoccaceae bacterium | reverse complement strand
CAGCTTATGCAAGAGGCGCGCGAAACCGCCAAGGCGCTCGGCGGCTACTGACCCTGCTAAGCGTTTTTTCTATGTGGGGTTTTATGTGGGGCAAGTCACGAATTTATCTATTTCAATCAATAATATCAAAGAGGCTTGGCGGAGCAGGTGGGATTCGAACCCACGGAGCGCTCATCACGCTCAACAGTTTTCAAGACTGCCTCAATCGACCACTCTGACACTGCTCCTTTGTTTTTTACTTAGCCGCAATTTTGAGGTAAGCCAAGGCTTCGATGGAAAGTCCATCCTATTGCTAATGACATGTCCCCAAGAATATGGCTCATGAGCCGGACCTGTTGACGTTGCCCCTCCGCCTGAACCAGTTGGAGATAGACTCTGGCCCAGGTGCCACAGATCGAAGCTCTGGCGCTTCATGATGCAACGGGCCGCGTTTTGGCCCATGATGTGGCCGCGCCTGTTCCCTTTCGACTGCTCGACAATGCTGCGATGGATGGCTATGCCTGCAGGCCGGCCGATCTGGAAGGGCAGGGGCCGTGGGTCTTGCCGGTCGCAGGCCGTATCCGTGCCGGCGATGCGCCGGGGGTCTTGCCGCCATCTTCGTCCATGCGCATCCTGACAGAGGCGCTGCTGCCGCAAGGGTCGGATGGCCGTGACAGGCAGGATTTCGCTGCGGCAGGCGCAGTCGGCAGCTCAAGCTGCGCTGCGGGCGGTTCAGCGTGGTGACACTGGTCATATTTTACATGTTGAAAGTTTGCGCGCGGTAACATTATCATTGCGGTTGTCAAGTTTGAGCTTTGGCGGTTTGTGAAGGAACATCGTTAGTGAGCGGGCGGAAGATACGCAACATGGAAGAATTCGCGGCGGTCAGCGGGATATCGCGGCCCACCGTTTCCAAGTATTTTCAAGACCCTGACAGCGTGCGCTCGACGACTCGCAAACGGATTGAGACAGCGTTGGAGCATTATGATTTCCGCCCCAACATCTTCGCGATGAACCAGAACCGCAAGCTCACGAAAATTGTGGGTGTCGTGGTGCCCTATCTGGCGGACCCGTTCTTTGCCGAAATCGCGCGCAGGATCGAGCGGCGCTGCATCGATGCCGGGTTTTGGCCAATCCTGTTTTCGGCGCATGGTGAACAGAAGCTGGAAAATGCCATTCTTGACAGTCTGCGCGTGCTGAAACCCGCGGGCGTCCTGTTGGCCCCGCTGGGGCGCGTCTCTGACCGCGCGGCGGTTGAGCGCTTTTGCGAGGATGTGCCGACAGTCCTGTTTGACAGCAATATCGAAGGTGTTGGCAAGGTCTTCGTCGGGTCGGACAACACGGATTTCGTAACCCAAAGCGTCGAATATCTGCTGCGCACGGGCTCGCCCCCTGTGCTGTTCGAGATGCGCAATCCCGCCAATCCGAATGCCAACAAACGCAGGCTGGCGTTTATTGCCAATATGAAACGACTGGGCAGAGAGCCGCATATCGTCAAGGTGGATGGTGAAGGCTGGGATTTTGAGCGCATCGGGTATGAAGGCGGGATCAAGGCCATTCGGGAAAAGGCCTTTGCCACGAATACCATCCTGTGCAGCAATGACCGTCTGGCCGTGGGTCTTCTGACGGCCTGCTTCGAAGAGGGCCTGTCCGTAGGCTTTGGGGCAGAGCATGCGATGCGCGTGATGTCCCATGACGATCACCCCGTGTCGCGGTTTACCTGCCCGCCGCTGACAACAGTTGCCCATGATTATGATGGTGTGTCCAACAAGGCGGTCGAGGTCCTGTTTCACATGATCGAGGACGGGGTCATCCCTGAGGAACGCGAAGAATTCCTCTATCCCACCAAACTGATCTTGCGGAAATCGGCATAAAGTTTACACGCGCAAACTTTTTATTGACCGCGTGGCAACATTTCATCTAGTCTTTCCCCACTCATATCGTTCAGGGAGGAATCAGATGAGACTCGGTAAGTCACTTGTGGCATCGACAGCGCTTGCGCTGATCGCAGCCTCGGGCGCATATGCCCAATCATTGACAATCGCGACCGTCAATAATGGCGACATGATCCGCATGCAGGCGCTGAGCAGCGAATTCACGGATGCGACCGGGATCGAGCTGGAATGGGTGATCCTGGAAGAAAACATCCTGCGTCAGCGTGTCACTCAGGACATTGCAACCAGCGGTGGTCAGTTCGACATCATGACCATCGGCATGTATGAAACGCCGATCTGGGCCGAACGCGGCTGGCTGGTCGCATTGGACGGCCTGCCGGACGATTATGACAAGGACGACATCCTGCCAGCAATGCGTGCTGGCCTGTCCTTCGATGGCACGATGTATGCCGCGCCCTTCTATGGCGAAAGCTCGATGGTGATGTATCGCACCGACCTGATGGAAGCGGCCGGGATGGACATGCCCGAAGAGCCCACCTGGGATGACATTGCCGCCGCCGCCGCCGCGATGACCGACCGCGAGAATAACATCAACGGCATCTGTCTGCGCGGGCGCGCGGGCTGGGGTGAGAACACAGCCTTCATCACGACGGTTGCCAATTCGTTTGGGGCGCGCTGGTTCGATATGGACTGGAACGCGCAGCTGGACAGCCCCGAATGGCTCGAGGCGCTGACCTTCTACAATGACCTGCTGCAGAGCTACGGGCCTCCGGGCGCGGCCAATAACGGCTTCAACGAAAACCTGACGCTGTTCCAGCAGGGCCGTTGCGGCATGTGGATCGACGCGACTGTCGCAGCCAGCTTCGTGACCAACCCCAACGACTCGACGGTCGCCGACAGCGTGGGTTTCGCACTGGCGCCCAACAAGGACGGTCTGGACAAACGCGCCAACTGGCTCTGGGCCTGGGCGCTGGCCATCCCGGCAGGCACGCAGCAGGAAGACGCCGCGATGGAGTTCATCAACTGGGCCACGTCCAAGGCCTATCTGGAGCTGGTCGCCGAACGTGAAGGCTGGGCAAACGTCCCTCCGGGCACGCGCACCTCGCTGTATGAAAACCCGGACTATGCCAGCATCCCGTTTGCAGACATGACCCTGCGTTCGATCAATGCCGCTGACCCGAACAACCCGACACTTGAGCCGGTGCCCTATGTCGGCATCCAGTTTGTCGCGATCCCGGAATGGGCCGGCATCGGCACACAGGCCGGGCAGGAATTCTCCGCCATGGTCGCAGGCCAGCAGACCCCGGAACAGGCCCTCGCGCGTGCACAGGCGCTGGTGACAGATGAAATGGAAGCTGCAGGCTACTGAGCCCCTGCCGCTTTCGGAGAGGGGCGATTATCCTCACGCCCCTCTCATGTCACAGACCATAGGCAAGCCTCGCTTGCCCTTATGAAAGGCCAGTGCCATGTCCACCAAGGCTTCGCGCTCTGCGGCGCGGCTGATGCTGGCGCCTGCGGTCATCCTGCTTCTGGGCTGGATGCTGGTGCCGCTCACCTTGACGCTGATTTTCTCCTTCCAGCGCTATCTGCCCCTGCGCGGCGGGTTTCAGGGCTGGGTCGGGTTTGAAAACTACGTCCGTTTTGTCACCTCCAGCGCGTTCTGGCCCTCGGTGCAGGCGACGGTCATCATCGTCGGCGGCGTGCTGCTGATCACCGTGACCTTGGGTATCCTGCTTGCGCTCCTGCTCGATCAGCCGATGTGGGGGCAAGGGATGGTGCGCATTCTGGTCATCGCACCGTTCTTCGTCATGCCGACCGTTTCGGGGCTGGTGTGGAAGAACATGTTCATGGACCCCAATAACGGGCTTTTGTCACATCTGTGGCGCGCTTTCGGGGCCGATCCGATCATCTGGCTGTCTGACGCGTCGATGCTGTCGATCATCCTGATCGTGTCCTGGCAATGGCTGCCTTTCGCCACGCTGATCCTGCTGACCGCGATCCAGTCGCTTGACAGTGAACAGCTGGAAGCCGCCGAAATGGACGGTGCCCCGGTTCTGTCGCGTTTCTGGCATATCATCCTGCCGCATCTGTCGCGCGCCATCACCATCGTCATCCTGATCCAGACGATTTTCCTGCTCGCGATCTTCGCTGAAATCTTCGTCACAACCCAAGGCTCGTTTGGCACAAGGACATTGACCTATCTGATCTTCCAGCGCGTGCTGGAAAGCCAGAATGTCGGGCTTGGCTCTGCCGGGGGGATTTATGCGGTCATTCTCGCCAATATCTTTGCGCTCTTCCTGATGCGCATCGTTGGCAAGAACCTGGACCGATAGGGGGGCGATCATGGCACGTTCTGTCACGCTGCAACGCAAGTCATTCAACACGCTGATCGCCTGGATCATCGGACTGCTTCTGTTCTTTCCGATCCTCTGGACGATCCTGACCAGCTTCAAGACCGAAGCGCAGGCCATCGCGGACCCGCCCGTGTGGTTCTTCTTCGACTGGACGCTGGAAAATTACCGCGTGGTGCAGGAGCGCTCGAATTACAGCCGCTTCCTGTGGAACTCGATCATCATCGCGGGCGGCTCGACGATCCTCGGCATGATCATCGCGATCCCTGCGGCGTGGTCGATGGCCTTCGTGCCCTCGAACCGCACCAAGGACATCCTGCTGTGGATGCTCTCGACCAAGATGCTGCCTGCCGTGGGTGTGCTCTATCCGATCTATCTGATCTTCATTCAGCTTGGACTGCTGGACACAAGGATCGGGCTGACCATCGTGTTGATGCTGATCAACCTGCCGATCATGGTCTGGATGCTCTACACCTATTTCAAGGAAATCCCCGGCGAGATTCTGGAAGCCGCGCGGATGGACGGGGCGGGCCTGAAAGAGGAAATCCTCTATGTGCTGACGCCGATGGCCATTCCGGGAATCGCTTCGACGGTGCTTCTCAACATCATCCTGGCCTGGAACGAGGCCTTCTGGACCCTGAACCTGACCGCCGCACGCGCCGCGCCGCTGACGGCCTTCATCGCCAGCTATTCCAGCCCCGAGGGCCTGTTCTACGCGAAACTCTCGGCCGCCTCGACGATGGCAATTGCACCGATCCTGATTCTGGGCTGGTTCAGCCAGAAACAACTTGTGCGCGGTCTGACCTTCGGCGCCGTGAAATAAGGAACACAGACATGGGACAAATTGTTCTCGAACAGGTGACCAAGAGCTTCGGCGACATCACGGTTATCCCACCGCTGGACCTGACCATCGAGGATGGCGAATTCACCGTCTTCGTCGGCCCCTCAGGCTGCGGCAAATCCACGCTTCTGCGCCTGATCGCCGGGCTGGAGGATGTGAGTTCGGGCGAAATCCGCATCGACGGGGCGCCCTCGGCCAATACCCCGCCCGCCAAGCGCGGCCTTGCGATGGTGTTTCAGTCCTATGCGCTTTATCCGCATATGACCGTGCGCAAGAATATCGCCTTTCCGCTGCGCATGGCGGGGCTGGACCGCGCCGAGCAGGATCGCCGCGTCGAACAGGCTGCCGCCGTGCTGAACCTGACGGATTATCTGGACCGCAGGCCCGGCCAACTCTCGGGGGGGCAGCGCCAGCGTGTTGCCATCGGCCGCGCCATCGTGCGCGAACCGGCGGCGTTTCTCTTCGATGAACCGCTCTCGAACCTCGATGCGGCCTTGCGCGTGGGCATGCGGCTGGAGATCAGCGAGCTGCACAACCGGCTGAAGACCACGATGATCTATGTGACCCATGATCAGGTCGAGGCGATGACCATGGCCGACAAGATCGTGGTGCTGCGCGCGGGCCATATCGAACAGGTGGGCAGTCCGCTCGAACTCTATCGCGCCCCGCGCAACCTGTTCGTGGCGGGCTTCATCGGCTCGCCCAAAATGAACCTGATCGAGGGCGCAGAGGCTGCCAAGCACGATGCCACCACCATCGGCATCCGCCCTGAACATATCAGTATTTCTGACGAGAACGGGCTCTGGTCCGGGGTGGTCGGTGTCTCGGAACATCTGGGGTCGGATACGTTTTTCCACGTCCATCAGACCGGGCTTGCCGAAAGCATCACGGTGCGCGCCGATGGCGAAGTCGGTTTCAAGCATGGCGACCGCATCCATATGACCCCGCGCGCCGACATGATCCACCGCTTTGACGACAAGGGATTGCGCATCGCATGAAACGGCTGGAAGGAAAGACGGCCCTGATCACCGGGGCTGCGCGGGGCATCGGGCTCGCTTTTGCAAAGGCCTATATCCGCGAAGGTGCCCGCGTGGTGCTGGGCGATATCGACATCGCGCGCGCGCGCAGTGAAGCGACTGCGCTGGGCGATGCCGCTTTCGCTGTGGAAATGGACGTGACCCGCCAAGACAGCATCGACGCGGCCGTGGCGGCCAGTGTGGCGCATTTTGGCCAGATCGACATTCTGATCAACAATGCCGCGATTTTCACCGCCGCGCCGATTGCCGAGATCACGCGCCCTGATTACGCGCGGTGTTTCGAGATCAATGTCGCGGGCGCATTGTTCACGATGCAGGCCGTGGCGCGGCACATGATCGAACGCGGCGGCGGCGGCAAGATCATCAATATGGCCAGTCAGGCCGGGCGACGCGGCGAAGCGCTTGTGGCGGTGTATTGCGCCTCCAAGGCCGCGATCATCAGCCTGACGCAATCGGCCGGGTTGGACCTGATCCGGCATGGCATCAATGTCAACGCCATCGCGCCCGGTGTGGTGGATGGCGAGCATTGGGACGGCGTGGATGCGTTTTTTGCGAAATATGAAGGCAAGGCGCCCGGCCAGAAGAAGCGCGAAGTAGGGGCCGGTGTGCCTTTCGGGCGGATGGGGATGGCCGAAGACCTGACCGGCATGGCGGTCTTTCTCGCGTCGCCCGAGGCCGATTACATCGTCGCGCAGACCTATAATGTGGATGGCGGCCAATGGATGAGTTGATAGAGCTGTCTCAGCGGGCGCTGGGGGAAATCCCGGCATCTGTTCCTGTGCCGCGCTATGACCGCAAGGCGCTGCGGCCCGGCATCGTGCATATCGGTCTTGGCAATTTCCACCGCGCGCATCAGGCGTGGTATACGCATCGGCTGATGCAGATGGGACTGGCGCAGGATTGGGCCATCATCGGTGCCGGTGTACGCCAAGGCGATCGCGCAATGCGCGACCGGCTGCTGGCGCAAGACTGCCTGACCACGCTGATCGAACTTGATCCGGCCGGAAAAACGGCCGAGGTGACTGGCGCGATGGTGGATTTCCTGCCGGTGCAGCACGACAACGCCGCGCTGATTGCGCGCATGGCGCAGGCAGATATCCGCATCGTGTCGCTGACCGTGACCGAAGGCGGCTATTATCTGGACCCGGAAACCGGCGGGCTGGATACCGGCCACGACGATATCCGCCATGATGCAGAGCACCCGGCAACCCCGCGCACGTCTTTCGGCGCAATACTCGCGGCATTGCGCTTGCGGCATGCGCAGGGCGCGGGGCCGTTCACGTGCCTGTCCTGCGACAATCTGCAAGGCAATGGCGATATCCTGCGCCGCACGGTTGTCGGGCTGGCCCGGCTGTCGGACCCCGCTCTTGCCGACTGGATCGAGGCCGAGGTCAGTTTTCCCAACAGCATGGTGGATTGCATCGTGCCCTCCACTGGCCCGCGCGAAATTGCGCTGGCGCGCGGCTTCGGAATTGCCGACGCAGCGCCGGTGACGCATGAAAAATACCGCCAGTGGGTGATCGAGGATGGTTTCTGCGCCGGGCGTCCTGATTGGGGTCTGGTGGGCGCGGTCTTCACCCCCGATGTGCACAGCTATGAGACGATGAAGATCCGCATCCTGAATGGCGGCCATCAGGTGATCTGCGGTGCGGGCGAATTGCTGGCGCTGGACACGATCGCCGCCTGTATGGCGCATGAAGGCATCCGCGCCATGTTCCGCAAGATCGCCAGCGAAGAAATCGCGCCGCATGTGCCGGCCGTGCCTGACATTTCGGCTTTGGCCTATATTGATCTGATCGAGTCCCGCTTCGCCAATCCCGAAATCCATGACACAACCCGGCGCGTGGCCTTCGATGGCTCCAGCCGTCATGCGGGGTTCCTGGTGCCGTCCATCCGCGCCGGACTGGCAAAAGGAACGCCGGTGCAAGGGCTGGCGCTCGTGGCGGCGCTCTGGGCGCGGTCTTGTCTGGGCCTGCGCGAAAATGGCACGCCGATCGAAGCCAATGACCCGCTCTGGCCCCTGCTGCAAACCGCAGCATCTGCCGCGCATGTCACCCCGGCAGCCTGGCTGGAGCAGGTGCCGATCTACCATGATGTCAAGGGCGCGCCGAAATTTGCCGAAGCGTTCTGTCGCTGGTATGCAGATCTCGCGGCACATGGGACAGATGCGGTCATCGGGCACTATACCGGGCAGCAGGCCGGATGACGGCTTCAGGCTTTGATCTGGGATATTTGGCCCTTGTGGCGACGGGAGCAAAGCGTAATGCGGCCCGGCCTTCCTACCCGCTGACCCGCATGGAGACTGGACGTGACGACAGCCAAACCCTTTGACGCGATTTCTCCAGACCTGCTGGAAAAACTGTGCAATTTGCGCGGCACGGGCCGCAAGCTGATTGCCGTTGCGGGCGCGCCCGCAAGTGGCAAGTCTGTTCTGGGCGCGGCCTTGCGCGACGCCTTGGTCAGCAATGGCCTGCGGGCCGAGCTGGTTCCGATGGATGGTTTCCACCTCGATAACCGGCTTCTCGACGCGCGCGGGCTTCGGGCGCGCAAGGGCGCACCAGAGACTTTTGACGCGACAGGCTTCCTCACTCTGGTCCGGCGGCTGCGTTCTGAAGGGGAAGTGGTGTATCCCCTGTTTGACCGGGCGCACGATCTCTCGATTGCCGCGGCTGGTGTTGTCTCACCCGACTGCGACAGGGTCATCATTGAAGGAAATTATCTGCTGTTTGATGAAAAACCGTGGTCGGATCTCGTCTCTCATTGGGATTTTTCGATCTGGCTGGATACAGCCGAAGAAACGATCCTGCAGCGCTGCATCGCGCGGTGGATTGCGCATGGGCACGATCCCGAAGCCGCACGAACACGGGCCGAAGCCAACGATCTGCGCAATGCGCGCCGGATCCTCGCGGCACGCCTGCCTGCGGACATGACGCTTTCGGAATAGATCCCCAGCCAGACAGCTTGGCCCAGACCCTGCCTGTTGCGCTTGGGGCAGAGCTTTGTCAGCTGGTGATGCGACATGTCCCGACCGAGGTTCCGGGCGGCTGTCTCTTGACGTCACAGTGTCGACTGTGAAAGCCGCCGATCATGGACGATGGCATGGGCCGCGCGGGATCGGCATCAAGCCGGCGTCGAGACGGGAAGGAAGCCGTGCTGCCGAAAGCCTGCCGCCAGCGCCCCCCCCCCGAACCCTGTCGCTGAGCATCCCGATGGCGCAGGCGATTGCTGCACTTTGTTTCGCCATGCCCGTGTCGCATCAGCGACTGGCCCAGGCAGGCGGAGGGGTGCGAAAGCACCCGGCTTTATGGTGGCAGCGTGGC